>NZ_JAACGB010000001.1:0-715622 GCF_029237345.1 Aeromonas sp. 2HA2 | reverse complement strand
GCGATACTGGGGGGCTGGAAGGACACCAAGAGAACGGGGCGAGCCTCGATAGCGGTGTTATGGGAGGGCTGGTTTAGGTTACAGACCCTCCTTGAAGGCTATGAACTGGCACTGTCTCTTGAGCATCGACAGATGTGATCAAGAGACAGCCCATCGGTGCCCTTGTTGTATGAGGTGGTTGCCATCAGCCGTGCTTGCGACCGGAGAGGCGGCACCACTCCTCTTTTACCGCGGTCGGGTCCATGTCGAACCACTGGCCGTAAATGGTTTCCAGCTCCGGGGCCTGGCTCTCCAGCACACCGGAGAGCGCCATCAGGCTGCCTGGCTTGCCGTGGCCGGCGATGAGCGGTGCCAGCTCGCGCAGCGGGCCGGCCAGGATGTTGGCCACCACCACGTCCGCTTCTACGTCTTGCGGCTGATCCGCCGGCAGATAGAGTTCGATCTGGCCGGCGACGCCGTTGCGTTCGGCATTGTCGCGGCTGGCCTGAATGGCCTGCGGGTCTATGTCGATGCCGATGACGCGGGCAGCCCCCAGTTTCAGGGCGGCAATGCCGAGAATGCCGGAGCCACAGCCAAAGTCGACCACGGTTTTACCGGTCAGGTCCAGCCCGTCCAGCCACTGCAGGCAGAGCGCTGTGGTGGGGTGGGTACCGGTACCAAATGCCAGACCCGGATCCAGCATGACGTTGACCGCATCGGGGTTTGGCACATCGCGCCAGCTCGGGCAGATCCAGAGCCGTTCGCCAAACTGCATGGGGTGGAAGTGATCCATCCACTCGCGCACCCAGTCCTTGTCTTCCAGCTGCTCGACCTTGTAGCCCACGTCTTCCCCGAAGATCTGCTGGAAGAAGGCGATGGTGGGGGCCGGATCGGTTTCGGCATCGAACAAGCCCATCACTTCGGTCTCGCCCCAGAGCGGGGTTTCACCGGGCAGCGGCTCGTAGACGGGGACATCCTGGGCATCCATAAAGGTCACGGCCTGGGCTCCACGCCCCAGCAGCATGTTGCTCACCTTGTCTGCCGTCTTGGCAGTGGCGTTGATTCGAATTTGTATCCAGGGCATGGCGTCGACTCTTCATAAATGTGAAACCGCGAGATTCTATCATCATGGGCCTGTGCTGTCGTGGTTTGCCCATGTCTGCATGGCGCAGGAAGTGAACTCTGCCGAGTTGGCACGGTTAATGTATTCCTCATTGGGTAACGGGAAGCAACCTGTTCCCGCTGAATGCTTTGCTCTAGGAAAGTTCCGTCATCTTTTTTCAGCCACCTTAGGGTGGCTTTTTTTTTCGGCATTAGTGCTGGCTGGGGAAAACAAGTGCGGATGACAGGCGTGAGGGGATGGAACAGGGGGACGTGGGGCGTTGGCACACAAGATGCAAAGATGGGTATGTCCTGCTTAAGGATATGTGTGTGATTGTTACCCCAACGTTCAGGTATTCAGGGCCATCCCGGCGGGATGGCCCCTTTTTTATGTCGTTTTTATGGTGACTCTGCGTGGTGACTGTCTGGTGCCTGATATGAACTGTGCACTGTTGGGGCCTGTCACTGGTGAAATCACCCCATGATGGTGCAGTTTTTACCTATAAGGGATTAGTTTGCAAATCTGCTCATGTCGATCACCAGCTTGCCCACCATGCGACCGGCTTCCACCTCGGCATGGGCCTGGGCCAGGGTGACCGGGGTCAGCTCGGACAGGGTGCGGGTGAGTGTGCTCTTGAGCACCCCTTGGTCGATGAGGGAGGCAACCTGGCCAAGCAGCTTGTGTTGCTCGATCATGTCCGGGGTCTGGAACAGGGATCGGGTAAACATGAATTCCTGACTGAAGGTGGCGCTCTTGCTCTTGAGCAGGGAGAGATCCCAGGGCTCGCTGGATTCGGCGATGGTGCAGATGTGGCCGAACGGGCGAATGAGGCTGGCCATGGCATCCCAGTGCTGCTCGGTAGCATTGGTGCAGAAGATGGCGTCGAGCTGGGTGATGCCCAGCGCGGTGAGCTCTGCCTGCAGCTTGTGATGGCTTACCACCTGATGGGCGCCCATTTCCAGACACCATTCACGGCTTTCTGGTCGGGAGGCTGTGGCAATCACGTCCATATTGGTGAGCTGGCGAGCCAGCTGAATGGCGATAGAGCCTACCCCACCGGCCCCGCCAATGATCAGCAGCTTGCCTGTGCTCTCGCGGTGAAGGCCGATGCGCTCGAACAGTGTCTCCCAGGCTGTGATGGCGGTGAGCGGCAGGGCGGCGGCTTCCAGGTCGGTCAGACTGGTGGGGGCGAGGGCGGTGATGCGCTCATCCACCAGTTGCAAGGCGCTGTTGCTGCCTGGGCGGCTGATGTCGCCGGCATACCAGACTCTGTCGCCCGCCTTGAACAGGCTCACTTCGCTACCGACGGCAACGACTTCACCGACTGCATCCCAGCCCAGTACACGCGGGCTGGCCTCAATCTTGGCCTTGGGGGCGCGCACCTTGGTATCCACTGGATTGATGGAGGTGGCAGTCACTTTCACCAGCAGATCCCGCGGGCCCGGGGTCGGGTCGGGCAGATTGGCCTCGATGAAGCAGTGGGGGTGATCGCTGGGCAGATAATGGGTGAGGGCAATGGCTTTCATGGCAGTTCCTTTCAAATCGGATGGATTGGGATTGCCAGCTACTCTAGTCTGGTTAATTATTCTTATTAAGATGGGTAATTGGTAAAGACTGTTTGAATATATGAACAATGTCGATCTGGAGTTGATGGGGCTGTTCGCTACCGTGGTGGAGCAGGGCAGTTTTACCGGTGCCGCCGAGGCGCTTGGCATGCCCAAGTCCTCGGTGAGCCAGAAGATCTCGCGGCTCGAAACCCAGCTCGGGGTGCGACTGCTGCAGCGAACCACCCGCAGGCTCAGCCTGACCCCGCAGGGTGAGATCTACGTGGAGCAATGCCAGGCGCTGCTGGCGCTGGCCCGTAGCGCCAATCTGGCGATGGCGCGGTTGCGATCGGCCCCGGCGGGGCGGGTGCGGATCACGGCGCCAGAGGCGACCGGCACCCTGCTGCTTGGCAGGATCCTGGCGGAATTTCGTGCCCTCTATCCCGAGGTGGTGCTGGAGCTGACCCTCTGCGACGATCAGCTGGATCTGGTGGGGGAGGGTTATGATCTGGCGCTGCGGGCGGCGCCGCTGAAAGATTCCAGTCTCATTTGCCGGCGCATTGGTCAGGTGCCGCGTCATCTGGTGGCGGCTCCCGGTTATCTGGCGACTCATGGCGCGCCGCAGCAGTTGTCCGAGTTGGGGCTTCACCCCTGCCTAGTGCACTCGGCATTGCCTGTGTGGCCATTGCAGGAGGGGGGCTGGCGGCCGCAAGGGGCCTGCATCAGCAACAGCTTGCTGGCGCTGCGGGAGTTGGCATTGCACGAAGGCGGGATTGCCCTGTTGCCACATCATGTCTGTCAGGAGGATCTGGCGACGGGGCGGTTGCAGAAATTGCTGCCGGATCACCCCATACCGCCCAATCCCTTCTATCTCATCTACCCGAGCCGGGAACATCTGGCGCCTGCCTTGCGATCTCTGATGGACTTCGTCGCCGAGCGGCTGCCGTTCGCCTGAGCCTACCAATTGCCTGGGCTGGCAGACTCCTGATTGGGTTTGAGGCCGAGCGGTACCGACTGACGCTCCGCCAGCATGCGGATCTGCCCCTCGATCAGGCTGGCGTTGGGGCCCAGCACCAGTACCAGTTGATGGTCGTTGAGCTGGATCCAGGAGAGGCAACCCAGACCCGGCAGGCGGGACTGATCCACCAGCGCTATGTCGCACACCCGCAGACTGAGGCGGGTCAGGCAGACGCTCATGGCTTGCAGATTGTCCATGCCCCCCAGCGCCTTGAGGTACTGGATGGCCAGCATCTGGGGATCCGAGGGGGCGACACTGGCCAACCGTGGGTGCTCATTGGCGATGGGCTTGCTCGGCAGGCTCAGAGGTGCTCGTTCCAGCAGTTGATAGAAGAGCAGTGTGTAGGCGACGAAGAAGAGGATGCCGACCGGAATGAGCCAGAAACTGTGCTCGCCGGACTGATAGCTCAGCACCAGATCCAGCAGACCGGCGGAGAAGTAGCTGCCCACCTGGATGCCAAGCCCGCTGCAGATGGCCAGCGACAAACCGGTCAGCAGGGCATGGGCCAGAAACAGCCAGGGGGCGGTGAAGGCGAACAGGAACTCGATGGGCTCAGTGATCCCCAATAGTGCAGAGGTGAGCGCCAGGGTGAGCAGCAGTCCACCCTGCGGCAGTCGCTGCATGCGCTGGCGGTGCAGCCAGATGGCAAAGCAGGCGCCCGGCAGGCCGAACATTATGATGGGATAGAGACCGGCTACATACCCTTCATGCAGCGGCTGGGCGGTGGCCAGCGCCTGCAGGTTGCTCTCGCCAAGGCCGATGAGACTGCCCAGCACCTGATGCAGGCCAAGGGGGATCAGCAGCCGGTTGAGGGTACCGTAACAGAAGGCGCCCAGTGGGGTGGTGAGCAGTTCCGAGGCCAGCAGCGTGATGCCCTGCTCCAGCAGCGGCCAGAACAGGGAGAGGGGAAACGCCAGCAACAGGCAGGCGATCGCCGAGATGCACAGGCAGGCGAAATCCCCCTGCGCTATCTGCAGCCAGCCAGGTATGGTGCGCCGTTTCACCCAGGGGTAGATGATGGCGGTGGTGAGCCCCGCCAGCAGGCCGCAGATCATGTCCGCATGCAGACCGGGGGCCAGGGTGCCCAGCGCCGAGCTCAGCAGCAGGAAGTTGACCGCCCCGGCCAGCGCCTGGGTGCCCTCTCCTTGTCGGCTCAGGCCGAAGGCGATGGCCACCGCGTAGATGAGCGGCATCTGGCTGAACAGGGCGCGCCCCGTGAGGGAGAGCACAGCCTGATCCAGTACATCCGGTTGACCGAGCCGGTAGAGCAGCGCAGCCAGTGGCAGTATGGAGACCGGCAACAACAGGGCGTAACCGAGTCGTTGCAGGGCCTGGATCAGGGTCTGTCTGGCGTTCTGTACTGGCATAAAGGTGCTGGGTTTTGTGACTTGGCGCACAGTTTACCCGTAAAACACCTATTTGGGGATAGTTTTGGAACCCTTTATTAATCTCTTTGTTACTGCTGTTCGAATAATCGCCGAACCCCCTGACTGGGAGGCGGAGTCAGCAGGCTGACCAGCACAAAGGCAACCAGTCCCAGCCCCAGACTCGGTACTATGGCATGCAGTCCGGCCAGTTTTATCCCCCACTGGCTCAGTACGCCATAGCAGACGATGCCGGATACCATGCTGGCCAGGGCGCCCGGCCCGTTGGCCCGTGACCAGTAGAGGCCGAGTACCAGCGGCCACAGGAACACGGCCTGCAGGCCACCGAAGGCGAGCAGGTTGAGCCAGATGATCATCTCGGGGGGCTGCAGCGCCGCCAGCAATACGAGCGTGCCCAGGATCAGGGTGCAGAGCAGGGAGAGGCGAGGAATGTGCACCTCCAGTTTCTCCTGCTTGGGATTGAGGTAGTTGAGGTAGAGATCCTTCACCAGAGTGGCGGAGGCCTGGATCAGCTGGGAGTCGATGGTGGACATGATGGCCGCCATCGGTGCCGCCAGAAACACCCCGGCCAGCCAGGGCGGCAGCACTTCCATCATCAGGGAGGGCATGATCTTGTCCGGGCTGTCCATGCCGGGCAGGATGGCGCGGCCCAGGGCGCCGGCCAGGTGCATGCCGAACATCAGCAGGGCACTGACGACGGTGCCAATAAGGATGCCGCGATGGAGCGCCTTGCTGTCCCGATAGCCGAAGCAGCGCAGGGCCGAGTGGGGCAGCCCCACCACTCCGACGCAGACCAGGATCCAGAAGCTCAGCATGAAGGGTTGGGTCAGCATGTCGCCGGCCCCCGTCGGACTCACCAGCTTGGGGTCGATCACCTTGAGCTGGTGGATGAGGTTGGGCAATCCATCCCCGGCAATCAGGATCCCAGCCAGCAAGGCGCCGGTGCCGATCAGCATGATGATCCCCTGCAGGGCGTCGGTCATCACCACGGCGCGAAAGCCGCCGATCACTGTGTAGAGCAGCACGCAACTGGCAAACAGCATCAAACCCTGCTGGTAGGAGAGGCCGGTGGCCGTCTCCAGCAGGCGGGCACCGCCGATGAACTGCACCACCATGGTGGCGATAAAGGCGAGGATGATAGTAACGGATCCGAGAATGACCACCGCCTTGCTCTGGTAGCGGGCCCACAGCATGTCATTGATGGTCACCGCATTGACCCGGCGGGCAATGATGGCGAACTTCTTGCCGAGCACCCCCAGGGTAAGCCAGACGGTGGGCAGCTGGATCATTGCCAGCAACACCCAGCCAAGGCCAATCTTGTAGGCGGCACCCGGCCCGCCGATGAAGGACGACGCCGAGGTATAGGTAGCCACCAGCGTCATGGCGAGCACCAGACCGCCCATGCTGCGGTTGCCGATGAAGTACTCCTGCACGAAGTCGCCGCCGGTGCGATGGCGACTGGCCCAGAAACCTATTCCCAGCACCAGCACCAGATAGATGATGAGCGGCAGCATCAGCTCAAGATTCATGGGTGGACTCCTTGGCATGGGGAGGAGGCGTATCGAGGGGAATATCCACAAACAGGCGATCCACCATCAGGCCGCACAGCACAATGAACAGCAGCGGCATCACCATGCAGCTGAGCAGGAACCAGAGCGGCATGTCCCAGTATTCGATCTCTTCCGGGATGAAATACGCAGTGCCATACCAGGCAAAGAAGTAGAGCAGGGTCAGCAGCAGGCAGAGGGCTGCTTCCCGACGAGCGAGCGCGAAACGATTCACCTTGGCCTCCGACAATTTTGAGGGGCGCAAGAATAACAAAAAAGGGCCATGTCGCCATGGCCCTTTTTCAACAGAGGTTCCTTGCGGAGCTGACTTCTATCGGAAGTCATTGTTCTGCCTTGGATCCTTACAGACCCAACTTCTTGTGCAGGTAGTGGGCATTGGAACTGCCACCGTGCAATGTCATCGGGTCTCTATCAGCGATCCTTACAGACCCAACTTCTTGTGCAGGTAGTGGATATTGGTGCCACCGTGCTGGAAGTTTTCGTCCTTCATGATCTCTTTTTGCAGGGAGACGTTGGTCTTGATCCCTTCTACCACCAGCTCGTCCAGCGCCTGGCGCATGCGGGCGATGGCGACGTCACGGTTCTCGCCGTAACAGATCAGCTTGCCGATCATGGAGTCGTAGTAAGGCGGTACCTTGTAACCGGCGTAGATGTGGGAATCCCAACGTACGCCCAGACCACCCGGCGCATGGAAGCGCTGGATCAGGCCCGGAGACGGCATGAAAGTAGCCGGGTCTTCGGCGTTGATCCGGCATTCGATGGCATGGCCACGGATACGGATGTCCTGCTGGGTGATCGACAGGGGCTGGCCGGCGGCGATGCGCAGCTGCTCCTTGATCAGATCCACGCTGGTGACCATCTCGGTGACCGGATGCTCAACCTGGATACGGGTGTTCATCTCGATGAAATAGAACTCGCCGTTTTCGTACAGGAACTCGAAGGTCCCCGCACCGCGGTAGCCGATCTCGATACAGGCGCGCACGCAACGCTCGCCGATGAACTTGCGCATCTCTTCGGTGATGCCCGGTGCCGGTGCCTCTTCGACCACTTTCTGGTGGCGACGCTGCATGGAGCAGTCACGCTCGCCCAGATAGAGGGCGTTGCCCTGGCCGTCTGCCAATATCTGAATTTCGATATGGCGCGGGTTCTCCAGGTACTTCTCCATGTAGACCATGTCGTTCTTGAAGAACTGGCCTGCTTCGGATTTGGTCAGGGCGATGGCGGCAGCCAGCTCGGCTTCATTGCGCACCACGCGCATGCCGCGACCACCACCGCCACCGGCGGCCTTGATGATCACCGGATAACCAATGCGCTTGGCGATGGCGGCGTTGTGCTTGGCATCGCTGTCGACCGGGCCGTCAGAGCCAGGCACGCAAGGTACGCCCGCTTTTTTCATCGCCTCGATGGCGGAGACCTTGTCACCCATCAGGCGAATGGTCTCGGCGCGCGGGCCGATGAAAATGAAGCCGGATTTTTCGACCACTTCGGCGAAATCGGCGTTCTCCGAGAGGAAGCCGTAACCCGGGTGGATGGCAACGGCACCCGTGACCTCGGCAGCGGCTATGATCGCCGGCACATTGAGGTAGGATTCACCGCTGGCAGGCTTGCCGATGCAGATGGTTTCGTCGGCCAGGAGCACATGTTTGAGCTCCCGATCGGCGGTGGAGTGAACGGCCACTGTCTTGATCCCGAGCTCTTTGCAAGCGCGCAGGATCCGCAGGGCAATTTCACCGCGGTTGGCGATGACTACTTTGTCCAACATGGGTGGCAACTTCCCTTATTCGATGATGAACAGCGGCTCGTCAAATTCGACGGCCTGACCATTTTCAACCAGGATCGCTTTGATCACGCCGGTCTTGTCAGACTCGATTTGGTTCATCATTTTCATGGCTTCGACGATGCACAGGGTATCGCCGACATTGACGTGCTGACCGACTTCCGCGAACGGCTTGGCTTCCGGGCTGGAGGAGCGATAGAAAGAGCCAACCATGGGGGAGCGCATCAGGTGACCACTCGGGGTGGCCGCATCTGCGGTCGGTGCGACGGCGGCGGCTGCCGGTGCGGCGGCAGGGGCCATGGCCGGCTGCATCATCATCTGCGGCATGGCGGTGGTCACCTGACCGGAGAAGTTGCGGCTGATGCGAACGGACTCTTCACCTTCGGAGATCTCCAGTTCGGCAATGCCGGACTCTTCAACCAGTTCAATCAGCTTCTTGATTTTGCGGATATCCATTAGCATTCTCTTTCTTCTTTATCTGATCAGTGATTATCAAGCCGCGCGCAACTGATGCACGGCCGCGGTTAAAGCGAATTGGTAGCCATCTGCACCCAGCCCGCAGATTACTCCTTTAGCGACATCAGACAGATAGGAGTGATGACGGAAAGGCTCCCTGGCATGGACGTTTGACAGGTGCACCTCGATAAAGGGGATGGCGACACCCAGCAGCGCATCGCGGATGGCGACACTGGTGTGGGTGAAGGCGGCTGGATTGATGATGATATAATCCACCTGGCCCATGGCCTGGTGGATGCGGCTGACCAACTCATGTTCGGCGTTGGATTGCAGGTGTTCCAGTGTGACGCCGAGTTCGCTGGCGTTGTGCTTCAGATCGGCGACGATCTCATCGAGCGTCTTGCTGCCGTAGATGCCCGGTTCCCGTTTGCCCAGCAGGTTCAGATTTGGCCCGTTGAGCAGGAGAATACGGTGATTTTGCGACATATTGAGTACATCCTCGATGATAATGCTGCTATCTACCAGCTATCTTGTGGACTACCAGAAATCTAGCCATTTTCTGCGCAATTCGGTGTGCACTGGCACACAGATTTCGCAATTATATTGATTTCGTGAAAATTAGCAGCATTTTACTGGTCTAATCTCTACATCTGTCTGTTTTTTGCACTAAGTGATGAGCTGTTCAATTGCTCAGTAGCAGAGACGACAAAGCCGGCACTGGGCCGGCTCTGGAGGCAGATAACGGGCTACATCAGGCCGCTTCCGACTTCTCGCGGATGAGTTTATCCACGACCCCGGGATCCGCCAGAGTGGAGATATCCCCCAGGCTGTCGGTCTCGCCTGCCGCGATCTTGCGCTGCATTATGGAGCGCATGATCAGGCCGCTTCCGACTTCTCGCGGATGAGTTTATCCACGACCCCGGGATCCGCCAGAGTGGAGATATCCCCCAGGCTGTCGGTCTCGCCGGTGGCTATTTTGCGCAGGATGCGGCGCATGATCTTGCCGGAACGGGTCTTCGGCAGCCCCTCCGCCCAGTGGATCACATCCGGGGTGGCGATGGCACCAATCTCCTTGCGCACCCACTCCTTCACTTCTTTGTGCAGCTCGCGGCTAGGCTCTTCTCCGGCGATCAGGGTGACATAGGCGTAGATGCCCTGACCCTTGATCTCGTGGGGCACCCCCACCACCGCCGCTTCGGCGATCTTGGGATGGGCGACCAGCGCCGACTCTATTTCGGCGGTCCCCATGCGATGGCCGGAGACGTTGAGTACATCATCCACCCGTCCCGTGATCCAGTAGTAACCATCTTCGTCGCGACGGGCGCCGTCGCCGGTGAAGTAACGACCCGGGAAGGTGGAGAAGTAGGTCTGCTCGAAGCGCTCATGATCGCCAAACACGGTGCGCATCTGACCCGGCCAGGAGTCGGTGATCACCAGGTTGCCCTCTGTGGCACCCTCCAGTGGTTCGCCCATGTTGTCCACCAGCGCTGGCTGTACCCCGAAGAAGGGACGGGTGGCCGATCCCGGTTTCAGGTCGGTGACGCCGGGCAGCGGGCTGATGAGGATGCCGCCGGTCTCGGTCTGCCACCAGGTATCGACGATGGGGCAGCGTTCCTCGCCTATGGTGCGGTAGTACCACTCCCAAGCTTCCGGGTTGATGGGCTCGCCCACTGAACCCATGATGCGCAGGCTCTGGCGGGAAGTGCCCTCGACCGCATCACGGCCCTTGGCCATGAGGGCGCGGATCGCCGTCGGGGCCGTGTAGAGGATGGTGACTTGGTGCTTGTCCACCACCTGGCTCATGCGGTTGGTGGCCGGGTAGTTGGGCACTCCTTCGAACATGATGGTGGTGGCGCCGTTGGCGAGCGGCCCGTAGACCAGATAGGAGTGGCCCGTGACCCAACCCACGTCGGCGGTACACCAGTAGATGTCCTCCTCGTGGTAGTCGAACACGTACTTGAAGGTGAGGGTGGCGTAGACCAGATAGCCGCCGGTGGTGTGCAACACTCCCTTGGGCTTGCCGGTGGAACCCGAGGTGTAGAGGACGAACAGGGGATCTTCGGCGTTCATTGCCTCGGGTGGGCAGTCGCTGCTGGCGGCGGCAGTTGCCTCATGCCACCAGATGTCCCTGTGGTTGTGCCAGGCAACGTTGCCGCCGGTGCGCTTGAGCACTATCACCTTGCTGACCCGGGTATCCGGATTGGTGAGCGCTTCATCCACGTTTTTCTTGAGCGGGACAGGGCGGCCGCCACGCAGCCCCTCGTCGGCCGTGATGACGATGGAGGAGCCTGAGTCAATGATGCGACCGGCCAGGGCCTCCGGCGAGAAGCCGCCGAAGACGATGCTGTGCACGGCACCGATACGGGTACAGGCCAGCATGGCGATGGCCGCTTCCGGCACCATGGGCATGTAGAGGCAGACCACATCACCCCGATGCACACCCTGTGCTTTCAATACGTTGGAAAACTTGCACACCTCGGCGTGCAGCTCGCGGTAGGTCAGCTTGCGATCCTCTGCCGGGTTGTCCCCTTCCCAGATGATTGCAACCTTGTCACCGCGCTGTGCCAGATGGCGATCCAGGCAGTTGGCCGAGACGTTGAGCAGGCCATCCTCATACCACTTGATGGAGACATGCCCTGGGTCGTACGAGGTGTTCTTGACCTTGGTATAGGGCTTCATCCAGTCGATGATTTTTCCCTGTTCACCCCAGAAGGCATCCGGATCCTGCACGGAGGCTCGGTACATGGCCTCGTAACCTGCCTTGTCCAGCAGGGCGCTGTTGCTGATGTGGGCTTTGACCGGGTAGACCTTGCTCTCGCTCATCTGTCACTCCTTTGAATACATTATTGTAATGATTAAGTAACAACTTATACCTTTGGCGTACGAGGGCAATTAGACTTTTGGATAGATGGAAACATCTGCTTACAGTGCCATTCGTGACAATTCATCGGCGATTGAGTAAAAACATCGGTTTTATCGATGGAGATAGCCATGTTGTCCCTGCTCCTTTGCACCGCCCTCTGGCAGTCCGATGCCTCTACGCTTGCCGATGAAGCCGCACTGGCTGCTCCCCAACCCAAAGAGTTCCCCGTGACGCGCGATCAGAGCGGCTCGCCAGCAGTGCGAGAGCGTATTGCCGATCAGATGGGCAATGCATTTCTGGCGCGCAAACCCCCCGTGACAGTTACCCTAGGGCAGCCAAAACCGCGCTACCCGAAGGATGCACTGATGGCAGACTCGCTCCAGGGCCAGAGCGAGGGGTGGGATGCCAGGTTGACGTTCAGTGAGTGAGCCGTATTTTCGATCATTAAGCGATTCTTGCAGCACTTGCCGGCTTCAGCACCAGACTCCCTTGCGGGGAGTCAGCTGGGCAGCCAGATGGGGTTCGGTCAAGGGGTGGCTGAACAGGTAGCCCTGTCCCTCCTGACAGTGCAGGGATTGCAGAAACTGGCGCTGGGCCTGGGTCTCGATCCCCTCGGCGGTGACCGCCATGCCCAGGCTGTCGGCCAGGTTGATGATGGTGCGGCACAGCTCCCGACTGTGCTTGTCATCGGGCAGAGCCTGCACGAAGGTTTGATCTATCTTGATGCGATCGATGGGCAGGCTTTTGAGCAAGCTCAGGGATGAGAAGCCGGTGCCGAAGTCATCGATGGCAATCTGCACCCCCAGCGCCTTGAGGCGGGTGAACAGCTGCAAGCTATGGTCGACTCGCTGTATGATGCTTTCCGTCACCTCTATCTCCAGCCGCTCCGCCGGGAAGCCGGTCTCCGCCAGGATGGCCGCGACCCGCTCCACATAGCCAATGGCGCGCATCTCCCTTACCGACACATTGACCGAGAGCCGTGGCACGGCCAGCCCGGCCGTCAGCCATGCCTGTCCCTGCTGGCAAGCGGTGCGCATTACCCACTCCCCAATCTGTTCTATCAAACCACACTCCTCTGCCACCGGTATGAAGCGGGCTGGCGCTATCATGCCTTCGCTGGGATGTTGCCAGCGCAACAGGGCTTCCAGCCCACTCAGGCGGTTATTGGCCAGATCCGTCATGGGTTGATACAGGATGCAGAGCTGATGCTGATCAATGGCCTTGAGCAGTCCCTGCTCCATGCTCATCCGTTCCCGTGTCTGTTCGGCCATGTCGGGACTGTAAAACAGATAGCCGTTGCGGCCCTGGCTTTTGGCTTCGTACATGGCGTTGTCGGCGGCACTGACCAGGGCGTCCGGGCTCCGGGCGTGCTCAGGGTAGAGGGCTATGCCTATGCTGGCGGAGATGGCGACCTGCTCGTGTTCCAGTTCGACCGGCTCGCGCAGACGTGCCAGCAGCTGTTCGGCGAGCTGTGCCAGCTCATCCTGTTGTTCGAAATAGGGGATCAGCACCAGGAATTCATCTCCACCTAGCCGAATGGCAACATCGTTGTGACGCAGGCTTTGGCGGATGCGCCCGGCCAGCAGCTTGAGCAGTTGGTCCCCCGCCCTGTGGCCCAGGTTGTCATTGATCAGTTTGAAACCGTCGAGGTCGATGAACAGCAGGGCGAGTTGCTGCCGATTGAGCTGGGCCGTCTTGATTTCCAGTTCGAGCCGCTCCTGCAACAGGTTGCGGTTGCCAAGTTCGGTCAGAGGATCGTGATAGGCGAGGTGATTGAGCTGCGCCTCTGCCTTGCGAATGGCGCTGATGTCGGAGAAGGTGATCACATAGTGGGCCGTGTTGTGGCGGCTGTCATAGACGGCGCTGACATGCTGCCAGGAGGTGAAGTAGTCGCCATCCTTGCGCAGACACATCATCTCCCCGTGCCAGGCGTGGCTGCCGGGCAGCAGGGTGTGCCAGGGGTAGTCAATGTCGGTATGGCGACGGGGATGCATGATGGCTTCCGGTGACTTGCCCACTATCTCGTCCGGTTCGTACTGGGTCATGTTGCAGAAAGCCGGGTTGACCGAAATGATCTGGCGCTGCCCATCCATGATGATGATGCCTTCTGCCGTGGTGTCGAAGACCACATTGGCCTGGCGCAGCTTGTCTTCCTGATTGCAGCGATCGGTTGCATCGTGGATCACCCCCATGATGCGGCGTCCCTGAGTGTCGGTGGCGGCCACATGATCGGCATGGAGATCGACCCAGCCTCGCATCTGGTTGGGCCCCAGGTAGCTTAACGTCAGGTGAAGGGGGGCCGTGCCGTTGAGGGCGGTTCTGAGCTGCTCCCCCGACACGGGATCGAAGCGCTTGATGAAGCTATCCATTCCCCCCTGAAACTGGTTGGCGGCCGTGCCGAGCAGGCGTTCCACCTGGCCATCAAATTGCAACCTGTCTTCGGCCACATGCCACTCCCAGACGCCAATCTGGCCTGCATTCATGGCCAGTTGCAGCCGTTGCTGCACTTCATACTGTTCGGTGACATCCCGCACTATGGTCAGTATGCCGTCAGGAGTGCCCTGTTCATCCAGCATGGGGCTGTAGATTGCCTGCCAGCGTCGTTGCTGGCCCTGATGGGCCTCCGTCTGGCCGCTCAGGCTCAATTCCACCTGGGGAATGCCGCTGCTGATGATCTGTTGAAACAGGGGTTCCAGCACAGGGGCCAGCGTCGGCACTATGTCACGCAGGTATTTGCCGTAGTGATCTTCCCGGGAGAGGCCGTTGATATCGGCCAGCGTCTGGTTGACGCTGCGGCAGCGAAAGTAGCGGTCGAACACGCCTATGCCGAACGGCGCCAGCTCAAACAGCTGTTGCAGCTCGCTTGGATTCATTTGACCCGGCGTTGGCGGATCTGGCATGGATTCGGATGTCTCTTCCTGCATGACGGCTCCTGAATTGACTTTCTTGTCATTTAAGGTGTTGTCAGTATGGCATGAAGCGCTTTGGAGGGAAGAGAGAGGGCTGCATTTGCCCCCTATCTGGTTGTGTTGCCGGTTGAAGTGATGGTTACCAGCTGAAGCGATAGCTTAGGGTCAGGTTCACCACGGGTTGCCAATCGCGATCCTTGATGAGCCACTGTTTGGCGCCAACTTCTGTGCCCAGTCGCCACTGTTGCCAGCCCCAGCTGCGCTCCAGCGTGACGCCCCAATCCCGCCACCCCTCGCTGGCACCATAGGCCGCCATGTGAGCCTGGCTGCCTCGCGTCAGCCAGAGATTGAGGGAGAGGGCTGCCGGCAGTGGCAGGCTGTGTTCCATATACCAGGTATGGCCATAGCGACCGGTCACATCATAGAGCTGACCCAGGCTCAGCTGATGATCCTCGTCCAGTTGCCAGCCGAGGCGCCAGAGCGCACTGAAACGGGTGCGATCCACCACCTGCATGGGACTGACCCCCAGTGCGAGGAAGCTCTGCTTGTAGAGCGGCAAGGCCAGCCCGGCGCTCTGTCCATCGGCAAAGATCAGGCCGACCATGGTTTCTCGCTCATAGGCGAGCCAGAAGTGGGCGCTGGCGTCAGCCTTGACCCCGGCCTGATTGCTGTCGAGTTGCCACTGGCCGCCCACCTGCCACAGGTTATCCTGCTCCTTGGCCGACAAGGGCAGCGCGAGTGGCAGGGTCAGCAGCAGCCAGCGACTACTTGCCATAGAGCCGCACCCAGTCTCTGTCCTGATGCATGCCCATCAGGTGGCAGATGATGCCGGAGCGCTGGAAGGCATAGATGAGTAGCACGCTGGTGGCACTGAGCAGCATGATAAGGCCGAAGCTGTTGGGCAGAATGGTGCCTTGGCGGGCAGTCCACCACAGCAGCAAGGGGCCCCACAGGTGCACGAAGATACTCTTGTGGAAGATGAAGACGGTCAGCGAATACATGCCGATCCAGTTGAGCGGTCGCCAGCACAGGTTGATGTTGCGCTGATGCAGCCAGAGTACGGCCCCGATCACCAGAAACTCCATGCCCCAGATCCCGGCGCGTCCCGTCATGTCCAGCGCCAGCTCGTGCTCGTTGGCGTAGATGTCACTGAGTTCGACCGAACTGCTCTCGCCAAACGCAAGATAGATAACGAGGGCGATGAGGGAGAGGGTGAGTACCAGGCCATTGAGGCGATCCCGCCACTGGGGGCGCTGATGCCAGCACCAGCCGTACAGGAAACCGAAGCAGCCGCTGGCCATGAAGAGATCGAGGCGGGCATCCAGCTCATAGTCGGGGTGCACGTGCAGCTTCATCCAGCTGTCGATATTGCCAAGCAGGGTCTGCACGCCGAATTGATCCAGCAGCAGGCTGAGGACTGTCAGTACCAGCATGCCGCGGATGCCGAACCAGGCGTAAACCAGAGAGAAGAGTGCCAGCAGGCACATCCACAGCATGACAGGATAGAAGGAGATGGCCTCGCCGAAGTTGGGGGCTATGACCAGCCCTTCGACATAGAGCATCAGTATGATGCTGGCAAACAGCACCAGCTTGCCGCCCAGTTGTGGTCTGAAACGCTCCTGGCTGCGACGGCTCAGGTTGAAGGCCGCCAGGGCCAGGTAGATCTGGCTCACCCAGGGGATAAGCCAGGCCGAGACCTGTGCCGTGGTGTTATCCATGGGCAGCAGGTGGCCGGCCATCGCCTTGTGTGACAGATAGAAGCTGTCCCAGAGGGCATGTTCACGGTTGAAAAAGTCGATGTACCAGTAGTTGAGGTAGCCGGTGTAGTGCTCGAAGACGGCCATGAAGATGACAAGCCCTCGCAACAGATCGAGACCCGTGATGCGCGCATCCTGTGGAGGCATGCTGTTGCTCCTGTGTCGGTTGGTAAAAAGGAGCCGCACTATAACGGTTGCAACAAAACTGAATGGGAGCTGAATGTAAGCAGATGTTACCGGCCCCCACCACGCCGACCTTGCTGGGACGGGGAATGCGGGGATCCTGCTGTCATGATTTGTAATACTTTTGGTGGTTTTTCAGCCTTTCTGACGGCCGAATGCCTGAATGCCGCGCGTCAGCACCAGCAGGCCGAGCACATGAAAGGGCAGGGAGAGGGCAAGTAGCAAGAGCCAGTGGGCTTCACTGCCGCTGGCATTGATAAAGCCTATCCAGGCGACCAGCAGGGTCAGCATGCCGGCTATCTGAAAACGGCGGCGAAGCACCACCTCCACCCCCAGGTTGGCGAGATAGAGGGTCAAGAGTATGCCGCCGAAACCGGTGAGCTGGGCCGTGCCATACAGATCTCTGTCCGGATTGAACAGCAAGCTGAAGAGCGGCGTCAGACCCTGATCCTGCGGGATCAGGGTCAGCAGCCAGCAGGCGATCAGTAGCAGGGCGGTTTTCATCGGCTCAGTCGGCGGAGGATGCCGGTTTGACCAGGCTGAGGTAGTTGGCATCCATGGTGAGGAATACACCCAGCAAGCGAGCACTGGCGCCGTAGAAACCGAAGGGATCGGCGGCGCGGCAAGCGGCTTCGAAATAGGGGAACCAGGCCAGCAGATGGCCATGCAGCAAGGCTTCCTGCTCGCCTAGCCACTGTTCACGCTGATCGGCACTGAGGGCTTCGGCGGCACGTATGATGAGGTTGCCCATCAGATCCAGTTCGACCCCAAGGTGATCGACAGGCTGCGGGTATTTGGCACTGACATCGATGGCAAGGCGCACCAGTCGTTGCTGCATGCGGCCGAGGGATGAGGCATCCAGATGGGCGGATTCATAAGGTTGAACGGCCGTATCGGCCAGAAACAGGCCCTTGAAGTCGGCCGCCAGGGCAGTGGCGCGCTCGTCACGCACCAGCAGGCGGGCGATGGCCTCATTGAGCTCGGTGACGGCCGGGCGCATGGGATCCAGCGTGGAGAGGCTCTTCAGGAAGCTTCGCACATCGTAGCTGTCGTATTCGGCGATCTGTTCATCGCTGAGCTCGGCGCTAAACAGGGTGGCGAACCACCAGTAAAGTTCGGCCCGACGTTCGCTAGTGGCCAGAAATTCCTGCATTTTTCCTCCGTGGATGGCAAGCGGGAAACAGAGTGAGCCCGATTCTAACGGCTTTGGCAGAAAAGTTAACCCATAGGTGACAATTCGGCGAACAAGCCAGAAAAAACGCCGCCGATGGCGACGTTTTCAGGGCGTATTGATGGCAACTCAGAGGGGCGGGTCTTGAACTGAGGCAGCCTATCGGCTATTTCGTGCCGGGGCGCTTTGGAGCCCACGAAGATGTGGAAGCCGGGTCGCTGGCTCTGAGCCTGGTCGAGGATCCCTAGGCGTAATCGGCCCTGGCGAGCTGGCGGATCTCACGGTGATGAATCAGATATCAGATCTCTTCGCGGTAGATCGCCTTCTTGCAACGGGTGCAGATATGCTGGCGGCGAAAATCGGTCTGGTGCAGCAGGCCGACATCCAGTTGCTGATGATGGCCGCAGTGAATGCAGAAGATGATATCGCCATCGATGGCCTCCGGATGCGCCGCCAGATACTGCTCTTTGGTGGGCAATGTCTCCCACTGGGTGGTGAAAGGGCTTTTGCGACTGCCGGTATAGTAGACCCAATAGAAAACAGCAAATACCGATATGATCAGAAAAAGCATCAGGTTATCCATCATGGTGTACCCCCGTGTTGAGGTGATGCAAGGAAGGATGAGAGAGGCTTGACCCGCCATGGAACAGGTGTGTCGAGTGGAAATTCTTGCTGCCAGCGTTCGGTCGGCAGGCAGGCTGGCGAAAGCTCAGTGCCAGGGGAAGGTGCAAATCGAGATCCATCGGGAGCGTGGCGAGGGTCTTGCCCGGCATGTTTTGCCTCCATCTATTGGCGGTGCAACCGCTGTGCCGTGTAAAGATGTTATCTGTTAGTAACGGCTATATCCATGATCTGGCTCTGGTTTTGGCTGTTTGTTGTCCCGGTTTCTGTTTACTGGCAGGGCTATGGTGTGATGGGTATCGGGGACGGATGGACAGAGGGAGGATTATTCGCCAGCACTATTGTCAGCACGAATGCCAGCGCTATGGCTAAGGGGAGAGCCTGCACTGACTTCGAAATTCGCGACACATTTTACATTTTATAAACATTTTTTTGGGTGGTTGGACTGTCTCTTTGATCCAGCTCACGTTACAATGCGCGGGCCCACTTCACCTAACGCGCAAACGATTTTCAGGAGAGAAACGGATGTTGAAACGTGACATGACCATCGCCAATTATGATCCGCAATTGTGGCAGGCCATCACAGACGAGACCCGTCGTCAGGAAGAGCACATCGAGCTGATCGCGTCTGAGAACTACACCAGCCCCCGCGTCATGGAAGCCCAGGGCTCCCAGCTGACCAACAAGTACGCTGAAGGCTATCCGGCCAAGCGCTACTACGGTGGTTGCGAGTACGTCGACGTGGTTGAAACCCTGGCCATCGAGCGCGCCAAGGAACTGTTTGGTGCCACTTACGCCAACGTGCAGCCGCATTCCGGCTCCCAGGCCAACAGCGCCGTTTACATGGCTCTGCTGCAGCCGGGTGACACAGTGCTGGGCATGAACCTGGCCCATGGTGGTCACCTGACCCACGGCTCCCCCGTCAACTTCTCCGGCAAGCTGTACAACATCATTCCTTACGGTATCGATGAGTCCGGCAAGATTGACTATGACGAAATGGAACGTCTGGCCGTCGAGCACAAGCCGAAGATGATGATAGGTGGCTTCTCCGCCTACTCAGGTATCGTCGACTGGGCCCGCATGCGTGAAATCGCCGACAAGATTGGTGCCTGGCTGTTCGTCGACATGGCTCACGTAGCCGGTCTGATTGCCGCTGGCGTCTATCCGAACCCGGTGCCCCACGCCCACGTGGTTACCTCCACTACCCACAAGACCCTGGCCGGTCCCCGTGGTGGTCTGATCCTCTCCGCCGCTGACGACGAAGATCTGTACAAGAAGCTGAACTCAGCCGTCTTCCCGGGCGGCCAGGGTGGCCCGCTGATGCATGTCATCGCCGGTAAAGCCGTGGCATTCAAAGAGGCGCTGGAGCCCGAGTTCAAGACCTATCAGGCTCAAGTCGTCAAGAACGCCAAAGCCATGGCGGCGACCTTCATCGAGCGTGGTTACAAGATCGTCTCTGGCGGTACCGACAACCATCTCATGCTGGTTGATCTGATCGGCCGTGAGCTGACCGGTAAAGAAGCCGATGCTGCTCTTGGCAAAGCCAACATCACAGTCAACAAGAACTCTGTGCCGAACGACCCGCGTTCCCCGTTCGTCACCTCAGGTGTGCGGATCGGTACCCCGGCCATCACCCGCCGCGGTTTCAAGGAAGCCGAGTCCATTGAGCTGACCAACTGGATCTGTGACGTGCTGGACAACCATGACAACGACGAAGTGCTGGCCAACACCCGCGAAAAGGTGCTGGATATCTGCCGTCGTTTCCCGGTTTATGCCTGATACACCAGCCATGCTGGTTTGAGACCAATGCCACCTGCGGGTGGCATTGTTTTTTCTGTCTCGGCCCCGCCATGGGCGCCGAGCTTGTGCAGACATAGGAGGCATAATGCCAGCCCAGCCCGGTATCACAGATGACGATCTGATCGTGTCCATCCGTGCCCAGTACCATTTTCGCGATAGTCCGGAGGGGCTGCTGGCATGGGATGTACGGCGTCTGGTGCGGTTGAGCCAAGGCTTGCCGGTGCAAGCTGTGCCATTGGTACAGATTGCCGAGCTGGATACCGATCACTGGTACGGACACGGCGTGGCCAGACCCACGGTGCGCAGCATAGCCGAGCATTGTCAGTTGATTGCCAGTGCTTCCCTTGCCTATCCCATCATTCTGGATAGTGCAGGTCGGGTCATGGATGGCATGCACAGGGTGTGCAAGGCATTGATAGAGGGGCACACTCACATTGATGCGGTGCAGTTTGCGCAAGATCCGGCACCCGACCATGCAGGTTGTGACCCCGCAGACTTGCCCTATGACGACTGAGTTTCTGGTTGAGTGAATGGTTAAATATCGCCTTGCTGGCGGTATTTTTTAGCTGGAGAAAGTGCGATGAAGAGAGTGCTGGAAATCCGCAGTTATCGGCTCAAGGCGGGGAGCCGCGCCGAGTTTCATGCGCTGGTGACCGAGCAGAGCATGCCACTGCACCGTAAATGGGGGATGGACGTGGTGAGCCACGGCCCCTCCCTGCATGATCCGGATGCCTATTTTCTGATGCGGGCATACGATGATCTTGCGCATCTGAGCGCTTCCCAGGCGGCATTCTATGCAACGGATGCTTGGCGAGAAGGCCCGAGAGACGCCATTGTTGCGCTGATCGAAGCGGATGCAAATACCGTCATCTGCTTGCCTGCAACGGCCATAGACGGACTTCGCACCCTCTGAAGTGTTTAAGGAATATAGACGGTGACATATTGTTTTTCTGGGCTTTTACCGGTTTTGGATGGCCGTGCTACACTGGCCCGCCAAGATCCTGCCCCTGTGGTCAGGTGCCCTGTTTGTTAACGCCGGAGGTCCGATGCATTGCCCTTTCTGTAGTGCGGTTGATACCAAGGTGATCGATTCCCGTCTGGTGGCAGAGGGCCATCAGGTACGCCGCCGTCGTGAGTGCCTGCTCTGTCACGAGCGCTTCACCACCTTCGAGATGGCCGAGCTGGTGATGCCCCGTGTCATCAAGTCCAACGGCTCCCGCGAGCCCTTCAATGAAGAGAAGCTGCGTGGTGGCATCCTGCGGGCGCTGGAGAAGCGACCCGTGAGCATGGAAGCCATCGAGAAGGGGGTCAACCATATCAAGTCCTGCCTGCGAGCCACCGGTGAGCGCGAAGTCGCCTCCCAGCTGGTGGGCAATCTGGTGATGGATGAGCTCAAGAGCCTGGACAAGGTCGCCTATATCCGTTTTGCCTCCGTCTATCGCAGCTTCGAGGACATCCGCGAGTTCGGCGAAGAGATCGCCAAGCTGGAGAAATAAGCTTCCCAATGTCCGGTTACGCTGCGCCAATCGAACCTACAACGCCCATTTTCTCGCTTTGAACGGGAGCCCAGATGTTTAGTCAAGATGATTACCAATGGATGAATCGGGCCCTTGAACTGGCCCGCCGCGGCCGCTATACCACGGCCCCCAATCCCTGTGTCGGCGCCGTGTTGGTGAAAGCCGGCGTTGTGGTCGGCGAGGGATGGCACAAACGAGCCGGAGAACCCCATGCCGAGGTCTATGCCCTGCATGAGGCCGGTGACGAAGCCCGTGGTGCGACCGCTTATGTGACTCTGGAGCCCTGCTCCCATCATGGACGTACCCCCCCTTGCGCCGAGGCGCTGATCAAGGCCGGGGTGACCCGGGTGGTGGCGGCCATGGTCGACCCCAACCCCGAGGTGGGCGGGCGTGGTCTGCGGATGTTGTCGGAAGCGGGCATCAAGACCGATTTTGGCTTGCTGTCGAGTGAAGCCGAGGCGCTCAATCCGGGCTTCTTCAAGCGGATGCGTACCGCTTTCCCGCTGGTGACCGTCAAACTCGGTGCCAGCCTCGATGGCCGCACCGCCATGGCAAGCGGCGAGAGTCAGTGGATAACGGGCCCCCTGGCCCGTGCCGATGTGCAGCGGCTGCGCGCCGGTCACGACGCCGTGCTCTCCAGCGCCGAAACCGTGCTGGCCGATGGTGCCTCGCTGACGGTGCGTTGGGACGAGCTGCCCCCCTCGGTCAAGGCCAGCTATCCCAAAGAGACCCTGCGCCAGCCTCTGCGGGTCATCGTCGATTCCCAGAACCGGCTGACCCCGGACTTGCCCCTGTTCCAGAGCACCTGCCCTGTCTTGCTGGCCCGTCACAAGGCGGCTGGCGACTGGCCTGAATGGGTGCAGCAACTGGAGCTGCCCCTGCTGGATGGCAAGCTGGATCTGGTCAGCCTCTTTATGCTGCTGGCCAAGCGGAACATCAATTCCGTGCTGGTGGAAGCCGGAGCCAGGCTTTGCGGTGCCTTGCTGGACAAGGGGCTGGTGGATGAGCTGGTGCTTTATCAGGCGCCGAAACTGATGGGGGATGAGGGGCGTGGCCTGTTCCATCTGCCAGCGCTCACCCGTCTTTTCCAGGCGCCCAAGCTCTGCATCAAGGATGTGCGGCTGGTGGGACAGGATATCCGCATCACCTCCAGGATAGCCTGATTTTCCAATTGTTACCGGGGGCCGAACCGGCCCCGTCATCATCAAGGTGATCTGCATGTTTACCGGAATTATCGAAGCGGTGGGAACCCTTGCCGCGCTGCGCCGCCAGGGCGAGGATATGGCGCTCACAGTCCACGCGCCGACGCTGGATTTTGGCGACGTCAAGCTGGGCGACTCCATTGCCACCAATGGCGTCTGCCTGACCGTGATTGGTCTTGGCGACAAGAGTTACACTGCCGATGTGTCGCTGGAAACCCTGTCTCGTACCGGTTTCGCCGCGGCCAAAGTCGGCGATCCCGTCAATCTGGAGAAGGCCTTGATGCCGACCTCCCGGCTTGGCGGCCATCTGGTCTCCGGTCATGTGGACGGGGTGGGTGAGGTGAAGAGCAAGTCCAGCAGCGGCCGCGCCATCGAATACTGGATCAAGGCACCGGCGGAACTCTCCCGCTACATCGCCGAGAAGGGGTCGATCGCGGTAGATGGCATCAGCCTGACGGTCAATGCCGTGCAGGGGGACTTGTTTCGCCTCACCATAGTGCCGCACACCGCTCAGGAGACCACCATAGCTCGCTGGAAACCGGGTCATCACGTGAATCTCGAGGTGGATCAGATAGCCCGTTATCTGGAGCGGCTGATGCAAGGCAAGGCGCAGGACGCTGCTACCTCCAGCCTGACTCTGGAGAAACTGGCCCAGTCCGGCTTCCTGTAAGTGGCGAAACAGCTGACCAAAACGATTTTCTGTGATCCCGCTCTGATTGAAATGGGGCCCAGAGCCCCCATCTAGAGCAACATAATTCTGTATCAAAGTGAGCCTCCGGGCTCAATCCCCGAAGCAAGTTGATGGAGTAGCCCATGGCGCTGAGCACAACCCAGGAAATCATTGCCGATATCAAGGCTGGCAAGATGGTGATCCTGATGGATGACGAAGACAGGGAGAACGAAGGGGACCTCATCATGGCCGCCTCCTGTGTCCGCCCGGAGGATATCAACTTCATGGCCCGTTACGGCCGTGGCCTCATCTGCCTGACTTTGACCCGGGATCGCTGCAAGCAGCTGGCGCTGCCGCTGATGGTGGATCGCAACAATGCCCAGTTCTCCACTGCCTTCACCGTGACCATAGAAGCGGCCGAGGGGGTGACCACAGGTATTTCAGCGGCGGATCGCGCCGTCACAGTACAGGCCGCCGTGGCGCCCGATGCCAAGGCCGCCGACCTGGTGCAGCCGGGCCACATATTCCCGCTGATGGCCCAGGATGGTGGCGTGCTGACCCGCGCCGGCCACACCGAAGCGGGTTGCGATCTGGCCCGTCTTGCCGGTTACGAGGCCGCTTCCGTCATCGTCGAGATCCTCAACGAGGATGGCTCCATGGCCCGTCGTCCGGATCTGGAAGTATTCGCCGAGCAGCACGGCATCAAGCTTGGCACCATCGCCGACCTCATCGAGTACCGCAACCAGCACGAAACCACGGTGGAGAAAGTGGCCGAGTGCAAACTGCCTACCGAATATGGGGAGTTCGACCTCATTACTTTCCGCGACACCATCGACAATCAGGTTCACTTCGCCCTGAAAAAGGGTGAGATACAGGCTGACCAGCCCACTCTGGTGCGGGTACACCTGCACGATGTGCTGAGCGATCTGCTGTTGACCGACCGCCATGCCGCCCGCAGCTGGCCCTTGCCCAAATCCATGGCCCGCATCGCCCAGGAAGGCGGCGTGCTGGTGATCCTGGGGGCCGAGGCCCACGGCGCCGAGTTGCTGGCGCGGGTCAAGGGCTTTGAGGCCGCCGACAAGGGGCTGCAACCGGAAGGAGCCAAGTGGCAGGGTACTTCGCGTCGGGTCGGTGTCGGCTCCCAGATCCTCAAGACCCTGGGGGTTGGCAAGATGCGGCTCTTGAGCTCGCCGAAGAAATACCACGCCCTCGGCGGTTTCGGCCTGGAAGTGGTGGAATACGTAGGCGAATAAGCACGTCGCCCGCATGACATTGCGATCATGGCCGCCCGTTGCGGCCATGGTTTTTGTCGTGGGTCTGTTGTGCTAGAATATGCGCACTTTTGACTCCGGCCCCTTTTGATTGCACAGATACAGGATTTCCAATGAAGGTTATCGAAGGAAATATCGCCGCTCCTGAGGCGCGCGTTGCTATTGTCGTTGCCCGTTTCAACAGCTTCATCAACGAAAGCCTGGTAGACGGTGCTGTGGACGTACTGAAGCGTCAAGGTCAAGTCCAGGACAGCAATCTCACCCTGGTACGCGTGCCGGGCGCCGTCGAAATTCCCTTGGCTATCAAGAAGCTGGCCAAGAGTGGTCAATACGATGCCATAGTTGCGCTGGGCACCGTCATCCGTGGCGGCACCTATCACTTCGAGCTGGTGGCAAGCGAGAGCAGCAAGGGCATGGCCCAGGTAATGATGGAATATGAAATTCCGGTTGCCTTCGGCGTGCTGACCACAGAAAACATTGAACAAGCCATCGAGCGAGCCGGTACCAAGGCGGGTAACAAGGGTGCAGAGGCTGCACTGAGCGCGCTCGAAATGATCAACGTCCTGAAACAGCTGGACGTGTAACGAGGAGAAGTACATTGAAACCGTCCGAGCGCCGTAAAGCCCGCCATTGCGCCACCCAGGCCATCTACCAGTGGCAGATGACCAGGGCCAACGTGGGCGACATCGAAGAGCAGTTCAAGATCGATCAGGACACCAAGGGTGTGGACCTGAACTATTTCCGCGATCTGCTGTTCGGGGTAGCCCTCCACTGCAACGAGCTGGACAAGGTGTTTGCACCTTTCCTCTCCCGTCCGCTGGAAGAAGTGGACATGGTGGACAAGGCGATCCTGCGTCTGGCGACCTATGAGCTGACCCGTCGCGATGATGTGCCGCCCCGTGTGGTGATCAACGAAGCGATCGAGCTGGCCAAGGCCTTTGCTGCCGATGACAGCCACAAGTTTGTCAACGGTGTACTGGACAAGGTGATCAAGACGCTGAACAAGCGTTGATCCTGATGTCCATCAGCATCACGAGCGTGTTTACGGCTTCGCAGCAAGATCGTGAACCGCTTTGAAGAGAGGAGCCAGCCTAACCGCTGGCTTTTTATTGCATGGGTGAATTTGAGCTGATTGATAAGTACTTCAAGATCCCCCACGCCCGCAAGGACGTGGTGATGGGCCCTGGAGATGATTGCGCCCTGCTGACCCTGCCAGCGGATACCCAGCTGGCGGTGAGCACAGACACCCTGGTGAGCGGCGTCCATTTCTTTCCAGACATGGATCCGGTGGATCTTGGCTACAAGGCGCTGGCGGTCAATTTGTCCGATCTCGCCGCCATGGGGGCCGAGCCGCGCTGGGTCTCCCTGGCGCTGACCCTGCCCGCCATCAATGAGAGCTGGGTCGCAGGTTTTGCCGAAGGCTTTCTGGAGTTGGCCGAATACTACAATGTGGCGCTGGTGGGCGGTGACATGACCCGCGGGCCGCTTTCCATCACAGTCTCGGTGAAGGGATCCGTTCCCGCAGGCCGAGCCCTGATGCGCAGCGGCGCCAAGGCCGGTGATGGCATCTATGTGACCGGTACACTGGGGGATGCTGCCCTGGCGCTCTCCCATCTGCTTGGCAAGCGCACCCTCAACGAGAACCAGCTGGCCGCCGTGCTGCCCAGGCTCGATCATCCCCATCCCCGTATTCTGGCCGGCCAGGCCCTGCGCGGGCTGGCGGGCAGTGCGCTGGATCTTTCAGATGGGCTTTCCTCGGATCTCGGTCACATCCTCAAGGCCTCCGGGGTGCGGGCCCAGATTGACCTTGGTCTGCTGCCCCTCTCGCCCGTGCTGCAGGATGCGGTCTCGGAGCTGGATGCCTGGCAGCTGGCGCTTGCCGGGGGCGATGACTACGAGCTCTGCTTCACCGTGCCCGAGGAGTATCGCGGCGCGCTGGACACGGCACTCGCCAACTGTGGCGTCAAGTTCACCCGGATCGGCCGCATCTTGGCCGGTGAGCCGGGTATCGACTATGTCCGCGGCGAGCAAACGGTCGAGCTGCAATTGAAAGGCTGGGATCACTTCGCATGACCTTGTTTATGATAAAGCCCGAGCTGAAAAGGCTGAACCTGAAGAACCCGCTCCATTTTCTGGCGGTGGGGTTTGGCTCAGGTCTCTCTCCCAAGGCACCTGGTACCATGGGGACGCTGGCCGCCATACCGCTGTACCTGCTGGTGAGCGGGCTTTCCACTCCCTGGTTCATTGCCCTGCTGGTGGTGGGATTCGTGGCGGGTATTCGCATCTGCCAGAGTGCCACCGACGCCATCGGTATGCCGGATCACGGCGCCATCGTCTGGGATGAGGTGATCGGCTTTGGCGTGACCATGATAGCGGCGCCAGCCGGCTGGACCTGGGTGCTGGCCGGCTTTGTGCTGTTCCGGTTGTTCGATGTGTTCAAGCCCTGGCCCATCTCCTGGTTTGATCGCCGCATTCACGGCGGACTCGGCATCATGCTGGACGATCTCATCGCCGGTTTGTTCGCCCTGCTTTGTATGCAATTATTGGCATATTGGCTGGGTTGAATTACCCGGCCAGGGGGATGGCTACGCTGGCATCCCCCTATATACCACTGTTTAATTTTCATTCGCCGGCATATGCTGCCGTTTAAAAATCATTTCACATAAATATTCACTACTCATTCGAAGCTTAATGCTATTGTGCTGATAGTGAATATTCCCGTCTGTTGCGCCTTTGTTGAAAGTAAAAGCACTAAAAATGATTGGTGGTGGTCATATAGTCTGCTTATGTGACATAAGTCATCATTTATGACTATTGAAATGACCACTGACTAGGCAAAGTATTGCGAAATTGTATAACCCGATCATTTACACTCGCGGTTAAACCGTCTAAGTTACTCGCGGGTTATTCCAAAAAAATGCAAAAAAACCGCCCGGATCGCTGGTTTAACTGCCTCATGGATTGAGCGTTTCTTACTCAGAACAAGCACTCAAGATAAGTACCAAGGCAAACCGGCATCTGCGGCTGATTTACGGACGAATTATTTGGGACGGATGTCCCCCGCAGAGGTAAACATGTCCTTGCTCGAAGTGAAAAACTTGCGGATCGAGTACCCCTCCCGCTATGGGGTGCTGGCCGCGGTCAAAGATCTCTCTTTGTGTGTCGAAAAAGGGGAGATCGTCGGTGTGGTAGGCGAATCTGGCGCCGGAAAATCCACCATAGGCAACGCCGTCATCGACCTGCTGAGCCCACCGGGTCGCATAGCCCGTGGCGACATCTATCTCAACGGCGAACTCATCTCCGGCAAGAGCCAGAACGAGATGCGAGCCATCCGTGGTTCCCGCATCGGTTTCATCTTTCAAGATCCCATGACCTCCCTCAACCCCTTGTTCACCGTTGAACAGCAGTTGGTGGAAACCATTCTGGCCAATACTGATCTCTCTCGCGATGCGGCTTTTGCCAAGGCCCTCGAGCTGATGGGGGCTGTGGGGATCCCGCAGCCCGAGCTGCGCATCAAGCAGTATCCGCACCAGTTCTCAGGTGGCATGCGTCAGCGGGTCGTTATCGCCATCGCCCTGAGTTGCGATCCTGAGCTCATCATTGCCGATGAACCGACCACGGCCCTCGACGTCTCCATTCAGGATCAGATCCTCCAGCTCATCCGCAACCTCTGCAAAGAGCGCCAGGTGGGCTGCATGCTGGTGACCCACGACATGGGCGTGGTTTCCAACGTGACCGACAAGGTGGCTGTCATGTACCGCGGCGATCTGGTGGAGTTCGGTACCACTGAACAGGTACTGGGCCGCCCCAATCACCCTTATACCCGCAGCCTCATCTCGGCTGTGCCCCGCTCGGACGTCAAACTGGTGCGCTTCCCGCTGGTCTCCTATATCGAGGATGCCAGTGCGCCGGATACCAATATCGATCTCAAGACCCACTGGCTCGGTCAGAGTCAGGACGAGCGCGCTTACGAAGGGGCCCTGCTGCGGGTGGAGAACGTGGACCTGAGGTTTGTCACCAAGGATTCCATCTTCCCGAGCCGCCGTCAGTACGTGCGGGCTTGCAACAACATCAGCTTCGAGATCTTCGAAGGGGAGACCTTCGGCCTGGTGGGGGAGTCGGGCTCCGGAAAATCCACCATAGCCCGCGCCATTACAGGGCTTTATCCGCCCGATACCGGCAAGATCTTCTTCGAGGGGATCGATCTCACCGCGCTAAAGAGCGAGCGTGAGCGTCGCCCCCTGCGCCGCCAGATGCAGATGGTATTCCAGAACCCTTACTCCTCGATGAACCCGCGCATGAAGGTGCGTGACATCATCGCCGAGCCCATCCGCTTTCATAAGCTGGCGGGCAGCGAGAGCCAGATCGAGGGGATCGTCAACGATCTGCTCGATCACGTCGGGCTCGGCCGTGGTGCCGGGGTCAAGTATCCCCACGAGTTCTCCGGTGGTCAGCGTCAGCGCATCTCCATCGCCAGAGCACTGGCGACCCGGCCGCGCTTCCTCATCTGTGACGAGCCCACCTCGGCGCTGGATGTGTCGGTACAGGCCCAGATCCTCAACTTGCTCAAGGATCTGCAGCAGGAGCTTGGGCTCACCATGTTGTTCATCAGCCACGATCTGCCGGTTATCCGCCAGATGTGCGATCGCATCGGTGTGATGCAGCACGGTCATCTGGTGGAAGTGGCCGAGACCGAGAAATTGTTTACCAATGCCGAGCATGAGTACAGCCGCAAGCTGATTTCCCTCATGCCGGAATTCAAGGGAATGTCCCGTGAGGGGCTGGAAATCGCAAGCTAGGAAAGCACCGGCTCGCCGGTTTGTCTGTCAATAAGAAAGCCAAAAGCATGGAGAAAGACATGAAGAAAGGATTATCCAAGATCGCCATGGCGCTGTTCGCCGCCGGCCTCGCCTTTAACGTTTCTGCCGCCGACATCAAGGTCGCCGTAGCCTCTGATCCGACCTCGCTGGATCCCCAGGAGCAGCTCTCTGGTCAGACCCTGGAGATGTCCCACCTGGTGTTCGATCCCCTGATGCGCTGGACTCAGGATCTGCAGTTCGAGCCGCGCCTGGCCGAGAAGTTTGAGCGTATCGACGACAAGACAGTCCGCTTCCATCTGCGCAAGGGCGTCAAGTTCCACTCCGGCAACGACTTCACCGCCGATGACGTGGTGTGGAGCGTCAAGCGTTTGAAAGACTCGGTGGACTTCAAGGCCATCTTCGACCCCATCGCCGACATCAAGAAGGTGGATGATTTCACCGTTGATATCATCACCGACAAGCCCTATCCCCTGGTGCTGCAGACCGTCACTTATATCTTCCCGATGGACTCCAAGTTCTATACCGGCAAGACGGAAGCAGGCAAAGACAAGGCCGAGATCGTCAAGAACGGTGACTCTTATGCATCCACCAATGTCTCGGGTACGGGTCCGTTCAGCGTCAAGTTCCGCGAGCAGGGCGTCAAGCTGGAGTACACCCGCAACGCCAACTACTGGGACAAGAGCTCCAAGGGCAACGTTGACAACCTGACCCTGGTGCCGATCAAGGAAGATGCGACCCGTGTTGCCGCCCTGCTGGGCGGGGACGTGGATGTCATCTACCCGGTTGCCCCGAACGATCTGGAACGGGTCAAGAATGGCAAAGACACCCAGCTGGTGACTCTGTCCGGTACTCGCGCCATCATCATAGAGCTGAACCAGAGCACCAACCCGGCGCTCAAAGACAAGCGCGTGCGTCAGGCGATCAACTACGCCATCAACCAGGTGGGCATCGTCGACAAGATCAACAAGGGTTTTGGTACCCCCGCTGGTCAGCTGAGCCCGAAAGGCTATGCCGGTCACAACGAAGCGCTGGTACCCCAATATGACCTGACCAAGGCCAAGGCGCTGATGAAGGAAGCGGGCTACGAGCAGGGCTTCAAGATGAGCTTCATCTCCCCGGCCGCCCGTTACGTCAACGACGTCAAGATTGCCCAGGCAGTCTCCGCCATGCTGGCCAAGATCAACATCAAGGTGGATCTGAAGACCATGCCGGTGGCGCAATACTGGCCCGAGTTTGACAAGTGCGCCGCAGACATGCAGCTGATCGGCTGGCACTCGGATACCGAAGATACGGCCAACTTCTTCGAGTTTCTGACCTTTACCAAGAATGCCGAAACCGGCATGGGTCAGTACAACTGCGCCGGCTATGCCAACGCAGAAGCTGACAAGATGGTGATGGATGCCAACGCCGAGACAGATCCGGCCAAGCGTGCTGCCATGCTGCAAAAGGTGGAAGCCATGTTGATCGATGATGCTGCCTATGTGCCGCTCCATTGGGAAAATCTGGCGTATGGCGCCAAGAAAAACGCCGACATCAAGCCCATCGTCAACGTAATGAACTTCCCTTACTTCGGCGATCTGGTGGTCGGCAAGTAAGCGAGTCGCAAGGAAGGACTGAGCGGGGGAAGCCAGCCTGTGGTAACCCCCGCCATTAACAGAAGCCTGTGCCAAGACACAGGCCACGTAGAAGGACAAGCATGTTTACATTCCTGCTGAAACGGTTCTATCAGGCCGTGATAGTGATGTTCGTCATCAGCCTGGTCGCCTTCTCCATCCAGGACAACCTGGGGGATCCGTTGCGCGAGCTGGTGGGACAATCTGTCTCCGAAGCCCAGCGTCACGAATTGCGCGAGAAGATGGGCCTCAACGATCCTTTCCTCATCAAATACAGCCGCTTCTTGAAAAATGCGGTGCATGGGGATCTGGGCACCTCCTATTTCTTCAAGCGACCGGCCCTCGAGGTGATCCTCGACAAGCTGGTAGCGACCCTTGAGCTGGTGTTTGGCGCTGCCGTGATCATAGTAGTGGTCTCCATTCCGCTTGGGGTCTATTCCGCGATCCGCCCGCGCAGCATCCTGACCAAGATCATCATGGCCGTGAGCAGCATAGGTATCTCCATCCCTGTGTTCCTGACCGCCATCATGTTGATGTACCTCTTCTCCATCCAGCTTGGCTGGTTGCCGGCCTATGGCCGTGGCGAGACCGCCAATGTGCTGGGCTGGGAGTCGGGTTTCTTCACCTGGGACGGTATCCTGCACCTGATACTGCCGGCTGTGTCCCTCTCCTCCATCATGCTGCCGCTGTTTATCCGGCTGGTACGCTCCGAGATGCTGGAGCAGCTCTCCTCTGAGTACGTGAAGTTTGCCCGTGCCAAGGGGCTGGACAACAACAAGGTCTACTACCAGCACGCTCTGAAAAACACCATGCTGCCGGTGATTACCGTCGGTGGCGTGCAGATCGGCACCATGGTGGCCTACACCATTCTGACCGAGAGCGTGTTCCAATGGCCGGGAACCGGTTTCCTGTTCCTTGAGGCGATCCACAGAGTGGATACGCCGCTCATCACCGCCTACGTCATCTTCGTGGGACTTATCTTCGTGGTGACCAATACCCTGGTCGACCTGCTCTACGGGTTCATCAACCCGACCGTCAACCTGACCGCCAAGGGGTAAGCGCATGAGTAACGCTGTGACTGTGAGCCCAAGCCGTTGGGCTCGATTCAAGAACTCTGATTTTGTCTACTACTTCCTGCGGGACAAGGTAGCCATGTTCAGCTTTGCGGTGTTCGTGGTGTTCGTGTTGGCGGCGCTGCTGGCGCCCTGGCTGGCACCGCACAACGTCTATGACCAGACCAGTTTTGATCTGATGGATGCGGAGCTGCCACCCTCCTGGCTGGATGGTGGCGAAGAGCGCTTTTGGCTCGGCACCGACAACCAGGGGCGCGATATCTGGAGCACCATCCTCTATGGTGCGCGCATCTCGCTCTCCATCGGCCTGTTCGCGGTGGGATTGCAACTGGTGCTCGGCATCGTCATTGGTCTGATCGCCGGTTACTTCGGTGGCCGCATCGACAATCTGCTGATGCGCTTTGCCGATGTGCAGCTGTCGTTCTCCACCATGATGGTGGCCATCATCATCTCCGCCATCTTCCAGGCAACCTTTGGCTCCGAGTTCTACTCCAAGTTTGCCATCCTGATGCTGGTGGTGATCATCGGCATTGCCGAGTGGCCCCAGTATGCCCGGACTGTGCGTGCCTCTGTGCTTGCCGAGAAGAAGAAGGAGTATGTGGAAGCGGCCAAGGTGATGGGGTTCCGTGCCCCGCGCATCATGTTCCGTCACATTTTGCCGAACTGCCTGTCGCCCATTCTGGTGATCTCCACCGTTCAGGTGGCCAACGCCATCATGAGCGAAGCGGCTCTCTCCTTTCTCGGATTGGGGATGCCGGTGGATCAACCTTCGCTGGGCTCGCTCATCAGTGTCGGCTTCAACTACATCTTCTCTGGCTCCTGGTGGATCACCGCCTTCCCCGGCATCTGTCTGGTGGTGCTGGTGCTGGTCATCAACCTGCTGGGTGACTGGCTGCGGGATGTGTTTAACCCGAAGATCTACAAGGGCTGACTCTGGTCAGAAGTGAAAATACAAGAAGGGCACCATCAGGCGCCCTTCTTTATTTGCTCGTCAACGAGCCTGTTCAGGTCAACAGCCAGGCCTCTATGCTGGCTTGAATGCCCGTGCTGTCGAGTCCCAGCAGCGCATAGATCTCCTCCTGGGTGCCTTGCTCCACGAAGCGATCCGGCAGGCCCAGATTGAGCACCGGCTTGCACTGCTTTTTGCGCATCAGCAGCTCGTTCACCGCAGAGCCGGCGCCACCCATGATGGCGTTGTCCTCTATGGTCACGAACTGGTCGTGGCTGGCAGCAAGCGACAGCACCAGCGCCTCATCCATCGGCTTGACGAAGCGCATGTCCACCAGGGTGGCATCAAGCGCTTCGGCGGCAGCCCTGGCCTGCTGCAGCAGGGTGCCGAACGCCAGTATGGCGGTGCCTTTGCCCTCGCGAATGACACGGCCCTTGCCCAGTTCGAGCGCCTGCATCTCGGTCTGCACCTCGATACCTGTGCCACTGCCACGGGGGTAACGCACCGCAGCCGGCTGGTTGCACTGATAGCCGGTGTAGAGCATCTGGCGACACTCGTTCTCGTCGGACGGGGTCATGACAACCATGTTGGGCACGGTGCGCAGGAAGCTGATGTCGAATGCTCCCTGATGGGTCGGCCCATCGGCACCCACCAGACCAGCCCTGTCGATGGCAAACAGCACCGGCAATGCCTGCAGCGCCACATCATGGATCACCTGGTCATAGGCCCGTTGCAGGAAGCTGGAGTAGATGGCAACCACAGGTTTCTTGTCGGCGATGGCAAGGCCGGCGGCGAAGGTGACCGCATGCTGTTCGGCGATAGCCACATCGAAGTAGCGATCCGGATACTGCTGGCTGAACTTGACCAGCCCCGAGCCCTCGCGCATGGCGGGGGTGATGCCGACCAGCTTCTCGTCTTTCGCCGCCATGTCGCACAGCCACTGGCCGAAGATGGCGGAGAAGCTTGGCTTGCCGCCACTCGCCTTGGGCAATGTGCATTCGTCCGGATCGAACTTGGGCACACCGTGATAACCGATGGGGTCTTTCTCTGCGGGCTCATAGCCCTTGCCCTTCTTGGTCTTGACGTGCAGCAGCTGCGGGCCCTTGAGATTGCGCATGTTGCGCAGGGTCTCGACCAGCGCCTCAATATCATGGCCGTCGATGGGGCCTATGTAGTTGAAGCCGAACTCCTCAAACAGGGTACCGGGTACTACCATGCCCTTGAGGTGCTCTTCGGCCCGTTTGGCCAGCTCCTTGACCGGCGGCAGCCCCGCCAGCACCTTCTTGCCGCCTTCGCGGATAGTGGTGTAGAGCTTGCCAGACATGATGCGGGCCAGATGGTTGTTCAGCGCCCCCACATTCTCGGAGATGGACATCTCGTTGTCGTTGAGCACCACCAACATGTCCTTGTGGACATCGCCGGCGTGATTGAGCGCCTCGAATGCCATGCCGGCGGTGATGGCGCCGTCACCAATCACTGCCACCACCTTGCGACCCAGGCCCTCGCTCTCGGCGGCAACGGCCATGCCGAGCGCCGCACCTATGGAGGTGCTGGAGTGACCGACCGAGAGCACGTCATACTCGCTCTCGCCGCGCCAGGGGAAGGGGTGCAGGCCGTCTTTCTGACGAATGCTTTGCATCCGGTCGCGACGCCCGGTCAGGATCTTGTGGGGATAGGCCTGATGACCCACGTCCCACACCAGGCGATCGAACGGGGTGTTGTAGACGTAGTGCAGCGCTACCGTCAGCTCGACGGTGCCGAGCCCGGAGGCGAGATGACCACTGGAGCGACTCACCGAACGCAGCAGATATTCACGCAGTTCGTTGCACAGCAGCGGCAGCCGTTCGTAGGGCAGGGATCGCAACTCGACCGGCGTATCCGCGAGGGCCAGGTTGGGGAAATTGCTTATATCAACGCTCATATTTTTACTGTTATCCAGCGTTTAGTGGGTTCGCTCAATGATGTAATCGGCAAACGCTTCCAGAATGTCGGTATTGTAGGGCAAAGATTGCAAGGCTGTTAAGGCTTTACCGTGCAGTTCGCGAGCCAGCTCACGGGCATTGTCGAGTCCGAGCAGGGCCGGATAGGTACTTTTTTCCTGTGCCAGATCAGAGCCTTGTGGCTTGCCCAGTGTCACTGTATCCCCTGTGATGTCGAGGATGTCATCCTGTACCTGGAAAGCGAGCCCTATGGCTGCCGCATAGGCTTGCAGTGCCGCCAGTGTGGTGTCGTCTACGTCGGCCTTGCACAGGGCTCCGAGGGCCACGGCGCATTCGATCAGGGCGCCAGTCTTGTGGCGATGCACCTGCTCCAGCTCGGGGAGGCTGATCTGGCGGCCTTCGGCCTGCAGATCCAGTGCCTGTCCGCCACACATGCCAAGGTAGCCGGAGGCGCGGGCCAAGGTGCTTAGCATACGTACCCGGTTGGCCAGAAGCCGGTCGGGCAGGGGATGATCTGCCAGAATGGAGAAGGCCAGGGTCTGCAAGGCATCACCGGCCAGGATGGCGGTGCCTTCATCAAATGCCTTGTGTACTGTCGGTTGACCACGACGCAAGTCATCGTTGTCCATGGCGGGCAGATCGTCGTGCAGCAGCGAGTAGGCATGGATGCACTCCACAGCTGCGGCAGGGCCGTCCAGCAGCTCGCGTTTGACGCCCAGCATTTCACCCACGGCATAGACTAAAAAAGGGCGCACCCGCTTGCCGCCTAGCAGCAGGCCGTAACTCATGGCATCGCGCAGACGCGGGGCCATGGCGGGCAAGGATTCAAGTTGTGCAGACAGACAGTCGTCAATACGTTGCCGATGCAGACGGGAAAAATCGTCCAGCGTCACTCATTCCTCTCCTTGCTCTGGCTGGAAGGGGACCGCTTGCTCAGTGCCATCGGCCTGAGTCAGCAGGATCTGGATCTTCTGTTCGGCCTGCTCCAGCTTCTGCTGCCCAGCCCGTACCAGATGGACACCCTGTTCGAATTGCTTGAGTGCCTCTTCCAGCGGTAAGGAACCTTGTTCCAGTTGATGAACTATGGTTTCCAGCTCTTCCAGAGTGGCATCAAAACTCAGGCGGTCGATTTTCTTACTGGCCATGTTCATCCTCGGGGATTGAAAAAAACGGCTTATCTTAACATCGACGACGCACAGGGGGGAGGCAGAAAAGCGCAGTCGGCTTAAACTCTCGGAAAAGTGGCCGATAATAAGCCATCTTGTGGGTAAGGAAAAATATGGTGGCCCTTGCCGCTTGGTGCGTAATAGCAGAAAATTCAACAAACTATCATAGACATCAGAACCGGTGACAGGAGTAGGGACGTGGATCTAGGCAGTCTGATAGGCATAGTGCTCGGCTTTGGGGTGGTGGGTTATGCCATGGTGCTGGGTGGTGGCGTCGGCATGTTTGTGGATGTTCCCTCCATTCTGATCACTTTTATGGGCTCAATTTTTATTGGCATGATGAAGTTCAACATCGGCCAGTTTTTTATGGCATTCAAGGTCGCTGGCAAGGCCTTCATGTACAAGGGCGACAAACTCGATGACTTGATCCTCAAGTCCGTCGAGCTGGCCGATGCGGCTCGCAAAGGGGGCTTTCTTGCACTGGAAGCTGCCGAGATCCCCAATACCTTCATGAAAAAGGGGATCGACATGCTGGTCGATGGTCATGATGCGGACGTGGTGAGATCTGTGATGGAAAAAGACATAGACCTCACCGAGGAGCGGCACACCAATGCCATCAAGGTCTTTCGGGCGCTGGGGGACTTGGGCCCCGCCATGGGCATGATAGGTACTCTGGTGGGGCTTGTTGCCATGCTTTCCAACATGAGTGATCCCAAATCCATCGGGCCTGCCATGGCGGTTGCCTTGTTGACCACCCTTTATGGGGCCATCCTTGCCAACATGTTTGCCATTCCCATCGCGGACAAGCTTGATTTGCGCAATTCGGAAGAACGACTCAGTCGCTCGCTTATCCTCGATGCCATCATGGGGATCCAGGATGGTCAGAACCCCAGGGTGATAGAGTCCCTGCTCAAGAATTATCTGCATCAATCCAAGCGTGAGCAGGCAACGGAGTAATCTGCACCATGGCAAAATGCAAGTGTCCGCCTCCCGGTCTTCCCGCATACATGGGGACCTTCGCCGATCTCATGTCATTGCTGATGTGTTTCTTCGTACTGCTGCTCTCTTTTGCCGAAATGGATGTACTCAAGTTCAAGCAGATCGCCGGTTCTATGAGAAATGCTTTTGGTGTGCAGAGCATTCTGGAAGTGAAGGACATTCCCAAGGGAACGTCCGTCATCGCCCAGGAGTTCAGGCCGGGTCGCCCCGAGCCGACTCCTATCGATACCATCATGCAGCAGACCATCGACATGACCCAGACGGAGCTTGATTTTCAGCCCGGTGACGCCGATCAGGCGGGTGGGCATGACAAGACTGATGGGCAGTTGAGTGGTGGCGATACCCAGCAAGAGGCGCAAAAGCAGCAGGAAGCACAGAAGCAGCAAGAGCAGTCAAATGCACTGGCCAAGGCGCTGGCCGAGCAGATGAAAGCCCAGATTCAAGATGGTGCCATCGAGGTGGAAGCCCTTGGTCAGCAGATTATCATCCGGATCCGTGAAAAAGCCGCCTTCCCGGCCGGTTCGGCTTTCTTGCAACCCCAGTTCTGGCCGGTTATTCGCAAAGTCGCCAGCTTGTTGAAAGATGTGCCAGGCGAGATAACCGTGTCGGGCCATACCGACAACATAGCGACCGAAAATGAGCTGTTTCAATCGAACTGGGATCTCTCATCCCAGCGTGCGGTGGCGGTGGCTCACCAGATGATCAAGGTGCCTGGCTTTGACGGTAAACGGTTGGTGGTGCAAGGCATGGCCGACTCCCAGCCCCTGGTGCCCAACACCAATCCGGACAATAGGCGTATGAACCGGCGAGTGGAGATCTCCATCATGCAGGGCAAACCGACAGTGTCGGCCCCGATTGGCGTCTCTGAGCCCAAGCAGAATTGAGTGCAAAGCGCGATCCCGCTCGCAGGGACTGACATGGATTTTGTGCTGGCTTCATATTAAGATGCCCCATCCGAACCGATAGCTGCGGCTCTCTTTGATTGCCGCAGCTTCTCTTTTTCAAGCAACCCAGGTTTCGACTATGAATCATACTCCGATGACTGTTCGCGGCGCGGAAAAGCTGCGCGAAGAGCTCGACTATCTGAAGAGCGAGCTTCGTCCGCAGATAATCGAAGCGATTGCAGATGCCCGTGAACATGGCGATCTGAAAGAAAACGCCGAATACCATGCCGCCCGTGAACAGCAAGGCTTCTGTGAAGGCCGCATTCAGGAAATTGAGAGCAAGCTCTCCAATGCCCAGGTGATCGATGTCACCAAGATTGCCAACAATGGTCGTGTCATCTTCGGTGCAACCGTGACTCTGCTCAAGAGCGAGACGGAAGAAGAAGTGGTCTACCGTATCGTGGGTGATGACGAATCGGACATCAAACAGAACATGATCTCCGTGAACTCGCCCATTGCCCGAGCCTTGATCGGCAAGGAAGTGGACGATGTCGTCATCGTCAAGACGCCGGCTGGCGATGTGGAATACGAGATCCTGGCCGTCGCCTACCTCTGATGTGAGGTGATGCCTGAAACAGGGGAGCACGGCTCCCCTGTTTGTATTTAGCGGGGTTGGTAAGCCTGGGTGAACGCATCCTGATGGCGCTGGAACATCCAGCTTCGCAGTCGTTCCAGGTCCGGCTTGGCCATCTGGAAGTGGAGTGCCCAGCCCTGTACGCCATTGCGCTGATGGATATGCCTGACCAGCTCGGCGCAGAGGGGGAGCGGGGCCAGTTCATGAATGAGCAGGGTACCGCTGAGAGTGGTGCCGACGGTCAGTTTGGTCGGCAAGCCTTCCACGACAAGCCCATCCAGCGACAGACTGTGTACCAGACATTCGGTTTCGGCCACCTTGAAGCGGGCCTTTTCATCCAGGCGCCAGGCGCGCAGATGGGGGTAACCCAGCTCCTTGATGACGGGCGCTGCGATGCGTGGTTCGACAAAGCCATCGTCTCCCTGAGTGAAGCGCAGCGGAAAGCGGAGTTGATGCCCGGCAAAGCGGGCTTCGAGTACCAGTTGATCGGCGCGTTGCAACAGTCCGAGCAAGGGAGTGGCGAGATAACCGCTCAGGGATTGTCCGGCGGCCATCTCCTGATCGCTCCCCAAGTCCCGTAGCATGGCCAGTTCATCTTCGGTGAGAATCTGATGGTGATCCATAGCGGGTATCCAGGAGTATTCATCGCAGGTTAAGGGCCTGGCGACTACTTTGGCAAGCGACTTGGGAAGAAGGGAAATGAAGGAAAGAGCGAGGCTCTTTCCTGTTACTTGCGAGGCAGCTGGATTTTCGGCTCGTTGGCCTGACGGTAGATAGTCAGCACGTGGCCGATACTCTGTACCTTGACCGCGCCGGTTTCACGGACAATTGCATCCATAACCAGTTGTTTCATCTCACGATCTTCAGACGCAACCTTAACCTTGATCAGCTCGTGGTGGTTCAGCGCCAGATCGATCTCGGCCAGTACACCTTCGGTCAGGCCATGTTGACCCAAGAGGACAACGGGCTTCAGACTGTGGGCAAGGCCCTTGAGGTACTGTTTCTGTTTATTGTTGAGAATCATGGCAATTTCTTCATAAGTCAGGGTTGAAAGGGGCGTATTCTACCCCCACTTAGCCCTTAATACTAATAACCCTTGTGGTTTTTTAAAGTCGATAATCATGACCCAGAAAAAACGTTCCCCCAGCTCAACCCGCTGGTTAAAAGAACATTTCGACGATCAATACGTCAAAAAAGCCCAGAAGTTGGGGCTGCGTTCCCGCGCTGTTTTCAAAATTGATGAAATTCAGGGCAAGGACAAATTGCTTCGCACCGGCATGACGGTCGTGGATCTGGGGGCCGCCCCGGGTGGCTGGTCCCAGTTCGCCGTTGAGCAGGTGGGTGACAATGGGCGAGTCATCGCCTGTGATATTTTGCCGATGGATCCCATTGCCGGTGTCGATTTCCTGCAAGGGGACTTTCGGGAGGAGACTGTACTCGGCGCCCTGCTGGACCGTGTTGGTCCGGACAAGGTGGACGTGGTCATGTCTGATATGGCGCCCAATATGAGTGGCACCCAACAGGTGGATCAGGCCCGCGCCATGTACCTGATCGAGCTCGCGCTCGACATGTGCAATCAAGTGCTACGCACTAATGGCAGCTTCGTGGTGAAGGTATTCCAGGGAGAGGGGTTCGATGCCTATCTCAATGAAATTCGTAAGCTTTTCTCTGCTGTCAAGATTCGTAAACCAGACTCGTCTCGTGCTCGTTCACGAGAAGTCTACATTGTGGCTACCGGTTTTAAACTGTAGTACCCTAACCTTCATCGTTAACTGTCAGTCTGCGAGGTCATTGATTTGAGTGACATGGCGAAAAACCTAATCCTGTGGCTGGTCATCGCCGTCGTGTTGATGTCGGTGTTCAATAGCTTCAGCCCCAGCGATACCACCAGTCGCCAGCTGGACTATTCCAGCTTCGTTAAAGAAGTGACCCAAGAGCAGATCCGTGAAGTGCGGATGGATGGCAAGGTCATTAATGGCGTCAAGCGCACTGGTGAACGTTTCACCACCATCATACCGGCGCCGGATCCCCAGCTGCTCAACGACATGCTCAATCACAATGTCAAAGTGATGGGTGAGAAGCCGGAAGAGCCGTCTTTGCTGACCTCTATCTTCATCTCCTGGTTCCCGATGCTGCTGCTGATCGGTGTCTGGGTCTTCTTCATGCGTCAGATGCAGGGCGGCGGTGGCAAGGGTGCCATGTCGTTTGGCAAGAGCAAGGCTCGCCTGATGAGCGAAGATCAGATCAAGACCACTTTTGCTGACGTCGCAGGCTGCGATGAAGCCAAAGATGAGGTGAAAGAGCTGGTCGACTATCTGCGCGATCCGAGCAAGTTCCAGAAACTGGGTGGCAAGATCCCGACCGGCGTCCTGCTGGTAGGTCCTCCCGGTACCGGTAAGACCCTGCTGGCCAAGGCCATTGCGGGCGAGGCCAAGGTGCCTTTCTTCACCATCTCGGGTTCTGATTTCGTCGAAATGTTTGTGGGTGTCGGTGCCTCCCGGGTACGTGACATGTTCGAACAGGCCAAGAAGTCGTCCCCCTGCATCATCTTCATCGATGAAATCGATGCGGTCGGTCGCCAGCGTGGCGCCGGTCTCGGCGGTGGTCACGATGAGCGCGAGCAAACCCTGAACCAGATGCTGGTCGAGATGGATGGTTTTGAAGGTAATGAAGGCGTCATCGTCATCGCTGCCACCAACCGCCCTGACGTACTGGATCCAGCCTTGCTGCGTCCGGGTCGTTTCGACCGTCAGGTTGTGGTCGGTCTGCCGGATGTGCGCGGTCGCGAGCAGATCCTGAAAGTACACATGCGCAAGGTGCCATTGGCAGATGATGTCAATGCAGCCGTGATTGCACGTGGTACTCCGGGTTTCTCCGGTGCTGATCTCGCCAACCTGGTCAACGAAGCTGCGCTCTTCTCTGCCCGTGAGAGCCGCCGTGTGGTTTCCATGGCCGAGTTCGAGAAGGCGAAGGACAAGATCATGATGGGGGCGGAACGCCGTTCCATGGTGATGAAGGAGTCCGAGAAGGAGATGACGGCTTACCATGAGGCGGGTCACGCCATCATAGGTCGTCTGGTGCCGGATCATGACCCTGTCTACAAGGTTTCCATCATACCGCGCGGTCGTGCGCTGGGTGTGACCATGTACCTGCCCGAGCAGGATCGCTGGAGCCACTCCAAGCAGCACCTGGAGTCCATGATCTCCAGCCTGTACGGTGGTCGTCTGGCGGAAGAGCTGATCTACGGTGCCGAGAAGGTCTCGACCGGTGCGTCCAATGATATCGAGCGTGCGACCGACATCGCCCGCAAGATGGTGACCCAGTGGGGCATGTCCGAGCGTCTCGGTCCCATGCTCTATGCAGAAGAAGACGGCGAAGTGTTCCTCGGTCGCAGCATGGCCAAGGCCAAGCACATGTCCGACGACACCGCGCGAGTCATTGATGCAGAGGTCAAGCAGGTTATCGATCGCAACTACGCCCGCTCCAAGCAGATCCTGCTGGACAACATGGACGTACTGCACACCATGAAAGATGCGCTGATGAAGTACGAAACCATCGACGCCAAGCAGATCGACGATCTGATGGCCCGTCGCGAGGTGCGTGCTCCGAGCAACTGGCATGATGAGCACAGCGATACCCCGTCAGGTGGTACCACTGTCGCAGAGGATGCCAAACCAGCTGTGACCGAGGTCGAGCAGGTGGCTGATGTCGATATCGACAAGGCCAATGATCTCCCGGCCAAATAAATTGTAATGATGCAAACCCCGGGCTGGTCCCGGGGTTTTTCTTTGTGCAAATGGAAGTGAAGATGCAGCTAATCAGCAAAGGGCTCAGCCTCTCCCTCGAACGCCCCCATGTCATGGGGATCCTCAATGTTACCCCAGACTCCTTCTCCGATGGCGGTCATTTCAATCAGATTGAACGGGCGATGGTCCATGCGCGTCAGATGGTCTCTGACGGGGCAACACTTATCGATATTGGTGGCGAGTCGACCCGTCCTGGCGCCCCTGACGTGAACGAACAGGAAGAGCTGGACAGGGTGATCCCCGTGGTCGAGCGGCTGGTCGCCGAGCTGGATGTGATGATATCCCTCGATACCTCCAAGGCTGCCGTGATGCGCGAAGGTTGCAAGTCTGGGGCCCATCTCATCAATGATGTCAGGGCGCTGCTTGAACCCGGCGCCCTGGCGGTTGCCGCAGAAGCTGACGTACCAGTGTGTCTGATGCACATGCAAGGCCAGCCGAGAACCATGCAGGCCGAACCCCATTATGATGACCTGCTGGGGGAGGTGAGGGCTTTCTTCGATGAGCGTATTGCCGCCTGTCTGGCCGCCGGGATACGGCGCCAGCAGTTGTTGCTGGACCCGGGCTACGGCTTTGGCAAGACGCTGGCACACAACTATCAACTACTGGCACAGCAGAGCAAGTTGCTCGATTACCAGCTTCCGCTCTTGGTCGGGATGTCGCGAAAGTCTATGATAGGCCACCTGCTTGGCCGACCGGTTGATGATCGGTTGGCCGGCAGCCTGGCCTGCGCGCTGATCGGGATGCAACATGGCGCCCGGATCATCCGGGTGCACGATGTGCGAGAGACCATGGATGCCCTGCGCGCCGGCTGGATGGTAATGACGGGACAAGATTTCATATCCAAATAAAAAAACGAGAACAGATAATGGCAAGAAAGTATTTCGGCACCGATGGTGTCCGCGGCAAGGTTGGCGAATTTCCGATCACCCCTGATTTCGTGATGAAGCTGGGTTGGGCAGCAGGCAAGGTGCTCTCCAAGAAGGGCACCAAGAAAGTGCTGATCGGCAAAGATACCCGCATCTCTGGCTACATGCTGGAATCCGCACTGGAAGCCGGCCTCTCCGCTGCCGGCCTCAAGGCTATTCTGATGGGCCCCATGCCCACCCCGGCCGTTGCCTACCTGACCCGCACCTTCCGTGCCGAGGCCGGTATCGTCATCAGCGCCTCACACAATCCCTTCTATGACAACGGCATCAAGTTCTTCTCCGCTGACGGTACCAAGTTGCCGGATGATGTGGAAATGGCTATCGAGGCCGAGCTGGATCACGAGATCAAGTGTGTCGAGTCAGCCGATTTGGGCAAAGCCGTGCGTATCGAGGATGCTGCTGGCCGCTATATCGAGTTTTGCAAGAGCACCTTCCCCTCCAATCTGAGTCTGGAAGGGTTGAAAATGGTGGTCGACTGCGGCAATGGTGCAACCTATCACATAGCCCCCTCCGTCTTCCGCGAGCTGGGCGCCGAGGTGATTGCCATCGGCTGCAGCCCGGATGGTCTCAACATCAATGACGGGGTCGGTTCTACCGCTCCCGAGGCGCTGGCGGCCAAGGTGCTGGAGTGCAAGGCAGACCTGGGCGTGGCCTTCGACGGTGACGGCGATCGTCTGGTCATGGTTGATCACACCGGCTACATCATTGACGGTGACGAGATCCTTTACATCATTGCCCGCGATGCCCTGCGTAACGGCCGCCTCAAAGGCGGTGTGGTCGGTACTCTGATGGCCAACATGGGCCTGGAGCTGGCGTTGCAGACCCTGGGGATCCCGTTTGCCCGGGCCAAAGTGGGTGACCGCTACGTGCTGGAGATGATGAATGAGAAGGGCTGGCGTATCGGGGGTGAAAACTCAGGTCACATCATCTGCCTGGATCAGACCACGACAGGGGATGGTATCGTCGCCGCCCTGCAGGTGCTGATGGCCATCTGCACCGCCGAGATGCCGCTGGCCAAGCTGCGCTCCGGCATGAGCAAGTTCCCGCAGGTGCTGGTGAACGTCCGTTTCGCCGAGGGCAAGGATCCGCTGGCGGCTGACGCCGTCAACCAGGAAGTCGCCAAGGTGGAACAGGAGCTGGCCGGCCGTGGTCGCGTATTGCTGCGTAAATCCGGCACCGAACCCCTGATCCGGGTCATGGTGGAAGGTGAACATGAGCAACAGGTGCGCGACATGGCCCAGCGCATTGCACAACAGGTTGAATCGGCGTTTTAATGAACAAAAAGGGCGGCTTTTTAGCCGCCCTGGTTGTATCTTGTTCAAACGATTCGAAAATTCAAAAATAGCACTTGTCAGCTGACAATCCTCTGGATATTATCAGCCCCGCTTTCGCAAGGGAGTTGCCGATGGGACATCGCAAGCCGTTTGTAGCAGCCAACTGGAAGTTACACGGTAGTAGGTCGCAGCTAGAGCAGTTTACTGGCCAATGCCTGAAAGGTATTGATGAACAAGTAGATGTGGTCTTGTGTCCATCCCATGTGCATCTCGACTTCACCGCCGCACTGCTCAACGAGCAAAAGGTAATGAAGTTGGGGGCTCAGAATGTGAGTCAGCACCGACAAGGCGCTTATACGGGTGAAGTCTCGTGTGAGATGCTGGTTGAGGCAGGGTGTCGTTACGTACTGGTAGGGCACTCCGAGCGCAGGCGTCTCTTTGGTGAGACCAGCTTTATCGTCGCAGAGAAGTTTGCGGCAGCCAGAGCGGCAGGCTTGATCCCCATCCTCTGTTTGGGTGAGTCAGGTGCAGCGAGGCAAGCGAGAAGAGCCTTCGAGGTGATCGCTGAAGAGCTGGACATCGTCATAGAGAAAAATGGCGCGATGGCTTTCGATAATGCTATCATCGCCTACGAGCCGATTTGGGCTGTAGGTACAGGTAAATGCGCCACACCCGAGCAGGCACAAGAGGTTCATTCCTTTATACGCGGTCGCTTGGCGGAGGATACTCCGGTAATAGGTGAGAAAGTTAGAATCATCTATGGTGGGAGCGTGACACCGACCAATGCGAGAGATTTGTTTACCCAGCCCGACGTTGACGGCGGTCTGATTGGTGGAGCAAGCCTCGATGACAAGACGTTTTTAGGAATTGTTGAAGCGGCAAAGGGTGCAAGTTAAATGTACGAAATTCTTTTAGTCGTTTATCTGCTGGTTTCACTGGCTCTGATTGGTCTGGTGATGATTCAGCAAGGTAAAGGGGCTGACATGGGCGCCTCCTTCGGCGCAGGGGCATCGAATACCGTATTCGGCTCCGGTGGTTCAGGCAGTTTCCTGACCCGAACAACAGCAGTTTTGGCTACTCTGTTCTTTCTGATTAGTTTGGTGCTTGGCTCTATGTCCAGCCACAAGGTAAAACAGGGTAGTGAATGGGAAAATCTGCAACAAACCGAACAGGTTGAGCAGACCAAAACGCCAGTAAACAAAGATACTGACGTTCCCCAATAAGTGAGTTTTGCCGTGGTGGTGGAATTGGTAGACACGCTATCTTGAGGGGGTAGTGCTCTAGGGTGTGCGGGTTCGAGTCCCGCCCACGGCACCAATTAAGCAGTGAACTCGGGTAACCGGGTGTATTATAGTCGCTCAGTCTTGTATGAAGAGAATGAACTGGCTATAATCTCGCACGATTTCGGACGCGGGGTGGAGCAGCATGGTAGCTCGTCGGGCTCATAACCCGAAGGTCGTCGGTTCAAATCCGGCCCCCGCAACCAAATTTCACGCATTTCCTACGCTCAGGAAGGCGGTCGCTGCGAGGCGACAATCAGGGTAAAGCGCCAAGCCCCGATTTGACATCGGGGCTTTTTGTTATGTGCGATTTCTTCTGAATCGATATCTATCTGGGCTTTATGCCCTTTTTTTGTTTTTCGGAGGGTGACTTTGGCTACGTTGGAACAACGTTTGACCGATCTGCTCGAGGCTCCGGTCGTTGCCTTGGGTTTTGAACTTTGGGGTATTGAGTTTATCCGCGCGGGTAACCACTCCACTTTGCGTGTCTTTATCGACGGCGAGAATGGAGTGACTGTCGAAAACTGTGCTGAAGTCAGCCATCAGGTTGGCGCCATCATGGATGTCGAAGATCCCATCACAGAAGAATACTTCCTGGAAGTATCCTCCCCTGGTCTGGATCGTCCGCTGTTCAAGGTTGCCCAGTTCGAAAAATACGTTGGCCAAGAGGCGGCAGTGCAGCTGCGGATGGCAACAAATAACCGCCGCAAGTTCAAAGGCGTAATCAAAGCTGTGCAAGGCGACATGATCACCCTGACAGTAGATGGTAAGGACGACGTGTTGGCTTTCACCAATATCCAAAAAGCGAACATAGTGCCGAACTTTGGTTAACGAGGCTATCGGATATGAATAAAGAGATTTTGCTGGTCGTTGACGCTGTATCCAACGAGAAGGCGGTACCCCGCGAGAAGATTTTCCAGGCTCTGGAGACTGCGCTGGCGACTGCGACCAAGAAAAAATATGAAGGCGAGATTGAAGTTCGGGTTGAAATCGATCGCAAGACCGGTGACTACGAAACCTATCGTCGCTGGGTTGTTGTGGCCGATCAGGCTGCAATGGAGAACCCGTACGGTGAAATCACCCTCGAAGCCGCTCAGATCGAGCAGCCCGAGATCCAGCTCGGTGACTATGTAGAAGATCAGATTGACTCTGTTACCTTCGATCGTATCACCACCCAGACCGCCAAGCAGGTTATCGTGCAGAAAGTGCGCGAAGCCGAGCGTTCCCAAGTCGTTGACCAGTTCAAGGACAAGGAAGGCACCATCATCAGCGGTGTGGTCAAGAAGAGCAATCGTGACAACGTGATCCTGGATCTGGGCAGCAATGCCGAGGCCGTGATCTTCCGTGACGACATGCTGCCGCGCGAGACCTTCCGTCCGGGCGACCGTATTCGTGGTCTGCTCTACGCCGTGCGTCCAGAAGCCCGTGGTTCCCAGCTGTTCGTCAGCCGCTCCAGCCCGGACTTCCTGAAAGAGCTGTTCCGCATCGAAGTACCGGAAATCGGTGAAGAGATGATCGAAATCATGGGCGCCGCCCGTGACCCGGGCTCCCGCGCCAAGATCTCTGTCAAGACCAACGATCGTCGTATCGACCCAATCGGTGCCTGTATCGGCATGCGTGGTGCTCGTGTGCAAGCTGTCTCTGCCGAGCTGAGCGGTGAGCGTGCCGACATAGTGCTGTACGATGACAACCCCGCACAATACGTGATCAATGCCATGGCGCCAGCCGATGTGGCCTCCATCATAGTGGATGAAGACAACCACACCATGGATATCGCCGTGGAAGCCGCCAACTTGGCCCAGGCCATCGGTCGCAACGGTCAGAACGTGCGTCTGGCTTCCCAGCTTACCGGTTGGGAGCTGAACGTCATGACCGTCGAGGACATGCGCTCCAAGCACCAGGCCGAGAACGATCGCATCCTGACCCTGTTCACCAGCGCCTTGGACATCGACGACGATTTCGCCGGTCTGCTGATGGAAGAAGGCTTCTCGACTCTGGAAGAGATCGCCTTCGTACCCGTCAATGAGCTGCTGGCCATCGACGGTCTGGACGAAGACATGGTGGAAGAGCTGCGCAAGCGTGCCAAGGATGTCCTGACCACCAAGGCCCTGGCCAAAGAAGAATCCTTGGACGGCGTAGAGCCTTCCGAAGACCTGCTCAATCTGGCTGGCCTCGGTCGCGACATGGCATATGCCCTGGCCGCGCGTGGTGTCGGCACCCTGGAAGATTTGGCAGAGCAAGGTATCGACGACCTTGCCGACATTGAAGAGCTGACCGCTGAGAAAGCCGGTGAGCTGATTATGGCTGCTCGCAATATCTGTTGGTTCGGAGAAGAGCAGTCTGAATAAGATCAAACGGAGGAAAATGAATGGCAGAAGTATCAGTCAAACAACTTGCCACTGACATCGACACGCCGGTTGATCGTCTTCTCCAGCAGTTTGTCGATGCCGGTATCAGCAAGAGCAAGGCCGACGACCTCGTCAGCGAGTCTGAAAAGCAGACTCTTCTGGCTCACTTGAAAAAACAGCATGGAGGTGACGAGCTCACCGCACCAGCCCGCATGACTTTGCAGCGCAAGACCAAGAGCACCATCAGTGTTCAGGGGACTGGCGGCAAGAACAAGGAAGTGCAGGTTGAAGTGCGCAAGACTCGCACCTATGTAAAACGCTCGGCGCTGGAAGATGAACAGCGCCAGGCGGAAGCCGAGGAAACAGCGCGTTTGGAAGCAGAAGAAAAAGCTCGTAGCGAGGCCGAGAACAAGGTTCGTCTCGATGCTGAAGAGAAGGCTCGCCGTGAGGCTGAGCAGGCTCGTCGTGAAGCTGAGGAAAAGGCGCGGATCGAGGCACAATCAAAGGCTCGACAGGCTCCACAGCCCGCCAAAGCAGCCAGTAGCACAGCTCAGCAAGAGGCAGAAAAGATGGCCAAGCGCGAAGCAGAAGAACTGAAGCGCCAACAGGAACAAACAGCTTTGCAAAAAGCAGAAGAACTCGCCGCCAAGAAAGCCGAAGAGGCTCGTCTCATGGCGGAACAGAACGGCCCTCGCTGGGCTGAAGAAGAAGCTGCTCGCGCCAAAGAGAGCAGTGACTATCATCTGACCACCAACAAGCATGCGCAAGCCGCAGAAGACGAGTTGGACCGGAAGGAAGAGACCAGCCGTCGCACGGCTGCTGCAGCGGTCAAGGCCCCGAAAAAGGCCGGTCGTCGTGAAGACGATCGCGACTCCCGCAACCCGCGTGCCCGCAAAGGCAAGCGCGGCAAGATGGCCATGCCCAACGCCATGAAGCACGGCTTCAACAAGCCCGCAGCTGTGGTTAACCGTGACGTTGTCATCGGCGAAACCATCACTGTAGCCGAACTGGCCAACAAGATGGCCGTCAAGGGTGTTGAAGTCATCAAGGCGATGATGAAGATGGGCGCCATGGCCACCATAAACCAGGTGATCGATCAGGAGACTGCCCAGCTGGTCGCCGAAGAGATGGGTCACAAGGTGGTGTTGCGCCGTGAGAACGAACTGGAAGAGGCGGTACTGTCCGATCGTGACGAGACCTCCGAAGCCAAGTCCCGTGCTCCTGTCGTGACCATCATGGGCCACGTCGACCACGGCAAGACCTCGCTGCTCGACTACATCCGTAAAGCCAAGGTTGCTGCTGGCGAAGCCGGTGGTATTACCCAGCACATCGGTGCTTACCACGTCGAAACCGACAGTGGCATGATCACCTTCCTGGATACTCCGGGTCACGCTGCGTTTACCTCCATGCGTGCTCGTGGTGCCAAGTCGACCGATATCGTCGTTCTGGTTGTTGCTGCCGATGACGGCGTCATGCCGCAGACCATCGAAGCCATCCAGCACGCCAAGGCGGCTGAAGTACCCATCGTGGTTGCTGTCAACAAGATCGACAAGCCTGAAGCGGATCCGGATCGCGTCAAGACCGAGCTGGCCCGTTACAACGTCATGTCAGAAGACTGGGGTGGCGATAGCCAGTTCGTCCATGTTTCTGCCAAGTCAGGCGAAGGTATCGACGATCTGCTGGAAGCCATCCTGATCCAGTCCGAAGTACTGGAACTGAAAGCGGTAGTCGATGGCATGGCCAGCGGCGTCGTGATCGAGTCCTTCCTGGACAAGGGTCGTGGTCCGGTTGCCACCGTGCTGGTACAAGAAGGTACTCTGCGCCAGGGCGACATCGTACTGTGTGGTCTGGAATACGGTCGTATTCGTGCCATGCGTGACGAACTGGGTCGCGAGATCAAGGAAGCAGGTCCGTCCCTGCCGGTGGAAATCCTGGGTCTGTCCGGGGTGCCGTCTGCCGGTGACGAAGCCACTGTTGTACGTGACGAGAAGAAAGCCCGTGAAGTGGCGCTCTATCGTCAGGGCAAGTTCCGCGACGTCAAGCTGGCTCGCCAGCAGAAGGCCAAGCTGGAAAACATGTTCGCCAACATGACCGAGGGCGAAGTGTCCGAAGTGAACGTGGTGATCAAGGCCGACGTACAGGGTTCAGTGCAAGCCATTTGCGATGCGCTGGTCCAGCTCTCTACCGACGAAGTCAAAGTCAAGATCGTGGGCTCGGGTGTTGGTGGCATCACCGAAACCGACGCCACTCTGGCTGCGGCTTCCAGCGCCATCCTGGTGGGCTTCAACGTCCGTGCCGACGCTTCTGCGCGCAAGGTCATCGAATCCGAGAGCCTGGATCTGCGTTATTACTCCGTCATCTATGATTTGATCGACGAAGTGAAGCAGGCCATGAGCGGCAAGCTGGCTCCTGAGTATCGTCAGGAGATCATCGGTCTGGCTGAAGTGCGTAGCGTCTTCAAGTCACCGAAGTTCGGCGCCGTTGCCGGCTGTATGGTTACCGAAGGTGTGGTCAAGCGTTCCAACCGTATCCGTGTTCTGCGTGACAACGTGGTTATCTATGAAGGCGAGCTGGAATCCCTGCGTCGCTTCAAGGATGACGTCAACGAAGTCCGCAACGGTTACGAGTGTGGTATCGCGGTCAAGAACTACAACGACGTACGCGAAGGCGACCAGATCGAAGTTTACGAGACCATTGAAATTCAACGGACTCTGTAAGCCGACAGTTAGACAAAATAGGGGGCTGCGGCCCCCTTTTATCGCAGGATAGAATATGGCCAGAGAATTCAGCCGGACCAACAGGGTCGGCCAGCAGATCCAGCGCGAAATCGCGCTGATCTTGCAGCGTGAGGTCAAGGACCCGCGCATCGGCATGGTAACCGTCTCGGACGTGGAAGTGTCCAAGGACCTCAACTATGCCAAGGTTTATGTCACCTTCTTGCAGCTGGATATCGATGCCGAGCGCATCGCAGAAGGGCTCAAGGGCCTGACCGAAGCGGCCGGCTACATCCGCAGCCTGCTCGGCAGCGCCATGCGCCTGCGGGTGGTGCCCGAGCTGCGCTTCTACTACGACCAGACCCTGGTCGAGGGGATGCGCATCTCCAACCTGGTGTCCAACACAGTGCGTGACGACAAGCGTCGCATGGCCGAAGCCGGCCGTGAAGAAGACGAAGCCGCACCGGATGATACAACTGAGGATAAAGCCTGAGATGTCTCGTAGACGCCGTTTCAAGGGTCGTGACGTACACGGCATCCTGCTGCTGGACAAGCCGACCGGTCTGACCTCCAACGATGTGTTGCAGAAGGTCAAGCGTATCTACAACGCCGCCAAGGCCGGTCACACCGGCGCTCTGGATCCGCTGGCGACCGGCATGCTGCCGATCTGCCTCGGCGAGGCCACCAAGTTCTCCCAGTATCTGCTGGAGGCGGACAAGCGCTATGAGGTGACCGCCAAGCTGGGCGAGCGCACCAACACCAGCGACTCCGACGGCGAGGTGGTTTCCACCCGTCCGGTGAACGTGGCCCTGGGTACCCTGATCGAGTCGCTGGACCAGTTCCGCGGCCCCATCATGCAGGTGCCGTCCATGTACTCGGCCCTCAAGCACAACGGTCGCCCGCTCTACGAATATGCCCGTGAAGGCATAGAGATCGAGCGGGAAGCCCGCCCCATCACAGTGTTCGAGCTCAAGCTCATCAGCTTTGAAGGGGATGAGGTCAAGCTGGAAGTGCACTGCAGCAAAGGCACCTACATTCGCTCCCTGGTGGACGATCTGGGTGAAGTGCTGGGCTGTGGCGCACACGTTACCCAGCTGCGCCGTACCCAGGTGGCCACGTATCCCTATGAGCGGATGCTGACCCTGGAACAGCTCGAGTGCATCTTCGAACAGGCCAAGGCCGAGAGTATCCCGCCACGGGAGCAGCTCGACCCCTTGTTGCTGCCGATGGATACCGCCGTGGCCGCACTGCCCGAGGTGAACATGCTGGCGGCAGTCGCCGCCTATGTGAACCAGGGTCAAGCCGTGCAGGTAGCTGGCGCGCCGCAAAGCGGCCAGGTTCGCATGACGGTGGGCCCGGAGCGTGAGTTCATCGGTGTGGGCGAGATCGACGATGAAGGGCGGGTTGCCCCCAAGCGTCTGGTTCGCTACCACGATGAACACGACGAGGAGTGATCCTCAGGCGGTATCAGGGCGTCTTTCCCGCGGCGCCTCTTTCTCGTTGCGAAAAGTGACGGGGACGATTATGATACCGCCCTCATTTCATGGCTGAATTAGAGATTGGCTGTGAACCTTTAAACACTCTATTGGAGTAATACCATGTCTCTAAATGCTGAGATCAAAGCTTCCATCGTTGCTGACAACGCTCGTTGCGCCAACGACACTGGCTCCCCCGAAGTGCAGGTTGCCCTGCTGACTGCCCAGATCAACCATCTGCAAGGTCACTTCAAACAGCACGCTAAAGATCACCACGGTCGTCGTGGTCTGCTGCGCATGGTTTCCCAGCGTCGCAAGCTGCTGGACTACCTGAAGCGTAAAGATGTTCAGCGTTATGCTGCTCTTATCGCCAAGCTGGGTCTGCGTCGTTAATCGACCATCAGATTTCGCGAAAAAGGGGAACCTCAGGGTTCCCCTTTTTTATTGTCCGTCAGGCTGTTGCCATCCTCACAGAATGTGTGTCACTGCTTACCTTTTGGTTCGAATCAAGTATACTTGCACGCGAATTTAAAGAGCCAAATTGTAAAAAGGAAATTCACGTGAATCCTATTGTAAAGTCATTCCAGTACGGTCAACACACCGTCACTCTGGAAACCGGTGTGATGGCCCGTCAAGCCACTGCGGCCGTTATGGTCAGCATGGACGATACCTGCGTATTTGTGACCGTCGTCGGCAAGAAAGAGGCCGATCACGGTCGCGATTTCTTCCCGCTGACCGTCAACTACCAGGAGCGTACCTATGCTGCTGGTCGTATCCCGGGTGGTTTCTTCCGTCGTGAAGGCCGTCCGAGCGAAGGCGAAACCCTCACCTCCCGCCTGATCGACCGTCCTATTCGTCCGCTGTTCCCGGAAGGCTTCCTCAATGAGGTTCAGGTGGTTGCCACCGTTATGTCCGTGAACCCGCTGGTTTCCCCGGACATCGTTGCCATGATCGGTGCCTCTGCTGCACTGGCCATCTCCGGCATCCCGTTTGGTGGCCCGATTGCGGCTGCTCGCGTGGGTTACATGAACGGTCAGTATGTGCTGAACCCGACTACCGCCGAACTGCCCCAGAGCGATCTGGATCTGGTGGTTGCCGGTACCGCCAACGCCGTGCTGATGGTGGAATCCGAAGCGGCCATCCTCTCTGAAGAGGTGATGCTGGGCGCCGTTGTGTATGGCCACGAGCAGATGCAGGTCGTGATCAACACCATCAACGAATTCGCCGCCGATGTGGGTACCCAGCCATGGGATTGGACCCCGCCTGCGACCAACGAAGCCCTCAAGGCCAAGATTGCCGAGCTGGCTACAGCTGAACTGGGTGAAGCCTACCGCATCACCGAGAAGGCCGTGCGTTACGCCGCCATCAGCGCCATCAAGCAGCGCGTGGTTGAGCAAGTGATCGCCGCCGGCGTGGAAGACGATGCCAAGAAGATTGGCGAAGAGTTCCACAGCCTGGAAAGCCGCATCGTCCGTGGCCGCGTCGTACGTGGCGAGCCGCGCATCGATGGTCGCGATCCGGAAATGATCCGTGCCCTCTCCGTCGGCACCGGCATCCTGCCGCGCGCTCACGGCTCCGCTCTGTTCACCCGTGGTGAGACTCAGGCCATCGTCGTTGCGACCCTGGGTACCGAGCGTGACGCCCAGAACATCGACGAGCTGGCTGGCCACCGCGCCGACCGCTTCATGCTGCACTACAACTTCCCGCCGTATTGCGTCGGTGAAACCGGCATGATGGGTAGCCCCAAGCGTCGTGAAATCGGTCACGGTCGTCTGGCCAAGCGCGGCGTTGCTGCCGTGATGCCGAGCGCCGCCGAATTCCCGTACGTAGTGCGCGTGGTGTCTGAAATCACCGAATCCAACGGCTCTTCCTCCATGGCGTCCGTTTGTGGTTCCTCCTTGGCGCTGATGGATGCGGGTGTGCCGATCAAGGCCTCCGTTGCCGGTATCGCCATGGGTCTGGTGAAGGAAGAAGAAGGTTTCGTCGTGTTGTCCGACATCCTGGGTGATGAAGATCACCTGGGTGACATGGACTTCAAAGTGGCCGGTACTACTCAAGGTATCACTGCGCTGCAGATGGACATCAAGATTGAAGGCATCACCAAAGAGATCATGGAGATTGCCCTCAAGCAAGCCCGTGGTGCTCGCCTGCACATCCTGAAAGTGATGGACGAAGCCATCCAGGCGCCGCGTGCCGAGATTTCCGATTTCGCCCCGCGTATCCATACCATCAAGATCAATCCCGAGAAGATCAAGGACGTGATCGGCAAGGGTGGTTCCGTGATCCGTGCGCTGACCGAAGAGACTGGCACCAACATCGAGCTGGATGATGACGGTACCGTTCGCATCTCCGCCGTGGCCAACGAAGCGGCCATGGAAGCGATCCGTCGTATCGAAGCCATCACCGCCGAGATCGAAGTGAACCGCATCTATGAAGGCAAGGTTGTGCGTCTGGCCGATTTCGGCGCTTTCGTCAATATCCTGCCGGGTAAAGATGGTCTGGTGCACATCTCCCAGATCACCGACGCCCGCGTGCAGAACGTGGCCGACTTCCTGAAGCTCGGTGATGTTGTGAAGGTGAAGGTACTGGAAGTGGACCGTCAAGGCCGTGTGCGTCTCTCCATCAAGGAAGCGAATGCACCGACCGAAGCCGTTGCTCCTGCTGCTGACGTAGCCGCTGTCGAAGAGCCGGCTGCCGAATAAGGCTGCTGCGCTGTGAAGAGCCGACCTCAGGGTCGGCTTTTTTGTGTCCGATATCCACCACGCTTGTTTCCTATGAGACCCTCTGCTACAACGGAGAGCTCCCCGCGCGACGGGCAACAAGGAGCAGTATGATGTCGTGGGCCCTCCTCAGGCAGTTTCCCCCTCTGGTCTGGACCGTGATCCTGGGTACCTTCATGGTGCGCACCAGCTATTACATGGTCTGGCCGTTTCTCTCCATCTTGCTCTATCGGGAGTATGCCCTTTCGGCCACCAGTATCGGTGCCATGCTGGGGGCGACCGCGGCCATCTCGACCCTGGTCAGCTTCTATGGCGGCTGGCTGTCGGACAAGCTGGGGCGGCGCAACATCTTGCTGGCCGGTTGTCTGGTCGCGCTGCTCTGCTACGGCCTGTTGGGATTTGCCCACTCTGTATTCTGGTTAGGGGTCGGGGTGCTTGGCAGCGGCCTCTCTTCCGGCTTGATCGATGCGCCCGGTAAGGCGCTGATGGCCGACAGCCTCATCTCTGCCAAGGCCCGCGAGCTGGCACTCCACCTGCGTTACTTCTTGCTCAACCTGGGGGCGGCGATCGGGCCCCTGCTTGGGGTGACGCTGGGGATCAGTGCCCAGCAGCACACTTTTTTGCTGCTCTCCGGCAGTTATTTGGTGCTGGGGGCCGCCTTCGTCTGGGGTTTTCGCCAGCTGATTGAGGGCGAGCAGCGCAGCGGCGGCCTGGGTCTGCGCGCCGCCATCAAGGTGCTGTGGCTGGATTTGGGTTTTCTGTTGCTGGTGATGGCCAATCTGCTGATGGTGCTGGTCTACTCCCAGTTTCACTCGCCGCTGGTGCAATACCTGACGCGGGCAGAAACCCCAGAGGTGGCGAAACTGGTCGCCATCCTGGTGACCACCAATGCACTGACCGTGGTTGTGCTGCAATTCCCGCTGCTGCATCTGCTCGCCCGCTGGCCGCACAAGGTGCGGCTGCAGGTCGGCATCATGTTGTTTCTGGGGGCTCAGGTGCTGTTCGCGCTGGGGGATCCCCAGCAGTGGTCACACTGGATCGGGGCCGTGCTGTTGCTGAGCGTGGGGGAGACCATTCTGTTTCCGCTGCTCAATGTGCTGATCGACCAGATGTCGCCCCCTCATCTCAAGGGGAGCTATTTCGGCGCCGGTGCGTTGGCCGGGCTGGGTGGGGCCATCGGCGCCGTGCTGGGAGGCTGGATTATCGAGCAGTGGAGTGGCCAGTGGCTCTACATACTGATGACGCTGCTCTGCGTGCTGACGTTTCTGTTGTACGAATGGGGGGCCCGGATCCCGCGCCCCGAGGCGGCGAAATCCTGTGCCCGCCAAGGCTAGTGGGTCTCTTTCGGATTTACCTCTTTCAGTGCCTTCTTGGCGGCATACATGCGCTCGTCGGCCAGCCGGATCAGGCTGTTGCCCTCGTCGAACTGCAATGGCCCTGTCTGCACCAGGCCGATGCTGAGGGTCACATCGCCTATCTGTTCTGCCAGTGTGTGGGTCAGCCGTTGCAGATAGACGTCTCTGGCCTGATCCTCGCTGCAGTTGGGCAGGATCAGACAGAACTCGTCTCCGCCGTAACGAAAGCAGCAATCCTCTGCCCGTGACACCTTGCGGATGGACGCACCCACTAGGCGCAGTATCTCGTCTCCCCGCTGGTGCCCCTGGGTGTCGTTGATCTGTTTGAAGTCGTCGATGTCGAGGTAGGCGATGACCACTGGCTCGGCCCGGCGCTGGCAGGTGCGCAGGGTGCGGGTCAGGTTCTCCTGCAGGTGACGCACGCTGAGCAGGCCGGTGAGGGCATCGGTGCGGCTCATCTCCTCCAGTTGCTGGGTACGCTCCCGGACCTTCTCCTCCAGCGCTTTGGCATAGATCTCCGACTTCTCCTTGGATGACTCTATCTCCGAGACCAGACTGCGGATGTAGGTTTCGAATACCAGGGTAATGTCGAACAGAAACAGTTTGTCGAGGGCGGTCAGCATGGCGATGCGCTCGGGCTCATGGGCTATCTGGAGGAAGATATCCTCGATGAGCAGCCCCTTGAGGGTGTTGATGGCCGCCAGATAGAGCTTGGGTTCCACCCCGATCCGCTTGTGCACCAGCCCGATCCGCAGCCGGTTGTTGACGTACTCCAGGTCATAGAGACCGCTGAACAGATCGAGTATGTAACGGCGCTGAGCCGCTCTGAGTCGTGTCAGCGTATCGGCATCGCCGATCAGCAGGGCAATTTCGGTGATCCCGGTCTGCAGTATATAAAACTTGTCGACCAGCAAATCGATATGGGGTTCTATCTTGGTGCGATAGCTGGCGAGCCGGGTGAAGTCGTCCTCGTCCAGCAGCAGTAGCTCCTTGCGATGGGCGATCTCAAACTCGGTGATCCGCATCTGCTCCAGCAGGGTCTGTTCGGTTGGATTCATGGTAGTTCCCTGAACGAATATGAGGGGGCGCACATTGTTATCTAACTGACAGTGTAGACAGTAAAAACAGGGTAATGGTTTTCAAATGGCGCAGGTCCCCCGCCGATCAAGACTTGCGCCTGTGAGGCTGTGCGCTGGCTAGAAGGTCAGCACCTTGTCGGCCGCCAGTGTCCATTGGGCCAGCAGTGGCAGGGTACCAATCTCGATCCCTTCAATGAGGGGCAGTGCCGTGATGCCGCGGGCATCGGTGCAGGTCTTGCACAGACGGATGGCGGTGCCCTGTGCCAGCAGTATCTCCAGCATCTGGCGCAGGTTGTAACCCTCGGCCGGGGCTTGCCCCGCCAGGGCGGCACTGACAGCGTCGGACATCAGGAACAGCTGCAGGCTAGCGCCACCCTGCTCGCCCAGGGCAATGGCCAGACGCAGGGTATTGAACAGGGACTCGCTGCCATAGGGGGCACCGTTGGCAATGATGACAATATGTTGATTCATAAGAGACTCCATCACGAAAACACCATTGTAGTCCTGGCCGGCCTGTATTGGCGTGATGTTGCACAAACTCTGTCGTACCGGTTTGCGCATGACTTGACCCGGTTGGCCGAGTACGGTCTGATAGGCGACCATCAAACATGACAGAGGAATGAGGTCGTTATGTGGAAGGTTTTCGGAATAAGTATGCTGCTGTTGGCCGGTCAGGCTTATGGCAGCCAGCAGGTAGGCTGCAAGGCTAGGCAACAGGCAGTGGCGGATCAGCTGGTCTTCGCCAAGGCGCACAATAATGCGGATCAGATAGCTGGGCTGGAGCAGGCGCTGCGCAACATAGAGGCCCACTGTACCGATGATGGTCTGTTCAAGGAGCAGCAGCAACGGGTAGCCAAGCTGAAAGAGCAGGTGAACGAGCGGCTGCTCGAGCTGCAAAATGCGCGGGTGTCGGGCAAGCCGGACAAGATCGCCAAGAAGCAGGCCAAGCTGGAAGAGGCCCAGGCCAAGTTGCTGGCCGCCCAGAGCGAGCTGGATGCCCTGAGCAAGCTGATCAAACCCTGAACGACGAATTGCACAATGAAAAAGCCGGGCATGCCCGGCTTTTTCATTTTTCAGCAGGCACTCATGTCAGATCCCCCGTCGCCCCACCATGTTGGCGGGCACTACCCAGGCATCGAACTCCTGCGCCGTGAGGTGGCCGGAGGCAATGGCGGCTTCCCGCAGGCTGAGCCCCTCACTGTGGGCCCGCTTGGCTATCTCGGCCGCCTTGTCGTAACCGATGTGAGGGTTGAGTGCCGTGACCAGCATCAGGGAGCCGGCCAGCAGCTCGTCTATGCGGGCCCGGTTGGGTGTGATGCCGGTGGCACAGTGATCGTGGAAGCTCTGCATGCCGTCGGCCAGCAGACGCACACTCTGTAAAAAGTTATGGGCAATCAGTGGGCGGAAGACGTTCAGCTCGAAGTTGCCGCTGGCGCCGCCTATGTTGATCGCCACGTCGTTGCCCATCACCTGGGCACACAGCATGGTGAGCGCCTCGCACTGGGTCGGGTTGACCTTGCCGGGCATGATGGAGGATCCGGGTTCATTTTCCGGAATGAGCAGCTCACCGAGCCCGCTGCGGGGGCCGCTGGCCAGCCAGCGCACGTCGTTGGCGATCTTCATGAGCGACGCGGCCAGCGTCTTGAGGGCGCCGTGAGCATGAACCAGGGCATCGCTGCTCGCCAGCGCCTCGAATTTGTTGGGGGCGCTCACCAGCGGCAGGCCCGTCTGCTCTGCCAGGGTGGCCGCCACGTCATCGGCAAAACCGGGTGGCGTGTTCAGGCCGGTGCCGACGGCCGTGCCCCCCAGTGCCAGCTCGCAAAGATGGGGCAGGGCGGCTCGAATGTGGCGCTCCCCCTGTTCCAGCTGGGCAACCCAACCGGAGAACTCCTGCCCTAGGGTGAGCGGAGTGGCATCCTGCAAGTGGGTGCGGCCAATCTTGACGATGTCGTCGAAGGCGTGGGCCTTGCGGGCCAGCGTCGCGCTCAGGGTGATCAGGGCGGGCAGCAGTTGCAAGGTAATGGCAGTGACGGCCGCCAGGTTCATGGCGCTCGGGAAGACATCATTGCTCGACTGGCTGAGGTTGACCTGATCGTTGGGATGGACGAGACAGCCCTGCCCCCGCGGACCGCTGAGCAGTTCGCTGGCCCGGTTGGCCAGTACCTCGTTGACATTCATGTTGGTCTGGGTGCCCGAGCCTGTCTGCCAGACGCGCAGTGGAAACTCTTCCTCATGCAGGCCGCACAGGACTTCATCGGCGGCGCTCATGATGGCCTGGGCCGTGCGGGCGGGCAGCAACCCCTTGGCGTGATTGACCCGGGCGCAAGCAGACTTGATGCGGGCCAGGGCGCAGATGAGCTCGGCGGGTTGGCGTTCCCCCGAGATGTCGAAGTGGAGCAGGGAGCGCTGGGTCTGGGCGCCCCACAGCCGTTCGGCTGGCACCTCTATCTCCCCGAAGCTGTCGTGTTCGATCCGTATCGTCATCGCATACTCCCGTCTAACAAAACAAGGGGCGAGGGAAGATCCCTTGCCCCTTATAGCATGGCAAACCGTCGGTAAGGTCGTTCAGAACAGTTTTTAACATTATCAATAATTGATTTTGGTCGATGTTACATGCAAGTGATATGGTTTAAAACCACTCGACTTAAATGTGTTCTATGAGTTGCTGAAAACATTTTATTTTTCTTTTAAAAAATTAACTGCTCATTAATAAATATGTTTACTGTAATTATTTAGGAATTTTCCTACAGCATCAATAGTATTGTCTTATACTAAATGTGGTGCTGGAAGTAGTATTATTCCGGCCGGTTAATTTGGGGGCTGTATGAAAAATAATTTAAATATTCTAATCGTAGATGATCACCCAGCAGTTAGATTGGCAGTGAAATACGTATTAAATGCAGCAGGCTATAGCGATGTAATACAAGCATCGAGTGGAATAGAAGCAATTAATGAGAGCAATAAAATTAATTTTGATGTAATTATTTTGGACTTGGATCTACCCCATATTGATGGGTTAGAGGTAGTTAAACGAATTAGAAGAACTAATCCTGCAGTACGAATTTTAGTATTGTCTGCGATGGTTACCGATGTGTATGTTATGCGCTGCTATACTGCTGGTGTGAACGGATTTATGGAGAAAAATGAAGACATTGAGAATCTTCCATCAGTAGTGACAAATATTATGAAAGGATTTACTTATTTCCCTACCGTGTTCGGTGATGAGGCACTAAAGCGTCGAGCAAATATGGGGACTGGTTTGATATCTTGCCTGAGCGATCGTGAATTGACTGTATTTAACAGCTTGGCGATAGGGAAAACAAACTTGGAAATAGCTAACGAGCTATTTTTGAGTAATAAAACGGTGAGCACTTACAAAACCAGGATTTTTCAAAAGTTGGGTGTTTCCAATATAGCTGAGCTTATTGATATATCTAAGCAAGTTGAAGGGTAAATAGCAATGAAATGGTTCAGCATGTTATTTGCTTTATGTGCCTCGATGCCTGGATTTTCTGTAGAACAACTGGAATTGGTTGGCCGTGCGCTAACGGTAAACGATCCTGTATTTATTTCTCCATCCGAAAATGAGTGGCTAGCCAGGAATAGAGTATTGAATGTAGGCGTCATTTTTCCTTCATATGAACCATTTGAGGTGACATCCGCAACGGGTGATTTTGAGGGGATCTCTGCTGATATATTAAATTTCATCGGCGATGAACTGAAAACAAAAATAGTTATTAAGGCATACAACGATAACATCAGTGCGAAAAATGCTATGCAAGCTGGTGATATTGACATGTTAAGTGTCGGTAGTTGGTTTTCCATTGAAGATAGCAACTTGATTGGTTCTTTCAGTGAACCTTTTTTAAAGAGCAAGCTGGTTTTTTCTACACTAAAAGAACGAGTGGATAAATATAAACTAATCCCAGATGGCACAAGAGTTGCTGCTCCAAAAGGAATAGTTGATGATGAAATTTTCAACCTTATATATCCGAATGCTGCTCTTGTCGAATATTCATCACCACTAGCTGCTATGGATGCAGTTTATTTTGGCCATGCAGATATACTGCTGAGCGATATATATTCCACACATTATCTGAGTGGGGAGCGCTTTGGTGACTTTGTTTTTATTGGTCACGCCAGACACGAATCAAGGGACTTTGGTTTTTTCATATCAGAGCGAGCTCCTCAGCTACTGTCACTAGTTAATAAAAGCATTTTAAATCTGCAGGACTATGGCCGTGGTCCAATAGTATCTAGATGGCGAGGTGCAATTACAGAGGTCTTGTCAGCCAATGATATACTGTCACAGTCGGAGCTAAACTGGATCGGTGAGAGAAAATCGGTAATTGTTGGTATTAATAAGAATAACGTGCCTTACACATTTATCGGGCATGAAGGAAAACCAGTTGGCATAGCCAGTGATGTACTTGATATTATCTCTGGTTTGAGTGGACTTGATTTTGAGATAAAAACTTATGACTCAGATGATGAAGTAAAAAATGCAGTGATGTCTGGTGATGCTGATTTAATGGCGGCGTATCAAAATAAAGTGATGGAGCCATCTCTTACTTCTACTATAAATTATAATCGCGATGACATTATTGCTCTTACATCGGATAGGATGTCCATAGATAACGGTGGACGATTTATTGGCAAAAAAATTGCTGTTTCTGAGGGGATTTCCAACTACAGTACCTTCAAGCTGCGCTATCCAAATACAGAAATAATATTTGTATCTAATGGTGTGGATACGCTTAACTTATTATCTGAAGGTAAGGTCAATGGTGCGGTGACCTCGCTATATCAAGCAAAGTATTTTCTATCATCAAATAGCATTGCTGACCAATATCTATTTCTGGAGCGAGTCAGTGAAAACCCGCTAGAATTTTCTTTTGCACTGCGCTCATCAGATGTGCAGTTATTGAAAGTCATAAACAAGGTAATTAAAGCAATACCGCCAAGTGATTTATCTCGGATATCTTATAATTGGCGAAATAATCCATTGCCCCATCTCACTCTGTGGGAGAGATATTCATCTGAACTAACAGGTATATTTTTCTTGTTGGTCTCTGCGTTGATAGTTTACTTTATGCGAAGTTATTACTTGTATAAAGAGCTACAACATAAAAAAGAACTGGAAGGGAAGTTACTCGATGAGTTATATTTTAATAAGACGCTGTTAGCTGGACTTCCTATGCCAATATCCGTGCGAGACGAACACGGTAAACTTATTTTTTGTAATAATTTTTATCTTTCAGCTTTGAGTGTTAAACAAGAGGATGTACTTGGTAAAAGTATATCTGAATCATTCTCTAGCAGAATCGATGATACCGACCGTATTGATGAAATATATAATGATGTGCTTTCATCCGGAATTCAGTCCGTCAGAGATTTATCCATAAAAATGGATGGTGGGGCTATTGAAATATATCAATGGGTGATTCCATTTCGGGATGTCAATAACAATATCAAGGGCATTGTCTGTGGTTCGATTGATGTGACAGAAAGAAAATTGTTACAAGTTCAATTGGAAGTAGAGAAAGAAAAAGCCGAACAAGCAAATTTAGCCAAGAGTAACTTTTTAGCTGTGATGAGCCATGAGCTCAGAACTCCAATGAATGCCATTATTGGATTTATTGAGTTATCATTACAAAAAGCAAAAAATGGTGAGACTGATACCGATTCATTGCATCGTGCATCAGAAGCTGCCGATGCGTTGTTGGATCTTATTGGCGGAATTCTTGATATATCGAGTATTGAGGCAATGCAGTTCACCATAAATAACAAAAGCACTTGCTTGAATAAGCTAGTGAACTCTACGGTAGGATTACTACAGACGGTTGCTTCAACTCAAAATAATAAACTATTATATTCTTCAGGGGTGAGTGATGTGAGTTTTATCCTTACTGACCCAGTCAGGCTCAGGCAAGTGATATATAATGTTGTTGGTAATGCTTTAAAGTTTACTAAAAATGGAGTGATTGACGTTAATCTCCATCAAATAGATAAAGAATTTATTATAACTATAACTGATAATGGTATTGGAATTCCAAAGGATAAGCTGGGGGATGTATTTCAGCCCTTTAGTCAGGCACACAATAACTATCACTCAGGCTATAGTGGTAGTGGATTGGGTTTGAGTATTGTTAGACAAATATGTCAAATAATGGGGGGGCAAGTTGAACTGAATAGTAAAGAAGGGGTTGGTACATGTGTTGTCATCACACTTCCCTTCATCTTGTGTCAAGATGAGTTACCCCATGTTGCAATCTCTCATGTTTCCCCTGAGATTAATGCCGAGATAAATGCAGAGCGATATATATTAGTCGTTGATGATCATGTTGCAAATCGTATTTTGATGAAAAAACAACTGGAGTATATAGGGTATCACGTAGTGACCGCGTGCGATGGTGTAGAAGCATTAGCCATTTACAATAATGAGAAAGTAGATCTGATCATCACAGATTGCCAAATGCCAAATATGAACGGATACTCCCTGGCTCGTGCAATAAGACAACAGGAAATGCTATTAAATAAAACACCAATTGGAATATATGGGTTGACCGCAAGTGCCATGCAGGAGGACTTTGATCGATGTATTGAAGCTGGTATGGATGATTGTTTATTTAAGCCATTCAAGTTGACTGTGATGGCAGCACAAATAAATAAATATTTTGATTCAATACCTTTGATAAACATTACCAATGTCAAAGAAAATCCATCAGATTGGAAAGTTGCATTATATGATCAATTTATGGAGTGCAATATAAAAGATCTGGAAAGTATAACTGGTTGTATCAATAATAGTGATTATGAAGGTGTACTGCATTATATTCACCGATTGAAAGGATCATGTCAAATGATTGGTGGGGATAATATTGTGGCATTATGCAAAATGATAGAGGATGAATATAGGAATAGTGGTGTATTCAGAGCTGACTTGATGAAGGAAATAGAAATAAAAATAAACGCTATGCCTACCGGTCTCAGTTAATTAGGTTGTTCACTTTTTTCTGTAAAAACTAGCTTGTATTTTATCTCACTATACATTTTTAGATGGTGGGCCACTACAGGCATGTATTTAAGTCGGTTCATCTGCAGTGTGATGATATGGCTGTATCATAAGTTGCGCCAAAAATTATTATTATGATAGCTAATCTGTTTTCTGTGTTAGTTGGCGTATGGCCACTATTAGAGTCTGTAAATGAAAAATTAGACGTATATGTGGGAAATCCTTCCTAATGAGATCGTCAGGTCCATACAGCAGGCTATTCAATAAGGTTTGGCCTACGAGTTTATAGCCTTGTTCCTACATACCTAAGGTGGATGCGCTTGGTATCTTATCGGTCAAGAAATCAGCGCTGCTTACATATACATATATCAGCCTTTTTATGGATTTCTTATAAAGCCGATGTCAAAACAATTTACAACACAGGAAGTATCTAAATGAAAAAAACTATGCTGGTTCTGGCCCTTGCCTTCTCCGCTTCTGCCATGGCTGCCAACCCTGTAGCGAACATCGTATGGTCTGGTTTTGTCCCAGGCTCTGTAGCTGGTGACGACCTGATCATCACCGGTCTGGCTGGTCAGGCCATTGAGAATGGTCAACTGATCGTTGCTACCGATGGCTCCTTCACCTCTACTGCCGTAACTGTTGAAGCACATGACTACGACTCTGTAACTGGTACCGGTGATCTGGCTGATGCCAACTGGACCCTGAGCAACGCCCAGGTGAGCTACTCAGGTACCTCCGACGTTGGCACTTTGGTTGTTAGCTCTAATGCTACCCCTTGGGCTATTGGTGAGATCGTAAATGGTGAATCCACCCTGAACCTGACTGTTGCCCAGGCTGATGCGGTTGATGTCGGTGCAGGTGGTTCCGTGCAGGCGCAAATCACCATCGTTGCTGAAAAAGTCTAAGTTTTTAGTTTAGTTAGTCACTATACTTAGCGACAGAACTGAAATATTTGAGCGCCTATTTATTTCTAGGCGCTCTTTTTATATAGAGAAGCCAGGAGGCATTGTGCGCATAGCAATCATTACGCTAGGTATTTTGTTGTTACCATCAATGTCCATTGCGGCGCCAATATCCAGACAAATCGATATCTCTACCGAGATAGATAAAAATAAATTCTCGGTAGGCGAGTTTATGGACGTTAGATTCGTCCCTGATTCATTGGTTGCTGTTTTTGATCGTGATGCGGGATTTTTCAGGGAACTGACCACAAATATGTCGGTTATCACTAGCCTGCCGACATCTGAAGCCAACAGTGGCTTCTCGGTGTTTCTCAATGAAAACAGCATCACCTGTTTTGATGAAAATAACACAGCAGTCACATTAACCCCTGCCCCTGATACGGATGTTTACGGCTTTGCAAAGTTGCGCATCGATGGTATCAGCCTCCCTATAGGAAGTAGTGTGTCTATTCCAGAGTTCAATATTATCAATGATGGTTTTTTTGAAGGGTATTACCCCGTCAATATCAGTTTTTCGGCATTATCGGCATCCCACCTTGATGCAGGAAAATGCTCAGGAAATATTTCTGTTCGGGTTGAGTTTAATATATGAAAAATATTAACAATGTAGCGCTTGTGATCCTCATGACATTGTCATGCCCCATCATGGCTGAAACCGACATGCCAGAAGAGTTTTCTGAGCTTTTTGAGTTTAAAGAGCGCTCGGTCTCTATTAAAGATATTAATGGCACTGGAAAAACCAGCCTGATTTTAAGTGTAAATTACGACACTATCCGGCTGCCAAAAGATCAGGGCATGGCTGTTGTTCAGTTACAACGTTATTTCAAGCGAAATAACGTCTCACAGGCCATGTCCGAACGGATTTTGCTATCTCTGAAAAAGGGTGTCAAGAACACCGAGAGCTGCCACGGCTATATCAGTGAATGTGTGGTGACGCCGGTTGATTATGAGTTTTATTACGATTATGACAATGCGTTGTTAGCCTTGTTTGTCAATGGTGCTGAGCTGGATAAGCCAACCGCAGATGTTGAGTATGCAAACGCCCTCAATCAACATGGCGCCTTGGTGAATCATGTCGATATATACTCTAGCGCATACCATGATTCATCATCTTATGCAATTAATAACAAGTCGATACAAGGCTTACCCTACGGTCATCTGACATCAGACTTTACTGTCAGCAATTCACTCAATAAATTTTATGAGCTCTCGTATGATCTCTCTTTTGCCGGTGATAAGCGTATTTATCTCGGCCAGTTTGATAATGGCGTCTCATTTAACTCAACCAACATCGTCAGCCCTACCCGATTCATCAAGCAGACATCGTTCAATTTTGGTTCGACGAGTAACCTTGTTATAAATAATGAACAAAGTTATGAACGGTTATTCTTTTTCTCGCCAGCACCTGGTGAGTTGAGGGTGCTGCGCGATGGGCGAATTATAAAACAGCTGCCGATTTCTGAAGGGCAAGGTACGCTCTCATACAGCGATCTACCACCTGGACGTTATGATATCGAGCTCGAAGTGCTGGTAGCGGGTAATGTTTTCTCATCTGAAAAAAAGACAATCTACAATGATGTGACCAATATGCCAAGAGTCGGTTATGGCGATTATGTGCTTGCAGCTGGGCAGTTGAATGAATCTCGCGAGTTATTTTCAGCGCAGTTCGATGAGCTAGAAGGAACGACGCAGCAGTTGCAGAGTGAGGCATCTCGTTTCGATGATGTTGCTTTTGCCAGTGCCTTATATTCCAGACGGGTCACTGATTCATGGTTTGTTGCTGCAGGGGGACTCGGCGCCGACAGTGATGGTATGGCTGTGCTGGGTTCACAATGGTATCTCCCCTTCAAAGGCACTCTGAATAGCAGCGTGTCAATGTATCATCCCGGTTCGCTGGCATTTGATGCACAGCTCGCGGTAAATTATTTTTCGATCCAGTATGAAAAACTGCAGCATAAAGATAGTGGTGATACGCTGGCTGCCTATCTCATGGGTGAGTTTGACTATCAGAAAATATCTGGGAATGTATTTTACAGCTTTGATAATGGCTTGAATAGTTATTATACCTACACCAATGGTGACTATTATATTCCGGAAAGTGGCAAGTTATACACCGAATATAATGTATCCACCATTGGTCTTGGTTATACCTTGCCATTAAATGCGAGGGTAGATCTCACCCTGGATTATGATCATGTCGGCAAGAGCCACGCTACATTTATCACGGTCCAGATTCCGATCAGTAGCAGTTGGGAAGCAAAATTCAGTACCAATGATAGCTCTGTTGGTGGCAGAGAATATCGTGCCAGTGTGCTAAAAAATGATCTCATTGATAGGGCTAATACGAGTAGTTCGCTTGAGCTGTCTTCGGCATATTCAGATTCCAGTCGGGACGTTATCAATGAGATGTATGGCACAGCATCAACCAATGAGACCGCATTTCGCGGCAGTGCCAACGTGTATGCAAACAATGATGGTAATCATGGTATATCGGGAAGTTTGTCCAGCAGCCAGATTGTCTCAAGCAATGGCGTGGCGTTCACCAGCCAGCGTGCAGATGCCTACACCATCATTGATGCTGATATACAAGAGATGATTGTTTCAGACAGTGAGCCTTATGGTTTTGTCACGCTGCGCAAGAATGAGATATTGGAAAACAAGACATTCATCTATGAAAACAATCAGAGCATGCCCATCAGTGCGTATGATAGCTACAATATAAATATTGATACCGAGAGTGTCTCTCTTTATAACAGTGGTGATCAGGGATTTGATGGTTTCACTTATCCAGGCAGTGCGGTAGTGATTAAACCCAGGTTGAAACCGGTCGTCACCTTTGTCAGCTCGTTTTCTGATGTCTTTGATGACCCTATCGATGAGGTGTTATGCAAGGGGTTTGGTTGTATTGATGTGACTAAGGTAATGGATGGCGTGTTTCGTGTAACGCTAGTTGAAGGAAGCGACTTTGCATTGTATGCAGGGGGCGCTCGCTGCCTGGTACCGAGCGACTATGAAGATGCCGAGTTGATGAATTTTGGTAATAATTATTGTTTGCCGGATGCAAAGCCTCGTTCAATCGTCACTGTCACCAAGCAGGATGCCTTGGCACAATCAGAGCTTTATTATGTTGGCACTTTTGATGACACCAATCTGGTTAACGACTACATCAAGCGACTAGTCTCACTCGATGGCGCTATCTATCAACGAAAAGTGGGCTCCGATATCGCACTATATCTGCTAATGGACAATGAAAAATCATTGACCTTGTCCAAGGCACAGCAATTGGTGATTGATAGCATGCAGCTGTATGCCCGTGAGAATCACAGTCTGGATACGATTAATCAACCTGTGGCAATGCGTGAACATAGTAAGGAATTACAGCATGATTAAGAAAATTTATTTTATCGTTGGTCTGATGGGCAACAGCGCTGCCCATGCATTGACTGTTGATACCATGTTTCTTGTGTCTGATGCGAGTGGTAATGGTGTCGTTACCTTGACAAATGACTTTGACAAGACGAGTTTTATCAAGACATCCATCAGTGAAATTAACACTGATAGCCGGGGTGAGATAACGCGAAATAAATATACAAAAGAGAACATTCAGCAATGGCGTGTGATGACAACCAATCCAAAACTGATTCTCGAACCTGGCCGAGCAAAAGATGTTGGCATTCGATCACTCTGCTATAAGGTGAAGTGTGAAAGTGACAAGGATATGACCTTCAGCGTGGTATTTGAACCTGCCCCCTATCTGAAAAAGGGCGAGGAACAAGATAATGCTGTGCAAGTGAACTATGGCTACTCGGTTATTTATGTTGTTCCTGCCAAAACCAGTGAAATGAAATACAGTATTACCCGCAAGGGCCGGTCACTCGAGATCCTGAATCAGGGTAATACCATGCTCACTTTTGTGATCGATCGCTGCAAGTCAGATAATGTGGCTAATTGTCGAACGCAGGAGCGCGTTATCTCTGGACGATTTAAAAAGTTTGAATTGCCAGAGTATATGCAATCGTTGACGCTGGAAGCGTCGATTTACAATCATGATGAAAGCTATAAGCGTCAGGTTGTATTGACACCGGAAGCCAAGATATGATTTGGAAATACATTATTACAGCCTTGTTATGTTTACCAATGTCATTGGCCAACGCTTTTAGTTTAAATGGGAAGATTGCCAACGGCAGACTGACCTGGGATAACCTTGTGTTATCTCATGGAGAAAATACACTGAGTACTTGGGCTCCCATCAATGGGTTGACACCGACAGAAAAATGGCGCCCAGGGTTTATGGCCTCACCTCAGTCAAGCCCAGAAATTACTATTACCAATGGCGGCAACAGTGTGAAATTCGCATTGTCACTCACTGGCATCGAGTATAATACTGGCAGCAATTCTATTGCAGATGTCACACCCAGTCCACCCGCGACACGGTGTGCTGACCAAGGGGTGGCTGGCAATGTGATCTATTTGATTGGGCAATTCAATTGTAGCTATGATCAGTTGATAAATAATGGTTCCTCAAAAACACCATTCTTTTTTTTACGACCACTGTTTAATGTTGATAGTAGTGCTGTTCTCGCCGGTTTTGCGGGTAAACCAGAGGGGTTATACACAGGCGTCATACCCATGTCCACTCGCTATTTTTATTATACTGCGAGTGGTGCTCTGACATATCGAGATATCCGTCAATCGTTTTCTGTGCAGATTCACTTCAAGCCAGCCTATATCAGCTCGGTTAGCGTGATTGGCAGCGGGATTCTGGTGCCAACGTACGATAAGGTGGCTAAAACGGTGTCGGCAACAACGACGTTTGACGTCAACGCGACAGGGTACTTCGATAAAGGGATAAAGATGATGCTGCTGCCTGACAGTTATCGCCTCACTCATCCGACATCGAGTAAAAATATCCCGTACAGCATCAAGTGCACTGGTGCTGCATGCTCAGCTTCCTCATTGGTGGCTGCGGGGACACTCAACACGGCAAACTCCATATTGAGTGCTGGCACAGATAAATCCAGAGTGGATTTTAAGCTGGAAATATCATACGAAAATATCGCTGCCGCTAATATTGAAAGTGGCCGTTATACAGATAGTTTCTTGGTTTTATTCGAAACTGATTTTTAATGTATTACTTTTGTATTAGGGGTTGAAATGAATAGGTATCGAATTTACTCAACGCTGATATGTGCGTTATTGAGTGGTTGCGGCGGTGGTGGTGGTGATGGTGAGAGTGACAATTCTGCTCAGCCAACACCGCCAGCGACGACATATGCAGTATCTGCCAATGATACAATTCATGCGTTTAAGGTTAATGATATAGCCTCCGTGGATTTAAAACCATTTACGGCGTCTTCAGATGGTGGCGCTGTACACCTTAAATCCCTTGAAGTATTAGGTGGGGATAGTGTTTGCCACGACGCGGTGAAGGATAAAAATGGTTTCTCATTAAAATCTGATAATGCTGCATCTTGTGTGTTCAAGTATACCGTTGCGAATGAGCAGGGCGGTACCAACAGTGCCGTCAGCCGTACTGTTGTTCGCGCCGTTTCAGAAGAGCCAATGGCCTACAGTGTGCAGTTGACACCACTGAGTCTCACACTGTCAGAAAATACCACGGGTTCAGTGGATGTTTCTAATGGTGGATTGACGTTAACTGATAATATTATTGTGTTGGGCTCAGGTACTGCGGTCGCTGACGTATTAAACAATACGATTTCGTACGACGCTCAAGAGTCTGGAATTACCCGTATTTTGTATGAGATGGAAGATAGTGCAGGGGCTGTCTCTCTTGGTAGTGTCGATGTTGCTGTTTCACAGGATAGCAATACTGCACCGGTAGCCAATAGTTTTGTTTTCCCGGTATCACCACAAGTCCTGAAACCTGGCCAGGAAGCCTTGATTGATGTAGCAAGCCATATATCTGACCCGGATGTTGGTGATACTGTTCAGTTATATGATGTGCACTCTTTTAATGGTGTCGCACAAATTGCTTTCCCTGCGGATGTGACTAATACCAAAGTAAGATTCAAGTCATATGTGCCTGATGATTATTATATTAGCTACACTGTCACTGACCATAATGGTGGTTTCGCAACCAACATTATAAAAGTATCGGTCGAGGGCTTTTTTACCAGTATTCATTTAGTGTCGGATGAGCTGTATTTCAATGCGCCACTCAGTGCCGAGCAGGCGACTCAGCTTGGCCTCAAGGTCACCAGCTCCCCAGAGACCAATATTCCTGGTAGTAACGGTGTGTATAATGCGGCAGCCTTCAATAATCTGGCGGCAAAAGGGCTCTGTGCGGCTCAAGGTGCTCGGTTGCCCACAGCCGCCGAATTAACAAAACTTCAGACGTCTGGCAAGGCAATCAACTACTGGCCGACCCAGAAGTTTTATTGGAGTTCTAGCCAAGGTACAGCTAGTAGTACCTATCAAGTAGTCAATATCGAGAGTGGTGCTATTGATGGTGCCTTTAGTAGCTCGGATCTTGCTTATGTAACCTGTATCAATCAGCAAGATGCCGTTCTTCCGGGTGGGGTGACTTATGATATGGTACTGCCAGCCACAATGCAGACAAATACTGCCTATACCTTTAGCGTGACATATAAAGAGGCAGACAACATTCTCAAGACCTTCACCGGTGATGTGACATTGACGGGTGTGACGCCTGCCAATGACAGAATTTCGCTCATCTTGCAATCTGCCGGTAAATATAGGCTGTATTCAGGTCCTACAAGGGGTAGCTTTAAACTGAGTTTTCTATTCTCACTGCCAGGGCATCCGTTGGATGGGGTTGTGGTGAATCGAGATTTGAGCATAGAAGCGACCACGACTTCCATCGTCACGCCCCCCCCACCTATACTTCCTGGTGAGGTATGGTATCAGCGAGAGTTTGATTTTTCAGCGAAGAGCGAGTTCTTTTGTGGCTATAGACTTAACAGTAATACAGGGACACCATTTGCCCTCTATGGGTTGGGTTATACTAGCACTGACTTTGCCGGACAGAACTCAAAAGCTCCTTATAATCCAAAGCCGGTCACATTTAAAATTGATAATATCACTAGTATACGGATAACAACTGCCAACACTAACTCGGAGAAAGAAAGGCGTATCTATGCTTTTAATGTGACACACACGGTTAATGGTGTGGCGACAACATCGTACTGCGGTGAGCAGAATAATAGCCTGGCTGTACAGGACCGTGTTTATACTACATATAATTTCCCCGAGGGGAAACGATTAACAGGCATGACGGTGCATTATATTATTGCAGTGTCTCCGACAGCATTAATTGGTGGTTCTATTGGCGCGCTTGGATTTGAAATGACAGATGTTAGTCCATAAGTAACAGCTGTGAAGTTAAAAGGGATGACACTGTGTCATCCCTTTTTTATTGTAAATTTATTAAATTCACATTGCAGTATTAGGCTCGGTCACTCACCGTATTCTAATTCTTGTTAGTCTGGGTGTTGTAGTGCCACCATTTTCTTCCACTATGTTCAACCATGCTTCCTGGTTGCTTTTCAATGAATCACCTTTGATGGTGATTATGGTGCGTTCAGCGTTATTTAATGTGGTTTTATTAAGTGAGATATCATCTTTGGAGAGTTTTTCTTGGTGGTTTTTTAAAGACAGCCATGCGGTCAACTTGACCTGGTTACGATTACCGTTCTCAATCCACCAATAATAGTTATTACGATTCTTTAGCGGTTCTGAACCACTGATAAAAGTAATGCCGTAGGATGGCGTTATATATGCCAGTGAGATAACCATATAGATAAGTCGTCTAGTCGTTTTTATCATACCCGATCACCCATGCTTCTATTTTTTTGTTGTCAACGATGATGTGCTCTTTTTTAACTGTCACGTATTTGTTGTCGGGGCAGATGATCCGCTGATTTATCTGAACCAACTTGCTATCTGAATAACTATCCATTTGACATGTAGATACGGGGACTGTGCCAGAAAAAGTGATGGTTTGACTTACTGGGTGAATGGTGGCGTTTTCATTTGCCATCAAGGCCGTGGCAAGAAGCAGTGCGAGCATGGTGTCTTCCTTATTGTTTGGGATTCACCTATAGCATCGGCTTCATCTGGCTAATGTTGAGCGTGGGGGGATTGTTATGCTGCCAGTTTCAAGTGTTTTTAGGGGGTGCGGTCAGTTGTGGCCTACAAATATTTTGCTAAGCGTTTCTTATGGCTGGGGATAAATTTTGTTTGTAAGAAAGTTCTTTTTTATCTGGGGTAAGGGAAAGAGGGATGGTTTCGCCATCCCTCTTTTGCTTTTCAGGCTGTGATGTGGATGGTCAGGCCACCTTGAACGGCGTCAACGCCGCCAGCGGGGTGGCATCCATGAATTCCTGCACCTCCTCGCCGTGTTTGAAGATCTTGTAGCTCTCGCCGCGGGCGCTCCAGTATTCGAGGGTGTCGCCGCTGCTCTCACCGCTTATCTGCAGCAGGCTGGCTTCGCGCAGGGCCACCACGTATTCGCTCGGATTGATGGCGCAGAACTCCGCCAGACGTTCGTCGCGGGTTTCGCCCATGTGACCGCTGATGCTGGCATCCAGATAATGAGGGTTGATCTGCAACGGGAACAGGCCCAGTGCAGGCAGCACGGCGGCGTTGCACACCGGCATGTCGTTGGTGGTGCGAATGCTGGGGGTTGCCACGTTGCAGCCTGCACTCCAGCCCACATACAGCACGCCCCGCTCGCGCACCGCGCGCTGGATTGGCACGACCAGACCATATTCGTGCAGCAGCTGGTTCAGGCGCCAGGTATTGCCACCGCTGATGAAGATGGCATCAGCCTGATTGATGGCATCCACAGGGTCATCAAACTGATGAATACTGATGGCTTCCACCCCCAGACTCTCGGTGAGATCGCGGGCGCGGGCATCCCAGTCGCTGCGGATCACGGCGTAGGGGATCAGCAGTATGCGTTTGACCTGTTTGCGGGCGAGCAGGGTTTGCACCCTATCCCGGGCCCAACCGAGCAGACCCGGAAATTCGGTGGCTTTACCGTTGCTGAGAAGAAGCAGTTCCATGAAGCGTGTCCTTGATGAGTGAAAGCGGAGGCATCATCGCCAGAGCCTGGCGACAAGAGTCCCCATTCTAGCCTCATTGGTGCCCGTGTTCTGTGATCCCGTCGCCCCACCTTGGCAATGATACCCATTGCTGTGCCCCTTGGCGCTTGCCGTGACCAAGGGCGCTTCACTTTGTTTGAAAACAATCAGGGGGCCCGCGGGCCCCCTGATTATTGATAACACCATCAAGTTAGTCGAGCTTGAAGTCGACCCACACCAGCCGGTGATCCGAGCTGACCCCCTTGGCGATGCCGAGCTTGGCGTCGTACACCAGGTGATAGCCCGGCTCGAAGCTGGCGGGCCAGAACACGCCCGAGGCGACCGCGTTCAGGTTGGCGGAGGGTAGCAGGTGATCGAGCTGCAGGCCGCTGCTGCTGGTGATGCGCTCCGGGGTGGGGCGCTTGTTGTTGCGCTTGCACTGATCCGGCTGGCTGGCTAGGCATTCGGGGCCGCCCTGGCTGACCGGTATGATGGCGCCGTTGGTGACCGCCTGATTGACCAGTACATGGTTGTGCAGATCTTGAATGGCGGTGAGATCCCCGTCGCCAATCTGGGGATCGGCGTTGAGATCCCCGGCGATGACGAACTTGGCGCCCTCGGCCAGGCCGCCGGCCTTGCCCGCGTCATCCACCATGTAGCTGGCGGTCTCCACGTAGTCCTGCCAGAAGGCGACTTCGGCGCGATTGTGCTTGACGTTGTGGCGCGCCGCGTTGCCGAAGATGGGTGGGGTCGGGTGGGAGATGAGGAAGTGGATCACCTCCTCCTTGTCGCCGCGCTTGATGCGCACCGGCACGTCGGCGTGGTTCTTGGAAGAGAGTGGAAACTGCTGCCAGGCGGCGTCGTCATACCAGGCATCACCGCACTGGCGGCCCGCCGGGATCGGCGCCTTGGGGTTGTTGCAGTCGTCGATGACTGGGTTCGATTCGCCGGGCATGTCCTTCCACTTGAAGTGCTGGAAGGTGCGGATCTGCTTGGTATCGATGGGGTACTGGGACATGACGGCGAAGGCGTACTGGCCGTGGTAGTTGCCAAAGCCCCAGGCGTCGTCCGGCCCACTGCCCACCTTGCCATCCAGGTTGAGGTCATGGCCGCTCATCAGGCCTGTGTTGGTGGCGAAGTTTTGCAGCACAGGGTAGCTGATGGCCTGCACCTCGCTGTGCTGGGCGTGGGCCAGGTAGTTGTCGTTGAACGCCTTCAGGTCGGCGGTATTTTCGCCTTTGCCGTCGTTGTCGAATTCGTTGAGCAGGAACACATCCGGCCGAGTGCGCTGCACTATCTCGGCGATATTGCGGATCTGCTGCACGTCCAGGGCTTTGGTCTTCTCTGCGCCGCTCAGGCCGCCGTCAGCGAGGCGAGCCAGCAGGGTGTCCTGCTCGGCGCGGGTCAGGGCCAGCTCGCTGCTCAGCATGCCGGGAGCGGTGCGATCAAAGGAGAGGTTGAAGGTAGCGAAGCGAACCATGGTATCTGGAGTCTCGGAGTCATTGTTGCTGTGACAGCCTGCCATCAATCCGAGGGAAATGGCAGCGGCGAGTAGGGACTTGCTGATTTTTTTCATTGTAATATTCCGTAGCATCAATAAGTTATACCTCATGGCACCAGAGCAGAGGCGCGCCCATTATAGGGATCCCAGCCCCGGGTCGGGCACCGGATGGGTCAAAGTGTGAGTCCATTCACAGAGTAAAATCAGCGGGAGGCGAGATGAGTCGGCAGCAAACGGCCCTGGTGGTCGAGGGGGGCGCCATGCGCGGCATTTTTGCCGCGGGTGTGCTGGATGCCTTTTTGGCACAGGGCAGGACGGCGTTCGATCACTGTATCGGGGTCTCGGCGGGAGCGGTCAATCTGGCGGCTTTTCTGGCCGGTCAGCGCGGACGCAACCACAGCGTCATCACGGACTACTCCTGCCGCCCCGAGTTCATCAGTCTGGCCAGGTTCGTGCGTGGCGGTCACTGGCTCGATCTCGACTGGCTGTGGGAGATCACCATCCGCGAGTGCCGACTCGATCTGGCCCGCTTTGCCGTCAATCCGGTGCCGCTGACAGTGGTGACCACCCGGGTCTCGGACGGTCAGGCCGCCTACCTCAAGGGGAACGCGGCCGAGCTGGAGCAGCAGATCAAGGCCTCCTGTTCTGTGCCGCTGGTCTATCGCGACTTCGTGCGCATCGGCGGGGAAGCCATGACGGATGGCGGGGTAGCCGACTCGATCCCGGTGCGATACGCCTACGAACAGGGGGCGAGGGAGATTACCGTGGTGCTCTCCCGGCCGCTGGGTTATCGCAAGCGGGCGCCACGTCTGCCGGCCCTGCACCGTTATCTGCTGCCTCAGACCCCGGCCCTGGCTCGCGCCAGCCTGGCGCGCCATCGCAGCTACAATGACGCCATCGACTTCATCCGCCAGCCACCGGCGGATTGCCGCATCCGGCTCATCCACCCGCCGGCGGGCTTTCGGGTCGGTCGCATGACCACAGACAAGGGGCGGCTGGAGCAGGGCTACCAAATGGGCTGGCGGGCGGCCCTGGATTATCTGGCGGCCGACCCGGCCCAGCCTTGAATCATCTGGCGGCTCCGCCCGGGGGCGCCACCATGAAAAACCATGGCGATGCCGCTGCGGGTCAGTGATGAATCATTTCGCCCGCCCCCCCGTCTTGATTGCCAAAGCTCACGCCCTGCTCGTCTGCTTAATATGCAGCTGGATAATTGTTTGCGATATTTAAAGCAAAATGGTCAGCATTGACGGCATGAGAAAATATCACTGTTAAGTTGAGCTAAATAATCCACGAGTCAAATTGTGACGGAATAATAAAGCCGATGGGGAACTTTCCTGACTGGTGCTTTTTAATACGCCAAAGTATTCATTAAATCTGTTTTTATTCATATGCATAGAGTGAGTTTGCTTATGCGAAATAGATTGTTAGCGCTGGGTTGAATCTCTTTACATTAATGGCGAATTGATAGCCTGACTTCATCTCGGCTACTGTCCCCTCTCGATTCGTTTGGGTAGCAAACGGATACATCCATAATAACGACAGAGACTGGACGCATTGATAAAGAGTCATCTTTATTGATTTTATCCTGCCTAAAGGAGCCGGAATAATGAGTGGTTTATCTTCCCATCAAATTGCCCGTGAGATATTTGCCGAGTTGTTGCCCTATCGTCGCCGCTTCCCCGATCCCATCCTGGACCGGCACAGCGAAGAGCAGGAGGTGGCGGCCATCCAGATCCCCCGGTTGCAAGCCTTCATCGAGCGGGGTGAGACCATCACCTGCGTCTTGCCCGCTTTTCCCACCAAGTCGCCGAACCCGAACAAGGTACTTGGCACCCTGCCGGACATGGCGGAGCGCCTCTCCCTCAGCTTTCTCAATCACCTCTGCCAGCGCATCCAGCTGCACTACCGGCCCGGCATGCGGATCCTCATCTGCTCGGATGGCCACGTCTTCGGCGATCTGATCCGGGTATCGGACCCGGCCATCGATGCCTATCAGGCCCACATAGAGCAGCTGATCCTGGAGCTGGGGGCGACCCACCTCGGGGTCTTTCACCTGGGGATGGTGGCGGGCATGGCCGAGTTCTGCGCCAGCCGCGACTTCGACACCCTGCGTGAACAGCTGGTCGAGCGTTATGCCGAGCCGCTGGCGCAGATCAGTGAAGAAGTGAAGACCACGGAGGAGGGGGTTCGTCTCTATCGCGCCATGACCCGCTTCCTCTATGAAGACAGCCAGCTGCCGGACACGCCACTCTCCAACACGGCGCTGCAGCGGGATGCCAAGTCGCGCACCCACGGCGTGATCCAGCGCAGCCGCGCCTGGGGCAAGCTGCTGGCGGAGCGCTTCCCCGAGGCCATCCGTCTCTCCATCCACCCCCAGGCCAGCCACAGCCTGAAGATGGGCATTCACATGCTGCCGACCCGGGATGACTGGCTCACCCCTTGGCACGGGGTCGCGGCCAATCTGGATGGCCAGTTCGTGCTGATGAAACGGCGCGACGTGCTGGCTCTGGAGCACGAACTGGTCCATATCCACGGTCGTCCGAGCCACTACCTGATCCATAGCAAGCGGGCCGCTGCCTGAGGAGTTCACCATGACTGCATCCATTATTCCCCTCGGCGGCGAACTCTGCCGTATCCGTCCCCAGGCTCCCTTTGGCCTGCTGATCGAACCGGCCAGGAGCGAGCAGCCGGTACAGGCTCTGCCGGTCGGGTCGCTGCGCGAACTGGCCCGTCGCCACGGCGTACTGATCCTGCGTGGGTTTGGTTCGGGTTTTGTCGACCCCGAGCGGCTGACCCATTACGCCGAGCGCTGGGGCGAGATCATGATGTGGCCCTTCGGCGCCGTGCTGGATGTGAAGGAGCACGAGAACGCCACCGATCATATTTTCGACTCCAGCTATGTGCCGCTGCACTGGGATGGCATGTACAAGCCAACCGTGCCGGAGTTCCAGCTGTTTCACTGCGTGCATGCACCTGCCGCCGATGAGGGCGGGCGTACCACCTTCATCAATACCCGCCAGCTGCTGGTGGATCTCGATGGCGAGCGGCTGGCCCGCTGGGAGCGAGTGCGGATCACCTATCGCATCAAGCAGGTGGTGCACTACGGTGGCGAGGTGAGCTCGCCCCTGCTGGTGCCTCATCCGGTGAGCGGCGAAACCGTCATGCGCTACAACGAGCCGCCGCGCGAGGGGGTTCGCTTCCTCAACCAGCATGCGCTGCAGGTTGAGGGGATCCCGCCCGAGGAGCAGGGCGCCTTCCTGCAGGATTTGCACGAGCGACTCTATGATCCCCGCTACTTCTATGCTCACCAGTGGCAGCCCGGGGATGTGGTGATTGCCGACAACTTCGGCCTGCTGCACGGGCGGGAAGGCTTCACCGCCCGCTCGGCACGCCATATCCAGCGGGTCCATATCCAAGCCAGTCCGCTCTGCCTCAACCCGGCGCTGGCGCCGCAAGGGGCTGCGTGATGGCGACCATTTTGCTGGCGGCCACCGCCACCCCCGGCCACGTCAACCCCATGCTGGCGGTGGCCCGCCTGCTGGTGGGGGAGGGGCACAGGGTGTTGATGCTGTGCGGCGCTCTGTTCGAGAAAGGGATCCGCCAGAGCGGCGCAGAATTTGTGTCCTTCTCCCCCGAGGTGGATTTTGACTACCGGGCGCTGGAGCAGCACTTCCCCGAGCGTGCCGAGTTGAGCGGCACTGCCCAGATGGCGCTGGCACTCAGGCGTTTCTTCGCCGCGCCCATCCCGCAACATGACAGCCGGTTGCGGGCGCTGATCGCTGAAGAGGGGGTGGATCTGCTGCTGGTGGAGAACGGCTTCTACGGTGTGCTGCCGCTGCTGCAACAGGCCCGCAGCCAGCGCCTTCCCATCCTGATGCTGGGGGTGAACCCCGTCTCTTTCTCGAGCCCGGATGCCATCTTCTATGGCCCACGCATCGCCCCCGAGCTGCGCCACTCCCTTGGCGAACTGCCCTGGCTGGATGAACAGACACGGCGACTGCAGGCCGAGGTGCAGCAGAGCTTCGATACTGCCCTGGCCGAGGCGGGGGCGCCGCCGCTGGCGGCCCCCTTCACCGATGTGATGGTGACTGCGCCGGATGCCTTCCTGCAGCTCTCCTGCGCCGGCTTTGAATATGAGCGACCCGAGCTTGAGGGGCTGATCCGTCATATCGGCCCCCTGTTGCCACCGGGGATTGCGTTGACGCCGCCGCCCTGGTGGGAACGGCTGGATGGTCGGCCGCTGGTCATCGTCAGCCAGGGCACCCTGGCCAACGTGGATCTGGGGCAACTGCTGATCCCGGCCATGCAGGGGCTGGCGGGTGACGAGGTGCAGTTGCTGCTGACTACGGGCGGGCGGGATCCGGTGCTGCTGGGGCCATCCATCCCCGCCAATGCCATCGTCACCGACCATGTGCCGTTCGAGCTGGCGCTGCCCCGTGCCGCCGTGCTGGTGACCAACGGCGGCTATGGTTCTGTGCAGGCCGCACTGGCCCACGGTGTGCCATTGGTGGTGGCAGGCACAGGGGAGGACAAGGCCGAGGTGGCCACCCGGGTGGCATGGAGTGGCGTGGGCATCAATCTGCACAGCAACGAGCCGACGGCAGAGGCCGTGGCTGCGGCAGTGCGCAAGGTGGTGCACGAGCCGCGCTATCGGGCACGGGCGCGCCTGCTGGCCGACGAGATGGGGAGGCTGGATGCCAGGGCCGCCATCAGGGAGGCTGTGACCCGCCTGCTGGCCAGAGCCTGCTGAGGAGAGGGAGACCCATGGGTCTCCCTTTTGTTCATGCTCTACTCATTTGCTGATTGTTAGCTTGGCAAGGGTAAAAATGACAAGTCAGGGGCTGTGAATAGACTGTTCATGCAAAAAGAGCCATCCTGACGTTGAAATTTTGTCCGACTCAGGGAAGAATGCGCGCTCGGTGATTGGCCTCGGGCGCAAGGTGACTCGTCACAGGTCAGACCGAGGATGACACGGCCCCCGGCCAACTTGGTACAGGAAACCACACAGGAATTTTATGAATCCTTTTCGCACTGCCGCTTCGGCCCTTTTATTTACGCTGACGCTGGTCAGCTATCAGGCTGCTGCCGTTGAATACCAGCTGCCCGCTGCCAATAGCCGCCTGATCGGTGAGAACCTGGAGTATGTGGTACCCGCGGACAATCGCCCGCTGGAGCAGATCGCCTCCGACTTCCAGTTGGGCCTGACCAACATCATGGAGGCCAACCCCGGGGTCGACCCCTATCTGCCGACACCGGGCAGCAAGCTGATCATTCCTCATCAGCTGATCCTGCCAAATGCGCCCCGTGAAGGGATCGTCATCAACGTGGCCGAGATGCGCCTCTATTACTACCCGAAAGGCAAGAATGTCGTCGAAGTGCTGCCCATCGGTATCGGCCAGCTGGGTGTGAATACCCCGGAAAACTGGATCACCAAGGTTGAACGCAAGCGTGCCAACCCGACCTGGACTCCGACCGAGAACATCCGTCGCCGTTATGCGGCCCAGGGCAAGACACTGCCTGCGGTCTGGCCTGCGGGTCCGGACAACCCCATGGGTCTGCATGCCCTCTATATCGGCAACCTGTATGCCATCCACGGTACCAACGCCACCTTCGGCATCGGTCTGCGAGTGAGCAGCGGCTGCGTGCGCCTGCGCGCCGACGACATCAAGTATCTGTTCGACAACGTGCCGGTCGGCACCCGCGTCCAGTTCGTCAACCAGCCGGTCAAGTCCACGGTCGAGCCCGATGGCGGTCGCTACATGGAAGTCCATGAGCCACTGTCACGCAACGAGGAAGAGTTCAACTCCTCGGCGTCCGTGCCGCTTCCCATGACTCCTGCCATTACTCGCTTCATCGCTCACGCCGACAGCGACTCCAATGTGGTCAAACAGGTGCTGGAACAGCGTACCGGTATGCCGACGCGTCTCAACCCCTGAGCCTGATGGCTTGAATGTGAGACTCGGTAATGACAACGGCGACCTTATGGTCGCCGTTGTTGTTTCTGTCCTCGGCAGTGGGATTATTTGTGGCTGATGGTGACGATCGCCATTGTGCGGCCTTCATCGACCCACTGGTAGGAAACCTGACTGTGGGAGAGGCTCATTGAGGCCTCTCTTGCCAGCTGTTGCAGATCAACTGTCTCGGTTGTTTGTGAGGGGCCGGAGAGGCAGGTGACCTGCATCTGCTTCTCTTGCTGGTTGACGCGGCAGGCATCTTCCACGATGGCGCCGCTGAAGGTGATGCGTCCTGTGCTGCTTGCCGAAGCGGCCTGTGCCATCGATATGCCCAGTGTGGCGAGGGTGATCGCCATTGCGATTGTCTTCATGCAGACCTCCATATTGTCTTGCACTTTGGTAGGAAACCGCGTTTGCATTGCCTTGCATTGTCAGTATCGACGGTGCCAGGCGGGGCATGAGCATTATTTGACCATTAGCCGGCAAGCTCCAAGCCACAAGTAAGAATAAAAAAGAGGGCAACCCTTGGGGTTGCCCTCTTGCTGTTCAGAACGGGACAAAGTGCCGTTTTCTCTTTAAATGCGAGGGTTACTTGCCCGCAATGTTCAAACCACCGAAACGGATCAGCGGCGCGTAGAAGCCCTTGCCATCGTTGTGCTGCAGACGGTCACCGACCGCTTCCAGCTCGCCGAGCAGGCGGTAGAAGTTGCCTGCGACTGTGATGCCGCGCACCGGCTGGATTCGCACACCATTCCGGCACAGGAACCCTGACGCGCCGAACGAGAAGTCACCGCTTACCGCATCGGCCCCTGAGTGCAGGCCATCGAGTTTGACCAGCTCCAGATACTCGCCGGTTTTGACTTCTGCCTCGCTGTGGGGGCCTTTGCCAAACACCAGATGGCGGGTGGTCACATCCAGCGCGCTGCGGGCGCTGCGGGCGGCCGAGCCGTTGCTCGCCACGCCAAAGTGGTGGGCGGTGGCGCTGTTGTGGAGCAGGGTTTTCAGCTCGCCCTCGCCAATCAGCAACAGATCCGAGGTGGCTGTCCCCTCGCCATCGAATGCCTTGATGTTCATGCCGCCCGGCATATAGGCCCGGCTCTCCAGGGTGAGCCAGCGGGAAGCCACAGACTGGCCCACCTTGTCTCGCCAGGGGTTGATCCCCTGCTGGGCCCACTTGCCCGACAGCGCTGCCTGGAAGCAGCCAAACAGGCTGGCGAAGCAGTTGGTGCTGAAAATGGCGCTGTAGCGACCGCTCGGTACCGCTTCCCCTGGCAGCAGGTCATGGGCCACTACGTAGATCTGTTCGATAAGGGTCTGGCTAGCCAGCTCGTCGAAGCGGCGGCCATACTGCCCTTGCGAGTGCATCGACTGGCGGCCATCCCGCTCTACCAGCGCCGAGGTATAGCAGCCGACGCTGAATTCACTGTGCTGGCAGAGGCTGCCCAGGCTGTTGGCGAGCCAGAGGCGACTCTCCCCCTCGAAGAAGCTGTTGTAGGGGGCACCGGTCACATCAGGTTGTGCCAGCATATCCGCCTCGAGGCGCAGGGCCAGGGCGATCTTCTCCTCTACCGCCGTGGTATCGGGCTGGTGTATCTCGGTGCAGTCGGTGCTGATCCGGCTGCCGGCAACCGAGATGCGCTGATCCGGGTCCACCTTGGCAAAGCGGCTGGCATCCAGCGCATCCTGCAACATGGCATCCAGCGCCGCCTCATCGAGGGATTCCGAGTAGGCAATGCCGACCCGTCCATCCTTGATCAGACGGATACCGAGCTGCTGGCTGCTGGTGACCTTGTATTCCCCGAGCTCGCCCTTGTCGGCCTTGAGGGAGAAGGCTTTGTCCTGATTGGCGATGATATCCGCCTCGGCGCCCAGATCGGCGACCTTCTCCAGCAGGCGGGTGAGCAGGTTGTTCATATCGAGTGTGCTCATCAGGCGTTCCCTCCTACTAGGATCTTGTCAACTTTCAAGGCGGGTTGGCCGACAGACGTGGGTACCGAGCCCGAGACGGAGCCGCACATGCCGGCGGCCAGCGCCAGATTGCTCCCGACCATGGAGATCTCTTTGAGCACTTGCGGGCCCGTGCCGATCAGGGTCGCCGATTTGAGCGGGCGGGTGATCTTGCCGTGCTCGATGAGATAGGCCTCCTGCACGTTGAAGTTGAACTCGCCGGTACCCGGCTGCACCGAGCCGCCCCCCATCTTCTTGGCATAGATGCCGTGCTCGACCGTGGCCAGCATATCGTCGAGGCTGTGGTTGCCCGGCTCGATATAGGTGTTGCGCATGCGAGAGGTAGGGGCGTATTTGTAGGATTCGCGCCTTCCCGAGCCGGTGCGGGCGTAGCCAGTCTTGAGGGCGCCCATTCTGTCCACCAGAAAACCGGTCAGCACGCCGTCTTTGATGAGCTGGGTGTGCTGGGTCGCCATCCCTTCGTCATCGACGTTGATGGAGCCCCAGGCGTTGCTCTGCAAGCCTTCATCCACGGCGCTGACTGCCGGATTGGCGATCAGCTGGCCCATCTTGTCGTGGAATACCGAGGCCTTCTTGGCGACCGAGGTGGTCTCCAGCAGGTGGCCGCAGGCCTCGTGGAAGATGACGCCGCCAAAGCCGCTCTCCATGATGACCGGCAGGGTGCCGCTCGGGCAGGGGGCTGCACCGAGTTTCACCAGCGCCTGGCGAGTGGCAGTGAGGGCCAGCTCGCGCGGATCGATACGATCTGCGTGTTCCCAGCCCATCAGGGCACCGGGCGCCTCATAGCCTACGCTCTGCTCGCTCCCCTCAACGGCGATGGTCTGGGCCATGATGCGGTTGTAGTGGCGGCGATCGCTCACCTGCAACCCTTCGCTGTTGAAGATCTCCACCTCCTGCTCCCAGCCCAGCACATTGCCGGAGAACTGGCTCACCTTGCTGTTTTCGGCGCGGGCCACCACATCCATGGCGTGCAGATAGGCAATCTTCTGCTCCAGCTGCTTGTCGGCTGACAGCGGCAACGCCACCGGGTTGCGATCGGTCAATCGGGTGAAATCGAAGGCGGTGGCGGTCACCACTGGGTCGCGTCTGTCTTTGGCCGCCAGCAGAGTGACGATGCGCAGCAGTTCGTCGCGGCTGGCCAGATTGGTGTAGCCGTAGAGCACCTTGTGGCCGTAGCACAGGCGCACGCCTATGCCGAAATCGAGGCCGCCACTGATGTTCTCTATCTGGCTGGAGAGCAGGCTGAGCTGGCTGCGGCGTTTGCGCTCCACAAACAGCTCGGCGAAGTCAGCCCCTAGCGCCAGCGCGTGATCGAGTACGTCGCGGGCAATGGCAGGGGCCAACAGGGAGAATGGGGTCATAGAATATCCTTTTCTGGTCTGTTCCTGTTTGCTTCCGACACCCGTTCTGATTGTGTTATGGGGTGTCGATTGCATTGTTGCAGACCAGCACAAAAAAGTCGCTATAGCGTCAAGCGATGATACCGATTGAGAAAATCGGTGCGATAACTGCGCCCGGACGGCCAATGCATCGGGACACTGGCCGTCGGTCAGGGGCTCACAACAGTTCGTGGATCTCGCCGAGGATCTGGTCGACCCACTGCTCGATGCGAGATTCGGTCTGGTCATACTGGTTGGCGTCATCGAGGGCCAGCCCGACAAAATGCCGGCCATCGTCGATCAACGCCTTGGAGGCGTCGAACTCGTACCCTTCGTTTGGCCAGTAACCCACCAGTTTGACCCCCTTGGGCACCAGCTGATCGTGCAGGAGGCCGAGGGCATCCTGATACCATTCGCCATATCCCAGCTGATCGCCCATGCCAAACAGGGCTATGATGCGCCCCTCCAGATTGACATCGGCTATGTCTTCCCAACGGGATTCCCAATCTTCCTGCAGTTCGCCGAAATCCCAGGTGGAGATGCCCAGGATCAGGATGTCGTACTCCTGCATGCGGACAAGGGGCACATCCTTGATGTTATGGATATCGACCAGCTCGGGGCCAATGAGGGCGCGGATCTTCTCTGCGGCCATCTCGGTGTAACAGGTGGTGGAACCGTAAAACAAACCTATCTTCATCGCACTGTCCTTACCGTAAAACAGATCGCTCTTCATCCTGGCGGCGCGTGGGGCGTACGCGCCCGGAGGCAACAGGGAGGGGCGCCAGTTTAGCAGATAGACCGACGCCCTTCACGGGGCAAGCGTGGCGCAGGCCCTCAGATCCCGCTGTCGTCCGGCGCCGGGCGCGCTACAATGAGCCACCGTTTGCCCAAGACCCAGTACCATGACCAAGCCAGCCCCCGCCGTGCACAATCATCCCCTGATCGAACCCTTTCTCGACGCCCTCTGGCTGGAGCGGGGACTCTCTGACAACACTGTCAGCTCCTATCGCAGCGATCTGGAGAAATTTGCTTTCTGGCTCGACGGGCAGGGGCGCTCTTTGTTGCTGGCGGGGATGGATGACATACAGCACTATCTCGCCTGGCGGGTGGACCACCAGTTTGCCGCCAGCAGCACGGCTCGCTTTCTGTCTGCCCTGCGCCGCTTTTACCAGTATCTGAACCGCGAAAAGCTGCGCAGCGATGATCCGACCGTGTTGCTGGAGGGGCCCAAACTGCCCAAGAAGCTGCCCTCTGACTTGAGTGAAGTCGAGGTGGAAGCACTGTTGCAATCACCGCTGGTGGACGACCCGCTGGAGCTGAGGGACAAGGCGATGCTGGAGCTGCTCTACGCCACAGGGCTGCGGGTATCCGAGCTGGTGGGGCTCACCGCCGAGCATGTCAGCCTGCGTCAGGGGCTGGTGCGGGTGGTAGGCAAGGGCAACAAGGAGCGACTGGTGCCCATGGGGGAGGAAGCAGTGCACTGGCTGGAGCGTTACTACCGGGAGGCCCGCACCCTGCTGCTGGGGGGCACCAGCTCGGACGTGGTATTTCCCTCCAAGCAGGCCCGCATGATGACCCGTCAAACCTTCTGGCACAGGATCAAGCTCTATGCCCAGCGTGCTGGTATTCGCGGGGAGTTGTCTCCCCATACCCTGCGCCACGCCTTTGCTACCCATCTGCTCAACCATGGCGCCGATCTGCGGGTGGTGCAGATGCTGTTGGGCCACGCCGATCTCTCCACTACCCAGATTTACACTCATGTGGCCAACGAACGGCTCAAGGCGCTGCACGGCGAGCACCATCCACGTGCTTAAGCGCGCTGCAGGCGATTCTTGCCCGTTTGCTTTGCCTGATAGAGGGCAGCATCCGCGCGGGCCATCACACTGTCCGGTGGGGTATCGAGGGATTCGGCAATGCCGCCGCTAAAGGAGACGCTCAAGCCTGGTTCACGCCAATCCTGCTGACCCATGCTGGCGCGCCACAGCTCCATCAACTGCTGCGCGCTGGCAATGTCAGTTTGTTCAAAAATAGCGACAAACTCTTCTCCCCCAAAGCGGCAAAGGATTGCGTGTTCCTCCAGCAATTGGTTACCGAGCTGAGCTGTGCGCTTTAAGACGGCATCGCCGATTGGATGGCCATAGGTATCATTGATTCGTTTGAAGTTATCAATGTCGATAATCGCCAATATGTATTGGTGATTATCTCTGTGTAGCGTGCCCAAGGTCTCTTCCAGATGGCGGCGGTTGTATAAGCCGGTTAAAGCATCACGCAGAGATTTCTCTGTCTCTGCCTGCATTTTGTCTGAAATCATCACTATTTCATCTTCCAGCTCTTCAATGCCGGCCAGTTTTGGGATCACAATTTGTTGTCCTGCTGGTGTGACCCTTAATTGGCGCACCACTTGAACCAAAGTGCTTATTGTATGCTCCAGTCGCTGTCTGAAAATGATAGCGACCAGCGTAAAAATAGAGAGCGACAATATCAGGCTGATTAATGTGGTTGGCAACATTTCACCAATCAAAAAACTGTTGGTAAAAGGGAACACTGTGATGACCAGCCAGGACGGATTATTATGCAATGCATGGTAAGCGATGAGCTCTCCATCCGTACTCATGAATGAGCCATTGCGACCTTTCAGTTCATCAGTCCAGGATGTGACCAATGGCATGCCGTTTTCAAGCGGATCACTGTGGGCGATAACCAGTCTGCTGCCTCGGTCGTAAAGCATATAGCCGACCTTGTCACCGCTCTCCAACAGCCTGCCTATTCTGGCTGAAAAAACCTTCAAGTTGAGATCTATACCGATTACTCCCAGAAAATTGCCTTGATTATTCAATACTGCATGAGAAAGCGTTACGACAGGTGTTTTTTGAACGGCATCAATATAAGGTGAGCTCCAGATACTGGTACTTGGCTTTTCCATCGCATTCTGGTACCAAGTTCGTTGGGTTACATTGATATCTTGTGGCATGGATGCCAGCGAGAAGTTGGTTTTCTCATTATTTTTCAATACATAATAAACCGTTTTTATCGGTCCGTCAGGATAAAGAAGATATTGCCAAATATCGTGATATCTGGTGCGCAAGGAAATCGGCAATTGGCCATCGTTTTTTTTAATGTCATCGATGATGATGTTTATTTGTCGTTCGACAGAAGACAGCGAGTTATCCCATTGCTGGCCAGTGCTGTCATTAAAAAACCGCATTGTATTCAGCAGGGTGTTTTTTTGCATCACAGAAAAAAGATATGCGCTGCCCAACGTTGTCAAAACAAGAGGCAGCGCCAGCAAAAATAGAAAGCGAAGAATAAAACTGTGATTGGAGCTGGATGAGGGGGTCACTGACATAGTCACGATGCCTATCTAGCGATGGAATAGGTATAACCATAGCTGATGGGCATCGTGATATGTGGTCGCTGCTTATATGAGCTGTTTACTTGCCTTGTTGCGACTTGAGCAGATCGCGAATTTCGCTCAACAGCTCCTGATCCTTGGTGGGACCGGCGGGGGCTGCTGCCTCTTCCTGCTTCTTCTTGAGGGTGTTGATGGCTTTGAGCCCCATGAAGATGGCGAAGGAGATGATCAGAAAATCGATGATGGTCTGAATAAATTTGCCGTAGGCGATGACCACGGCCGGGGTTGCACCCTCGGCGGCCTTCAGGGTCACGGCCAGATCGCTGAAGTCCACACCACCCAGGATCAGGCCGATGGGTGGCATGATGACGTCGCCCACGAAGGAGGAGACGATTTTGCCGAAAGCGGCGCCAATGATGATACCGACCGCCATGTCGATGACGTTGCCTCGGGCGGCAAAGGCCTTGAACTCTTGAATCAGACTCATGTTTCCCTCCAAAAATGGGTAAATTGCAGCCGTCGCCGCATCAAAATTTGAATAATCAAGCATCAGGAAAACAGAGGATGGCCGCTTTTTCCTGTCGTCACGGTTAGCTTGCTGGGCCGCTGCCCAATTGGCAACCTGTCAGGGAGGGATTTTTTTGCAGGTCTCTCTATTAATCAATCAGTAATTAACAAGTTGAGGCCAGGATATGGCCTGAGTTACCTTGTGAGTCCATTCGTTCATGCCAAGTGAGTAAAAGAGTGAAGCATTTACTACTGGGAATGATGCTGCTGTGCACCTTTGCTGCCAGCGCGGGGATGGATCCCCAATTATTGAAACAGCGTATAGAGCAGCGGCTCGGGGTGCAGGTCTATCTGGTGGATGAAACCCCCATGCCCGGTCTCTTCATGCTGGGCACCAGTCAGGGGCCGCTCTATACCGATGCCAGGGGCGACTATGTGCTTCAGGGCATCATGCTGGATCTGGGCCACGACATGAAAAACCTCACCATGCTGGGTCAGCGTCAGCAACGTCAGCGGGCGCTGGCCCAGATTGGCGAACGGCGTATGCAGCTCAAGGCTGAGCCCGAGCGTCACAGCGTCACCCTGTTTACCGATCTGACCTGCCGCAACTGCCGTACCGCGCTGGATGAGTTGCCCGTTTTGCAGGCACAGGGAGTGAGTGTACAGTTACTGCCAGCGCTGGGTACCTTCGCCGATGTGGCAGAGGCACAGGCACTCTGGTGCGATCCCGAGCTGCTGCGCGAACTTGAGCTCAGTGATCGTTTGCCTGCGACCGGCTGTAATGAGATCCTTGCCCATCATATCGGCCTGAGCCAGTGGCTCGGGATCAAGGCGCTGCCGAGCTGGGTCCTGCCAAACGGGGATCTGGTGCGGGGTTATCAGAGCCCTGAACAACTGCTCAAGATACTGGATCACATCAATGCCCCTGCAAATCCGTCGTCGTCCGCGAGTTGATGATTCCCATCTGCCCGCTACTTTGCACCCACTGCTTCGTCAAGTCTTTGCCAGCCGGGGGGTAGAGGATCCTGCCCTGCTCGAGCGCAGCGCCAGCCAGCTGTTGCCGCCCCAGCGCCTGTTCGGCATGGAGCAGGCGGTGCCCCTGCTGGCAGCTGCGCTGACCGCCCAGCAGCGCATCCTCATCGTCGGAGATTTTGACTGCGATGGCGCCACCAGTTCGGCCCTGTGCGTGCTGGCGTTGCGAGCAATGGGCGGCCACCACATCGATTTTCTGGTGCCCAACCGTTTCGAATTCGGCTATGGCCTGACTCCGGAGATAGTCGAGCTGGCGGTGGCACGCGGCGCCGAGTTCCTCATCACGGTGGACAACGGCATCTCCAGCATCGCTGGGGTGGCGGCGGCCAAGGCCGCCGGCATGCAGGTTCTGGTCACCGATCATCACCTGCCAGGCCAGGAGCTGCCTGCTGCCGATGCGATAGTGAACCCCAACCAGCACGGCTGCGACTTCCCCTCCAAGTCCCTGGCCGGGGTGGGGGTGGCCTTCTATCTGATGGCGGCCCTCAACACTCACCTGCGCCAATTGGGCTGGTATGAGCGCCAGGGCATTCGTGCCCCCAATGTGGCGGATTATCTGGATCTGGTGGCGCTCGGCACAGTCGCCGACGTGGTGGCGCTGGATGGCAACAACCGTATCCTGGTGCATCAGGGGCTGCAGCGGATCCGCGCTGGTCGCTGCCGTCCCGGCATTCAGGCGCTGGTGGATGTGTCGGGCCGCGATGGCCGCCGTCTCACCGCCGCCGACCTCGGTTTTGCGCTGGGGCCGCGCCTCAATGCCGTGGGTCGGCTCGATGACATGTCCCTCGGGGTCGCCTGTCTGCTCAGCGACGATCTCAATCTGGCGCGCCAGCTGGCGGCCGAGATGGACAGCCTCAATCAGGAGCGCAAGGAAATAGAGCAGGGGATGCAGCAGGAGGCACTCGCCACCCTGGAGCAGATCCGCTTTCGCGATGGCGAGGTGCCCTCCGGCATAGTGCTGCACAGAGACGAGTGGCATCAGGGGGTAGTGGGGCTGGTGGCCTCCAAGGTGAAGGAGAAGTACTACAGGCCGGTGATCGCGTTTGCCGAGAGCAGCGAGACCGAGCTCAAGGGCTCAGGTCGCTCCATTCCCGGCGTGCATCTGCGCGATGCCCTCGAACTGCTCGATACCCGCCATCCGGGCCTGATGGGCAAATTTGGCGGCCACGCCATGGCGGCCGGGCTGACCCTGCCCAAGGCCAATATCGAGGCCTTTGGCCGCGCCTTTGAGGCTGTGATCGGCGAGCTGGTGACCCCTGAGCTGCTAACCGGGGTACTGCTCACCGACGGTGAACTGCTGCCGGATGAGCTCAGCCTTGAGCTGGCTGAGCTTATTCGCGCCTCCGGCCCCTGGGGCCAGGCTTTCCCCGAGCCGCTGTTTGACGGCGAATTCGTGCTGGTGCAGCAGCGACTGGTGGGGGAAAAACACCTCAAGATGATGCTGACCACGGATTCGGGCCATGCGGTGGATGCCATCGCCTTCGGGGTCGACCTCAAGCGCTGGCCGGATGCCTCGGTAAAGCGGGTGCGGCTGGTCTACCGGCTCGATGTCAATGAGTGGCGCGGCAACCGCAGCGTGCAACTGCTGGTGGAGCATCTGGAAGCGGCCGGTCTCTAGTCCGGCAGCAATAGCGCTCTGTTGATGACAACGGCCACCCTCGGGTGGCCGTTTTGTTATCGGAGACGGCGCGCATCATACCTGATGGACTCGAGTGCCAACGAGAGGGGCCGGTACGCCCCCATTTTTACCCCAGCTTCTAAATGCCGGTTTTGTGGGTAAAGTGGGTGTTTTACATCAAGTTTCGCTTCGTACTGGATGCAAGAATTCAATAAAGAGCATGCCTGTGATATATTCGCCCCCGTTCAATCCCTTGCCTTTTCAAGGAGTCTGACCTTTTGCCACCCCTTGGCCGATCACAGCCGGGATGGATGGCTCTCGCCATCGCCTGCTTACTGTGGCTTGCTGCGTTTACCGCGGCAGGGGTCACTGCATCCGATCAGCCGGCATCTGTTGTGTCTGCGGCCCCGATGCAACTGCACGGGGCGTCCGATCAAGGGTTGGCAAACAGTGTCAGTTTGCCACCTGCCGCGCATTGGCGGCTCGGCGTCGAACAGGGGCGCAGGCTGGAGGGGGCCTATCACCCCCATTTCGACCAGATGCTGCTGGCCTGGTTCCAGCACGACATCCTGGGTTTGCTCTGTGGTTTGTTGTTCTTCCTGCCCCTCATCTACCTCAGACAGCTGTCCAGCTATTTGGGGGACCTTCATAAACGGCTGCTGTTCGGCCAGCATCTGCAATTTCGCTTCTGCCACGGTGACTCGTGTCCGGCTTGCCGCTGAGCGCGCACCGGATCCCGGCTTCTTCTCGTCGATAGACAACTGGCACCCGCCTGCTGGCTGATGCCGGGGTCTGCTGCCGCGCCTTGTTGCCCCTGCCTGTTTGCTCTGACCTGTTGGTCGGGTGCCGTGGCAGGGTTGTTCCCTGCACAAGCTGTGAGCCGATCCGATGGATTATTATGTAAACCTGTTTATTCAGTCGATTTTTGTCGAAAACCTGGCGCTGGCCTTCTTTCTGGGCATGTGTACCTTTCTGGCCGTTTCCAAGAACATCAACACTGCATTTGGCCTGGGCATGACGGTGCTGGTGGTGATGGTGATCGCCATTCCCCTCAACAACCTGATCTACCGTCATATCCTGCGCCCGGGCAGCACCTTCCTCGGGGAGTTTGATCTCGGTTTTCTCGATTTCATCATCTATATCGGGGTGCTTGCCGCGCTGGTGCAGGTGATGGAGATGGTGCTCGACAAGCATTTCCCGGCGCTCCATCACGCCCTGGGCATCTATCTGCCGCTCCTGACGGTGCACTGCGCCATCTTCGGCGGTGTCATGTTCATGGCCCAGCGGGATTACGATTTCATCGAATCCGTGGTGTATGGAGCGGGCTCCGGACTTGGCTGGTTGCTGGCCATCGTCGCCATCGCCGGCCTGCGCCAGAAGATGAAGTATTCGAATGTGCCCGAGGGGCTGCGCGGCATCGGCATCACCTTCATAGTGGCAGGGCTGATGTCGCTCGGCTTTATGTCCTTCTCCGGCATGTCGCTCTAGGCACGCTATCTGTGAAAACGGCCACTTGCGTGGCCGTTTTGCTATTCAACGGGGGTTATCATCCCCAGCAGCCGGTCGTGGACCAGCGGCAGTGTCAGGAAACCGTCCCGATCGAGGAAGTGGCCACCCTGCTCCAGGCTGTAGAGTGGCGCGGCCAGCTGCTCGCTCAGGTGCTGGCAGTAGCGATAGGGCACTATGGCATCGTCCCGGGAGGCAACGACAACCCGTTGTGGTGCCAGCATCATGATGTGCGCCGGGTCGTAACGCTGGGTCATGAAGGCATCCAGCTCCGGCAGGGTATGCAGCGGCTGGTCGAAACCGGATACCAGCAGGATACCGCCCACCCGGCGGGAGGCGGGCAGGCGGCTGAGCTGGCGCAGTATGGTGATGCAACCAAGGCTGTGGCCCAGCAAGAAGGTATGCTCGTCGTGATCCTGGACAAGGCGGTCCATGGCTTGATCCCAGGCATCAGGCTCGGGATGGTGCGGGTTTGGCATGGCCAGCACCTCGACCTGAATACCGCGGGACTCGAGTTTCTCCTTGAGCCAGGGGAACCAGTGGGACTGGGGGGAGGCGGTGTAACCGTGCACGATAAAGACGCGGGTGTGTGACATCTGCATGATCCTGAAACGGGGCAACAGGGAATGAAAAACCGTGCCGCTGCGGCAACTGGCCGGGGCGGCCACATCATAGTAGCCCCCGCCTGACCGCAACACGCCCCTGGCGGGATGGGGGCGAAATGAGGCTCAACAAAACTAACCCAGCAGCTTGGCCATGTTGTGCCCTGTGATGATGAAGCCTGCCTCCTGATAGAGCGCCAGGGCGCGCGGGTTGTCGTACGCGACCCGCAGCTTGATCTGGCTGATGCCACTGGCCCTGAGACTGGCTTCCAGTGCCGCTATGGCGGCCTTGCCATAGCCCTGGCTACGCAGGGCCGGGTCGATATAGAAGTCGTAGATAAAGGTGGCGTCGTCATCGGCATCGATGGCGTGCCAGAGATAGCCCAGCGGCTTTGCCTCTTCTCCCGTCACCTCGCCCGGCATGATGCAGAGCAAACAGTGACCCGGGGTGGCGATCCCCTGTGGCAGGTACTGCAGCAGGGAGGCCTCTGACTTGCGGCGAGCGGTGGCGAGATCATAGCCATGGTTGCTGGCCAGATCTTGTGCGTAGTCCTCGAGGGAGCGGTCGTAGAAGACGGAATAATAGGCAGCGCTCATGGGGAGCAGACGAACGAGGGGGGTTGGCATCTTGGGTATCACTCCTGAAAAAGGAGTGATTACGTTAACGCTATGGCGGGGCGATCGCAAACGACTGATCTATAAGAAGAGCGCCCTTGGGCGCTCTTCTTTGGTGAAGGAGGGAAGAGATTACTTGACCTCTTCACCCTTGGCTTGCAGGTCCGCATGGTAGGAGGAGCGCACGAAGGGGCCGCAGGCGGCGTGAGAGAAGCCCAGTCCCATGGCGACATCTTTCAGCTCGTCAAACTCTGCGGGCGGCACGTAGCGCTTCACCGGCAGGTGGTGGCGGCTCGGCTGCAGGTACTGACCCAGGGTCAGCATGTTGACGCCGTGCTCGCGCAGATCTTTGAGCACCTGCACTATCTCTTCGTTGGTCTCGCCAAGGCCCATCATGACACCGGATTTGGTCGGCACATGGGGGTGCATCTCCTTGATGCGACGCAGCAGCTCAAGGGACCACTTGTAGTCGGCACCGGGGCGGGCGACACGGTACATGCGCGGTGCGGTTTCCAGGTTGTGGTTGAACACGTCCGGCGGTGTCTCGCGGAACACCTCCAGCGCCTGCTCCATGCGGCCACGGAAGTCCGGGGTCAGGATCTCGATGCGGGTCTGGGGGCTGTGCTCGCGGATCTGCTTGATACAGTCGGCGAAGTGCTGGGCACCGCCGTCGCGCAGATCGTCGCGGTCCACCGAGGTGATGACCACGTATTTCAGCCCCATCTCCTTGATGGTGAGTGCCAGCTTCTGCGGCTCGTCGGGATCCAGCGCCAGCGGGCGGCCGTGGGCCACGTCGCAGAAGGGGCAACGACGGGTGCAGATGGCCCCCATGATCATGAAGGTGGCGGTGCCGTGGTTGAAGCACTCGGCCAGGTTGGGGCAGGAGGCCTCTTCACACACTGAGTGCAGCTTGTTCTTGCGCAGCGTGCTCTTGATGTGCTCGATCTTCTGGCTCGACGGCGGCAGCTTGATCCGCATCCAGTCCGGCTTGCGCAGCACTTCCTCGTTGGGATCCGGCATGAATTTCACCGGGATCAGGGCCATCTTGTCGCCATCGCGCAGCTTGACGCCCGGCTCCATACGAACGGGTTTGCTCATGATTCACTCTCGGTGTTTGTTATTGTCTGGTTGATAGCCGATTGGGCCATTTTCATGCCCTCATGGACGCCCGACATGGGCTTGCTCATGGGGTATCGTCGGCATTAGTGATCGTTTGATAGCCAATCAGGCTGGCCAGTTCGGCCACCAGAATGGCTTGCACCTCGGCCACGCTTTGCGGGCCGCCCAGGGCGCTGGTCTGGGTCATGGCCATGCCCGCATAGCCGCACGGGTTGATGCGCAGGAAGGGGGTCATGTCCATGTTGATGTTGAGTGCCAGGCCGTGAAACGAGCAACCCTTGCGGATCCGCAGGCCCAGGGAGGCGAGTTTGGCCTCCATGCCCAGCTCGTTGGTCACATAGACGCCGGGGGCATCGGCCTTGGCATAGGCCTGGATGTCGCTTTTTGCCAGGGTATTGATGATGGCGGTTTCCAGGCAGGTCACCAGCTCGCGTACCGACAGCTTGCTGCGGCGCACATCCACCAGTACATAGAGCACCAGCTGGCCGGGGCCGTGATAGGTCACCTGACCGCCACGATCGCTCTGCACCACGGGGATGTCACCGGGAGCGAGCAGATGCTCGGCCTTGCCAGCCTGGCCCTGGGTGTAGACGGGATCGTGCTCCACCACCCAGAACTCATCCGGGGTATCGCTGGTGCGGTTATCGGTGAAGGCCTTCATGGCATCCCATACCGGCTGGTAGGGGCGGCGACCCAACTGTCTGACTAACAGCTGTGGTTGGGCGGGGATCTGGAGTGACATGGTTCCTCACTGACAGGCGCTTGAGTCGGCAAAACAGGATTGCACAAAATCAATCGCCCCTGGCGGGGCGAGAGAGGTGGCTTACAGAACGTAGCGAACCAGCTCGATCTTGCCGAGAGCTGTGTACATGGCTTCGATATGTTCCTTGCTCTGGGCCGTCACAGTGACCCGCACCGAGTGGTAGTTACCCTTGGTGCTGGGTTGAACGGTCGGGCTGTAAGTGCCTGGGGCGTGCTGCTGCAGCACTTCTACCACCAGATCAGGCAGTGCCGGATCGGCTACGCCGAGCACCTTGAACGGGAACTTGCAGGGGAACTCCAGCAGTTCATCAAACTTGGTATTCATCTACTCACCTTTTGGCGTCATCACGGGATGACCTTATCTTTCATCTTGTGTGGCCAAGTGGCCTATGGCCCATCAGGGCCGCCAGTACAAGTCTATATGGGCATTGCCCGGGCCGGGATCAAGGCCCGGACTGATCGACAAGACATGGAGGTGCTGCTTTTTACCACAAATCAGCTGTCGGCGGAACCTGCAGATTGCAGGGTTATTCGCTCACAGAGACCCTAACTGGAGAGCGGCGCCTATTGGCGCCGCTCTTTTATCACTATTTTATCCTGTGGCTTACTTGAACCAGCTGGTGACCAGCAGTACCAGGTAATCCCACAGACGGCTCATCAGACCGCCTTCCTGCACTTCTTCCAGCGCAACCAGGGGAACCTGCTTGATCTCCTTGTCGCCCTGCTTCAGGAATACTGTGCCCACTCGCTGACCCTTGGCCAGCGGTGCTTTCAGTTCGCTTTCAAGCTGGAAGTCCGCCTTCAGGTTGTTGCCCTGACCACGGGTGACCAGCACTGATACGTCCTTGTCGACACCCAGTTTCACTTCCGGCTTGTCGCCCATCCAGATCTTCTGGGTGACCAGCTCGGTGCCGGCCTTGTACGGGGTCAGGCTCTGGAAGAAACGGAAGCCGTAGGTGAGCAGTTTCTTGCTCTCGGCGGCGCGGGAACCTTCGCTGCTGGCACCCAGCACAACGGCGATCAGGCGCATGCCTTCATTGTTGGTGGCGGAGGAGACCAGATTGTAACCAACCTGGCTGACGTGGCCTGTCTTGATGCCATCCACTTGCAGGGACTGATCCCACAGCAGGCGGTTGCGGTTGTGCTGGGTGATGCCGTTGAACACGAAGGATTTCTGGGCGTAGATCTTGTACTCCTCCGGCTGATCGTGGATCAGGGCCTGACCCAGACGAGCCATGTCGCGAGCAGTACTGTAGTGACCTTCTTCATCCAGTCCGTGGGGGTTTTTGAATTGGGTATCTTTCATCCCCAGCTTGGCGGACCAGGCATTCATCAGGCTGGCAAAGGAGTCAGTGCTGCCCGCCAGGAATTCGGCCATGGCGACGCAGGCGTCGTTGCCGGACTGGATGATGATGCCCTTGTTCAGGTCGTCGACGGAGACCTGCTTGCCCACCTCGATAAACATCTTGGAGGAGTCTGTGTAGTTTTTGGACCAGGCGTTTTTGCTGATGGTCACCATGTCGGTGTTCTTGATGTTTCCTTCCAGCAGCTCGTGACCAATGATGTAGGAGGTCATCATCTTGGTCAGGCTGGCGGGCGGCAGGCGTTCATCGGCGTTGTCTTCTGCCAGCACCTGGCCCGAGTAGTAGTCGATCAGAATATGGGCCTTGGCGGAGATCTCCGGCGCGGCGGGAACGACCATGGGGGCGGCGTTCGGTGTGGGTACAGGTGTGTTGGCCTGGGCGGTGGCGCTTATCAGGGAGGCCAGAATAACTGAACGGGCAAATTTGGACATCTTGAAATTCCTGGAGCCTGGATGGGGGGTAACCCAAGTTAAAATGCGGGCTTAACTATACCAGAAGCGCCCGTTGGTCATAGTCCGACGTGCCATCTGGCCTGGTTTTTTATCCATCAATAGTGGGTATCACGCCGGGAAACGACGTGATACCCATCAGATGGCGGTGGCCACCTTCATATGAGCCACACGGCTCAGGGGACGATAAAGGCTTGCTCCAGCCCCCCCTGACGGATCTGTGCCAGCAGGGTGGCCTGCTGATCGGCGGCGACCGGGCCCAGCAGGACACGGAAGAGGGCATTGTGTGTCACCACTTGATATGGCACGCCGTAGCGCTGGGTCATCACCTTGCCCATGGCCTCGGCTCTCTCTTTGGATCCACTGGCCAGCACCTGGATCATCTTGCCGTCGCCATGGCTGGCGGGGACGGCAGCCTTGGCCGGTGCCGGTTTGGCTGCGGGGGGGGGGGCGGGCGCGGCGGCAGCGGCAGGGGTTGCCATCGCCTGCGCGGTCGGTTCACCCAGGAAGCCGTCTTGCGATATCGTCTTGGGCGCTGCTGCGGCCGCAGTCGTCGGGGTCATTGCGATGGGCTTCATGGGGGCCATGATCATCATCTGATCCGGTGTGTCGTTGATAAGCTCGAGCCGCACCCGCGCCTCGCCCCCTTCCACCATCCCCAGCTGCTTGGCGGCGGCATGGGAGAGGTCGATCAGCCGATCGCTGCCGAAGGGGCCGCGATCGTTGACCCGCACTATGGTCTCCTGCCCGTTGTCCAGATTGGTGACCCGCACATAGCTGGGCAGCGGCAGGTTGCGGTGGGCGGCGCTGAACAGCTTGCTGTCCTGCACGTCGCCGTTGGCGGTCTGCTGGCCGTCCAGATCCTGGGAGAGCCAGCTGGCGGTGCCTTCTTCGCTGTAGTGCTTGATGTCGCGCCACACCTCGTTCTTCTGCTTGCCAATCCAGTAGTCACGGTTGCCGCTGGCGCTCAGGGGCTCGGGACGCGGGATGGCGCCGGTGGCCTGCGGGATCTCGATGACCTGGGGTTTTTCCGGCTGGACCGGTTCGGGCGGCGGGGGAAGCTGTTCCGGCTGGCTGCTACAGGCGGCCAGCAACAAGGTCAGGCTGAGCGGGAGAAGTTTGTGGCTGTAATGCATACGCGTCCTGGATTGCTTGACTGAGTTGATGCACCGCCATCGCATAGAGAGGGCTGCGGTTATAGCGGGTGATCACGTAAAAATTATGGCGCGCGACCCAGTATTCCGGTCCATCGGCCTGTTCCAATGCCAGCAACTTCACCGGCGTCTGTGGCGCCAGCTGCGTGGCGACTTCAATGCCGGCGGCGGCCAGCTCTGCCCACTGCTGCTTGAGTTCAGGCTCGGGTCTGAGCAGGGTACTGACGGGGGCCAGACCGATCAAGGCGGGCTCGACGGCAGACTCGCCCCAGCGCCATTGATGCTCGGCGAAATAGTTGGCGACGCTGCCGATGGCATCCACAGGGTTGCGAAACAGATCCCGCCGACCATCGCCGTCAAAGTCGACCGCGTAGTGGCGATAACTGGAGGGCATGAACTGCCCCATTCCCATGGCACCGGCATAGGATCCCTTGAGCGTAGTGAGGGGCCACTGCTCCTCCCGGGCCAGCAGCACCAGCTGGGCAAACTCCTTGGCAAAGAAGTCGCTGCGTTCCGGATAGTGGAAGCCCAGGGTGTAGAGACTGTCGAGCACCGAGTGGCGGCCCATCTGGCGGCCATAGAAGGTTTCGATGCCTATGATGGCGACGATGAGGGCGGCGGGCACGCTATAGGTCTGCTCGGCCCGCGCCAGGACATCGGCATGGCGTTGCCAGAAGTTGACTCCGTCCTGAATGCGGCTTGGCGTCACAAACAGCGGTCGATAGCGATGCCAGGGTTTGGCTTCCCACGGGCGGCTGATAGTGTCCAGGATCTCCTGGCGCAACTGCGCCTTGGCGGCAGCATCCTGCAACGCCGCCAGCGGCACCTGTTGCTGCTCCGCCAGCAGGCTCAGTCGCTCGGGCGAAACGGTCGCGCCCGCCGTCAGCGAGCACAGTGCGAGTGCCAGCCACCATGGTTTCATCAGGCCAGCAGTCTTCTGTGAGTCTGGATGGACATCAGAATGCCGAAGCCAGCCATCAGGGTCACCATTGAGGTGCCGCCATAGCTCACCAGCGGCAGGGGCACCCCACCACAGGCAGAATATATCCACCTCATCAGGCCAGCAGCCTTCTGTGAGTTTGAATGGACATCAGAATGCCGAAGCCCGCCATCAGGGTCACCATTGAGGTACCACCATAGCTCACCAGGGGCAGGGGCACCCCCACCACAGGTAGTATGCCGCTCACCATGCCCATGTTGACGAACACATAGACGAAGAAGGTGAGGGTCAGGGCGCCACCGAGCAGACGCTCGAAGCTGTTCTGGGCCTGCATGGAGATAAACAGGCAGCGGCTGATGATGTAGAGATAGATGACCAGCAGCAGAGCCACGCCCACCAGTCCGAACTCTTCGCTGAAGACCGCAAAGATAAAGTCGGTGTGGCGTTCGGGCAGAAACTCCAGCTGGGACTGGGTGCCTTGCAGCCAGCCTTTGCCAAACACGCCACCCGAACCGATCGCTATCTTGGACTGGATGATGTGATAGCCGCGACCCAGGGGGTCTTTCTCGGGGTCTAGCAGCATCAGTACCCGCTGGCGCTGGTAGTCGTGCATCAGGAAGAACCAGAGTACCGGCATGAAGGCGCAGATCAGCATCACCGCCAGAGCAATCAGCCACCAGCTGATCCCCGCCAGGAAGATGACGAAAAAGCCGGAAGCGGCCACCAGTATGGAGGTGCCGAGATCCGGTTGGGCCGCGATCAGCAGGGTCGGCAGCAACACCATCAGCAGCGCAATGATCACATGGCTGAATTTGGGAGGCAGGGAGTGGCGACTGAGCCAGGCTGCCACCATGACGGGCATGGAGAGCTTCATCACCTCAGAGGGCTGGAACTTCATAAAGCCAAGATCAAGCCAGCGCTGTGCCCCCTTGCCGATGTGGCCAAACACGTCCACCGCGATCAGCAGCAAGACCACGACCACAAACAGGGGGACAGCCCAGCGCGCATAGAGTGAGGGAGGCAACTGGGCCAGGCCTATCATCAGGCCGAAGGCCAAGCCGCCGCGTACCAGCTGGCGCACTATGGAATCCACATCCTGACCTGATGCGGAGTAGAGCACCACCATGGAGAGGGACATCAGGGCCAGCAGGCCGAGCAACAGCGGCAGGTCGATGTGCAGTTTGTACCAGAGACTCTGCTGCCGTGAGGAATTACTCATTGGGAACGACCTCGCTTGGTGGGGACGACGGCTTGGGCGCTGGTGGCAACTGGGGCTCAGGCGGTACCAGATAGGCATCCAGCATCTGGCGCGCCACGGGCGCTGCCATGCTACTACCACCACCGGCGTTTTCCAGCACCAGGGCCACCACGGCCTTGGGCGCATCAAAGGGGGCAAAGGCGACGAACAGTGCGTTGTCGCGATGCTCCACCTTCATGGTGCTGGCGTTGTAGACCTGATTCTCTTTCATGCCCACCACCTGGGCGGTACCCGACTTGCCTGCAGCCTTGTAGGGGGTATTGGCAAAGGCGCGCCGCCCGGTTCCTTCATGGCCGTTGATGACGCGCCACATGCCATCCCTGGCCACTTGCCAGTAGCTGTCGCTCTTGGCCTGAAGGGCGATATTGGGGTTGACGGGGGCGTTGACCACGCCCTCTTGCGAGGCGGTGCTCTTGAGCAGGTGTGGCGTCACGTCGTGGCCGTTCTGGGTCAGTATGCTGGTGGCCTTGGCCAGCTGGATCGGCGTGGAACTCCAGTAGCCCTGACCTATGCCGATGGAGATGGTGTCCCCCTGATACCAGGGCTGGCGCCAGCGTGCCATCTTCCAGTCGCGGGACGGCATGACGCCTCGGGTCTCTTCATACAGATCCACGCCACTGTACTGGCCGAAGCCGAACTTGGTCATGTAGCTGTGGATCTTGTCGATACCGACCCGATAGGCGAGATCGTAGAAATAGGTATCCGCCGACACCTCGATGGCGCGATAGACATCGAGCCAGCCGTGACCCCATTTACGCCAGTCACGAAACTTCTTGGTAGTGCCCGGAATGGAGAAGCTGGGGCCGCCGAAGTAGCGGTAGTTGGCGGTGATGGCCCCTTCGTTCAGCCCCATTACCGCCATCATGGGCTTGACGGTGGAGGCGGGGGCATAGATGCCCTGGGTGGTGCGGTTCACCAGTGGGCGGGCCGGATCGTTGAGCAGCGCCGAATAATTGGTGTTGGAGATGCCGGTCACGAACAGGTTGGGGTCATAGCTGGGGCTCGACTCCATGGCCAGGATGGCGCCCGTATTGGGATCCATCATGACGATGGCGCCCCGGCGACCGGCCAGCAGTTCCTGAGCCTTCAGTTGCAGGCGGATGTCGATGTTGAGGTAGATGTCCTTGCCAGGTTCGGGTGGCTGGAATTTGAGGGTACGCACCACACGACCGCGGTTGTTCACCTCGACCTCCTGATAACCGGCTACCCCGTGCAGCTGATCCTCGTAGAATTTCTCCACCCCCTGCTTGCCGATGTCTTTGGTGGCGGCATAGTTGGCGAATTTTTCCTCTTTCTTGAGACGAGCCTCATCCTGGGTGTTGATCTTGGCCACATAGCCCAGCGCATGGGTGAGGGTGTCACCAAACGGATAGTAACGCTTGAGGTAAGCCTCGATGCTGGCACCCGGGAAGTTGTGCTGGTTGACCGAGAAGAGGGCGACCTGATACTCGGTCAGCTTCTCGAACAGGGGGACCGGCTTGAAGCGGCGCTGGCGCTTGACCTCGGCCAGGAACTTCTCCTTGGTCCCCTCTGGCAGCGCCAGCAGGGTGATCAGCTCATCGGCGGTCTTGTCCAGATCCCGAGTCTCTTCCGGCACGATTTCCAGGCTGTAAACCGGGCGGTTTTCCGCCAGCAGCACGCCGTTGGCGTCATAGATGAGGCCCCGCGGCGGCGCCACGGGCACAACCCGGATCCGGTTGTCGTTGGATCGGGTCTGATAGGTTTCGAAGGACTCGACCTGCAGATAATAGAGATTGCCCAGCAACACCAGCATCAGCACCACCATGCCGATGTAGGCGACCAGTGTGCGTCGGAAGAAGAGGCGGCCTTCGGCGCTGTGGTCGCGCATTTCGATGCGATTCTTCAGCATGCCGCTACCTTATGACAGACGAAGGGATAAGACAAAAACCCCATGGGTTATTCCCTGTGATACGGATGATTGGTGGTAATGCTCCAGGCGCGATAGAGGCTCTCGGCCACCAGCACCCGTACCAGCGGATGGGGCAGAGTCAGCGGCGACAGCGACCAGCTCTGTTCGGCGGCGGCCTTGCACTCCGGCGACAAGCCCTCCGGGCCTCCCACCAGCAGGGCCACATCGCGGCCATCCAGTTTCCAGGCTTCCAGTTGCACGGCGAGTTGCTCCGTGGTCCAGGGCTTGCCGGGGATATCCAAGGTCACAAGGCGCGAGCGGCCGGCCGCGGCCAGCATGGCTTCCCCTTCTTTTTGCAGAATGCGGGGAATGTCGGCATTTTTACCGCGCTTTCCGGCGCCAATTTCGACGAGTTCGAATGGCATGTCTTTGGGAAAACGGCGACGGTACTCTTCGAAGCCACGCTCTACCCAGGCAGGCATCTTGGTGCCCACTGCAATCAACTGGATCTTCATCGTTTGTTACACTTGTGCCCTATTGCGCATTCACTTGAGCGGCACCGCTCCAGAGTTTTTCCAGTTGGTAGAAATCGCGATACTCATCCTGCATCACGTGCACTATTACGGACCCCAGATCCACCAGTACCCATTCACCCGTGAGCTGGCCTTCCACGCTCAGCAGGTCGAGCCCCGCATGGCGGGCTTCGCTGGCCAGATTGTGAGCGATGGCGCTGACGTGGCGGCTGGAGTTGCCGGAACAGACGATCATGGTGTCCGTGATGCTGGATTGACCGCGCACATCGAGGGTGATGATGTCGCGGCCTTTCATGTCATCGATCTTGTCGACGATAAAGGCTTGCAGTTCTTGGCCTTGCAATGATTCTCTCCTGTATTCCGGCGCCCTGCTACTTACGTCAGGGCGGCGGATTATATCATGGTCACTCCCGTTTCCCAGTCTGGAGAAGGGGAGTGGAGCGGGGGCCATGCCGGGTCGGCAAACCAGGCCCCTGTTGATCAATATAGTGCGCAACCGGCCCGGACAATAGTCGGCACCAGTTGCATTCAGTCCGCCTGGTAGAGGCCCTGTTGCCGGATGTAATCGGCCACAGAGGCTGGCAGCAGATAGCGGGGATCCTGTCCCGCCGCCAGCAGCTCTCTTAGCCGGGTTGCCGACAGCGCTATGGGCAGATTGTCTGCCAGCCAGATATGGCCGGCAAGGCGCCGGTGCAGCGCGCTGGCATCCGTGGTGTGATGGTGTGCCAGCAGGTCGGCCACCTCGGTCGGGTAGTCAGGTTGCCAGCCGGGGCGCACGCTCACCACCAGGTGGGCGTAATCGAGCAGTGCCTGCCAGCGATGCCAGCTCGGCAGCGTGAGCAATGAATCCATCCCCATCAGGAAGCAGAGCGGGGTATCGGGCAGTTCTTTCCGCAGCGCCATCAGGGTATCTATGGTGTAAGACGGCTTGTCCCGCTTGAGCTCCCGCTCATCCACCACAAACCCCGGGTTTTCCGCCGCCGCCAGTCTGACCATGGCGAGGCGCTGCTCGCTCGAACAGAAGGGATTGGCCTTGTGGGGCGGTATATGGTTCGGTATCAGGCGGATTTCGGCCAGCCCCAGTGCGTCGCGCGCGTCGATAGCCGGCCGCAAATGGCCGATATGGATGGGGTCGAAGGTGCCGCCCAGCAGGCCGATGGGTGCTTTCAGCATGACCTTGCCCCCGCGTCGTCAAATGGTTTGGTGGCAACAGGGCCACTTCGTTTCTTCAGGTCTGGCGGCGAGCTCATCATGATGCTGGCTCCAGCAAAGGCAGGGGAGTGCCATCGCGAAAACCGAGGGCGAGGGTCTGCAACATCAGCCAGGCCCGTTCGGTGTCGAAGCGACGCAAGGCGTCGTCAAGCTGGGCCATCAGTTGCCACAACTGCTGCAACTTGGTGAAGGGCAACCGGGTCAGCGCCTGCTGGATCAATTGCTGGCGGCTCTGCCAGATGCGCAGGCGTGAGAAGTGCTCCACCAGCGGCTGGCCGGCTCTGGCAGCCAGGGCCAGCTCGGTGAGCTGTTCCAGCTCCCGGCACAGGGCCCAGGAGAGCATGCCGGGCTCTGTGCCCTCGGCGCGCAGGGCCAGCAGAATGCGCTGGGCCCGGTTTACCTTGCCTTCCAGCAGGGTATCGATGAGCTGGAATGGCGTGAAGTGGGCGTGACGTATGATGGTCTCTTGCAGATAGGCGACGCTGATGGGCTGGGGCGGCGCCAGCAGGGTCAGTTTTTCTATCTCCTGGCTCGCGGCCAGCAGGTTGCCCTCGTAAGAGTGGCACATGAAGTTGATGGCATCGGGCAGCGCCTTGAGGCCGAAACGCTGGAAGCGGGCCCCCATCCAGCGTGGAAAGAAGCGGGGCTCGGGGTGATTGACCGGCACATAGGTACCGCCCTGGCTGAGCTTGTCGAACCAGGCTGCCTTCATCTGGGTCTGGTTGAGGCGACCACCGCTGAGCACCAGCAGCAGATCCGGATGCAGTTGCTTGCCAATCTCGCTGATGCGGGCGGCGAGATCCTTGTCGACCTTGGCCGGCAGCTCCAGCTCTATGATCTGGCGGGCGGAGAAGAGGCTCATGGCCTGGCAGGCATCGTAGACCTGATTCCAGTCCAGCCCCGCCTCGACCACAAAGGTATGACGCTCGTCGAAACCCTGCTTGCGGGCGACCTGACGGATGGCGTCGATAGCCTCCAGTTTGAGTAGAGGCTCGTCACCAAAGATGAGGTAACAGGGCTTGAGCCCTGTTTTGAGATGATCCGCAAACTGCTCGGGATAGATCCGCATCAGAACTTGGCCTGGTTGAGTCGGTGGGGCGCAGGGGCGATGGCCTGCTCTTGCAAATTGCGCTGAGGCTCGTCACCAAAAACGAGATAGCAGGGCTTGAGCCCTGCTTTGAGATGGTCCGCTAACTGCTCGGCGTCGACTCTCATCAAGATGCTCGCATCAGAACTTGACCTGGCTCAGCTGGCGGATGACCAGACTGGCTGCCTGCTCCTGCATCTCCTTGCCCAGCTGCTCCTGCTCACGGGAGGAGGCCAGTGCCGCGTCCGGTTTGTTCAGGAAGCTGCGGTTGAAGGTGATGGGAAACACCTGAGTCGGTTTGCCCGGCATGGAGACGGTGAATTGGGTGCTATAGCCCAGCAAATACTCACGATCCTGGCCGATGGCGTCAACCGAGGCTACCTGGCTGGTGCTGCGCACGCCAGCCAGGGTGAGCACAGGGATGCCCTCCTTGTCTGCGAGCTGTACGCCAGCGGCCTTGAGACGAGTGGTCACCAGACGGTAGAAGTCGCTCTTGTTGTCACCGACCACCTTCATGGTCATCAGCTCGGGCGGGATGGCGGTGCCCCGCATCTGAAAACCGCAGGCCTGCAACAGCAAGCCCATCAGTGCGATGGCCATCCAGCGAGTGAGGGTGGTGCCCATATGAAATCCTCTTTGCGTGAAGTGAAGAGCGGCGGGCGTCTGCCCGCCGTCATCATGATTGGCAACGGTCAGCTGACTCCTTCCCGACCTGCTTGTTTGCAAGGGAGAAGGAGCAAGACGCTCCCTCCCATGACAAAAGGAGTGCAGGGGAGGGGCCTTGCCACCATTAGCTAGCGACAATGTTGAGCAGCTTGCCCGGTACATAGATAACTTTGCGCACTGTCAGACCGTCGGTGAACTTCTGCACAGAGGCATCGGCCATGGCGAGCTTCTCGACATCAGCTTGGCTTACTTCGGCCGGCACTGTCAGTTTGCCACGCATCTTGCCGTTGATCTGCACCACGACCAGCTTCTCGGTCTCGACCATGGCAGCTTCATCGGCCACCGGCCAGACGGCGTGATCCACGTCGTCGCCCTTGCCCAGCATCTTCCACAGCTCGAAGCCGATGTGCGGCGTGATGGGGGAGAGCATGACCACAACGGCTTCCAGCGCTTCCTGCATCAGGGCGCGGTCCTGCTCGTCGGTGCCCAGCTTGGCCAGATTGTTCATCAGTTCCATGATGGCGGCGATGGCGGTGTTGAAAGTCTGACGGCGACCCACGTCATCGCTCACCTTGGCGATGGTCTTGTGCAGCTCGCGGCGAACGGCTTTCTGTTCGCTGGTGAGGACTGCCACATCCAGTGCCGGAACGGCACCCGCAGAGACGTGCTCGAAGGTCAGACGCCACAGGCGGCGCAGGAAGCGCTGGGCGCCTTCTACACCGGAGTCGGACCACTCCAGGGTCATCTCGGCCGGGGAGGCGAACATCATGAACAGACGGACGGTATCTGCGCCGTAACGCTCGACCATCAGCTGCGGGTCTATGCCGTTGTTCTTGGACTTGGACATCTTGGTCATGCCGGAGTGGATCACTTCACGACCATCGTTGTCGATGGCCTTGGTGATGCGACCCTTCTCGTCACGCTCTACCTTGACGTCGGTCGGGCTGACCCAGACGTTGCCGCCCTTCTCGTCTTTGTAGTAGAAGGCGTCGGCCAGCACCATGCCCTGGCAGAGCAGGCGCTTGAACGGCTCGTCGCTGTTGACCAGACCCGCGTCACGCAGCAGCTTGTGGAAGAAGCGGGCGTAGAGCAGGTGCATACAGGCGTGCTCGATGCCGCCTATGTACTGATCCACCGGCAGCCAGTGGTTGGCAGCAGCTGGGTCCAGCATGCCCTTGTCGTAGTCCGGAGAGCAGTAGCGGGCGTAGTACCAGGAGGACTCCATAAAGGTGTCAAAAGTGTCAGTTTCCCTGAACGCTTCCTGACCGTTGTAAGTGGTCTTGGCCCACTCGGCGTCGGCCTTGATCGGGCTCTGGATGCCATCCATCACCACATCTTCCGGCAGCAGTACCGGCAGTTGATCTTCCGGAGTCGGCACTACTGTGCCGTCAGCCAGGGTCAGCATGGGGATGGGGGCACCCCAGTAACGCTGACGGGAGACGCCCCAGTCACGCAGACGGAAGTTGACGGTGCGCTTGCCGTGGCCGAGGGCTTCCAGCTTGTTGGCGATGGCATCGAAAGCGGCCTGGAACTCGAGACCGTCAAACTCGCCGGAAGCGAACAGCACGCCCTTGTCGGTGTAGGCTGCCTCGATCACGTTCGGCGCTTCACCGTCAGCCTGCTTGATCACCGCCTTGATCTCGAGACCGTACTTGGTAGCGAACTCATGATCGCGCTGGTCGTGGCCCGGAACGGCCATCACGGCGCCGGTACCGTAGTTCATCAGTACGAAGTTGGCGACCCAGACCGGCACCTTGCGACCATCCAGCGGGTGAATGGCATAGAGGCCGGTGGCCATGCCCTTCTTCTCCATGGTGGCCAGCTCGGCTTCGGCGACCTTGGTGTTTTTGCACTCTTCGATAAAGGCGGCCAGGGCCGGATTGCTTTCGGCAGCCTGCAGCGCCAGCGGGTGACCGGCGGCGATACCGACATAGGTGACGCCCATGAAGGTGTCCGGACGGGTGGTGTAGACCTCCAGCTGCTCAGCCTGACCCTCAATGGCGAAGCTGATGTTGACCCCTTCGGAGCGGCCAATCCAGTTGCGCTGCATGGTCTTGACCATCTCCGGCCAGCCTTCCAGATTGTCGATGTCGTTCAACAGCTCTTCGGCGTAGTCGGTGATCTTGATGAACCACTGGGGGATCTCTTTTTGCTCCACCGGGGTGTCACAGCGCCAGCAACAGTTGTCGACCACCTGCTCGTTGGCCAGTACCGTCATGTCGTTCGGACACCAGTTGACGGAGGAAGTCTTCTTGTAGACCAGACCCTTTTCGTACAGCTTGGTAAAGAACCACTGCTCCCAGCGGTAGTAATCCGGCTTGCAGGTCGCCAGCTCGCGATCCCAGTCATAACCCAGCCCCAGCATCTTCAGCTGGTTCTTCATGTATTCGATGTTTTCGTAGGTCCAGGGGGCCGGTGCGGTATTATTCTTGACCGCAGCGTTCTCCGCCGGCAGACCGAATGCATCCCAACCTATGGGTTGCAGCACGTTCTTGCCATTGAGGCGTTGATAACGGGAGATCACATCACCTATGGTGTAGTTACGAACGTGCCCCATGTGTAGACGACCAGACGGATAGGGGAACATGGACAGGCAGTAGAATTTCTCCTTGTCTACTTTCTCCACGGCCTTGAAGGTTTTCTTGGCATCCCAGTGCTTTTGCACTGCTGGTTCGATCGATTGGGGAACGTATTGCTCTTGCATTGGTGACATCCGGATCTGTGAAATGAATAGATAAATCAGCTGGGAAATCGCAATAGAATACCCATATCCAGCGGCGGCAACAACCGCCAGCATCCGTCAGGCCTTATGCCGGGCATGATCAGGGTTCAGTAGAGGAGTAACGACCATGGACAAACGTCAAAAAGGGTACGAAGCCTTCATTGCAGAGTTGCAAAAGCAGTGGCAGGAGACCGAACAGTTCCAGGGGGAGCGCCTCAACCGGATGATCGCCAAGGTGCAGGCCTATCTGGAGGCCGCCAGCGACCTGACCCAGGATGAGCTGGCGCTGATTGCCGAATACGTGAAGCGGGATCTGGGCAACTATGAGCTGAGCCGCAACGATGATAAAGCCCGCAGCGATGAGGCCGTGGAGGAGTCCGCCTTCATGCTGGCCCTCAAAGACACCGCCTGGTCCTGGTTGGCGGATGTGACCGACCGCGCCCAGGTGGAGTGGCGCGAGCTGGCCGACGAGTTGGAACACAAAGGGGTGTACGAAGCGGGAGACTGGGTGGGACTCGGCGTCATGGTGTGCGAGCAGTGCGGCTGGCGCCATACAGTGCTGCACCCTCAACCACTCGATACCTGCCCCGAATGTGGCGGCCACGAATATCACCGCGAGCCGCTCTCGCCCTGAATACCATCAACTAGCGAAATGAAATGGCAAGAGGCGCCCCATGGGGCGCCTCTTTTGTTGATGTGCAGGTGTCTGAACGTGCCGGATCAGAGTTCACGGGCCCAGGGATGGGCACGTGGACGTAACGCCAGTGCGAGCCCCAGCAGCAGGGCCGTCATGCCGTACAGCGGCCAGTCGCCAAAGCGCAGGTAGGGGGTCGAACCGTGGGCGGGACGTACCTCGGCGCGCAGCACCCCTGCTTCGAACTGCGGGATCTGACCTATGATGCTGCCGTCAATCTCGGTGACGACAGTGATGCCAGTGTTGGTGCCCCGCAGCAGCGGGCGTGCCAGCTCGAGGGCGCGCATGCGGGCGATCTGCAGGTGCTGCCAGGGGCCGATACTGGTGCCGAACCAGGCATCATTGGAAACGGTCAGCAGGAAGTCGGTATCGGGCTGTACATTGCGGCGCACCTCTTCGGGGAAGATGATCTCGTAGCAGATGGCGGCGGCAAACTTGAGCCCCTTGGCAATCAGGTTCGGTTGCTGCTCGTCCCCCCGGCTGAAGGAGGACATGGGCAGGTTGAAGAAGGGGGCTATGGGGCGTAGCAGATCCTCAAACGGCACGAACTCGCCGATGGGCAGCAGGTGGTGCTTGTAGTAGCGGTTCTTGTGCTCATAGTGATACGCCTCCTTGCCGTCAGCGTCCTGCACTCCCATGCCAAGCACGGTATTGAAGAAGCGCTGCTGCTCGAAATCGTAGTGGACTATGCCGGCCAGCAGACCCGTATCGTTCACCTTCATCGCCTTGTCCAGGCTCTCCAGGTAGTTGCCCATCTCTTTCTCGATGGCCGGGATCGCCGATTCCGGCCAGATGATGATGTCGGCATCCTGATTTTCGCGGCTGAGATCCTGATAGGTGCGCACCGTCGGTACCAGGGCCTCCGGATCCCACTTGAGGGACTGGGCGATATTGCCCTGTACCAGAGCTACCTTGACCGGCTCGCCCCGGGTCACCCAGTTGAGCTGCATCAGTCCATGGGCGGCACCGATCAGTGCGACGGGCACCAGCAGCCAGACGGGTTTGCGGTTCTGCCACACCAGCCAGAGGGCGGACGTCGACAGCAGCAGTGCCAGCGTGATGCCCTGCACCCCCAATATGGGGGCGAAGCCCTTGAGCGGCCCGTCGATCTGGCTGTAACCAAACCAGAGCCAGGGGAAGCCTGTCATTACCCAGCCCCGCAGCCAGTCAGCCACCAGCCAGAGTGCCGGGAAGGCGAGCAGCCAGCGGCTCCAGTGACGGCCACTGAAGAAGCGGGCAAAGGCCCAGCAGGCCAGGGCCGGATAGACTGCCAGATAAGCCGAGAGCCCTGCCAGTAATACGAAGGCGACCGGCAGCATGATGCCGCCAAACATGGTCATGCTGACGTGGATCCACCATAGCCCCGGCAGGAACAGGCCCATGGCATAACCAAAACCGCGCCAGGCAGCCTGTTTGGGATTGGCCTTGTCCAGCAGCGCATAGAGGCCGAGCAGGGACGGGATGACCAGAGGCCAGTAGTCGAACGGCGAGAAGGCCAGGACGGCGAGCGCGCCGGATGCCATGGCAAACAGACTGGTCAGGAGTTTTGATTTCACGGGCGATGATTTCACGGACTATGCAGGCTCGGATTGGACGATAACAGGTTGATTGGCCGGTATCTTAACCTGTAAATGCGGTTAACGGCGAGCCTCCCGACTGCCTGGACCTGTTCAAGCAAAAAGCCGGGCAGAAAATGGGAGACGGGCACGGTTCACTGAGGTAAGGGAGGGTTGTGGGGTCAAGGGGCGACAGCTTGCCCTGCCACCAAACGGCAAGCGCCCCGACGAGCGGGGCGCTGATGCTTCACGGCAAGTATAGCTGCGTGAGGCTTATAGGGCGTCAGAGCGACTTATTGCGCTTCAGACTGGGCCGCGACATGGTTGTCGGGGATCTTCACCTGCAGCTGTTGCAGGCGGCGCCGGTCGGCGTGCATCACCTTGAACAGGTAACCTTGCAACTCGATCTCCTCACCCTTTTTCGGCAGGTGGCTGAAGGCGTGCATCACAAGACCGCCCACAGTATCCACCTCTTCATCGCTGAATTGGGTGCCGAAGAAGTCGTTGAAATCCTCGATCTCGGTGAGGGCACTGACTGCGAAGACCCGCTTGCTGATGCGGCGGATCTCGTCCGGCTCATCTTCGATGTCGTCGAACTCGTCATCGATCTCGCCGACGATGAGCTCCAGTATGTCTTCAATGGTCACGAGACCCGAGACACCGCCAAACTCGTCCACCACGATGGCCATGTGATAGCGCTCTTCGCGAAACTCCTTGAGCAGCCTGTCGACCCGCTTGCTCTCGGGCACTATCACGGTCGGGCGCAGGATTTTTTCCAGCTGCAGCGGCTCGCTGGCATGGTGGCCGCCAAAACCGAACGGCAGCAGATCCTTGGCGAGCAGTATGCCCTCCACATGATCCTTGTCTTCGTTGATCACCGGAAAGCGGGAGTGACCTGACTCTATGATCACGGGCAAGATATCGTCCACCGGCTGGGACTTCTCTATGGTGACCATCTGGGAGCGGGGGATCATGATGTCGCGAACGCGCAACTCGGCTATTTCGAGTACGCCTTCAATCATGTCCTTGGTGTCCTGATCGATGAGATCGCGCTCCTCGGCATCCGCTATCACATCCACCAAATCGTTGCGGTCTCTTGGCTCGCCCTGGAAGAGTTGGCTGAGTTTGTCGAGCCAGGTTTTCTTCGGCGAGCCGGTACTAGGGTGATCGTCAGTCATTTTTTCTCTTGGTTACTCGCTTGAACACATTTGGAATTGTTTTGGGTATGTAAGGATGGCCATCGGCTGTTTCAAGGCGATGACGATCCCGTCCTTTACTTTTCGTCGTTCAGATAAGGATCGGCAAAGCCGAGTTCCTGCATGATGTCACGTTCCAGCTGTTCCATCTCCTCTGCCTCGTCATCCTCGATATGGTCATAACCTAGCAGATGGAGACTGCCATGCACAACCATGTGGGCCCAGTGTGCTTCGAGCGGCTTGTTCTGCTCGGCAGCCTCCTGTTCCACCACCTGGCGGCAGATCACCAGATCGCCGAGCAGCGGCAGCTCCAGACCGGGCGGTGCCTCGAACGGGAAGGAGAGCACATTGGTGGGCTTGTCCTTGCCGCGATAGGTGAGGTTGAGCTCGCGGCTCTCCGCCTCGTCGACGATACGCACCGTCACTTCGGCCTCTTCTTGGAAGCCGAGAATGGTACCGTCCAGCCAGCCTTGCAGCTGTGCTTCGCCGGGCAGGCCGTCGGTGTCCGCGCAGGCCAGTTGCAGATCCAGGGTCACACTCATTGGGCACTCTCCTTATGGGATTTGCTGGCCGCCTGCTCGTCTGCCAGTTTGGCATCGAACGCTTCGTACGCCTGCACGATACGGGCCACCACTGGGTGGCGAACCACGTCTTTGGATTCAAAGAAGTTGAACGACAGGCCATCGACACCTTGCAGCACCTCCAGCGCGTGGCGCAGACCGGATTTGGCGCTACGTGGCAGGTCCACCTGAGTGATATCACCGGTCACCACCGCCTTGGAGTTGAAGCCGATGCGGGTCAGGAACATCTTCATCTGCTCTGTGGTGGTGTTCTGGGCCTCATCCAGGATGATGAAGGCATCATTGAGGGTGCGACCGCGCATATAGGCGAGCGGCGCCACTTCGATGATGTTGCGCTCCATCAGCTTCTCGACCCGCTCGAACCCCAGCATCTCGAACAGGGCATCGTAGAGCGGGCGCAGGTAAGGGTCGACCTTTTGGGAGAGGTCCCCGGGCAGAAAGCCGAGTTTCTCACCCGCTTCCACCGCAGGACGGGTCAGCAGTATGCGACGGATCTCCTGACGCTCCAGCGCATCCACCGCCGCCGCCACTGCCAGATAGGTCTTGCCGGTACCGGCCGGGCCTATGCCGAAACAGATGTCGTGGCTGACGATATTGGCGATGTACTGGGCCTGATTGGGGCTGCGTGGTTTGATGAGGCCGCGTTTGGTCTTGACCGTCACCTCCTTGCCATAGGGGATGCTTGATGCCGGTTCGTCATCTTGCTCCAGCACCCGCGACTCCTGAATGGCCAGATGCACCATGTCGGGGATGATGTCGGTCACCTTGCCGCCCTTGAGGGGCTGGGTTTCCACATAGAGGTGCTTGAGGATGACGGCCGCCGCATCCACCTGGGCCTGTTTGCCCAGCAACTGGAAGTGGTTGTCACGGTAGCTGATCTCGACGCCGAGACGGCGCTCCAGCTGTTTGATGTTGTCATCGAAGGGGCCGCACAGGCTGGCAAGGCGCTGGTTGTCGGCGGGCTCCAGATGCAGATTCAGGGTCGCTATGTGTCGGCTCAAAATATCCTCGTCTTGACGCTGTGCCCATCCGGCAAGGCCAGATGGGCACGAAGAGATTAGTGGGGAGTGAAGGCGGCCACGCCGAGGGCATCGGGCACATTGTCGGGACGACGAGCCAGGATCTCGCGGGGCGCAGTGGCGATGCGCAGGTTCATCTCATCCTCACCGCGGATAAAGCGACCGCGCAGGGAGTTGGGGCGTACCTCGGTGATCTCCACATCGGCAAAGCCGCCGATGAGGGTATGCGCCCCTTCGAAGTTGACCACGCGGTTGTTCTCGGTGCGACCACACAGCTGCATAGGGTCGAGCCTGGAGGGCCCTTCCACCAGGATGCGCTGGGTGGAGCCCAGCATGGCACGGCCAATCTGCATCGACTGGTTGTTGATGACATGCTGCAGGCGAGCCAGACGGACCTTCTTCACCTCCATGTCGACGTCGTCTGGCATGTCGGCGGCCGGCGTGCCGGGACGCGGGCTATAGATGAAGCTGAAGCTCATATCGAAGTTGATCTCTTCGATCAGCTTCATGGTGGCCTCGAAATCCTCGTCCGTCTCGTTCGGGAAGCCGACGATAAAGTCGGAACTGATGGTGATGTCGGGACGGGCGGCGCGCAGGCGGCGGATCTTGGACTTGTACTCCAGCACTGTATGCGGGCGCTTCATCATGGTCAGGATGCGATCCGAACCGCTCTGCACCGGCAGGTGCAGGAAGCTGACCACTTCCGGCGTGTCCTTGTAGACCTCGATGATGTCGTCGGTGAACTCGATGGGATGGCTGGTGGTGTAGCGAATGCGGTCTATGCCGTCGATGGCGGCCACCAGGCGCAGCAGCTCGGCGAAGGAGCAGATGCTGCCATCAAAGGTCGGGCCCCGGTAGGCGTTGACGTTCTGGCCCAGCAGGTTCACCTCGCGCACGCCCTGTTCGGCGAGCTGGGCGATTTCGTAGAGCACGTCATCCATCGGCCGGCTCACCTCCTCGCCGCGGGTGTAGGGCACCACGCAGAAGGAGCAGTATTTGGAGCAGCCTTCCATGATGGAGACAAAGGCGGTGGCGCCTTCGGCGCGGGGTTCCGGCAGACTGTCGAATTTTTCGATCTCGGGGAAGGCGATGTCCACCTGGGCACCACGGCCCTCCTGGACCTGCTTGATCATGGCGGGCAGGCGATGCAGGGTCTGCGGACCGAAGACGATATCCACATAGGGGGCGCGACTGCGAATGTTCTCCCCTTCCTGAGAGGCCACGCAGCCACCCACGCCGATCACCAGACCGGGTTTGTTTGCTTTGAGCTTTTTCCAGCGGCCCAGCTGGTGGAACACCTTCTCCTGTGCTTTTTCGCGAATGGAGCAGGTATTCAGCAGCAAGACATCTGCCTCTTCGGGCTCTTCGGTCAGCGTGTAGCCATTGCTGGCATCTAACAGGTCGGCCATCTTGGACGAGTCATACTCGTTCATCTGGCAACCCCAGGTTTTAATGTGAAGTTTCTTGCTCATTGCTTCTCTTGACTTGTGTTGAAATCGGCATGGTCAAAGGACCGGGCATTTTACTCCGCAATCTGGATACTGCCTAGCTAATATCCAGCCCGCCATGGGGGGCTTTGCCCCGGAGCCTGTCCGTATGGGCATGGGCTTTCTCCTTGATTTGGCGCAGCAATTCGCAATTTGTCTCACTGTTTCTGCCGGTTCCTTGCGGTATCATGTCCCCATTCGGTCCGGCCCCGCCTACCCTGGTCCGGGGTGTCCCTTTTCAGGAATCAAGTTATGGAACAGTGTGATATCGCCATCGTCGGCGCTGGCATGGTCGGCGCTGCCACCGCCTGTCTGCTGGCGGCGCAGGGCCTCTCCATTCGGGTCATAGAGACCCAATTGCCCGAGCAATACGCCCCTGAGCAGCCGCTGGATCTGCGGGTTTCCGCTATCAGCCAGGCCTCGGTGGCGATGCTGGATCAAGCCGGCGCCTGGTCGCACCTGCAGCAGATGCGGCTCTGTCCCTACCGCCGGCTGGAGACCTGGGAGCTGGATGGCTTTGCCACCCGGTTCGACGCGGCCGATCTCGGCCTGCCCCAGCTTGGCTACATCATAGAGAACCGGCTGGTGCAGCTGGCCCTGCTCAAGAGGATGGAAGATTTCCCCAACATCCAGACCCACACTCCGGCAGCGGTGATGAGCCTGCGTCAGAGCGCGGATGAGGCGGTACTGACCCTGGACGACGGCACAGAGCTTTGCGCCCGCTGGGTGCTGGCCTGCGATGGTGCCGAGTCCCAGATGCGCCGGCTGGCTGGGATTGGCGTATCGCGCTTCGAGTATCGTCAGCACTGCATGCTGATCAACATCGACACCGAGTTTGTGCAGGAAGACATCACCTGGCAGCAATTTACCCCGAGTGGTCCGCGCGCCTTCCTGCCGCTACCCGGCCAGCACGGCTCCCTGGTCTGGTATGACAATCCCGCCCGCATTCGCGCCTTGTCGGCCATGAGCAACGAAAAGCTGGGGGAGGAGGTGCGCCGCCACTTTCCGGCCCGGCTCGGCGGCTTCACCGTCACGGCCAAGGGGAGTTTCCCGCTGGTGCGACGCCACGCCAATGACTATCACGCCGGTCGGGTGGTGCTGCTCGGCGATGCCGCCCACACTATCAACCCGCTGGCGGGGCAGGGGGTCAACCTTGGCTTCAAGGACGTGGCCTGCTGGGCCGGGTTGTTGGCAAAAGCCGGTGCCGACTGGCATCAGCTGGCCCTGGCGGAGCGTTACGAGCGCCACCGTCGCCCCGACAATCTTTTAATGCAGTCGGGGATGGATCTCTTCTATGGCGTGTTCAGCAACGAGATAGGACCGCTCAAGCTGGCCCGCAATCTGGCCCTCAATCTGGCGGACAAGGCAGGCCCGCTCAAGGAGATGGCGCTGCGCTACGCACTGGGTCTGGTATGAATGATGTGAACAAGATTGCCGGATCTGAATCTTCGCAGAGGAGAAAGTGATGAACAAAGCACTGCTGGTTATCGATTTTATCAACGACATCGCCCACTCGGACGGACGTATCGCCGCCTCGGCTGCCCATGTTGTGGAACAAGACGCCATCGCCCATGCCAATCAGGCGCTGGCCCATGCCCGCGGCCACGGCTGGCTGGTGGTGCTCATCAAGGTGGGGTTTGACGGCAATTATCTGCTGCAACCCAAGGACTCGCCCATGTTTGGCCGGGCCAAGCAGTTTGGGGCTCTGTCGCTTGCCGATAATGGCACCGATTTTCACCCCGAGCTGGATGTGCAACCCGGTGATCTGGTGCTGACCAAGCCCAGAGTGAGCCCCTTCTATGGCACTGCACTGGAACCGGCACTGCGGGCCAATCATATCGATCACCTCTATCTGTGCGGGGTCAGCACCAGCTGGGCCATTCAGGCGGCGGCGCGGGAGGGGCACGATCGCGACTACGCCATCACCATACTGGAGGATGCCTGCGCGGCGGCGGATGCCACCGAGCATCACACCTCGCTGCGCCTGCTCGGCCGTATCGCCGAGATCATCAAGGTGGCCCAGCTGGCGTGATCTCGCTGGTCAAGGCTGTTTTCGCTCACCATTTTGACATTTTGTCCCCAGGCCCCTGTTGAGCTGGCGCCGTTTTAGGGCAACATGGGATCAGCATTGATGGCCACAAGGATGAGGGCATGCGTTATCAGGGACGGATCGCGAGCTGGAACGAGGCGCGAGGCTTCGGTTTTATCACGCCGGAGCAGGAGGGGGGCGAGCAGCAAGGGAGCGAACTGTTCGTGCACATTTCGGCCCTGCAATCCGATGGCTCGCTGCCCAACGTCGGGGAGCGCGTCTCCTACCAGCTAGGCACTGGCAAGGATGACAAGCCCAGAGCCGTGCAGGTGTTCTTTCCCGACAGACCCTTGTCGCTGGCGGACGGGTTCAATCCACCTTCTGCATCCCCCCGGCTCGGCAGAGAGACCAGCACCCGATCGTCACAACCAGCATCACCCAGACCTGGATCCCGCCCTCGCCCCGCCTATCGCCACAAGAGCAGCTGGCGTGGCAAAGTGATCCCCCTGCTGCTGGTGGTGGGATTGTTCTCCCTCTACTCCCGTTTTTCGACCGACTCTGTGGTCCCCTTGCCGGTTTCCTCCTTCATCGGTGATGAAGGCAGTGCCTCCCGTAGCACGCCACAGACCTCTACTCTCAGCTATCAGTGCGATGGTCGTGAGTATTGCTCCCAGATGACCTCTTGCGAGGAGGCTACCTGGTTCTTGCGACATTGCCCGAACACCAAGATGGACGGAGAGGGGGATGGGGTGCCCTGTGAACGGCAGTGGTGTGGCCACTGAGGCTGGCCTGCCCGATTGCCGCTGCTAATATCCACAGCTCTTTTCATGCTGATGCGCCATGTCGGATAGGGTAATACCGGGCCAGGCCCTGTCTGTTCGTTGGCGCCACCTTTGTTGGCAAGGTGACGGATGGCGGCTTTACTTCTAGTGCTGACTCGTTTGTTGCCGTATATGCCGTTTATTATTTTTCAGGATCATGGTCATGGTGGATTACTTTCAGGGCTCGTTGTTTCACTTTTCCGAACGGGCGCAGTACCTGGCAGCCTTGCTGAACTCGCTGGAGGACCAGATCGCCGTGATTGATCGGGCTGGGGTTATCCACTACACCAACCTCGCCTGGAACCGGTTTGCCGAGCAAAATGGCATGCCAAAAGGGTATGACTGGCTTGGTATCAACTACTTGCGGGTGTTCGACAGCGCCGTCGAGCCGCTGGTGCTGATGGCGGCAGAGGGGATCCGCCGGGTGCTCTGTGGCGAACAGGACCATTTCCATCTGGAGTATCCCTGCCACAGCCCGGATATACAGCGCTGGTTCATGATGCGGGTCTCCCCCGTACTAGGGGTGGATGTCGAGTTTTATACCATCACCCATATCAATATCACTGAGCGCAAGTTGCTGGAGCTGGATGTGACCCACCTCTCCCAGCATGATCCCCTGACAGGTCTTGCCAACCGGCGCCTGTTCAACAGTTTTCTGCATAACGAGTGGCGCCGCAGCATGCGGGAGCGCACGCCCATCTCCTTCATCATGCTCGATCTGGACAACTTCAAGGCGTGCAACGATCACTTCGGCCATCAGGTTGGAGATGATCTCTTGCGGCAGGTGGGTCACCTGCTCAACGCCTTTTGCCAGCGGCCTGCGGATCTGCCAAGCCGGTTCGGGGGCGATGAATTTGCGGTGGTCCTCGGCAATACCGGCAAGGAGGCAGCCTTGAGGATGGGGGAGGCGATTCGCCTCGGGATCAAGGAGTTGAGTATGAATGAGCTGGGCGATGCCCGGCTCAGCGCCAGTATCGGCATTGCTACCCAGCTCCCTGAGCGGGTGCTGGTCTCGGAAGATGAGCTGCTGGCCGCTGCCGACATGGCTCTCTACACGGCCAAGAAGGAGGGGAAGAACCGTTGCCACAGCGTGGCTTGTCCCTCATTACCCAACCCTTGAGTGAAGGCCACATTCGATAATGGGACCGTGGCAAGGCCTTATCCCTTCGGACTCTGCCTGCTGAGGTGCGGGATGTGCCGCCATGACCAGTTGCAGGAATCGATCGCGAATAGGGTCGGCAAACTCGGAATTCCAGACCAGACTGATTTCCCACTCTGACTTTGGCCCGGACAAGGGGTAGAGGGTAACACCCTGGCCCGCGATAAAGCTGACGCTGCGTGGCAGTATGGCGTTGCCGATCCCGGCGGCCACCAACGCGACCAGTGTCTGTATATCCTCTGCTTCCTGGACTATGGCGGTCAGCCGGTTGGCGCCAAGGAAGCTGGCGATCTGCTGGCTCAGCCCAGGACAACGATGGCCGACCATTTGCAGCAGGGGCTGGTTGGCGAGGGCCCACTCAACGTCGAAGGTGGCCGGATCCGGCCCCGTCATCTGGCTGGGAACGGCCAGCACCAGCCGGTCGGTCAGCAATCTGTACTCTTGCAATTGAGGGGCCTGTGGTCTGCGCATGAAGCCCAGTTGCAACTGACCCGACAGCAGACGCTCATGCTGGGTGGCTGAGGTCATGTCCTGCATATGTACCATCACATCGGGTACCTGCTGCTTGAAGCGGGCGACCAGCGAAGGAGCCAGCGCAAAGCTGGACAGCCCGAAGCCGATCTTGAGCCGTCCGGCAATGCCGCTCGCCAGCGCCAGGGCATGGCGTTCAAATCCCCTGCCGTGCTCGACCAGTGCGCTGGCCTGGGTGAGCAGCTGGGTGCCGATGGCAGTCAGTTGGGCGCCATGGCGACCCCGGTTGAACAGGGTGCTGCCAAGGGCCAGCTCCAGCCCCTGGATCTGCTTGGTCAGCGCCGGCTGGGTGATAAACAGCCGGCTGGCAGCCTCCCGGTAGTTGGTGGTCTCGGCCAGCATCACGAATGCCTGCAGTTGCCTCAAGTCGAATTTCATTCCGTTTGGTTATCCAATGTGGCGATTAATTGATTATAAATTATCTAACTGCCTTGTTCTAATGGTCTCGTTACGGGCCATTTGCCCGCTCTGACGTGCAACAAGGAGCCATATCATGTCTACCGAACGCTATCTGTTTCTGATCAAGGGAACCCTGGTGATGGCCCAGCCACTGGCTGCGCCGGAGACGGGAGAACTGCTGACCAGCCTGCTGCAACAAGGCTTCGTCGTCGGGCCTTTGCAAGTGTGGGCGAGCAATGCCGAGCAGGCGTTGGCCTGTTATGAGCAGAGTGCCCAGCAGCGGGCCTTCAGCAATGTGCTGGCTGGGGCTTCGTCATGACCCGGCTCACCCTGCGGGCTGCGGCCCTGTTGCTGGACATGGATGGCACCCTGGTTCACTCCACCGACGAGGTGGAAACCGTGTGGCGGCTCTGGTGCCGACGTCATCAGCTGGCCCCTGAGCCCGTGCTGGCGATGTGCCACGGCTTGCGCTCGCGGGAGGTGATCAGGGCCCTGGCGCCGCAGCTGGACATGGCGCAGGAGGTCGCCCTGCTCGATGAGCTGGAGATCCATCACACCGGGCGCGGTGAAGCCATCATGGGCAGCCGGGCTCTGCTGACCCGCTTGCCAGCCGAGCGCTGGGCGCTGGTCACCTCCGCCAGCCAGAGGGTTGCCCGCCATCGGCTGGAGAGTGCCGGTTTACCGTTGCCTACCCTGCTGGTGGCAGCGGAGGACGTGGTTCATGGCAAGCCGGACCCCGAACCCTATCTGCTGGGGGCCAAGGGGCTCGGGGTTGCCCCCGCCGACTGTCTGGTGTTCGAGGATGCACCGGCTGGCATACAGAGCGCCCTGCGAGCCGGCTGCGCCGTGGTGCAGGTCGGAGGCAAGCGGTTGCTGGATCCGGCCGTCATAGCCGTGATCCAGGATTGGCGTCAGGTGAGTGTGGAGGAAGACGAGAAGGGTATGTTGCAGGTTGGCCTGCTGACCTGACAGGCGTCTGGAAACAAGCAGCCCCCGACCAGCGGGGGCTTGAAGCGGATGTGGGGGCCGGGTTATTTGAAGACGCGAAACCGCACTGCATCATCCATGAAGGTCTTGTCGCCAGCCGGTTGCTTGATGCTGCCAAAAGGCATCTGGGCGCGCAGCAGCCAGCTGGTGGGCAGGTCCCACTCCTTGCGTACCGCTTCGTCGATCAGCGGATTGTAGTGTTGCAGGGAGGCGCCAACCTTCTCCTGGGCCAGGGTGGTCCAGACCGCAAACTGGGCGATGCCGGTGGCATGTTCCGACCAGATGGGGAAGTTGTCGGCATACAGCGCAAACTTCTGCTGCAGATCCTTGATGACATCCGTATCCTCGAAAAACAGCACTGTGCCGAACCCTGCGCGGAAGCTGCCATCTACCTTGGTTTCACTCTGGGCATAGGCGTCCGGTGGCACGATTTTCTTCAGCTCGGCCTTGACGATATCCCACAGCTTGTGGTGCTGGGCGCCAAACAGTATGACGGCGCGGGAGCTCTGGGAGTTGAAAGAGGAGGGACTGTGCTTGATGGCATCCTGGATCAGGGTCGTCAGCTGCTCCGGCGTGTGAGACACCTGGTCGCCCAGGGCATAGATGGTACGACGTACTTTGATCTGTTCGATAAACGGACTGCTCATAACATCTCCTTTGTTTGACAGATAATCGCATTCGGTGGTTGTTGCAAGGCCATCCGGCTCCGATTGTGCAAGCTATAGACTATAACACTCGTTTCCTCCTTAACCGTCAACGCCCAGTGGTCACTGTTTTTACTCTCCGTGGATATTGGTTGGCAGGGAAGAATGAGCCGCCTCACATTCTGGCGTTTTTAATCCATAGGCGGTTCTCCAGCCGATTTCTATCGACTATTGATCCTGTCTTTTCACCACAAGTTCGGTTCACATCGACTGTTTCAGTGGCAGCGTGATGATCAAGCGGGTGCCCAACCGGGTAGGCGAGCTGCTGACTGCCGAGCCTGGCACCGGCGCCGTCTATCGGATCGGGGGGACGAGTTTGCTGCCCTGCTGCCGTGGGAGCGCCACGAGCGGGAGTCACGACTGCATCATCTGCTTGCGCGGGTACGCAACCAGCACTGGCTGGAATCCAGGCACAGGTCACCCTGAGCGCGGGCGGTGCCCACTACCCGGAGGATGGCCTCTTTTTGTTCGAGCGAGCCGACGAATGCCTCTACCAGAGCAAGCGACCAGGTCGGGATCGCTGGCATCGCTCTCCATCCCCGGATACTGGCGGTGAGCCTGCATCCCCCGGGGTGACAATATCTGTCTGATCCCTGCATGCCCGCGCCGGGCTGCGACAGCCTGACGTTGGACTAAATACCGTTCACCTTGTGCCGAACTGAGATTTTTTATCTTTATTTTCATGGTGTTAATTTTTTATTTTTCTTCCTGACGTCTTGCCGGGATTCCTTTGGATTAAATGCCAGGCTGTTTGCGCTACTGGCGCGGCGGGTGGCCATTTGTATAGTGCAGGGGAAATTAATCAGGTTTGACAGGAGTACCCCATGGAGATGAAAAAGCGCGGCATGAGTGCCCTGGCCCTGTTGGGCTCCCTGCTGCTGATGAGCGGCGCTGTGCAGGCCTCGGAAACCCTCAACACCATACTCGGTGGCGGTGCAGGCGGTGTGGCGGGCACCATGATTGGCAAAGAGCTGGGGGGCGATACCGGAGCCCTGGTCGGTGCGGCACTCGGCGGTGCGGCCGGTGGCGCCGCCACTGCCAATAAGGGAAACAAGAATGAGGCTGCCCTGGGTGGAGCCGTCGGTGCACTGGGTGGCGCGGCCATCGGCAAGAGCGTCGGCGGCAGCACAGGCCAGCTGATCGGGGCCGGTGTCGGGGGGGCCAGCGGCTCGGCCATCGGTGCCAAGACGGGGGATGGTCACAAAAGCAATAACAACCGCTACGACGACGATCATCACTACAAGAAACATAAGAAGCACAAAAAGCACAAGAAACACAGATGGCACGACGATGACTGATGTCAGCCTTGCGGCGTGCTGGCGACAACTAGAAAGAGGGGCCAACAGGCCCCTCTTTGCATGATATGACTCAGACCAGCCGGTGCTGGCGTCGTCCCTCGGCGAAGGCGTTGATATTGTCGATCAGCTGATCCGCGAGGCGCTGCATCGACTCCTCGCTGGCCCAGGCCACATGGGGCGTCAGGATGAAATTGGGGTATTGCAAAGCCTGCATCAGCGGATGATCCGGGGGCGGCGGCTCGACGCTCGCCACGTCGAAACCGGCGCCGCCGAGGCGACCGTTGGCCAGCGCCTTGAGCAGTGCCGCTTCATCCACCAGGCCGCCACGGCCCACGTTGATGAGCAAGGCGCCCGGTTTCATCAAGGCCAGCTCCCGTTCGCCGATCAGGTGGCGGGTGTAGGGGGTGAGCGGGCAGTGCAGGCTGACCACATCCGAGCTTTGCAGCAGCGCATCCAGCGGCAGCCTATCTTCGTCGTGGCTGGCGCCTATCTGGCTCTGGGCGTAACGCACTATCATGCCCATCCCCTGCGCCCGTTCGCCGAGCGCCTGACCCAGGGTACCTTTGCCTATGATGCCGAGCTGCTTGCCGTGCAGATCCATGATGTTGTGGTCGAAGAAGCAGAACTGGCCGCTCTGCTGCCAGCGCCCCTCCAGCAGGGACTGGCGCCAGGCAAACAGGTTGCGCGACAGGGCCAGCATCAGTGCCATGGCGTGCTCCGGCACAGAGGGGCCCGAGTAGTTGCGGATGTTGCACACCCCGACATTGGCTGCCCGGCACGCCTCCAGATCCACGTTGTCGCTGCCGGTGGCCGCCAGGGCGATCAGCTTGAGATCCGGCAGTTGTGCCAGCTCAGGGGCGCCGATGCGTACCTTGTTGATGATGGCAATGCTGGCATTCTTGAGCCGCTCCACCACCTGCTCGGGGGCCGTGCTTGGATGGCTCTGCCAGTGATGAGGAAAGTCGGGCCTGTGCAGTGTGATGCCCGCATCCAGGGTATCGCTATCGAGAAAAACTATCTGCTGCATGACGCCTCCTGCCATTGGAGCCGTCATGATGCCAAATATGGGCGCCAGGGAGCCAGCCTGAACGCCGTCAATGGTGAATCAATGGCGCTGTCTGTGACGCTGGCTGCATTTTGGGGGCAGGTCGAGGTCAGAGCCAGCCGAGGTGGGTGAGCCAACCCTGAATGCGGGTCGGTGTTTCATCCAGCTCCATCAAGGCGTAGGGACGGTAGTTGAGCTTGTGGCTGCGGCGGCTCTCGCTGCGACGAGCTTCGGCGGCCAGCAATGGCCAGCGCCCTCCCTCTTCCTGATAGAGATCCAGGGTCGGCATGGTGGCCTGGGCCACCTGCTTGGCTAGGGTCTGGTTACTTTGCACATTCGGGAAGAAGCCATCGAGCAGCACCAGAGCATCGGGGGCGGGCACTTGCTCGCTGGCGATGAGATTGGTGGCCCAGGCGGCGCTGGTGCCCTGGGCCAGTATCAGCTTGAAGCCCCCTTCTTGCAGTTTGGCATCCCCCAGCTTGATGATGCGGGCGGCAAACTGTTTGCGAAAGTCGTCGATGGCCTGCTGTTTCTTCTCGGCGGCGGGGTCCAGCTCCGCCTGTTGGGGAGAGGGAAGCAGCAGCAGGGTATCGAAGCCGAGCCGGCCGAGGGCCCGGGTCAGTTGCCACAGCTGGCCGCTGCGCTGCCAGTCCGGCAGCAGGATCGCCAGCCCCACATAGCTGTCGCTGTCGTGCTTGGCGAACAGCACTGTCTGCTTGTCGATCTGGGTGCTATCGGGCAGTCCTTGCCAGTCACTGTTCTGCCAATAGTCGAGGGGGGCGGGTGGCGTGACTTCGCTGGCCTGCGAAGCACCGCTTGCCAGCAGGGTCAGTAACAGCAGTGATAAGGATAATCTGGCCATAGTACGCTCCCCGGTTAACTGGGTTAGCGGCGGCGGGCCGGTTTTCTGAAGTGCGGCCAGGGGATCAATAAAAAAGCGAGCCAATGGCTCGCTTTTTTGCATTCAATTCAAGGGGTCGATCAGGAGAGACGACGCTTGAACTCGCCGGTGCGGCTGTCGATTTCGATCTTGTCACCGATCTCTACGAAGGCGGCAACAGCCAGCTCGTAGCCAGTGCCCTTCAGGCGGGCAGGCTTGGTTACTTTACCTGAGGTGTCGCCACGGGCGGCCGGCTCAGTGTACTCAACTTCGCGAACTATGGTGGTCGGCAGTTCTACGGAGATGGCTTTCTCGTTGTAGAAAGTCACTTCGCAGATGTCTTCCATGCCGTCTACCAGGTAGTTCAGCACGTCACCCAGGTTGTCTTTCTCGACGTCGTACTGGTTGTACTCGGTATCCATGAAGACATACAGGGGGTCGGAGAAGTAGGAGTAGGTGCACTCTTTACGCTCCAGCTGAACCACGTCCAGCTTGTCGTCGGCCTTGAATACGGTCTCGGTCGCGCTACCGTTGAGCAGACCCTTCAGTTTCATCTTGACCACGGCGGAGTTACGGCCGGATTTGTTGAACTCAGCCTTCTGGACCACCATCGGCTCGGTGCCGATCATGACTACGTTACCAGCGCGGATTTCCTGTGCGGTTTTCATGTAAAAAATTCCTGTTCGTGAAACGGACGGATAAAAACTGCCAGATTATATACGGCTTTCTAAAAATTTCACCAACCGCGTGACGAGATCCCCGTCCTCGAGCAGCTTATGTGACCAGCTTCGCGCATCTTGCTGCCAAATGGCGCTATATCGGGGCCATTGGGCCCAAAGTTTGCTGGTATCTTCCCCCAGGTTGAGGGCGTGGTTGAAAGCCCGCAACCATTGGGCTGCCTCCGGGGGAAAGTCCGCCAGATAGTGATCGAGAAAACCGTCCAGCTTGACCATATGGGCCTGCTCTTCCTGTGGGTAGATGTGCCACAGGAAGGGGCGGGCGGCCCACTGTGCCCGCACGAAGGAGTCCTCGCCGCGCACCAGATTGAGATCGCAGCTCCACAGCAGCCGGTCGTAGCCTGCCTGATCCGTCATGGGCAGCAGCTTGATGGTGAGGCTGCCCGCGTGCAGCAGATCCCCCGCCTTGGCGGTGGCGATGGCGCTCGCAAGGCCGGCGCCGCTCAGCACGTCATTGAGCGAGCGCCCCAGCGGCAATAGCAAAGTGACGGGGGTTGGGCTCTGGCACCAGCCCTCTATCAGGCTCACAAGCGCTTCGCTCTCGTAGGTAAAGAGGCTGACTCTCAGCTCATTGTCCCCTTTGGGCGGCAATCCCAGGCTGGCCCAGTAGGCGGCAAGGCCAGTCTCATCCTGTTGCCACTGGTCACGTTCGGCGATGAGCCCCTGTTCGCACAAGAGGCCGCCGGTGCTGGGGGTGAAGCCCGGGAAGAAGAAGTATTTGTTGAGGCTCAGGTCGCCGACCCGCTGGGGCGACGCAAGGCCGTGGCAATCTTCGACCCAGCTCTCGGCCGAGAGGTACTCCAGATTGATCCAGCAGGGGGTTGGCTGCTGCTGCGCCATACGTTGGGTAAAGGCAGCGGGCAGTTCGCAGGCAAACGCCTCTATGACCACCTTTGCCGGGATCACATCCGCCGGCAGCGCGTCGTGCCAGTGCTGGATATAGATGCCCTGTTGCCACTGACCGTCCAGCGCGGGATCGAGCCCCGGACAGATGCGGGCGAAGCTGGCCAGATCGTCCACCCAGAGCCTGACGCTACCCTGGTCTTGCTGTTTCAGCTGACGAGCGAGCCGCCAGGTGACGCCTATGTCGCCGAAGTTGTCCACGACGCAGCAGAAAATATCCCAGTCGAATGGCGGTAGTTTGAGTGGCGAAGAGGTTGTCATGTGAGGGCACCGATGGAAAAGAGATACAAAAAAACCGGTGTGCAGGGTAGCACACCGGTTGGCTGGCTTCGAAGGGACTGTCGTCAGCCTGCCTGGCTCATCGCGTTGCGATGGCTGCCAGCAGGGGCAGGTTCATTCCTTGCCGTAGACGTTGTTTTCTTGTTCGCGCACCCGGGTGAAGGTGATGTGTGCTGAGTTCAGCTCCTTTCTCGGGGCAAGCTCATTCCTTGCCGTAGACGTTGTTTTCTTGCTCGCGCACCCGGGTGAAGGTGGTGTGTGTTGAGTTCAGCTCCTTTCTCGTCTCGGGGCAAGCTCATTCCTTGCCGTAGACGTTGTTTTCTTGCTCGCGTACCCGGATGAAGGTGGTCCGTTTGGTCAGCTCCTTGAGCTGGCTGGCGCCGACGTAGGTGCAGGTGGAGCGCACGCCGCCCAGGATGTCGCGCACCGTATTCTCGACCGGGCCGCGATAGGGCAACAGCACGGTTTTGCCCTCGGAGGCGCGATAGTCGGCGACGCCACCGGCATGCTTGTCCATGGCACTCGATGAGCTCATGCCGTAGAACTTCATGAAGGGGGTGCCATCCACGTCCACCACTTCGCCGCCACACTCCTCGTGGGCTGCCAGCATGCCGCCCAGCATCACGAAGTCGGCGCCGCCACCGAAGGCTTTGGCTACGTCACCCGGGCAGGTACAGCCGCCGTCACCGACGATCTGGCCGCCCAGACCGTGGGCCGCATCGGCACACTCTATGATGGCGGAGAGCTGGGGGTAGCCAACGCCGGTTTTGACCCGGGTGGTGCAGACAGATCCAGGGCCTATGCCGACCTTGACGATGTCGGCACCGGAGAGGATCAGCTCCTCGACCATCTCGCCGGTGACCACATTGCCGGCCAGGATGACATGGTTCGGGCAGGCTTCACGGATCTTGCGCAGGAACTCGACGAAGTGCTGGGAGTAGCCGTTGGCCACGTCCACGCAGATGAAACGCAGGGCGGCTGACATGGCCAGGATCTGGCGGGTCTTGGTGAAATCGTCTTCGGAGGTGCCGGTCGATACCATGACATGGCCGAGCAGTGCCGGATCCGTGCTGTTGACGAAGGCTTGCCACTGCTCAAGGCTGTAGTGCTTGTGTACCGCTGTCATCATCTCGAAGCCTGCCAGTGTCCTGGCCATGGCGAAGCTGCCGACGGTATCCATGTTGGCGGCGATGACGGGAACGCCCTGCCATTGGGTCTGGGTGTGCTTGAAGGTGAACTGACGGGTCAGGCTGACTTGGGAACGGCTCTTGAGGGTAGAGCGCTTGGGGCGGAACAGGACATCCTTGAAACCGAGCTTCAAGTCTTCTTCGATACGCATTACGAATTCCTTATTGAGCCTTGTTGAAAGTCACTTTTGCAGTGGTCAATTTTCGGCAGGCGCAAAAAAACCGGCGGTTTTCAGGGCCTCCGGTTTACAACAGTGTAGGCAAAAATCCCGCCAGAACAAGACTGATAATTCACACATCATTGTGGTAGCCTTTGGCGTCACAACCTGAGCGCAGCCTCAGGTGTCATCCAGCACCACTTTTTCTCCGAACGCTTCCGCCAGGTAGCACCTCAAAAGAATCCCTTTATGGCCTGAGGCCGTGATCCTGACGCGGGCAGCTCGAGCGCCGTGTTCACCGGCATGACGCCGCGTTTCGTCAGTTGACAGCAGGCGTTTCCATCCCCACTCTTGGCCTTTCGGGCCCTTGTCGGCCCTGATCTGACGAGGAATGAAGATGCTTGTATTGCGAACCATGACCTTGCTGTTGGCTTGCCTCTCCCTGCCGGGAGTGGCATGGGCGGCAGCGTCCCCTGCCGTGTATGGCTGGATTGAGAAGGGACTGATCATGCCAGGCGGTGTGGCGGTGAAGATGAAACTCGATACAGGCGCACTGACCTCTTCAATGGATGCGCGGGATCTGCACCACTTCAAGCGCGATGGCAAATCCTGGGTGCGCTTTACCCTGCAACTGACCGATGCCAACACCAACAAGTCGGTGAGCCAGACGCTGGAGCGGCCGGTGGAGCGCATGGTCAAGGTGCGAGGCGCCGGTGGTATGGAGCAGCGACCGACCGTGACCATGTCCATCTGCCTGGGGGACAAGGTGTACAAGGAGTGGTTCACTCTGAGGGATCGCAGCAAGATGATCTATCCGGTGCTGATTGGCCGCCGCCTGCTGGCGGAGCTGGGTGCTGTGGATTCGAGCCAAACCTTTACGGTGAAGCCCGCTTGCCGTTGAAGGTCAGTGTGAATGTCATGAACAAGGAAGTAGAGGCTCCGGCCTCCACTTTTTATTGATGCGCCTTGCCGGCTTTATGCCAAGGTACGCAGGGGCGGAGCAGGCAGCCGCACGCTGACTTCCAGCCCTCCCTCTGGCCGGTTGTGGATGTCCAGATCTGCGCCGTGCAACTGGGCGATGCGCGAGACGATGGCCATGCCGAGCCCGACCCCGTCACCTTGCTGGGGATTGACCCGAAAGAAGCGCTCACACAGGCGCGATAGAGCCGCAGTGGGAATGCCGGGGCCGGTATCGCGGATATCGATCCTGACCCGATTGCCCTCCTGCTGCGCCTCGACCGCGATCTCGCCCTGAGCCGGGGTGTAACGCAGCGCGTTGTCGATGAGGTTGCTGAACATCAGATCCAGCAGTGTGCTTTGACCCATTACAGTCAAGTGCTCGGCCCCCTCCAGTGACAGCTGCTGGCCCTTTTTAAGGGCGATGGGCGCCAGCGTGGCCAGTGTGCCTTGCAGCAAATACCCCAGGTCAAGTTCGGTCAGCTCCAATCCTTGCTGGCTGTCGATGCGCGCCTGGGTCAGCAACTGGCGGATCAAGCGATCGCTGCGATCGAGCGCCAGCAACATCTTGTGCAGTGACTGCTGGCGGCTGGCGTCATCCTCGGCGGCCAGCGCATTCTCGCTGTGGATGCGCAGTACTGCCAGCGGCGTGCGCAGCTCGTGGGCCGCCTCGTTGGTAAATTGCTTCTCCCGCTCTATGGTGTCGGCCAGAGCGTGCATCAGGCGGTTGATCTCGTCGGTGAGCGGGGTCAGCTCTTTGGCTCGGATCTTCAGGTTGAGCGGGCTCAAGTTGGCTGGATGACGTTCGCTTATGGCCTGTGCCAGCAGTCGCAGCGGTGCCAGGCCACGAGAGATGAGCCACCACAGCAGACCGAGCAGGAAGGGCAGGGTAATGAGCAGCGGCAACATGGTCAGGGTAGCCATCTTGCTGGCCAGCTCACTGCGCTCGTCATCCCGCTCCGCCACGACGAGCCAGGTATGCTCGTTCTGGTTGTAGAGGGTAAAGGTACGCCATTGATGCCGGTCTTTTTCTACCGTGTTGAAGCCGGGAGCCAGCTCGACCAAGGGCTGGTTTGGTGCGCTCGGGGAGCGCAGCAGTATGCCGCCTTGCTCATTGAGCAGCTGAAAGTAGAGATTGCGCTCGAACTCGTGCCCAAAGGGGGTCAGCTCCCTGTCCTCTCCTCGCAGATTGAAGCTGGTGTCCTTTTGCCACTGGTCCGGGTTGTGCTGTTCCCACTCTTCATAGACGGTGCCGTTGGCGGGCAGGGCGCTGTGCTGATCCAGATAGCGGCTGAGCAGCTGGTTGGTGATGCGGGAGGATTGAGCGAGACGAGCATCGAACAGCTCCTCCATCTCGTGGCTCGCCTCCAGATAACCGATAAGGGCGCTGATGGCCAGGCTGGTACTGACCAGCGCCAATATGCCGGAGAGCAGAAAGCGGCGGATGGAGCGGGGGTGATTCATGCAAAGGGCTCCCTGTGCTGTGGTGGCTCAGAGTCGGGGGATATGTTGCCGCTGCCGCGAGCTGAACCTGGGTGACTCATGCAAGGTGACCTTTGTGCTGTGACTGTTCAAGCTGGGGGACTATATAGCCGACACCGCGAATATTGCGGATGAGGTCGCTGTAGAACTTCTTGCGCAGATGGTGGATATGCACCTCTACCGCATTGCTCTCGGCGCCTTCATCCCAGCCATACAGGCTCTGCTGCAACTGATCCTTGCTCAGTACCCGACCGCTCTGGGTAACGAGCTCCTGCAACAGCTTGTATTCGTGGGGGGTGAGCTTGACCGGTTCGCCCCGATAGGTGACCTGTTGTGACTCCGGGTGGATGAGGATGTCGCCGTATTCGAGCACAGCCTGGGCTTGCCCCTTGCTGCGCCGCACCAGGGCGCGCAGGCGGGCATTGAGCTCCTGCAGGGCGAAGGGCTTGACCATGTAATCGTCGGATCCCGCATCCAGCCCCAGCACCCTGTCGTCCAGGGCATCGCGGGCCGTGAGGATCAGTACCGGCAGCGCCTGGCCTTCCCGGCGCAACTTGCGCAGCAAGCTGATGCCGTCGATGTCCGGCAGGTTGAGATCCAGAATGAGGGCGGCGAACTCCTCACTCTTGAGCACAGACAGGGCAGGCAGCCCCTGCTGCAGCCAGTCCACCGTGTAGCCACTGCTGCGCAGGGCATCCACCATGCCATCGCCCAGCATCACATCATCTTCTACCAGCAGGATCCGCATTGTGTTCCCCCTTGCTACCTGATTCATGGTTTACGCCAGTGACATAAACGACGCTGCCCACCAGTATGCAAGCGGGCGGGCAGAGTTTACATCACTGATTTATCAGGCTGGTTTATAGCTTGGCGAGCCGGTTGCGAATTTCGAGGCGACGGCCCTGATCTGCCAGCTCGCGACCGGGGCGGTCCGGTGCGGCCAACGCCCTGTCCAGATAGGTTTTCGCTTCGGCTTTGCGACCCTGATCCAGCAGGAAATCGCCATAGAAGAAGTTGGGATCTATGCCGGCGGGGTTGAGTGCCAGCGCCTGCTTGAGCAGCTCCTCTGCCTTTTCATCATCGCCAAATCCCACCGGCCAGCCCGGTACCTGATAGTAGAGTGAGCCCAGACTGGTGTAGGCAGAGCCTTCCAGCGCCTTGGGATCCTGCTTGAGGGCTATCTCCAGTTTGGCCTTGGCCTCTTTCACCAGACCCAGGGCATCAAGCCCACCCTTGGCACCGGCCCATGTGCTCTTGACGATGGCCGACCAGATCAGCAGGTCGGTCCGAAAGGCCTCTTTGGCGCTGGCCTGATCGGCCTGGCTGCTCAGGGTTTCAAGGCAGCTCTCCTTGGCCTTGCCGGTTTGCTGGTACTGGCAGACTGCCCACTGTTGCTGGATCGGAATGAGCGCATCATCCGCAGCCGCGACACAGCTTGAACCCAGCAGGAGGGCGATGGCACAGGAGGTGGCAGAGTGAAGGGAAAAGCTCATATCAAGGTTCCTTTTTGGTCGGGTTCGGGCGGGACAATGCCGGTTGCGGCGCAGCGCTTGCGCTGGTGTCTGCCGTCCTTGGTGGAAGGTGGCGGGCGTAGCGTTCAATGATGGGCAGTTGTTTGGCCAGCGCCCGATCGACGATGCCGGGCAGCAAGGCATTGAGCCGTACGAACAGTTTTTCCGGCCAGCCGAGCCAACTGCGGCGGGTCTCGTTGCACAGGGCGATGACGGCGGCTTCGGCAACTTCCTGCGGGCTGTCGGTCTGGGTACCGAGCTCGGCATTCATCTCGTATGCTGCTTCTGAGTTGAGACTGGTACGGGTCGCACGGGGAGCGAAGTGCAGCACCTTGATGCCGGAGCCTTCCAGTTCCCGCCCCAACGCTTCGCTAAAGCCGCGCAGAGCGAACTTGCTGGCACAGTAGACGCTGTAACCCGGATACCCTATTGCACCAAAGCTGGAGCCGATATTCATGATGATGGCGGGTTTGCGCAAATGGGGCAGCAGGGTGCGGGTAAGCTGAATAGGGGCCTCAATATTGAGCAGCAGCTGACGCTCCACCTGCTCGGCGCTTTGATCTTCCAGCCAGGCGAACTGGTTGCAGCCAGCGTTGTTGATCAGCACATCCAACCCCTCTTCCAATGCAGGGTGTTGCAGCAAACGGGCCCGTTCCTGGTGGGATCCCAGATCGGCGACCACTGTCTGGTGGCGTTCCGGATGGGGGAGCTCCTTGCAGAGGCGATCCAGCACGCTGGCTCGGCGGCCGTGCAGCAACAGGTGTGCCCCCTGCGCCGCCAGCTCCTGGGCCAGTGCTTCGCCTATCCCGCCGCTTGCGCCCGTGAGCAGCACTCGCTTTCCTTGCAGTTTCATAGGGTTGGGGTTCCTGTTCCTTTATTGATCCTGCCGTGGGTGAGCGACATGTCTTTCTCCCTTTGCCGTCTCATTGCGGGTTGTTTGTCAGCTGATAGAGCATGTCGGCATAGAGGCGATAAACCACCTTGGCCGAGTGGATGATGGCGGCCTGATCGGCGGGATCTTCCACCCGGTTCATCAGGGACTCGAAGAACTTGAGATGCTCCTGATCCAGGGTGCCGTGGGAACTCAGGTAGCTCATGGCCTGGGGGGGCAGACCGAGGCCAGCCTTCAACTGGTCGGCCACGGTCAGAGCGATGGCGACACTGGTGCCTTCCAGCACCTGCACCATGCCGAAGAATCCCATGGGGTTGCCGCGCTGGATCTGGTCATAGAGAAAAGCCACCATCAGCTCGATGGGCAGACCGGGCTGGCCATGGCGCACCGCCTCGGCATCCCCGCCACAGGCGCGAATATCGTTCAGGATCCACTCCTGATGGCCGTACTCCTCATCGATATATTCGGCAATGGCGCCCCGTACCCATTCGTACTCCTGACCCAGCTTGCCGCCTGTGGCCATCAGCAGCGGTACCGTATGGCGCACGTGATAGAAGGCTTGAGACAGAAAATCAACATAGGTGCCGCGGGAGATATCTCCCTTGCGGCACGCCTCTATGATGGGGGCATTGAACAGATGTTCCCGTGCCGATGCGGTAGCGTGTTGCAGCGTGTGATAGAAGCTCATGAGGTCTCTCCGGTAAGGCATTGGCTGATTTGACGGGAAAAGTGGTGATAGATCCGCTCGCGGCGGGGGCGACCGTTGGCAGTCAGCAGATCGGGATGCTGATCCAGTGTCACCGGCAGCCAGTGATGGATGCGGGCGTAGTCGGGCAGGCGATGGTTGAGCTGCTCGATCTGCTGGGCCAGCAGGGCGTCGGTGCCTGGCTGTGGCTGGATCAGAGCGACGTTGGCCGGCTGGCCGTCACCGAAGATCACGATGCGGGCAATGGCCGGACATAGCTGGGCTTCGGCCTCAACCCATTCGGGGGAGAAGTTGCGGCCAAAGGCGGTGATCTGCACGTTCTTCTTGCGCCCCGTGATGTGCAGGTAACCCGCCTCATCGAGATGACCCAGATCGCCGGTGGCGATCTGCACGGTAGAAGGGTCATCGGTGGCAAGCCGGGCGGGTTGTTGTTCGTCTGACCCCAAATAACCCAGCATGGCAGCGCCCTCCACCAGGATCTCGCCATCAGCGGCGATCTTGATCCGGCAGTGAGGCAGGGACTGACCCACGCTGCCGAGGCTGTGGCCATCAGGCCCATTGAGTGCGACGACGGAGCCGCATTCCGACAGGCCATAGCCTTCAAATACCGGCAGCCCCAGCTTGCGGGCGCGGCTGATAAGCTCGGGGGCGACCTTGCCGCCGCCCACGGCGACGAAGCGCAGGCTGGTGAGGCGTTCGGCCAGTGCCACATCGGCACTGCACAGGGCGAGCAGCAGGCGCAGCAACTCGGGCACCAGCACCAGGCTGTGGGTTGGCCAGCGCAGCAGGGCCTGGGTCAGGGTGGCAGGATCCAGTTTGCTGGAGCCGGAAAATCCCAGTTCACCCAGCGAGGGAATACGGCTGCAGGCACCGGTGAGCAACGGCACGTAGAGGCCGGTCAGGTTCTCCAGCAGTGTGGTCAGCGGCAACAGGGTCAGGTGTTTCTCTACCTGCGCCGGGGCGACTCGCCGGGCCAGCGAATCACAGACCGCCATCATATGTTCAAGGGAGAGACAGACCCCCTTGGGTTGCCCCGTGCTGCCGGAGGTGTAGGTTATCTTGGCGGTACCGGCGGGCAGGGTGGGCACCCGTACCGGCTGGATGCGCCACAATGGCAATTCACCCACTGAGAGGAGCAGTGGCGCGCTTGCCTGCCAGCCCTGGTGATGAGGGCCGATCAGGGCATCTGCGCCGCTGCTCTCCAGTAGCCACTCCTGCTGCTCCGGGCTGAAAAAGTGCGGCACAGGAATGACGACTATGCCTGCCTTTGCGCAGGCGAGATCGACCAGCGCCCAGGGCAGGCCGTTATCCAGTTGCAGTGCCAGCCGGGCAATGCCTGCCTGTTGCAGGCGCTCGGCCAGGGCGGAGATCTGCAGCCACAACTGTTCGTAGCTGATCCTATGATTGCTGCCGCTCAGCGCCGTGCTGTGCGGATCACTGTGGGCGAAGTGGGCTATCCGGTCGAACAGCATCATAAGGCGCTCCGCTGCGGGCAGTTGAACAGGGATGGCATGGGGGCGAGCAAGGAGAGCAGCAAGCTGCCCTGGGCCAGGGCTTGCCGCCCCTGATTGAGGTCACCCACCATCACCTTGGGCTGGCAGTGGTAGTAGGCTCCCCAGGCATTGGCATCCTCTCCGACCTGGTCGGCCCTGGCGGGGGCCAGCTCGATCAGGCTGAGACTGAGGCGATGAAAACTGTTGCGCAGTTTGGCTGTGCTGGTGAAGACAACGTGATCGAGGGCGTTGTCGCACAGCAAACGACACAGCGCCGCAAACATCAGGCGGGCATTGCCCGGTTCGCTGCAGGCCAGATTGCCGACCTCGACGATGCGATCCCGCCGGGCACGCACACCCAGCCGTGTCTCGATGGCTGCCTCTATGGGCTGATCCAGATACTGTTCCAGATAGAGGCGCTCCTCGCTGGCCTGCTTGAGGCCACAGGCGCCGACCAGCAAGCCATCGGCCCGGTAGAGACCCAGCAAGCAGGGCAGGAAGTGGGGGATACGGGCATCGAATTCGTGGCTGTAGGCGGCCTGAATATAAGCCTGCAAGGCCATGACCTGTTCCGGGGTGTCGGCCAGGATCAGCCGGTAGGGGGCTTGAATGTCTGTGGTCATGGATGGCTCCTTCTTGTCTGTTAGGGTCAGACTAAAGGGGCAAACTTAAGAAACACTTAAGAGTGGGAAGAACAGTCTCATTTTTACCCAAAGGAACAGAAAACAGCCGCAACTAGCGGGGCTGCAGGCAGTTATTCCATGGGACAAAACCCTTTGTCAGCGGCCGTCCGGGCAGGCAAGCTGGCGCCCATTTCGAGCCCATCCCGGATTGGGCCTGTCACTCTCGTGAGGAAATCCCATGTGCCCGTCTCCTTGCCCGCTGTGCGGTTCAGTCGATTCCTATGCGCTGCCGGTGGCCGGCAAGCATTACCATCGTTGCCGGTCCTGCGAGCTGGTCTGGCTGGATGGAGCCGATCATCTGGGGTCGTCAGCGGAGAAGGCAGTCTATGACGGACACGACAATCAGGTGGACGATCCCCGCTACCGCCATTTTCTGATGCGTGCCTTCGGCGAGGTGCTGAGCCGGGTGCCGCCACCGGCCAGCGGCCTCGATTTTGGCTGTGGCCCCGGGCCTGCGCTCATCGCCATGGGGCGGGAGGCGGGCTACCAGATGGCGGGTTATGACAAGTTCTATGCCAATCTTCCCGACTTGCTCACCCGCCAATATGACTTCATCACCAGCACTGAGGTAATCGAGCATATCGCCGACCCGCGCGCAGTACTGGACGTGCTCTGGGACTGCCTCAAGCCCGGCGGCATCCTGGTGCTGCAGACCCAGCGGGTGCTTGACGACGACCGTTTCAAAACCTGGCGCTACCGCCACGACCCGACTCACATCGTCTTTTTTGCCGAGGCATCGTTTCGCGCAGTGGCCATTCGCTGGCAGGCCGACGTCCTGTTTCCCCATGGGGATGTGGTCGTCTTCACCAAACCCTGAGCAGGGCGTTTTCATTTGGTCATGAGTTGGGCATGCTGATGGCCTTAAACCCTGGAACGGATGCCCCTATTTCCATGTCGATCCCTCATTTGTCACTGCAAGATGCCCGCCACCTGCAGCTCGCAGCCCAGGGGCTGCTGACCCCGCGTCGTGCCAAGGCCAAGCCTGCGGATCTGCTGGCGACCATTCGGCGTATGGCGCTGCTGCAAATAGATACCATTTCAGTGGTGGCGCGCAGCCCCTATCTGGTGCTGTTCAGCCGACTGGGGCAGTACGATCCTCGCTGGCTCGAACAACTGTTGGCCGAGGGGGACATCTTCGAGTATTGGGCCCATGAGGCCTGTTTCATTCCCCGCGAGGATTACCGCCTGCTGCGTCATCGCATGCTGGATCCTGCCGCCATGGGCTGGAAGTTTTCGGCCAACTGGCTCGCCACCCATCAGCAGGAGATAGGCCAGATTATCGAGCGTATTCGTCAGCATGGCCCGGTGCGGGCCGTCGACTTTGAGCGCAAGGGGGAGAAGGGCAACGGTTGGTGGGACTGGAAGCCGGAGAAACGCCATCTTGAGGTGCTCTTTACCGCAGGCCAGCTGATGGTGCGCGAGCGGCGCAATTTCCAGCGAGTCTATGATCTCGCCGAACGGGTCATGCCCGACTGGTGTGACGAGCGGGATTTGCCGAGCCAGGAACAGGTCCGGCGGGAGATGGTGCAGGCAAGTTGCCGCGCCCTTGGGCTGGTCAAGACCGGCTGGGTCGCCGACTACTATCGGCTGCGCCGCGGTAAATACGATGCCCTGCTCCATCAGCTGGCGGACGAGGGGGAGCTGTTGCCGGTACGGGTGGAAGGGTGGCAGCACGGTGCCTTTGTTCATGCTTCCCTCGCCGATGAGTTGGCCATGGCCCGGGCCGGTACCCTCAAGGCAACTCACACCACGGTACTGTCGCCGTTTGATCCCCTGGTCTGGGATCGCAAGCGGGTCAGCGAGCTGTTCAACTTTGACTATCGCATCGAGTGCTATACCCCGGCGCCAAAGCGCCAGTATGGCTACTTCGTGTTGCCGCTGCTGCACCGTGGCAAGCTGGTAGGGCGCATGGATGCCAAGGCCCATCGCCAGCAGGGGATCTTCGAGATCAAGAGCCTCTATCTGGAAGATGGGGTGAGAGTGACCCGTACCCTGGCGCAGGGTTTGGCCAGAGCGCTGCAAAAGCTGGCCGACTGGCATCAGACGCCGGCCCTGCAATACGGCGTCATTCCCACGCCCCTGCTGGCGCTGTGGTGTGACACAGTCAGGTCTGAGACATGAGGGGACTGGCCGACTGAACTAAGTTGCATAGGTAGTCAAGGAGGGGGCAATGAACCGAACAATCTTGCTGTTGATGGGGCTGGGAGCCAGCAGTCTGGCTCAGGCGGCCGAACCGCAGGTGCAGATCTGCCTGGGGGAGGGGAACGAATGGGCTCCCTTTACCTATTGGGAGCGCAAGGATGGCGTACCCGATACCAGCCGACTCACTGGCTCGGCCACTACGCTGGTGCTCGAGTCCCTGAAAAAGCTGGGGATCTCATACCAGATCCGCTATCTGCCCTGGGCGCGGGTACAGCAGGAGCTGGCGGACTATCGTCAGAACGGCCTGTGCGAGCTGACCTGGGATGCCAGTTACAAGCCGGAGCGGGCCGAATATGCCCTCTACAGCGTGCCGCTCTACTACACCCACCTCGGTTTTTTCTATCTCAAACGTCGCTTCCCCGAGGCGCCGGATCTACAAACGGTCAATCGCTCCCGTGTGTGCGGCGTGATTGGTTACAACTATGCCCCCTATGGCTTGACGCGGGAGCCCCATCTGGTCAAGCAACTGCAGCAGGCGCTGGATATGCTGGGGCGGGATCGCTGTGATTTCTTGCCAAGTGAAATAGAACCGCTGGTGAGTGGAATTGGCCTTGGCATCTATCGAAGTGAGAGCGGCCTGCTCAACCTCTCCCTGCCCAGCCGCAAAGGCTTCTATCTGTTGGTGAGCAAGGGCTCCCCGCGCGGGTTCGAACTGGTTACCCGCCTCAATCAGGTGCTGATCTCGTTTCAGGACAGCGGTTACAGCGACGAGGTGATGCGCAGCTTCCTGCCGCCGATGGAGTGAGAGCCATCCACACGCCGGACATCAGGCCCGGTTTTTGAATGACCGGGATGGGACCGGCGGGAAGCGGGGTACTCTCGGCAGGTCGCCGCTGTCAGATGCCGCCCAGCCCTTTGCCTGCTTGGGCAGGCCTAAGCGCCTTTGCCGTGACGTCGAATCCTTGTTGATAGTGTGTGCCTACCCTCGCATCAAACCAGGCAGCACCAGCGCAACGGCCGCGGCGATGCGCTCGCGGATGTCGCTGCCCGGCGCCAGCAAGCCGAGTGCCATCTGGCGTAGCGGCTCCGCCATGGTCATCGCCAGCAGCAGGTCACTGGTTTGTGCGACGTCGAGCGCGCGTAGCCAACCCAGTTGCTGCTGGCGCTGCAACCAGTCCGCCAGCGTCGCCCTGCCGCGCGCAATGCCGTTGTCCTGATAGGCCGCCAGCAGTGCATCCCGCCCCTGAAACTCATGTTGCAGCAGCCGGAACATGCCTACCGCCGGCGCGCTCAGCACCTGGCTCGCAATGGCCTGCAACCCCTGCTCCAGCATCTCCCCCAGGGCATCGGGGCTACCGGCATCCAGCTCGAATGCCGGTTGAAATGCATCGGTCCAGCTGCGTACCGCCTGTGCCACCAGCTCGTCGCGGTTGGCGGCGAAGCGGTACAGGGTCTTCTTGGCAACCCCCGCCTGTTTGGCTACCGCATCCACGGTTGCGGTGGCGTACCCCCCCTTAAGCAACAAGGTCAGCGTTGCCTCGACCAGAGCGGCGCGCAGGTCGGATTCCGGGGTGGCCGGCCGGCCGCGTGAACGTACTATGTCATTGGATTGGTTTGACATGTTTGGCTCCTGGAAAGCATTGACAGACACAGCATACAGGCATAGCTTAAATTAAGAAACGAATTTGGTTTCCAAATTAAATCGGAGTCACATCATGAATCCTTCCGCTTTGCTTGCCCCCTGGGGCGTCAATGACATCAATGAGTTGCTCAGGCTGCAGCCGCTGCGCCTGGAAATGGGCCTGACCCGCAGTACCGACGGCTTGCTGACGGTCGCCATCCGCACCGATCTGCATGGGTGCAAGGGGCGCATGCTGGATTGGTGGTTCACGTTTTTCGAGACGACCCAGCACATCAAGTGGTGGCACCCGCATGACCACGTCGAGCACCGGGGCTGGGACCATCACTGGAAAAAAGGGGAGCGCTATGTGGGGGCCAGCATAGATGCGGTGGAGTGGCTTGCCGAACTGCCGCCGGTGGCGGCCCGCCTCAAGTTTCACAGCGCCGAAGAGGTGTTCGCCCCTCAATCGCTACACGAGGCGTGGGAGACGCAGGCACTGTCTGCCGCCATTTGCGCTCGCATCGGCTTTGGCGATCAGGTGGCTCTGGATGAGCAGGGGGCGCCGCTGGACGGCGAGATGCTGCACCTGGCGCGCGATACCCCTTATGGTTGCGTGCTGCGCAGCCGCTTCCTGCTGGGCAAGGCCTGCGCCAATCCACTTGATGAGGTGCCGGACGAAATCGGCTTCAATCTGATGCGCCACTGCTATAGCGAGTTCAGCTATCTGGCGCAGTTTTTGCCGTCGCTCTATTATGCGGAAAACGGCCGTGAATCCGCGCCGCAGCTTTGGTGAAGACGCGCCCATGGTTGGTGCCAACAAGCGTGGGGTGTCTGGTCCCATAGAAGGGGCAAGACCGGCCATCGGAGTGGTTCGTTAGCCGTCGGAGGAGTAATAAAAAACCGGGCACTTGGCCCGGTTTGGTCAATCAGTCACGCTGTGATTACTGGAGGACCAGCACCATCAGCAGGCCGACGGTAATGGCAGACACCAGGAAGGCGAAGCCATAGAACACATAGTGGTGCAGCTTGGTGGTGTGGATCCCCAGATCATGCAGACCGTGGTAGATACGGTGCATGCCATGCCAGATCGGCAGGGCGATGATCACCAGCAGTATGCAGGCACCCCACCAGGAGCTGGCGAATGCGTGGACACGATCAAAGCTCATGGTCTCCACGTCCATGATGCCCATGGGCACCAGCAGACCTGTGATGAGGACAATCACCGGCAGCAGCATGGCAACCACCATGCCACCGGCACCAAACAATCCCCAGTAGATGGGCTCGTCAGAACGTCTCATTATTAATCTCCTCAAGCCACGATGATCAGGATCAGCAGGGATACCACCGCCAACGCCACATACTGGGCGATAACGATCGGCTTCTCCGGCACCAGGTCTTCACCACGGAAGATGCGCATGGCCTTGGGCGCCAGGGCGAACCAGGTCTTGGCGTGGAACAGGCAGGCCGCCAGCGCGATGACGTGGAACAGGATGGCGATCGGGCTTTGCAGGGATTCCAGCCAGCCGTTGAACGCTTCCTGACCCTGAACCAGACGCAGCAGACCCCACATCAGCACGACGGCATAGATGGAGACGAAGATGCTGGTGCCTTCGCGGATCATGTAACCGGTGTAGAAGGCATTCTTCAGCCACCAGTCTTTCTTCATTTCGCGGACGTAAGGCTTACGTTTGCTATTGGTGTTGTTCATGGTCTCATTCCTGATCTCAATCTGGCTTGAACATGGCGATCATGTAGTCCTTGGCGCTCTCGACCTTGCCAAGCTGGATGGCTGCGGCCGGATCCACGCCCTTGGGGCAGACATCGGAGCAATAACCCACGAAGGTACAACCCCAGACACCCTCGTCCTGGCTGATGATCTTCATCCGCTCTTTGGACGCGCTGTCGCGGTTGTCGGCGTTATAGCGATAGGCCAGTGCCAGTGCCGCCGGACCGGTGAACTTCTTGTTGATGCCATACTGCGGGCAGGCCGCGTAGCACAGACCACAGTTGATGCACATGGAGAACTGGTGATACTTCGCCATGTCGGCCGGAGTCTGGGTGTACTCGCCCTCGCACAGGCTGCGCGGTTCGCTCGGGATGATGTAGGGCTTGATGCTCTCCAGCTTCTCGATGAAATCGGACATGTCGACCACCAGATCGCGCTCGATCGGGAAGTTGTTGAGCGGCTCGATTTTCATCTTGCCCGGCAGATAATCGCGCAGGAAGGTCTTGCAACCCAGCTTGGGAATACCGTTGACCATCATGCCGCAGGAGCCGCAGATCGCCATCCGGCAGGACCAGCGGAAGCTCAGGGTGGAGTCGAGCTGATCCTTGATGTATTGCAGTGCATCCAGCAGGGACATCTCTTTCAGGTAAGGTACCTGAAAGGTCTGCATCCAAGGCTCGTTGTCCTGCTCCGGGCGATAACGCAGGATTTCAATTTCGATCATCTCAGCCATTCTTCTTAGCCTCGTCTTGTTTCTCACCCTCGGAACCGTACACACGCTTGGCCGGTTGGGATTTAGTGATCTTCACATCGGAGTAATCGATGGTCGGGGCGCCTTCCTGGTTGTAGAAGGAGAGGGTGTGCTTGAGGAAGTTCATGTCATCACGCTCTTCGTAACCGTCCAGACGCTGGTGGGAACCGCGGGACTCTTTCCGGTTGAGAGCGGAGTGCGCCATGGCTTCGGCCACGTCCAGCATGTAGCCCAGCTCGATGGCGTACAGCAGATCCGTGTTGAAGACAGAGGACTTGTCGTTGATCTTGACCTTTTTGTAGCGAGCCTTCAGCTCATTGATCTTGTCGATGGTGCCTTGCATCAGCTCTTCGGTACGGTAGATACCGACACCGGCTTCCATGGACATGCCCAATTCGTTGCGGATGTCGGCCGGGTTTTCGGTACCGTCTATGTCCATCAGCGAGAGGTGTTGCTTGATCAACTGCTCGGCCTTGGCGGCCAGCGCTTGGGTATCGCCGTGTGCCTGGGTCTTGGCGAATTCACCGGCGTGCTCGCCCGCTACCTTGCCGAATACCACTATCTCGGACAGGGAGTTGGAGCCCAGACGGTTGGCACCGTGCAGACCGACGGAGGCACACTCGCCCAGGGCGTAGAGGCCAGGCATGCGGGTCGCGCACTGACCGTTGGTCTCGATACCACCCATGGTGTAGTGGGCGGTCGGACGTACCGGGATAGGTTCCTTGACCGGATCCACACCCACGTAGGCCTTGGCCAGCTCGCAGATGAAGGGCAGACGCTCTTTCAGATACTTCTCGCCGAGGTGGCGCAGGTCGAGGTGAACCACGTCGCCCATCGGGCCCTGGATCACGCGCCCTTTCTGCTGCTCTTGCCAGAATGCCTGGGAGAGACGGTCACGGGGACCCAGCTCCATGTGCTTGTTCTTCGGCTGGCCGACCGGGGTTTCCGGGCCCAGACCATAGTCTTGCAGATAGCGGTAGCCATCCTTGTTGACCAGAATGCCACCCTCACCGCGACAACCTTCGGTCATCAGTATGCCGGTGCCTGGCAGGCCGGTCGGGTGATATTGAACGAACTCCATGTCGCGCAATGGCACACCATGGCGGTAGGCCAGGGCCATGCCATCACCGGTGACTATGCCACCGTTGGTGTTGTAGCGGTAAACACGACCGGCGCCACCTGTGGCCAGAATGACAGACTTGGCCTGGATGAAGCGGGAGACACCGTTCTGGATATCGAAGGTCAGGACGCCTTGCACGCGGCCATCTTCCACGATCAAGTCCATGCAGAAGTGCTCATCGAAGCGTTTGATGGTCGGATACTTGATGGAGGTCTGGAACAGGGTGTGCAGAATGTGGAAACCGGATTTGTCAGCCGCGAACCAGGTGCGGGGGATCTTCATCCCGCCGAAGCGACGTACGTTGGCTTTGCCGTCCGGCTTGCGGCTCCAGGGGCAACCCCAGTGCTCAAGTTGAACCATCTCTTTGGTGGCATTGTTGACGAAGTAGTCGACCACGTCTTGCTCACACAACCAGTCGCCACCAGATACGGTGTCGTTGAAGTGGTTTTCGAGGGAGTCATCATCACGGACAACACCGGCGGCACCGCCCTCTGCGGCCACTGTGTGGCTGCGCATCGGGTAGACCTTGGAGATCAGGGCGATCTCCAGCTCCGGGTGGGCTTCTGCTATGGCGATTGCGGCACGCAGGCCACCACCACCGGCACCGATGATGGCGACATCGGTCTTGATAATATCCACATCTGCCTCCTTAGGGATAGATTTGCTGGGCACGATTTTGCTCTATTAAAAAAATTCAGGCTTGATGCAAGTCAAACTGGTTTGTTTTAGTGCTTGGCAATGGTGAGTTTTATTAAAATCACCCCATTCCTTGGATGAAAACGCCGTAATTATCGCCATCCTTCAGTTATCGGTATCAGCCGCTGTCATTGCTATGGTTATTTTAAGCTCAGGATTATACGTAGTTTTCTTTCAAAAAAATGAGAAACACCTCTCTTTTTAGGTATTACCCATAAAGTTTTTAAGTTTTTTATCAAAAATATTTAATAAGAATTATTCACTAATTCGTGTTGGGTTGTTTTGGTTAAAAAAACTAATCCAAATGCGGAGTGGGATTTGTTGTTTCATGACGGGGAACTGTGCTGGATGAGCATTTATTTCCTCATAGTCCAGACGGTTCATGTGGTAATAACTATTGAAACAAAAGCATTTTTTCATAAAAAAAGGGGCCTACATGGCCCCTTTAGTTTGTGCTGATCAGATGCGGAACATGCCGACCTGATTGCTCAGTTCACCTGAAATATTTTTAAGTTGTTCAGAGAGGTTGCGTGAGCTGTCGGCATCGACTGCCAGCTCGTCGGAGACATCCTTGACCGCCTGGATGTTGCGACTGACCTCGTCGGTGACGGCACGCTGCTCCTCGGCGGCACTGGATATCTGGGTCGCCATGTCGGAGATCTGGTTGATGGAGGTGGTGATTTGCTCCAGTGCCTGAGTGGCATCGTTCGCATCTTCCACGCTGTTCTGGGCCAGCAACTGGCCTTCGTGCATGGTGCTGACAGCGCCCTGGGTATTACGCTGCAGCGTCTCAATCATGCTGCGGATCTCGACGGTGGAGCTGTGAGTACGTTGTGACAGCACCCGCACCTCGTCGGCGACTACGGCAAAGCCACGACCCTGCTCACCCGCCCGTGCAGCCTCGATGGCGGCGTTGAGCGCCAGCAGGTTGGTCTGCTCGGCGATCCCCTGGATGGTCGAAAGGATGGTGTTGATCTCCTGGGCGTTCTTCTCCAGTTCCTGAATGATGCCGGAGGCCTGTTTGACCTGAGTGGCGAGATCCGTGATGGAACGCTGGTTGCGGGCGATGACTTGCTTGCCATGCTCACAACTGCTGGAGGAGCTGCGGGCCGCATCGGCGGTCTGTTCGGCGTTGTTGGCCACTTCCACCGCAGTAGCTGACATTTCGTGCACTGCCGTGGCGATCTGGGAGATCTCGTTTTGCTGACGTGCCAGACCCTGACTCGATTTCTCGGCCATGTTGTGGGAGGACTTGGCCTGGTGGTTAAGCTGACCGGAGGAGTTGGAAATATCCTGCACCATCACGTGGATGCGATCGATGAAGGTGTTGACGTGCTTGGCTACAGCACCCACCTCATCTTCTCGCTCGATCTTGATGCGGCGAGTCAGGTCGCCGTTGCCACGGGAGAGGTCGGCAATGGCTTCCCCCAGGGTTTTCAGCGGAGCCAGCGAACCGTTGATGGCCACATAGGAGAAACCGGCCACTATCAGTATGGTCAGCAAGCCTTGCAGCAGGGCGGAGGTGACCATGCGGGAGACAGACTGATAGGCCACGGCTTCGTCCACCATCATGCCGTAATACCAGTTGGTATTCGGGATAGCGTTGAAGTCATAGACCTCTTTCTTGCCGCTGATCACCAGCTCATTGATCATGCCATCGTGAGCCACCTGGTTGATGTAAGCCGCTGTCAACTCAGGTGCCAGACTGGTGGCGGGCTTCAGACTCAAGGAGGCATCAGGGTGGGCGATGATGGTGCCATTGCTGTCTACCAGAATGGCGTAGGTGCCTTCTGTGGTGACCGCCAGAATGTCAGAAACCAGCGAGCTGATGGAGAGGTCTCCGGCGATGACCCCCTGGGTATTGCCACGCTGGAAGGGTTCGGCAATGGTCACGATCAACTGGCCAGTGGTGACGTCTGCATAGGGTGAGGTGATGGCCAGTTTGCCCGCAGCCATTGCATCCTTGTACCAGGGGCGTTGGCGGGGATCGTAACCGGCCGGCAGATCGGTCGGTTTACTCTGGATCATGCGCCCATCAGTGGTGCCGGCATAAACCAGATCAAAGCCACCCGCGTTCATGGATTGAGCCAGATGGCTGATCGGCTCATCTTCTTTGGCGAAGGCCTCCTTGGTGGAGGTGACCATGTTGATCCTGGCATCGAGCCAGCGGGAGATCCCCTTGACGTTGGCCACCGAGCTTTCGTCAATGATATTCCATACCAGCCGTTGGGTTTCGCTGCGCAGTTGGGAGGTGTTGTACCAGACTTGCAGGCCTGTGATGACCAGGATAATGACCCCGATGGCGAGGACAAGTTTGTTCTTGATGGATAAGTTCATGTGTACATCCTTGTGAGCGTCAGTCTGCGATGTGAGGTGTTATTGTTATGAGCCAACTCTTATCGGCCAAAGTTGAACTTTTTGTATCCCGGTGCGCACTTAAATTTATAGCCTAAATCAGCGCTTAGGGATCTCCTGCCGAAGTAATGAGTCCCCTTGCTTCGGGGGCAGGAAGCGATCCGGCCGGTTGGTAAATATGCCGTCAACCCCCATGGCCGCCAGTGCGGTCAGATCGTCACCATGATCGACCGTATAGACCAGCACTTTCAATCCGCGGTTGTGGGCATCCTGCACCAGCGCCTCATCGACGAAGTCCACATCACAGTTGAGAGACCAGGCTCCGAGCTCGGCAGCAAAGCGCGCCAGGGTGAGTGGTAGGGTAGCGGTCAGCGCCCCAAGCCGGATCTCGGGTCGCAAGGCAGCGAAACGGGCCAGTTCCGGGTGGTGGAAGGAGGAGACGACCCACTTAGCCGGTGTGAAACCCAGTTCGGCTTCGGCGCGCCGGGTCAGCAAGGCCACCTCGCTGGCAGTGTGCGCCCCTTTCAGCTCTATGTGCAGCTCGGCGCGACCGGCAATGGTTGTCATCACCTGCCACAAGGTTGGGATTGACTCCCCTTGTCCGGCATCCAGACTGGCCAGATAGGCGCAAGATTGGGCTGTCAGCACGCCGCTTCCGTCAGTGCAGCGCTCGAGCCGCCGGTCGTGGAATACCCACAGCTCGCCATCGGCCTGCTGCACGTCTATTTCGATGGCTGCAGCCCCCAGTTCCAGCGCCAGCTGGATGGCCTTGAGGGTATTTTCCGGCGCCAGGCCACTGGCCCCGCGATGGGCGATGATCTGCATCATATAACTCCTTTTATGTCCCGTTCAGGCGCGGCTAAGTCGAATATCGATCTGCTGGTGCGGCAGTCCCATACCCTGTTGTTGCAGCTTCTCCAGCACCAGCGAGTGTACCTCGTGGGTGATGGGCATGCGGTGATCCATGCTGTTCACATAGAGGCGCATCTCGTAGATCAGCGCCGAATCGGTGAACTCGATCAGGAATACTTCGGGGGTGGGGGTCTCCAGCACCAGAGTGGAGGCCTTGATCGAATCTTCCAGAATGGTCTGTATCCGTTTGGGGTCCTGAGTCAGGCCGATGCGGATGCGCAGTTTGACCCGGGTGATGGAATCAGAGAGTGACCAGTTGATGAACTGCTCCGTGATGAAGGCCTTGTTGGGAACAATGATCTCCTTGCGATCCCAGTCCACTATGGTGGTGGCGCGGGTTTTGATCTTGGTCACTGTGCCGGTCAGCTCGCGGATGGTGACAGTGTCGCCGAGCCGGATCGGCTTCTCGAACAGTATGATGAGGCCGGAGACGAAGTTGGCGAAGATCTCCTGCAGGCCGAAACCCAGGCCCACCGAGAGGGCTGCCACCATCCACTGCGCCTTGGACCAGTCGATACCAAGAATGGAGAAGCCGCTCAGCGCCCCCACTACCAGCACTATGTACTTGGTGACAGTGGTGATGGCAAACCCTGTGCCCGGGGAGAGGCTCAGGTGCTGGAGCAGGGTCAGCTCCATCAGGCCCGGCAGGTTGCGGGCAGTGACCACCGTCAGTATGAAGGTGAATGCCGTCAGCATCAGGTCCTGCAGTGTGATGGGTGAGAGTTGCTCTATGCCGCCAATCTTGCTGGTGACGTGCCACACTTCGATGCTGCGCAGGAAACTGAACGCCGAGTTGAGTTCGGACCACTGCACCACCAACAGCATGGTGAATCCCAGCATCAGCAGGGTGCGCACCAGCCCCAACGACTGGGCACTGATGGTGTCCAGATCCAGCTCGGTATCTTCCACCACGTCCGGTATCTCGGAGCTGAGCTCGTCGTTCCCCTCTTCCCGGCCGCGTTGGGCGAGTATCTCGGCCCGTTTGCTCTTGGCCCGATCGAAGGCGAGACGACGGCGCTGGATCAGCATCCAGCGATGGGCCAGATAGTAGATGAGCAGGCAGCCGAGCCCCATCAGCAAGCTGAGCTCCAGCTGACGCAGCAGGATGCGGGAGGTGTAGAAGTAGCCGAGCAGGGAGCCGATCACCGCCAGCAGGGGGGCCAGCATCAGGCTGTTCCAGATGAAGTGGTGCAGCAGATGGGGCTTGCTCATGTCGGCCTGGCCCCAGGTCAGCGGCAGTCGCTCCCGGTTGAGGCGGGCAAAGAACAGCAGCAACCAGAGGGCGCCGACGATGAACGCCATCCGGCCGAGGGAGTCATAGAAAGCGTGTTCCTGATAGCTGTTGGCCATGCCCTGCACGAAAAAGCTGGGGATGATCACCAGCAGCAGGGTACGAAACTGGCTCCACACCTTCTGTACCCACTCCTTCTGCCAGCGAAAATGCAGGATCAGTATCCCTTTTTCCAGCGTCAGGTGGCGTGCCATCAAGAGTGCCAGCAGCAGGAACCAGATTTCACTCAGGCCCCGGGCGACCGCCACCGCGAACGGGTATTGCCAGGCGCCGTCGAGCAGGCCATGCGCCATCAGTACCATGGCGGGCAGGGGCAGGGAGGCGAGTAAGGAGCGCACCAGCAGGCGGCTGGTGAGGCTGAACTTGTCCTGGGTGACCTTGCCGATGCGCGGTGCTATGTGCTGACTGTAATGCGTCAGGTGGCGGGCGAGCTTGAACCAGCACCAGGCCAGCACCAGTATGCCGATACCGGCCAGGGTGAGGGTGATGGGATTGTTCTCGGCGATGGCTTGCGGCAGTTGCAGCCAGTTGGTCGGGTTGAAGGCAAGGCCGAGGGCCGCCGGAATGCCGAGCAGCACGGTCGGGGTGAGCGGGCGTACGTCCGGCATCCAGAACAGGTGGCTGGCGCTGAGATCGCGGATCTCGTCGATCTTGCTGTTCTGGCGGCTGTAGAGCAGCTTGAGACGGGTCTGCTCCTGGATCAGGCTGTCGGACGCGTCATTGAGACGGGTCAGCAGTTGCCGTCTGGCCTTGAGCAGATTGTCGAGTACCGCCTGCTGGGAGCGATCGAGCGCCACCTCGTCGGTGGCCATCAGCCGCTCGCGCATCTGGCGCGGATCCTTGAGGGCATCCTGCTCGGTTTCGTACTGGTATTTGGCCATGCGGGCGTTGACGATGGCGGACTCCAGCTTGTCGAGCGGGAAGTAGGCGGGCAGGTCGGAGAGCTTGCTGCGCAGGTTCTCGCCGTAGGCGTTGCTGATCTGCAGCCACTCCAATTGCTCCCGCACCGAATTGACCAGATCGTTCAGGGCCGACAGGTTCTGGTCGACGGCCCTTTGATCGTCCTGCACCCGCTCTATCTGATCTTCCAGCGCGCCTAGCTGGATGGAGAGCGCCTGATTCTGCTGTTGCTGCTCCAGCAGCAACGGCATGTCGGAGGTGAGCTGCTTGCGCAGCCGCTCGCTTTCGGCCAGCGCCTGCTCCGTCTTGTCGCGGCGCAGCTGGTTCTGCTGGTTGAGCAGGCTGGCCTGCCACTCGTCTTCATCCGTGATGGCGAGATTGAGCTCCTGCAACTTCAGCTTGCCGAGATCGTTGCGCTGCTGGGCGGAGAGCTGCTCCAGCTCCAGCATCTGGATCCGGTCGGAGAGGCTCTGCTCCTTGAGGCGGGTGGCCAGCCGCTGGGCTTCCTGCAGGCGATCCGACTCGCTGCTGAAGCTGAGTCGGTCGAGCAGGGTGCGGGTCTGCTGCAACTGCTTGCGCAGCTCGTCGACCCTCAGGTGGTACTCCTGGCCCGTGCTCTCCAACTGGTTGAGGCTGTCCATCACCGCCTGACGCTCCTTGCGCAGGTTGAGTTGACGGTTGCTGCTCAGGCCGATGGCCTGGCGCAGGGCTTCTTCTTTCAGGGAGGAGAGGGACGGGCGGGACTGGGGCTGGTAGTTGTGCAGGCTCTCCTTGAGACGGGCCGACTCCTTGGGGTAATCAATCAGGATTTGCTGATAGGCCTTGCCCTGCTCACGATAGCGCTGGGCTTCCCGGGCAAACTGCAGCGCCTGTTGATAACTCTCCCGCAATTTCTGGTTTTCCGGGGTGTCCGTCTTGGGGACGCTCTGCAGCAACTCCTCTACCTGGGTGATGGCGTCATCGGCCTGTACGAGCACGGGAAAGAGAGAGAGGGAGAGCAGCAGCAGAGAGAGCAGGCGTTGCAACATGGCGCACGTTTCCGTTCATGAGAGGTCGCCCTAGCCTAAAGCAGGGGCCGGAGCGGGTAAAGTTTTCCATATTAATGATTTGTAACATAAATAACGGGCGATCCTGGCCTTGTTTGGCTATGATTCTGGCCGTTTCTCCCTCCTTTGAGCATCTTATGTCTGCAGTCGATCTGGGCACGGCCCCACTCTCTCGCCTGTTTTTGCGCTACGTCACGCCGACCGTGGCCGCCATGCTGGTCACCGGCATCTATGTCACCATAGACGGCATCTTCGTCGGCCATATCCTGGGTCAGGACGGACTGGCGGGCATGATGCTGGCGTATCCCATCTGCGCCGTGCTCTATGCGGTGGGGGCGCTGATCGGCATGGGCTCCTCGTCGCTCGCCTCCTTCTATCTCGGCAAGGGGGAACAGGCAACTGCGCGTCACATCGTCGGCAATGCGCTGGTGATGGTGCTGATGGCCTCGGCCGTGCTCACCTTTATCGGCATTCGCTATGGTGAGGCCATGCTCTCCTGGATGGGAGCCGAGGGGGAGATCTTCAACGCTGGCATGGCTTATCTGCGCTGGTATGCCTTGCTCGGGGTATTTGCCGTGCTCTCCATGGCATTTACCGCCTTGCTGCGCAACGACGGGCGACCGGGTCTCACCACCTGGATCCTGGTCGGCGGTGGCGTGCTCAACGTGCTGCTCGACTATCTGCTGATGGCAGTCATTCCCTGGGGACTGGCGGGGGCGGCCATTGCGACCATGCTATCTCAAGCCGTGACCGGCGGACTCTGTCTGTGGCACTTTTTCACCCCCCGCAGCCAGTTGCGTATTCGCTGGGATACCCTGACGCCGAACTGGCGGCTGATGGGGGAGACACTGCGCCTCGGGATATCGAGCTTTCTGATGTACCTCTACCTGTCGGTGGTGCTGGCGATGCACAACAAGGCGCTGCTGGCGGTGGGCACCTCGCTGCACGTGGCAGCCTATGGCGTCATCAGCTATAGCGAAGCCTTCTTCTATCTCATCTTCGAGGGGATCGCCATGGGCATACAGCCCATCGCCAGCTTCAACGCGGGGGCGGGCAACTGGCAACGGGTGTTGCGTGTGCGCAACCTGGCGCTGGGGGTCACCCTGTTGGTGGCACTGTGCGGCATGATCCCGCTCTATCTGTGGCCTGAGGGGGTCGTCTACCTATTTGCCGGCGACAATGCGGCCCTCCTGCCGGTGGCGAGCCTCGGCATCTGGCTCTACTTCTGGGGCCTGCCGATGGAGGGTTTGCTGCTGGTGGGGGCAACCTACTTCCAGGCCATCAACCGGGCGCGCATCGCCTCCCTGCTCACCGGCGGCAAGCTGGTGCTGATCGGCGGCTTCCTGTGGGGCTTCTCCTCCCTGTGGGGGGTATCAGGTGTCTGGCTGGCGTTGCCGACTTGCAGCACTGTGCTGGTGCTGGTGATGTGGCGCGCCATGCGCAAAGAAGCGGGATTGCACATTTCCGCCCATTGAGCGGTATCCCCAAAACAGAAAAAGGCAGCCCTGGCTGCCTTTTCTGTTTTATCCGGTCTGCTCATCATGGCTGATGCGCTGGATTGGCTGTCTCGAGTCAGGGCTTGAAGGCCCCGATAAAGATGGCGGGATCGACCCTGGCATCGTTGAGGCTGACGTTCCAGTGCATATGGGGGCCGGTGGCACGGCCGGTTGCGCCGACTCGACCGACGATGCCGCCGCGGGGCAGGCTCTGGCCCAGCTTCACGTCCACCTTGGACATGTGACAGAACATGCTGATGAGCCCCTGGCCGTGATCGACGAACACCGTATTGCCGTTGAAGAAGTAGTTGCCAATCAGGATCACCTTGCCGGCGGCCGGTGCCTTGATGGGGGTACCGGCACCGACCGCGAAGTCGAGTCCTGAGTGGGGGTTGCGCTCCTCGCCATTGAAGAAGCGGCGCAGACCAAACGGGCTGGAGAGGGGCCCCTTGACCGGTTTGTCGAACAGCAAATTGCTGGGTTGGGTGGGACTGAAGGTCTGATAGGCCAGGGTCTGCTCGGCCAGTTCGCGGCTGATGCGCACCATGTCTTCGGCCAGCGGATTGACCTGGCGGCTGTTCTTGAGCTTGATGTGCTGCTCGCGATAGTGCTTGGGCGTGACAGTGAAGCTGAGGGTGCGGCCATCATTGACCGTCAGCTGCTGGGTTCCCTGCGGGGTTTTGAGGGGAATGCCGACGATGGCAATCCAGCGTTGGCCATCCTCTCGCACGACCAGCACAGGCTTGTCCTGATAGCGGACTGTGGGGGCCTGCAGCCCATTCCCGAGTGGTACCACGGCCACACCCCCGGGTACTGGGTGATTGAGCAGACGGCTGATAAATCCCTCGGCGAGGGCGGACTGGCTGGCCAATAGCAACAACAGACAACAAACGACTCTCATGACAGATCCACGCTATGGGTTGGGTCAAACGAACAAGGTTAAGGGCATCAGGAGGCTGGCTGGAAGTGCTGGTAGATGGCCTCCATCTGGACCGAGACCTCCTGGCGCACCAGATCCAGCTCCAGCATCTCTTGCAGCACTTTCAGCTGGCTCGGGTTCAGGAAGGCTCGGCTGCTCTCCAGCACGCGTTGGGTATAGGCCTTCTGGTTTTCCAGATAGGTACTGGCATCGCCACTCTCCTGCTGGGACAGTTGCTGGTTGGCATCACTGAGCAGACGCGTCAGGGATTGGCGCTGGTCGGGGGCCAGCAGCTCGCCGCGTTCCGCCAGCCGGCCCTGGATCTCCAGCAGCCGATTGATGTCACCCGAGTAGAGATCCTGCTCCAGCCGGGTGCGGGTATCCTCACCCAGCAGGTTGCTGATATTGCTCCAGATCCGCTGGCTCTCCTGCTCATAGGCATCGGGGTGATCGAAGCCGAGGCGGTAGAGCTCGCGCAACAGCTCCAGCACCTGACCGCGCACATCTTCCACTACGTCCAGCCGGTCGAATACCGTGGTGAGATGGCGGCCCTGCTCTGCATCGTAGAGGCGCTCGATCAGCACAGAGCCGTCGCTGGACTGGCTCCACTGGCTGATGGCGGCCTCCAGCTCCGGATTGGGGGGAATGGCTTCCTGAGTGGTAGCTGGCTCCCCTTGCGTTTTTTTGCCGGGCAGCTTGGCCATCAGGTTCTGGCCCGTGCTCTGGCTGGCGTTCGGGTTTGCAGCCCCATCGCACTGCGCCGTCCGGGGGCCGGTATCGGGCTCGGGTTGGGAATGGTCTGCGGTGGCAGGCTGGGCCTGCCATTGCCAGAGATTGAGCAGCAGTGAGGCCAGCAGGATCAGTGCCAGATGAAGTTTACGCATCTTGGATTCTCTTGAATAAGTGAATGCCCCTGGTGCGGGGGTCTCTCATGATAACCGTAACGCCTGATACAAGCAGCCATGACATGCGAAGTGCTCACCTATGGTCACCGCCATTGAGTCAGCCGGCCCATGGCTCTAGAATCGGCAGCCAGCCCGTTATCATCTGAGGAAACGTTATGAATGGATTGTCCCCCCTGCGAGCCGAACCCGCCCGTCACCCCATCGGGCGTGGCTGGGTCTGGGTACGATCCGGCTTCGATATTTTCAACAAGGGCATGGGTGTCAGCGTCGCCATGGTCCTGATCTGGTTTGCGGTCGGTCTGCTGCTGGATAGCCTGCCGGCGGGCGGCCTCATCTCCCAGTTGCTTTATATGGTGTGGGGTGCTGGCTGGGTGGTCGTGGCCCATCGGGGCTATGAGGGAAATGAGCTCAAGTTTGCCGACTTCTTCGCCGGGTTTCGCAACAAGCTGACCCCGCTGATGCTGGGGGGTCTGCTGGTGCTGGCCCTGTTCACTCTGATCGGCCTCATTTGCCTGGGGCTGCTCTCCATGTGGGGGCTGACCTCCCTGCTGACCCAGGATCCCGAATCCATGGTGGTGAGCGTGGCTCAGGCGCAAGGGCTCTTGCTCTGTCTGTTGCTGGGACTGGCACTGCTGATCCCGGTGCTGATGGCCATCACCTTCGCACCCGCCCTTATCTATTTCCACAATATGGGCATATTGCAGGCAGCCAGATTGAGTTTCAGGGGCTGTCTCACCAACATGTGGCCTTTCCTCTGGTGGGGCCTGATCACGGCTGGTCTGATGCTGTTTGGCGCCGCCCTGATGTTGATTGGCCTGCTGGTGGTGATACCAGCCCTCAACTACTCCATCTATGTGGCGTATCGGGACATCTATCTGGATGTGGCTCAGGAGGCTCAGTCCGAGGCGCCATTGACCGGTTTTGAAGCCTGATCCGGCTACAACTGACCGGAATATACAATGACAAGGGGCCTGCGGGCCCCTTTTGCATGACGTCGCTTTACTCCTGCCACATGGGGTCGGCCCCCATTCTGACCACCAAAAAATCGAGGAAGCTGCGCAGCAGGGGAGACATCTGTTTGCGGGTACCATACACACCGTAGACGCCGAGCCGCTTGGGTTGCCACTGGCTCAGCAGGGGCACCAGAGCACCGCTTTCCAGATAAGGTTGCGCCGAGTAGCGGGGCTGCATGCTGATGCCTGCCCCGCCCAGTGTGGCCTCCAGCAGCAGGTTGGAGATGTTGGCGCTGAGATTGCCGCTGACTGGCACAGATTCCGGTCCGGCCGGCCCCTGAAACTCCCACAGACTCTTGCCAAAATAGGTGTAGGTGAGGCAGTTGTGCAGGGCGAGATCCTGCACTTTCTGTGGAGTCGGGTGCCTTGCCAGATAAGCCGGGCTGGCACAGACCACTGAGTGGCAGGTGCCGAGCCGGCGGGCCACCAGGTTGGGGTCCAGATCATTGGTGATGCGAATGGCCAAGTCGATCCGCTCCTCCACCAGATTGACGGTGCGGTCCAGCAGCAGTATATCGATGGCGGTACCCGCATACTGGGCCAGGTAGTCATTGGCCGCTCCCACTAGCAGGGCCTCCGATATGGAGTAGCTGCTGGTGATACGCAGTTGTCCCTTGGGAGCCTCATCGCCCCGGATGGCGATCTGCTCCATCTCTTCCCCCAGCGCCAGCATGGCTCTGGCCCGGTTCAGTGCCTCTTCCCCCGGGCCGGTCAGGCTCAGTCTGCGTGTGGTGCGATGCAGCAGACGAGCCCCCATCCACTGTTCCAGTTCCGCCAGATAGCGCGTCACCATGGCGCGTGACATCTCCAGCTTCTCCCCGGCGCCACTCAGGCTGCCCTGTTCGACTACGCTGACAAAGACCCGTAATGCGGTCAGTCGATCCATGTGCAGGTCCTCTATATGTTCGATTAATGCAATAGTGATGCGCTTATTATGCTGTATTTGTACCGTTAATGATCCAATAAACTGTGTCCATCTGATGAACCACCCGATGACTTGATAAGGAATACCCGATGAACAATACCCTGATCCGCAATCTGACCCTGGCTACCACCCTGTTGAGTGGCGCTGCCCTGGCGGGCCCCCTGACCGTGACTGTCTACAACCCGGGCGAGAAAGCGATCTTCCCGGTCTCTTCCTCCCTGGTGGCTGGCGACAAAGAGGCCATTCTGATCGACGCCCAGTTTGATGTGAAAAACGGTCAGGCCCTGGTCGACATGATCAAGAAAAGCGGCAAGCAGTTGACCACCGTTTATATCAGTGCGGGCGACCCCGATTTCTACTTCGGTCTGGAGCCCATCCTGGCTGCATTCCCAGGCGTCAAAGTGCTGGCAGACCAGCATGTGATCGACCACATCAACAAGACCAAAGATGACAAGCTGACCTATTGGGGACCCATACTGGGCGAAGGTTCACCCAAGAGCCTGACAGTACCTCAGGTACTGACGGCCAACCACCTGACCCTGGAAGGGGAAAAGATTGAAATCAAAGAGATGAACACCCCGACCGCTTACCTCTGGGCGCCGTCCATCAAGACCGCATTCGGTGGCGTACCGGTTTATCACGGTGTTCACGTGTGGATGGCGGACAGCCAGACCAAGGAAGCCCGTGCTCACTGGGTGAAGACCCTCAACGAATTGCAGGCGATGAAGCCCGAGCGCGTCGTACCGGGCCACTTCCTGGGCACTGAGCCCAAGGGAACCGAAGCCGTGACCTTTACCCGTGACTACGTACAGCGTTTCGAGCAGGAGCTGGCCACATCCAAGAATTCTGGCGAGTTGATTGAAAGCATGAAGAAAGCCTTCCCGTCCCTGCCGGTTGATGACGGCCTGGCCATTGGTGCCAAGGTCAACACCGGCGAAATGAAGTGGTAAACCACTGAGCCTGCTTTCCCTGTGTTTTTTACCGGGCCCTGGGGCCCGGTTTTTTTTAGCCAGACAATCGAGAGTGAATCACATGAAAGAGACAAGCCTGCATTACGTATATGACCCCCTCTGCGGCTGGTGCTATGGCGCAGCCCCCTTGTTGCAAGCGGCTACCGGGATAGCGGGCCTTCGCATTGAACTCCATGCCGGCGGCCTCTGGCTTGGCGAGCGTCGCCAGCCCATGGGCCTGGCCCTGCGCGATTACGTTCGCCCTCATGACGAGCGGATCCAGGCCCTGACCGGCCAACCCTTCGGCGAGTACTACTTCAACGACTTGCTGCTCAGTGATGGCCTCTTGCTCGATTCGGAGCAGCCCATCCGTGCCATCCTGGCGATCACGGCGTTGGGTGGCAATGGCCTGGCCCTGCTTCATCGCATCCAGCAGTCCCATTATCGCGATGGCATCTGGGTCGGTTCCCTCGCGCACCTGAGCAGCCTGGCGGCAGAGCAGGGCATTGACTCAGCTGCATTTGTTGATGCCTATCAGAACGTGGATCTGACTACTCATCTGGCGGACAGCCAGGGCTGGATGCGCCGCCTCGGCGGTCAGGGCTATCCCACTCTGGGTCTGGTGCAGGGTGCCAAAGTGACGCCTGTGTCGGCTTCGTCCTTCCTGGGGGAACCGGATGCATTTGCTCGCAAGCTCCGGGAGCTGATGGGGCGTTGAATTCCTTCCCCTGCTGTTGAGGCGCAGGATGAGCAGGAGGCTTGGTGGCGAGATGCCGCTTTTCATCTACCCGCCTTGCGCCGAGCCCTTGGCTGATATGACGTTATATCGATTGACGGATAGTTTGAAAATCATCCGCTTGCACTCATCACGCTATGCTTTATGGGAAGTTGCTCGGGAGCATGGCTCCACGGGTTTGCGTCCAGCTGCCAAGGATATCAATCATGTTCAAAAATATGTCTATCGGTCAGAAGTTGAGTACAGGGTTTGCGGTGCTGGCGCTGCTTGTGTTTGTGCTGGCAGGCTTCGGGATTTCCCGGCTCTCTTACCTGAACAACAATACCCAGCTCATTACCGATAATCTGGTACCTTCCATTCGGTATGCAAGTCAGATGCAGGTAGCCTTGCTGGATGCGCGCAGAGCCCAGTTGGCCATGGTGATTGCACTGGCCAACAATGACAGCGCCGACATCACAAGACGCAACGACAGCGTCACTGAAGCAAAAGGGCGTTTTGCCAAGGCTGTGGCTGACTATGGGCGCCTGACATTCAATGCAACCGATGAAGAGCAGACATATGCAGCCTTGCAGCCAGCAGGTGAGGCATATTTCAGTGCTCATGATCAGCTCTATCAGGCTGTGATGCAGAACGATGGTGCCCGCATTGGCGAGTATCGGGACGGCTTGACACGGACGACACTGGATCAGGCGATCAAGTTAACCACGACTTTGCATGAGATTAATGATCGGATTGGGCGGACGATGGAGCGAAACGGCGATCAGACATACGAGTCCGCCAAGCAGCTCAGTGTGGCCATCGGACTGGTGACACTGATCTTTGTGGTGCTGGTGGCCTGGTATCTGACCCAGCAGGTCAAGCAACCGGTCAACAAATTGCTGGAGCTGGTGGGCAAGGTCGCAGCGGGGGACCTGGCTGCTCACCTCGACTTGAAGTGGTTCAATAACGACGAGTTGGGCAAGCTGGCCAAGGGGTTTGGCGAGATGCAGGGAAATTTGCGCAATCTGGTCAGCGAGGTGTCTGGCTCTGTGGTGCAACTCAGCTCAGCGGCGGAAGAGATAAGCGCCGTCGCCCGTCAATCCGCCAGCAATATGAACAATCAGCAGCATGAGCTGAACCAGCTGGCCACCGCCATGAACGAGATGCAGGCCACAGTGCAGGAGGTCTCCCGCAATACCAGTGACGCCGCCAGTGCCGCGACTCAGGTAAGCAGCTCCGCCGAGCTGGGAGCCAATACCGTCAACGACTCCATCAAACGCATTGAGCAGGTGGCCGGTGCCATCGAGAGCACGGCAGTGGTGATCCGCCAGCTCGGCGATGACAGCCGCAATATCGGCATGGTGCTGGAGGTCATTCGTGGCATAGCCGAGCAGACCAACCTGCTGGCATTGAACGCCGCCATCGAAGCTGCACGGGCCGGTGAGCAGGGCCGTGGGTTTGCCGTGGTGGCCGATGAAGTGCGCACCCTGGCCAAACGCACTCAGGACTCCACTTCCCAGATCAACACCATCATCGCCGAGCTGCAGCAGCGGGCCGAGCAGGCTGGCACTACCATGCAGCAGAGCCAGGAGATGATGAACTCCACCGTGAGCACAGCCCGGGAGGCGGGACTGTCCATTTCGGAGATCAGCAATTCGGTAGAGAGCATCTCCCACATGAACATCCAGATTGCCACCGCAACCGAAGAGCAGGGGGCAGTGAGCGAAGAACTCAACCGCAACGTGGTCAACATCAGCCACGCCTCGGAAGAGGTGGCGGCTGGTGCGACCCAGATGGCGCAAGCCTGTAACGACCTCAATCATCTGGCGAACCAGCTGCAGGAGATGGTTCGCCGCTTCCGGGTGTAATGACGGTTTGACACTCGCAGCTTGAGCGGGCCCGGATCCTGGATCCGGGCCCGTTTTGTTTTTCCATCCCCCCGCTTTTTCCATTCAGTCACCATCCCTTGTCCCTCCTGTCTTTCTTGGGCATGCTAATGGCCTATTTGGTTGGCAGGATTCTGGATGTATGAACCTTCGCGATCTCGAGTATCTGGTGGCACTGGAAGAGGAGAAACACTTTCGCAAGGCGGCGGAGCGCTGCTTTGTCAGCCAGCCGACCCTGAGCGGTCAGCTGCGCAAGCTGGAGGATGAGCTGGGGGTGATCCTGATTGAGCGTACCTCGCGCAAGGTGCTGTTTACCCCGGCCGGTGATGCGATGGCCCATCAGGCGCGCAAGGTGCTAAAAGAGGTGCGTGAACTCAAGAACATAGGCCAGCATTTTGCCGAGCCCATGTCTGGCGAGATCCATATCGGCTTCATTCCCACCGTCGGTCCCTATCTGTTGCCCCACATCATTCAGGATCTGCGCGAGCATTTTCCCAAGCTGGAGTTCTACCTCTATGAGGAGCAGACCCAGTTGCTGCTCAAACGGCTGGAGGAGGGAGAGCTGGATTGCCTCATCCTCGCCGAGCTGGACGGCATGGAAGGGTTTGGCGCCATCCCCCTCTATCAGGAGCCCATGTGGCTGGCGGTGCCGCAGCACCACCCGGAAGCCAAGGCCAGGGCTGTGCCGCTCAGCAATCTCAAGGGCAAGAAACTGCTGATGCTGGCCGATGGTCACTGCTTGCGGGATCAGGCGATGGGATTCTGTTTTGCCGCCGGCATCGGTGAGGATCAACGCTTCAAGGGCACCAGTCTGGAGACGCTGCGCAACATGGTCGCTGCCGGCAGTGGCATGACCCTGGTGCCCAGGCTTGCCGTACCCGCCAATGCCGAGGAGGGCGGCGTCAGCTATCGGCCTGTGGTCGACCCAGTACCGGGGCGCACCATCTCACTGCTCTATCGTCACTACTCGGTACGCAGGCCCTGCTTCAACGAGCTGGCCTCCCGCATTTCCAGCCTGATGAAGAGCCTGCTCGGCTGACATTGCAGACGTAGAAAAAGAAAACCGGCGCCTTGGCGCCGGTTTTGTCATCTGGTGTTGCTTAGAAGATATCGTCGGTGGAGACGGGGCCGTCAGTGGGCGAGCCATCGCCGCCATACACCTGATTGCCGTCCGAGCTCTGGGTCGCAAAGCGGGTCGGTTCCGTGCCTTCCTTGAAGAACTCCTCGGTGCTGCCGTCTGCGCGGTTGGTCAGCAGACCGGTTTCACGGTCGATCCGCACCGTGACGATCCCCTCCGGTACCGGCATCTTGCGCTCGGGCACCTGTTTGAGCGCCGTCTTCATGAAGTCGATCCAGATGGGCTGCGCAGCACCACCACCAAACTCGGCCCGGCCCAAACCACGCTGGTGGTTGTCAAAACCGATCCAGGAGGTGGCGACCAGATTCGGGGTATAGCCGGAGAACCAGGCATCACGGGATTCGTTGGTGGTACCCGTCTTGCCGGAGATATCGTGACGCTTGAGATCCCGCGCCGCGCGCCAGCCGGTACCACGCCAGCCATTGCCACCCCAGATGGCGGTGGTCAGGGTATCTGTGACCAGGAAGGCGCTCTGGGCACTGATGGTCTGCGGCGCCATGTTGTTGGGCACGACAGGATCGATAGGGCACTGGGCCTTCCAGTCAGGAGCTGTATTGGCATAGGCATCGGCACTGTCGAGGCCTGCCGCTGCCAGTACGCCGCAATCACGGCAGGCTGCAGCCGGATTGGCCTGATAAACGGGAACGCCAAAGCTGTCGACTACTTCCGTGATGAAGTAGGGGGTCACCTGGAAGCCGCCATTGGCAAGGACTGAATAGCCACGCACCACTTCCAGCGGGGTGAATTCGGCGGCGCCCAGAGCCAGCGATTCGTTGGCGGAGATGGTATCGCGCGCGAATCCGAAGCGGGTCAGACCGTCGATATAGGTGTCCAGACCGATGGCGCGCATCAGCCGCACCGACATCACGTTCTTGGACTTGGCAAGGCCGAGACGCAGTGAGGTGGGGCCTTCGTAGATGGCCGGGGAGTTCTTAGGCTGCCACATGGGGCCCTTGGAGGGATCCCACTGGTTGATGGGGGCATCGTTGATGAGGGAGGCCAGGGTATAACCCTGCTCAAGCGCTGTGGCATAGAGGAAAGGCTTGATGTTGGAACCTATCTGGCGGCGTGCCTGATCGACCCGGTTGAATTTGGACAGCTCGAAGCTGAAACCGCCGACCAGCCCCTCGATGGCACCATCCTGCGGATTCATGGCCACCAGAGCAGCATTGACCTCGGGGATCTGGGAGAGCAGCAAGGCTTCGCCCTTCTCCCGGACCCAGATTTGGGCGCCAACTTTCAGCACATCACGGGCGGAACGGGGGGCGTAGCCCTGGCGATCGTCTGTGATGAAGGCGCGAGCCCACTTGATGCCGTTCCAGCCAAGCTCAGCCTGCTTGCCATTTTTCAGCACCAGGGTCGCCCCTTTGTCATCCAGCTTGGTGACCACGGCCGCCATCAGGGGTTCATAAGTAGGTTGCTTGGCCAGATGGGCCATTATCTGCTCGTAATCCCAATCGACTTCACCTGATTTCCACAGCAGTGCTGTCACGCCACGGTAGCCATGACGAGTGTCATAGTCGAACACCCCATCCAGCAAGGCCTGACGGGCGGCGCGCTGGCGCTTGGCACTGACAGTGGTATAGACGTGCAGGCCCATGGTGTAGGCATCTTCACCGAACTGCTGCACCATCTTCTGGCGCACCATCTCTCCCAGATAGGGAGCATTGAGGGTGATCTCGGCACCGTGATAACGGGCCTTGATGGGCATCTTGGACGCCTCGTCATACTGGGCCTGGGTGATCTTGCCGGTTTCCAGCATACGACCCAGCACCACGTTGCGGCGGGCAAAGGCACGTTCCGGTGAACGGATCGGGTTCAGCATGGACGGTGCCTTGGGCAAGCCGGCTATGATGGCGATCTCGTCCAGGGTCAAATCCTTGACCTCTTTGCCGAAGTAGACCTGAGCGGCTGCGCCGACCCCGAAGGCACGGTAACCGAGGGGGATCTTGTTCAGATAGAGCTGCAGAATTTCGTCTTTGGAGAGATTCTGCTCGATGCGCCAGGCCAGAAACACCTCCTTGACCTTGCGCACTATGGTTTTTTCGTTGCTCAGGAAGAAGTTGCGGGCGACCTGCTGGGTGATGGTACTGGCACCCTGGCGAGCCTGGCCGGAAACAGCCCAGACAGTGGCCGCCCGAACGATACCGATCGGGTCGATACCCGGATGCTCATAGAAGCGGGCATCCTCGGTCGCGAGCACGGCATCGATCATGGATTGGGGAATTTCGTTCAGATGCAGAGGGATGCGACGAATTTCGCCAAATTGGGAGATCAATTCCCCATCCCGGCTGTACACCTTCATCGGGGTGGCCAGCTTGACGTCGCGCAGAGCGGTCACATCCGGCAATTGGGGCTTGATGTAGAAGTAGATACCGATGAGGCTGGCAACACCCAGCACTGCACCCAGTATCATGACAATAAACAGGCGTACGAGCCATTTCAGCATGGAAGAACTACCAATCGTCTTAAAATTAGCCAACGGGCGCAGAGTATAGCCCTTTTGCCTCCGTAAATTCGAGGTTTTCCTGTTCGTAGTCAGGGTCCTCGACAAGAGGCGGGAGGTTAGCATTCTGTGGCTCAATAACCAAGGGGAGGCGGGGGCAGCCAGAAAGCGAGATACATCACTTTTCGGTACAAACTTTATGACATTGATAGATAGAGCATTTAGGATGAGTTAAGCCGTCACCTTGCTGTGAGCTGTCCTACAATCAATCCTAAAACCCAATAACGCATGGATGTGTATATGTTTGGGCTATTCAATAAAGGTTCCTTGCTTCCCTTGGCAGGTATTGATTTTGGGAGCCAGACTATCAAGGCCGTGATCATCACTGGTCGTCCCGGCAAGTTGCATCTCGAATCGGTGGCGGAAGTCGTTACCCCCAAGGGCACCCTGGTCGATTACCAGTTGCAGGATATCGAACGGGTCAGCCAGTCTCTCAAGACTCTCAAGCGCCTTATCAATGGCAACAGCCAGTATGCGGCCACTGCCGTTACCGGCTCCAATGTCATTACCAAGGTGATCCAGGTCGATGCTCGCCTCAGCGAAAATGAACTGGAAAATCAGGTACAGCTGGAAGCCGAGCAGATCATCCCTTTTCCCCTCGATGAAGTGAGCCTGGATTTTGAGATCCTGAGCCTGGCCAGTGATCAGGACCGGCAGGAAGTGTTGCTGAGTGCGGCCCGTACCGAAAGCGTGAATGGGCGGGTCAGCGCCCTGGCAGAGGCGGGCATGACCACCAAGGTAGTAGATGTGGGAGCTCATGCCCTTGGGCGCGCCGTCCTCGCCTGCCAGCCCGAGCTGCTTACTTGGGAAAAACCGGTTGGAGTGATCGATATCGGGGCCAGTGCCATGACGTTTGCGGCCTTGGTCAAAGGCCAGACGATTTATTCCAGACTGCAGAATTTTGGCGGGGATCAATACAGTCAGGCACTCTCCTCTTTTTACAGCATGAGCCTGGAGGAAGCCGAGCAGGCCAAGATCAAAGGCACTCTGCCCGCTGACCATGAGCTGGATGTGCTGTTACCCCATATCAATGCCCTGTTGCAGCAAGTCAGGCGCAACGTTCAGCTGTTTTGCAGCTCCTCTGGCTATCGGGAGTTGTCAAAGCTTGTCCTGACCGGAGGCGGGAGCCTGCTGCCCGGGCTTGTCAGCCAATTGCAAGATGAACTCAATTGCGAGGTGTTGCATCCGGATCCTTTCAGCTTGTTCGGCAAGCCTAAAGGGGAGGGAGGTGTGGTCCATGGTGCCAAGTACATGACGGCGCTGGGACTGGCATTGAGGAGCTTCACACCATGTCAAATATAAACCTCCTTCCCTGGCGTGAAGCCCGCGCCCTGCGCCAGAAGAAACAGTTCGGGGTCATGCTCGGGATTTTCCTGGCGATCACCGCCTCTCTCGGCTTTGCCGCCGACTGGCTGGTGAAGCAGCAGATCAGCCATCAGCAGCAGCGCAATCAGCGTTTGCTGCAAGAGATGACCATACTCGATGCGCAACTTGGCGAGATCCGCTTGCTCAAGGAGCGACGCAAGGAGCTGATCGATCGCATGCAGTTGATTGAACAGCTGCAGATGCGTCGCAATCTGCCGGTTCGCCTGTTCAATCAGCTGCCTTCGCTGGTGCCCAATGGGATTTATCTGAACACGCTTGCTTTGCAAAGCAACCGGATCGACGTCAACGGCAAGACCGAAGCCTATGGCAGGGTCGCCAGCATGATGCGGCGCATCGATGGCTCCGGCTGGCTGAGCCAGTCACAGATCAGCACGATTTTTGCGGCAGATGTCGCACCTGTGTCGCTGAGTCAGTTCTCCATGATGTTTCTGGTCGCGACGACAGCCGGCGTCAACGTCGATGTGACTAAGGGACAACAATGAACCTGCAACAACTCAATGAACTGGATCTCAGCAGCATTGCCAGCTGGCCCAAGCTGGCCAAAGGGATTTTCATTCTGTTTTTCTGTGCGCTGCTGGGGGGGGCCATCTATTACTACGTGATAGCAAATTCGTTGACCTTGCTGACTCAGGAGACAAATAAAGAGGCGGAGCTGAAGGGGCAGTTTGAGAGCAAGGCGATGCTTGCGGCCAATCTGGGCGCATACAAGGCGCAAATGGTGCAGCTTGAACAACTGGTGGATGCCCAACTCAAGCAGTTACCCAACACCCATGAGGTGGCGGGTTTGCTGGACGATATCAGTTTCATCGCGACCGACAATGGCCTCAAATTGAATCGCATCAACTGGGAGCCAGAGATCAAGCACGAGTTTTCCACCGAACTGCCCATGCGTATCGAAGTGGTGGGCACCTACAATCAGATTGGCAAGTTCACGGCGGACATGGCGGCTTTGCCGCGCATCGTTATCCTTGAGTCGTTCAACCTTGGCCAGAGCAAGGGAGAAGATGAGCTGATCGCCATGTCGATGCTAGCCAAGACCTACAAGTACAACGGCAAGTCAGTGGGGCAGCAAAAATGAGAATGATCTGCGTGCTGTTGTCGGTGTGTTTGCTGACCGCCTGCAGTGGCCAGGATGACATGGATAACTATGTGGCTCAGACCAAGGCCAGGAAGCCGGTCCCCATTGAGCCATTGCCTGAAATCAAACCCTTTTCTCCCATGGCTTATCGCCTCAGTGAGCAGCGTAGCCCCTTTATTACTCCCCAGCCGGAGACCAGCAGTGCCAAGGTCGATGCCAAGGTAAAGCCTGATTGTGCCCAGATAGTGGCCAACCGGGAGAAGGAGGTACTGGAGAGGTACTCTCTGGCCAACCTCATCATGCAGGGCTCCCTTGGCCAGCAAGGGCAGCTGTGGGCTCTGGTCCGGACGCCGGATGGCCAATCCATACGGGTTGGTCTCAATCAGCACATGGGATTGGATCAGGGGCGGGTGATCAGGATCACTGACACTAGCGTGGATTTGATTGAGATTGTACCGGATGGCAAAGGATGTTGGGTCACCAGAGAAACCCAGTTGAGCATGGCCAATCTTGAAGCAAAACGATAATCAGGGATGAACTGCGATGAGAGCAACAATAGGTAGTGTCACCAGAGTAATCCTGCTGTTTTGCGCCGGAGTATGTGGCCAGGCCTGGGCCGTGGCCACATTGCAAGAGGTCAGGGTCAATCCGCTGATGGCCGATCAGCTGCTGCTGGAGCTGAGCTTCAGTGAACCCGTCAGCGGATTTACCGACCGCCTCTCCTATCAGCCTAACCAGCTGCTGTTGCATGTACCTGGGGCCGTGGGGGTGCTCAATGTCAATCCGTTGCCGATCAAGCAACAGGGGGTCGACAACCTCAAGGTAGAGGGTAAAGGGACGGGTCTCGACATCAAGATTGCCCTCGACCAATTGACCCCTTATCAGGTGCATCAGCAGGGCAACAAGCTGCTGGTGGCGCTGGGAGACAAGGCAAGCATGCCGTCCCCAGCCTCGTCCCAGTCATCCGGCATGGTATCGCCAGCGCCGTCTGCGCCTGTCAATACACAAGCCGTGACCCAGTCAGCCTTGATTAATACCCAGATAGTTGCCCAGTCAGCCCAGGCTGCAGCCCCTGTTACCCGCAAACCGGTTTTGCCCGTATCCAGCACTGAGGCGAGCGGTGCCTATTTCAATTCCGTCAAGGGTGTGGACTTCAGACGGGGCAAGGATGGGCAGGGGGAGTTTCTGGTGATGCTGGACAACAGCTCTGCGGCGGTGGATGTCAGCAGCCGAGGGCAGACAGTGCTGGCCAAATTTCATGGCACCCGGATACCGGATGAGCTGCTCAACCTGATCAATGTGCAGGACTTCGCCACCCCCGTCTCCCAGGTGGAGGTGTTCCGTCAGGGCAATGACACCCTGTTCGAGCTCTCCGTCAACGGCCAGTTTGATTACCGTTACGATCAGGCTGACAAAATGTTCATCGTAGAGGTGAAGAAACGCATAGCGGCAACGGCTGGAAAACAGTATCAGGGCAAGCCTATCTCGCTCAACTTCCAGGATATCCCGGTGCGAACCGTGTTGCAGCTCATCGCTGATTTCAACAACCTCAATCTGGTCACCACGGACTCAGTGGCAGGCAACATCACCTTGCGACTGGATGGCGTGCCCTGGGAGCAGGCGCTGGACATCATCCTCAAGGTGAGAGGGCTGGATAAACGGCTGGATAACAATATTTTGCTGGTAGCGCCTGCCGAAGAGATTGCGCTGCGTGAGAAGCAGCAACTGGAGAGTCGCAACCAGGTGGCCGAGTTGGCCCCACTCTACACCGAATACCTGCAGATCAACTATGCCAAGGCGACCGAGGTGGCCTCCCTGCTTTCCTCCGAGAACACCAAGCTGCTCTCTGCCAGAGGGGCGGTCAGCGTGGATGAGCGGACCAACGTGCTGGTGGTCAAGGACACTGCCGATGTGATCAGCAACATCAAGCGGATGCTGGATATCCTCGACATTCCGGTCAAGCAGGTGGTGATCGAAGCGCGCATGGTCACCATAGATGATGGTTTTGACGAGGCACTCGGGGTGCGCTGGGGCGTGACCAAGAACGACGGGCATGGTAACAGTACCTCAGGCAGCATCGAGGGCAACGATGGATCAGGCAACAACAACGGTGGTTCTGCCATCACTCGACCCGGGGTAGAAGACAGGATGAACGTCAACCTGCCGGTCACCAACGCCGCTGGCACCCTGGCATTCCAGGTTGCTCGTCTGGCGGATGGCACTCTGCTGGATCTTGAACTGTCGGCGCTGGAAAAGGAGAGCAAGGCAGAGATTATCGCGAGTCCAAGAGTCACTACGGCCAACCAGAAACCTGCATTGATCGAGCAGGGGACCGAGATCCCCTATGTGGAGTCCTCCTCCAGTGGTGCTACCTCGGTTACCTTCAAGAAGGCTGTCCTCAGCCTCAAGGTTACTCCCCAGATCACGCCGGACAACCGGGTTATTCTGGACTTGACCGTGACCCAGGATACCAAGGGGGAAACGGTACCGACCGGTACCGGTGATGCGGTTTCCATCAACGCCCAGTCCATCACGACCCAGGTGCTGGTCAACAATGGCGAGACCCTGGTGCTCGGCGGCATCTATCAGCAGACCATCAAGAGCGACGTCAGCAAGGTGCCTCTGCTTGGTGATATCCCAGGCCTTGGCGTGTTGTTTCGCAAGACAACCAGCGAGAATAAAAAGCGGGAATTGCTGATTTTCGTGACACCCAAGATAGTTACCGACGCCTTCTGAATGCTTTACATGTGAGGGTAAAACACATATAACCTTACGCCCCAATGATGCTGGGGCGTAAGGGCTGCGGTTGCCAGTCCTGATTTCTATTGAGATAATCCCTCTCCTGATCCATCGCAAGATAAGGTTCATAGGTACCCCGATCGAGTGTTTGTCGGGGTCGTACAGTTTGTAATTACTAACGAAAAGACATGGCTGAGAAACGCAATATTTTCCTGATAGGTCCCATGGGTGCGGGCAAGAGCACCATAGGTAGACATCTGGCAGAACAACTGCATATGGAGTTTTTCGACTCAGATCATGAGATTGAGCGCCGCAGTGGTGCCGATATCGGCTGGGTGTTCGATGTTGAAGGCGAAGAGGGTTTCCGGATCCGCGAAGAGAAGGTCATAGGCGACCTTTCAGAACAGCAGGGTATCGTGCTGGCGACGGGTGGCGGTGCCATCAAGAGCCGAGAAACACGGAACAAGCTCTCTGCTCGCGGTATCGTGGTATACCTCGAAACAACGATTGAGAAGCAGCTGGCGCGCACACAAAGAGACAAGCGTCGCCCACTGCTGCAAACTGAAGAGCCGCCGCGCGAAGTGCTCGAGCGTCTGGCACAAGAGCGCAATGCGCTGTATGAAGAAGTGGCTGACTTTGTCATCCAGACTGATGATCAGAGCGCGAAAATCGTTGCCAATCAAATTGTTAAGTTGATCGGCATGTAATCTAGAGGACGTCCATGGAAAGGTTGAAGGTCGAACTGGGTGAACGCAGTTATCCCATCGAGATAGCGGCGGGTCTGTTGCAGCATGCAGAAGTGCTGACACAAACCATCAAGGGAAAACGGGTCATGATAGTGACCAATACCGTTGTCGCTCCCTTGTATCTTGAGCGGATTATCCAGTTGCTGTCCGGTTTTCAGGTTGAACACCTGATACTGCCGGACGGTGAGGCTTACAAGACCCTGGCAACCTTCGAGCGGATCATGTCTGCTCTGCTGGAAACCAATCATGGTCGGGACACAACACTGATCGCCCTGGGGGGCGGTGTGATAGGAGATGTTGTCGGCTTTGCTGCGGCAAGCTATCAACGTGGCATTCCTTTTATTCAAGTGCCTACCACACTGCTCTCCCAGGTTGATTCCTCCGTCGGCGGCAAGACCGCCGTCAATCATCCCCTTGGCAAGAACATGATTGGAGCCTTCTATCAGCCCAAGCATGTGGTCATTGATACCGAGTGCCTCAAGACCCTGCCTGCCCGCGAATTTGCTGCCGGCATGGCCGAGGTTATCAAGTACGGCATCATCTGGGACGTCGAATTTTTCTCCTGGCTCGAAACCAACATGTCCCGTCTGCAGGCGCTGGAACCGGCAGCCTTGGCGTATGCCATCCGCCGTTGCTGCGAAATCAAGGCCGATGTGGTGACGCAGGATGAGACGGAGCACGGGGTTCGCGCTCTGCTCAATCTCGGTCACACCTTTGGTCACGCCATCGAGGCTGAAAAAGGGTATGGCAACTGGCTGCACGGTGAAGCGGTTGCTGCAGGCATGATGATGGCTGCCTCCACGGCCGAGGCCCGGGGCGATCTGGATGCAAGGCAGCTTGCCCGCATTCGCGATCTGCTGCTGGCGGCCAATCTGCCCATTCAGGCACCTGCCGATATGGATTTCGCTGCCTTCATTCGCCATATGCGCCGAGACAAGAAGGTATTGGAAGGCAAGTTGCGACTGGTGCTGCCGGTCGGTATCGGTCACGCGCAGGTCGTAGCCGATGTCTCCGATGATGAATTGCTGGCGGTGATTGAGTCTGGTCGTGAGTAACAATAAGCTGCTTAAATTTCCTTCCCAGCGGCAGCTGGTTGATCGGCTGCTGCATCTGATTGAATTCAATCACCCTTTTATTTTTCTCTCCGGCAAACCCGGCAGTGGCCGCGGCACCCTGTGTGAATCCCTGCTCGGCAACTTGCCCGAAAAAGTGCGGGTAGTGAGCCTGATTGGCAGTACAGCCATGAAGATGGCGGACGTGCGCCAGCTGCTGCTGCCCCAGGTGGTGGCAAGGCCGCTGTTCAATCCGCAGGATGCGCTGGCAGAAAGTTTCTTTCGCATGCTGGAGGGCAAGCCCTCCACCCTGTTGCTGCTGATCGAGCGTGCTGACGAGCTGCCTGCTGAGCTGGTCGGCGAGCTGTGGAGTCTCTGTCGTCATAACGATACCCTGCCCATGCCACACCAGCTGGCGATCGTGCTCTCCGGGAGTGACGTTTGGTGTCGCACTCAGAAAAGCCTGCTAAAAGGGCGGGCCATGCCGGCTCTGGAGCTGGAGGTCGCGCCACTGAGCGCACCGGAGCAACGTATCTTCTTGTATGAGAAAGCCAAAGAGCTCAAGATCCCGACAGCCCTCTTGCCCAAGCTGAAAGTGGAAGAGATCCTGAACGTGGCGAATGGACATCCGTCCACCATCATGCAGTTACTGGAGGATATCATGACCGACAGAAGGCCCAAGAAACGTCAGGCCGAGTTGCCCGTTAAAAAGATTGCCATAGTGTTGGCGCTGGTTGCCGGCGGTCTGCTGGCCCTGAGCTATCTGCTGCCAGCCCTGTTCAGCGACGAAAGCAAGAGCACCGGGCTCGCCCCCTCGCAAACCACTGCTTTGCCCATTCCCGTCTCAGGCGGAGATCCACTGACCGCAGGCGGTAGCAGCAATGACGGTCAGAATGGCGGTCAAAGCAGCCCGAATGCCAGCGGTGATAACCCGGGTGGTGTGGTGCGTGATTGGCAGCCTGATGCCAAGGTATTGCCCAAAGCCGTCGAGAGCGAAACGCTGACCACTGAATCGACCAACTATGAGGGGCGCCGTGTGGTGATCTCCGACGAGGTGGTCCAGAAGCTGATGAAACAACCCAATGTCAGCGGTGCCTTGCCTACTGGTGTGGTGGATGAGCTGACCGGTGTCAGTTCCCGGGCTGCTTCGACCGAGAACCCATCGACCCAGGGACTGACAGCGCAAGCTCCCCAATCGGCCACTGAGCCCAAGGCCCTGAACACGGCACTCGTTACCAAACCGGTCGCCAAGCCAGCCGTTGTCGAGCCGGCGGCTGCACCTGCGCCCAAGGTCGCCCTGACGCCGACGGCGACCCTGAACAAGAAGCCCAGAAATCACTACAGCGTCCAGCTGATGGGGGCGAGCAACACAGCAGCGGTTGACAAGTTTGTGGCCGAACACGGTCTGACTGGCAATGTCTGGGTCTACAAAACCCAGTTCCGTGGCAGCCCCTGGTATGTGGTGCTGCAAGGGGATTACGCCAACACCACTCAGGCCAAGGCCGCCATTCGCAAGCTCTCGCCCGCCCTGCTCAAGGGGCAGCCCTGGCCCAAGTCGTTTGCTCAGGTACAAAAAGAGTTGAAGCAATAGCCATTCGGCCTGAGAAGGGGGTAGAATCGTCCCCCTTTTTGGGTCTATGCCTTCTTAACACCGGATTTCCATGAAAAAAACACGCGCTTTTTTAAAATGGGCCGGGGGAAAATACTCCCTGGTTGAAGAGATTGCCGAGCGTTTGCCTGCCGGGCGTGTGTTGTTGGAGCCCTTCGTCGGGGCCGGGTCTGTCTTTCTCAACACCGACTACGATGCCTATGTGCTCAACGATATCAATCCGGATCTGATCTGTCTGTACAACCATCTCAAGGTGATGCCGGATAATTTCATCACCGAAGCACGCAAGCTGTTCGTAGCGGAGCACAATCACAAGGCGGCCTACTACCGGCTGCGCACCCAGTTCAACCAGACTGAAGCCACCTTCGAGCGGGCGATGCTGTTCCTGTTTCTCAACCGCCACGGTTTCAATGGCTTGTGCCGTTACAACAAGAAGGGCGGCTTCAACGTGCCGTTCGGTTCCTACAAGAAGCCCTACTTCCCTGAAAAAGAGCTGTGGGCCTTTGCCGAGAAGGCGCAGAAGGCGACCTTCATCTGTGAAAGCTACGCCGATGCCATCAAGCGTGCCGAGGAAGACTGGGTGATCTACTGCGATCCCCCCTATGCGCCACTCTCCAACACGGCGAGCTTCACCACTTATTCAGCCGGCGGCTTTACCCTGGACGATCAGGCCATACTGGCGCGGCTGGCACGTCATACCGCTGCCCGCAAGGGGGTGCCGGTGCTAATCAGCAACCACGACATAGCGCTGACCCGTGAGCTCTATCGTGGCGCCCGACTGGACGAGATCCTGGTCAAGCGCACCATCAGTCGCAACGGTGGCAGCCGCAACAAGGTAGCCGAGCTGCTGGCGCTTTATCCGCCCGGTATAGAGCCGGAACAGGGCTACTACCCAAGCGACGCCGAACTTGTTTCGTTCGGCTGATCCTCTGGCGGCACTTTCGGGTGCCGCTGCTGTTTCTGCCTGCCGCCATCCTGGTGTTCGCCTCGTATTTGCTGGATATGGGCGATAAATCGGGTGACCCGCTTTTTCCTGCCTGTGTTCGGGTCGTTTTCGCCGGATATGGGCGGTAAATCGGGTGGCCCGCTTTTTCCTGCCTGTGTTCGGGTCGTTTTCATCTGATATTTGCGGTAAAATTGCGCCGCTTTTTCTGCCACGCTGCCAATGGATGACGCTGATGAAAGACTTTCTGATTGCCCCCTCAATCCTCTCCGCCGATTTCGCTCGTCTGGGTGACGATGTTGCCAGGGTGCTGACCGCCGGTGCCGACGTGGTGCATTTCGATGTGATGGACAACCACTATGTTCCCAACCTGACCATAGGCCCCATGGTCTGTCAGGCCCTGCGCGACTATGGCATCAAGGCGCTCATCGATGTGCACCTGATGGTCAAGCCGGTGGATCGCATCGTTCCGGACTTCGCCAAGGCGGGGGCCAACCTGATCACCTTCCACCCGGAAGCGTCCGATCACGTGGATCGTACCCTGGGTCTCATCAAAGAGCAGGGCTGTCAGGCCGGTCTGGTGCTGAATCCTGCGACCTCGCTCTCCTGCCTGGAGTACGTGATGGACAAGCTGGACGTGATCCTGCTGATGTCGGTCAACCCTGGCTTCGGTGGCCAGAGCTTCATCCCCGGTACACTCGACAAGCTGCGTCAGGTGCGTCGCCTGATTGACGAGAGCGGCCGTGACATTCGCCTCGAGATCGATGGCGGCGTCAAGGTAGACAATATCCGTGCCATCGCCGAAGCCGGTGCCGACATGTTCGTGGCGGGCTCTGCCATCTTCAGCCAGCCGGACTACAAGGCGGTGATCGACCAGATGCGTGCGGAGCTGAGCCATGTCCAGCGCTGAGCGTGATTTTGATCTGGTGCTGTTCGATCTGGATGGCACCCTGATCGACAGTGCCCCCCAGCTGGCGTTGGCGGTCAACCGTACCCTCACTGAACTGGGTCTGGCCGAGGCTGATGAAGCTGTGGTGCGTACCTGGGTCGGCAATGGCGCCGACAAGCTGATCCAGCGCGCCCTGGATTATCGTGAGGCTCCTGAACTGTTTGCCAGGGCCCGCCCCCTGTTCGATCAGCACTATCAGGCCTGCCTGCTGGAAGGACTTGAAATGTATGACGGTGTGGAACAGAGCCTGCGCCGCCTACAAAAGCTGGGTTACAAACAGGCCGTGGTGACCAACAAGCCGAGTCACTTCGTGCAGCCAATCCTGGATGCTCTGGGCATCAGCGACTGTTTCGCGCTCTGGCTGGGTGGCAACTGTGTGCCGGTCAAGAAGCCGAGCCCCGAGCCCCTGCTGCATGCCTGCCATGAGCTGGGCGTCAGTCCGTCCCGCACCCTGATGGTGGGCGACTCCGAAAATGACGTGCTGGCCGCCCAGGCTGCCGGCATGAAAGTAGCGGGGCTCACCTACGGCTACAACTATGGCCGTCCCATCGCAGATTCCCGCCCGGACTGGGTATATGAGCAGTTTGCCCAGCTCGATGCCCTGTTAGCCGAGTAAGGTGTCGGGTTGGCCGAATAACAAGGATTAACACTCTCATGACTAAACCAATCGTACTGAGCGGGGCCCAGCCGTCGGGTCAGCTGACCATAGGCAACTATATGGGCGCCCTGCGTCAGTGGGTCAACATGCAGGATAACTTCGACTGCCTCTACTGCATCGTCGATCTGCATGCCATCACCACCCGTCAGGAGCCAGCTGCACTGCGCAAGGCGTGTCTCGATGCCGCCGCCCTCTATCTGGCGGTGGGGATCGATCCGGCCAAGAGCACTGTCTTCATCCAGTCCCACGTGCCGCAGCACGCCGAGCTGGGCTGGATCCTGAACTGCTACACCCAGATGGGCGAGCTGTCGCGCATGACCCAGTTCAAGGACAAGTCCGCCCGTTTCGAGAACAACGTCAACGTCGGCCTGTTCGGTTATCCGGTGCTGATGGCGGCAGATATCCTGCTCTATCAGGCCAACCAGGTACCGGTCGGCAACGATCAGAAACAGCATCTGGAGCTGACTCGCGACATCTGCACCCGTTTCAACAACCTGTACGGCGAAGTGTTCACCCTGCCGGAACCCTTCATTCCGACCGAAGGTGCGCGGGTGATGAGCCTGCAGGATCCGACCAAGAAGATGTCCAAGTCTGATGACAACGAGGCCAACTTCATCGGCCTGCTGGAAGATCCCAAGCAGATCGTCAAGAAGATCAAGCGTGCCGTGACCGACTCCGACGAGCCGGCAGTGGTGCGTTTTGATCCCGAGAACAAGCCGGGTGTGTCCAACCTGCTGACCCTGATGTCCGGGGTGACAGGCCGTTCCATCCCCGAATTGGAGCAGCACTTCGAAGGCAAGATGTATGGTCACCTCAAGACCGAGACTGCCGAGGCGGTCGTTGCCTTGCTGGAGCCCATTCAGGCGCGCTTCCGCGAGTTGCGTCAGGATGAGGCTCATCTGCAAACAATTTTGGCGGCAGGCGCACAAAAGGCGCGTGAAAGGGCTGAAAAAACACTGACCAGCGTATATGATGTAGTCGGCTTCGTTCCTCGAGCCTGACATACTGGGAAGGTGTAGTAGAAGAGAGCTGGGTCTTTGCCTGGCTTTCTTTGTTTTACCCGACCTGCTATTCGTTAATTCATCTTCCAATTTCAAACGCGGGCTTCTGCCCCAAGAGTGAGCATGTCTGTCGAATTAAACACCACGATTGAAGAGTTGGGTGACAAGGGTCACTGGCTGCGTAAATTCCGCAAGGCCAAGAACCTCAATACCCTGCAACTGATGGTCTCCAACGCCATCGACAAATATCACAACACCCCCGCCATTGCCGCCGCCATCTATCTGGCAGAATGCCAGCGCGAGCGCGAAATGGAGCAGGGCCGCTATCTGGATCGTTGATTCTCTGCCTCTGGTTGCCCCATGCTGTTGTTGATCGATAACTACGACTCCTTTACCTGGAACCTGGTGCAGTATTTTGGCGCTCTGGGGCAAGAGGTGGTGGTAAAGCGCAATGACGAGCTGACGCTGGATACCATAGCGCAGCTAGCTCCCCGTTATCTGGTGATCTCTCCCGGCCCCTGCACGCCCAATGAGGCGGGTATCTCCCTGTCGGCCATCAGCCGTTTTGCGGGTCAGCTCCCCATCCTTGGTGTCTGTCTCGGTCACCAATCCCTGGCGCAGGCTTTCGGTGCCAGAGTGGTGCGCGCACGTCAGGTGATGCACGGCAAGACCTCCCTTATTCGCCATCAGGGCGAGGGAGTATTCAAGGCGCTCAACAACCCGCTGCGGGTCACCCGCTACCATTCGCTCATCGTGGAACGGGAAACTCTGCCCGACTGCTTCGAGGTTACCGCCTGGAGTGAACACGCCGATGGCTCTTTTGAGGAGATCATGGGTCTGCGCCATAAGCAGTTGAATATAGAGGGAGTTCAGTTCCATCCGGAGAGCATTCTGAGCGAGCAGGGCTACCAATTGCTGGGCAATTTTCTAACCAGTTCCTGAATGGTTGTGATTGGCCTCACAGAATCGAGATGAGGCCAAAAATATTTTCCCTGACACTTTATTCACCCCCCTCCCTGTCCAAATTATCTCTTGCCAACACCCCCTGAGCCGTTATGCAATGCGGTTGCCTAAAATCTCACAGGCAATCGAACATTGTTCCCTGTAACTTGCTTTGTTGCAGACTTTTAGCTTTTTTTCTGTGACAATGCCGATGTGTTTACATGGATTTAACTTTTGGGCGGTGGATTATTCTGTCGCCAGATCGAAGGAGAGCAATATGTCAGAGTTGTTGGCAGTGACACGTGAAGTGTTTGATGAAGTGATGGTTCCCAACTATGCGCCCGCCAAGATCATCCCGGTGCGTGGTGAAGGGTCACGTGTCTGGGATCAGGAAGGCCGTGAGTATGTCGACTTTGCCGGCGGGATCGCCGTTAATGGCCTGGGTCATTGCCATCCCAAGCTGGTCGAAGCCCTGAAAACCCAGGGCGAGAAGCTGTGGCACCTCTCCAACGTGATGACCAACGAGCCGGCTCTGCGCCTGGCCAGGAAGCTGGTTGCCGCCACCTTCGCCGACAAGGTCTATTTCTGCAACTCGGGCGCCGAAGCCAACGAAGCGGCCCTCAAGCTGGCCCGTCGTTATGCCATCGAGAAATTCGGTGAGCACAAGACCCAGATCATCGCTTTCCATCAGGGTTTCCACGGTCGTACCTTCTTTACCGTCAGCGTGGGTGGCCAGGCTGCCTACTCGGATGGTTTCGGTCCCAAGCCGGCTGATATCACCCATGTGACTTACAACAATCTGGCGGAGCTGGCTGCCGTCATCTCCGACAATACCTGCGCCGTGGTGATGGAGCCGCTGCAAGGGGAGGGGGGCATCATCAGTCCCACCGACGAGTTTGCCAAAGGGGTGCGCGAACTCTGCACCAAGCATAATTCCCTGCTGGTCTATGACGAAGTGCAATCCGGGGTTGGCCGTACCGGCGATCTGTTTGCCTACATGGGCCTTGGCGTCACGCCTGACATCCTCACCAGCGCCAAGGCGCTTGGCGGCGGCTTCCCCATCGGTGCCATGCTGACCACCAATGAAATCGCGGCTCACCTGAAAGTGGGCACTCACGGCTCCACCTACGGCGGCAACCCGCTGGCGTGCGCGGTGGCCGAGGCGGTGATCGACGTGGTCAACACCCCGGCAGTGCTGAGCGGCATCAAGCAGCGTGAACAGCTGTTCCGCGCCGGTCTCGACGCCATCAATGCCAAGTACCACTGCTTCAGTGAAGTGCGTGGCAAGGGCCTGTTGCTCGGCGCCGTGCTGAACGATGACTACAAGGGCCGCTCCCGTGATTTCTTGCTGGCCTCCATCGATCAGGGGCTGATGGCACTGGTAGCAGGCACTAACGTGGTGCGCTTCGCACCGTCACTGGTTATTCCGGAAGCGGACATCAAGGAAGGGTTGGCACGGTTCGAGAAAGCGGTTGCCCAGGTGGTTAACGCCTGATCCTAATTGAGGTGGGGAGCCCTCCCGGCAGGAGCCGGGACCCCACCTGTCGTCAATGAAAGGGAGTTGTCATTTATGTTGGTTATCCGTCCTATCGAGCAAAAAGATTTTGCCGGTCTCAAGACCTGTGCCATTGAATCCGGCACCGGCATGACATCATTGCCTGTCAACGATGAACTGCTGCAGCGCAAGATAGATGCCTCGACCCAGACCTTCTCGGACAAACCGGCAGGTAAGGGAGATTGCCTCTACTTCTTCGTGGCTGAGGATCTGGAGACCGGCGAAATGGTCGGTACCTGCGCCATCGATGCGGCCGTCGGCCTGTCCCAGCCGTTCTACAACTATCACATCGGCAAGGTGGTGCACTCTTCCCCCAAGCTCGGCATCTACAACGTGGTCGAGACGCTCACTCTGTCCAATGACTACACCGGCAATTCCGAGCTGTGCACCCTGTTTTTGCGCGAATGCGCCCGCGAGGGTCTCAATGGCCGCCTGCTCTCCAAGCATCGTTTCCTGTTCATGGCCGAGCACCCCGAGCTGTTTGACAAGACCGTCTTTGCCGAGATGCGTGGCGTCTCCGATGAAAAAGGTCACAGCCCCTTCTATGAGTGGCTGCAAAAGCATTTCTTCTCGATGGATTTTCCTACCGTCGACTATCTCACCGGCATCGGCAAGAAGCGCTTCATCGCCGAGTTGATGCCCAAGTACCCCATCTACGTCAACCTGCTGAGCAACGAGGCGCGCGCCGTCATCGGCCAGACCCACGAGAAGACCCGCCCGGCCATCAAGATGCTGCAGGATGAGGGGTTCGTGAACCGTGGCTACGTTGACATCTTCGATGCCGGCCCCACCGTCGAGTGCGACGTAAAGAACATTCGCAGCGTGCGCCGCAGCCAGAAGCTGCGGGTGCTGATTGGCGAGCCCATAGGTGGCAAGACCCATCTGATCTGCAACACCCGCTACGAACAGTATCGCGCCTGCCACGGCAATATCCGGGTCGATCTGGACAAGCACGAGGCCATCATTCCGCCCAAGATGGCGGCGGCACTCAAGGTGCAGGATGGCGACATGGTGCGTGTCGTCGATCTCGACTGAGCCGCCTTGTCTGGTGTTGAAGGCAGCAGAACCGCATATGAAACAGGCAGCCAAGGCTGCTTGTGAAACACAGGGAGTGAATTGATGAGCCATTTAGTACAACTTATCGACGGCCAGTGGCTGGCGGGTGAAGGCAAGCCGTTCGAGTCAATGGATCCGGCCAAGAATGAAGTCATCTGGCAAGGGGGCGCCGCCAGTGCCAGTCAGGTGGATGCAGCCGTCAAGGCAGCCCGCGCTGCCTTCTACCATTGGTCCGATCTGGCCCTCGAGGATCGTCTGGCCATAGTGCGCCGCTACGCCGATCTGCTCGGCGAGCACAAGGAGGCGCTGGCGCTCACCATTGCCCGCGAAACCGGCAAGCCCCTGTGGGAAACCCGCACCGAAGTGGCCGCCATGCAGGGCAAGATTGCCATCTCCATTCGCGCTCATGACGAGCGTACCGGCACTGTCGAGAACCCCATGCCGGGTGCCAAGGCATTCGTGCGCCACAAGCCCCACGGCGTGGTCGCCGTGTTCGGCCCCTACAATTTCCCTGGTCATCTGCCCAACGGTCACATAGTACCGGCGCTGATCGCGGGCAATACAGTGGTGTTCAAGCCCTCCGAGCTGACCCCCATGGTGGCTGAAGCCATGCTGAAGATCTGGCAGGAGGCGGGTCTGCCCAAGGGTGTCCTCAACCTGGTACAGGGTGAGGTTGAGACCGGCAAGGCGCTGGCAGGCAATCCGGATATCGACGGCCTCTTCTTTACCGGCTCGTCCCGTACCGGCCATTTCCTCCATCAGCAGTTTGCTGGCCAGCCTGGCAAGATCCTGGCGCTGGAGATGGGCGGCAACAACCCGCTGATCGTCAAAGATGTGAGCGATGTGGATGGCGCCGTCCATGCCATAGTCCAGTCAGCCTTCATCACTTCCGGCCAGCGTTGCACCTGCTCCCGCCGTCTGTTTGTCGAGCGCGGTGCCCGGGGCGATGCCCTGGTCAAGCGATTGGTGGAGGTGGTCGGCCAGATCAAGGTCGGTCTCTATGATGCCGCCGATCAGCCTTTCATGGGGGCCATGATCAGCGAGAAAGCGGCTCTCGGCATGGTAGCGGCGCAAGCCAACCTGCAACAACTGGGTGGTGAGAGTCTGCTCACCCTCAAACACCTGGAAGCGGGCACTGGCTTCGTGTCGCCCGGCATCATAGACGTGACCGCAATCGGTGCACTGCCGGACGAAGAGTATTTCGGCCCGCTGCTGCAGCTCATTCGCTACGACGACTTCGATGCCGCCATCGACCAGGGCAATGCCACCAGCTTCGGCCTCTCGGCGGGCTTGCTCGGTGACAACGAGGCGGACTGGCAGCATTTCTTCAAGCGGATCCGAGCCGGTATCGTCAACTGGAACAAGCCCATCACGGGTGCCTCCAGCGCCGCGCCGTTCGGCGGCATAGGTGCCTCCGGCAACCACAGGGCGAGCGCCTACTACGCCGCCGACTACTGTGCTTATCCCGTTGCCTCCGTCGAGGACAGCAAGGCTTCCATGCCGGAGCAGTTGTCGCCTGGTTTGACCTTTTAACAAGGAAGAGGCTGGCAGCAAGGCCGCCACGGCTGACACTGTCCTCCCCTGCGCTGAGCGCTGATAACAGAAAGCTGAGCGCTGATAACAAAAAATAAAAGGGGCACTGAACAGGTGCCCTTGTCTGTACCCGCAATCAAAGGAAAGAGAGATGCAAAAGGATATCGACACCCTGTTCGGTCACTTGTGGGATAACTACATTCAAGTCACCCCGAGTGCCCTCAAGGTCCACACCCTGCTGGGTGGCGGCGAGCCCATCGTCAATGATCACGTGGCGTTTCGCACCTACAACCTGCCCAAATTGGGCCTCGAGAAGCTGGCCGCCCACTTCCTGGCGCTCGGTTACGAGCAGAAGGGTGAGTATGTGTTCAAGGCCAAGAAGCTCTATGCCAAGCACTTCGAGCATAAAGATCCGGATGCCCCCAAGGTGTTTATCAGCGAGCTGAAAGTGGAGGAGCTCTCCGAGGCGGCCCAGGCCATCATCCACAAGCTGGCTGAGCAGGTGCCTGATCACCTGACCGACACCCAGGCATTCCTCTACACGGGGGCGCCCTGGCAGGTATCCTGGGCCGATTACCAGACCCTGCTGGCAGAGAGCGAATACGCAGCCTGGATGGCGGCCTGGGGCTATCGCGCCAACCACTTCACCGTCAACATCAATCGCCTCAAGCAGTTCGATACCATCCAGCAGGTCAACGCCGCCCTCAAGGCGGCAGGCTTCGTGCTCAACGGCGTGGGTGGCGAGGTGAAAGGGGACCCGCAGGTGATGCTGGAGCAATCCTCCACCATGGCCGACAAGGCGGATGTACCCTTCAGCGACGGCGTGCGCACCATCCCGAGCTGCTTCTACGAGTTCGCCCTGCGCTACCCGCAGGCCGACGGCGTACTCTACCCGGGCTTCGTCGAAGCCTCGGCCGACAAGATCTTCGAATCAACCAACGCCATGTAACGGCGATGGTTGGCAAAAACGCCCCGAAAGGGGCGTTTTTTATGGCGTTTTGTGCCGGGCCCAGATCCCTTGACTTCGTAAACCCCCGTTTGTCGCTGATATGCTCTCATCCAGGCCGCTGCGCGATATCTCAGCCGAGTCGGAGTTGAACGACCGAGCCCACCCGCAAGGGTGGGCCAGGATACTCGTCTGTCACACCTGCTGCAGCGCGCCTTCGGTGGCCAGCAGGGTGGTCATGCCGCCGGCCTTGCCTGCCTGAATGCCGATCTGGGTATCTTCAAACACCAGGCAGTTGGCGGGATTGGCGCCGAGCAGCTCGGCTACCTTCAGGAAGGTATCCGGATGGGGTTTGTGGTTGTGGATGTCGTCGGCACTGACCAGCACGGAGATATAGGCATCCAGGCCGGTGTTTTTCAAAATGCGCTCGGCATGATCCCGCGATGACCCAGTGCCTATGCCCATCGGCACCTTGCCGTGGCAGCGCCTGACCAGCTCCCACATGGAGGGGAAGACGCTGACCTTGTCGATATGCGCCAGATAGAGGGCCACCTTGCGGCGAGTGAAGGCATCCACATCGATATCCAGTCCGTGCTGCTCGGCCAGCATGCTCACTATCTTGCGGGTGGGAATGCCGCCATATTCATTGAGTTGCTCACGATTGAACGGCAGACCGAACTCTGCGCTGGTTGCCTCCCAGGCATCCAGATGCAGGGGCATGGAGTCCACCAGGGTGCCATCCATATCGAAAATCAGGGCGTCATATTGATCAAACCGGAACTGCTCGGACATGGGTCTGCTTCCTCTTGGGGCAAAAGACCACACTACCAGATCCGGCGTTCGGATGCCGCGACGGCCGTCATGGTCAAGGGACTGGCCGCTGGATGGCAGTGGTTTTAGCCATCGGATAATGATTTATGAGACAATAATAAGTTCTTTGCCGCAGATTTTGGCATTTCACATTAGCGAGCCGGTTATATGTCCCCAAAAACCATCTTCTCAAGCGTGGCCCTGGTGATCGCCCTGGGTTCACTGGAAAAGAGCATAGTCACCACCCCCTTGCCCATCATTGGCGCCGAGCTGAACGCAGGCGCAGCCCTCACCTGGGTGGTGACCGCCTATCTGTTGGCAGCCACCGCCGCCCTGCCCGTGTATGGCAAGTTGAGCGACCTGTTCGGTCGGGTACGCATGCTCAATATCGGTATTGGTCTTTTTCTGGCGGGATCCGTGGCCTGCGCTCTGGCGCAGGATCTGCCGACCCTGCTGGCGGCTCGCGTGCTGCAAGGGCTGGGGGGCGGCGGCCTCATTGCACTTGCCTTTACCGTGATTGCCGACTGCATACCGCCACGGGAGGTGGGCAAGTATCAGGGTTACATCTCGGCCGTGTATGCGGTCTCCAGCATCGCCGGGCCTCTGCTCGGCGGCTACTTTACCGAGCAGTTGAGCTGGCGCTGGATCTTCTGGATCAACCTGCCTCTCGGGGCGCTCGCCATCTGGCTGGTGAACCGCAACCTCAAGCATCTCAATGTGCGTCGTCACAGCCGTTTCGACTGGAAGGGGGCGGCACTGCTCATCACAGTGACCACGCTGACCCTGTTGCTGTTATCACCCGAGACTGCGTTGCCCCCCATCTGGCTGGCGGCGGGTTTGGCGGTTGCCTTGCTGCTGCTGATCCTGGTGGAGCGACGTGCCCATGATCCTATCCTGCCTGTCCATCTGGTGCGGTTGCCCGGTTATCTGGTGAGCGTGCTGCTGGCACTGGTTTCGCAACTGCTGATGTTTGCCGTGCTGGTCTATCTGCCGTTGCAGATGCAGTGGCAGAAGGGAATGGGGGCCAGTGAGAGCGGCCTCTACATGGTGATCTTCATGGTCTGCATCACGGCGGGTGCTTTCGTCGGCGGCAAGCTGATCGGTCGCACCGGTTACTACAAGCGGTTCGTGGTGGTGGGCTTTGCACTGTCTGCGCTGGCTTTGTGGCAAATTCATTTCGATGTCTGGGCCAGTCTGGGGTTGGGCTTTGCCGGTCTGGGTCTGGGGCTGGTGCTGCCGGCCCTCGCGGTTGTGGTGCAAAATGCATTGCCGGCAGCGGATCGCGGCATCGGCATGTCCCTGTTCAACTTCGGCCGTGAGCTGGGAGGCGCGGTCGGGGTCGCCATCTGCTCCGTGCTGTTTCATGCCGCCCTGCCAGCGGGCACCAGCCACAATCTGGCCAGCCTGAGTCCGGTCGAGCTGGCTCCGGGGTTCAGCGCCACCTATATCGGCATGGCGCTGATCGCCAGTGCCGCCTTGCTCATCACACTATTGGCATTGAAGCGGCACGAGCTGGCTACCATGCCTGCCTGATGACGATCAGACTGGATGTGAAGAGGGCTCCCAACGGGAGCCCTCTTTGTTATCCGGTTTCACTGGTCGCCGGCAGGCCGATCACTCCTGCAGGGGAGCTTCCTTGCCAGCCAGCTGGCTGAGCCAGGCGAAGCGGCGGTTTGCATCCAGCTCCGCCTCCCGGTAGAGCTGGGTGGCGATCTCCGGCAGCTGACGTTCGAGGCGCTGGAAGCGGGGCTCCTGGCTCAGGGTCTCGGCCAGCGAGGCGTTCGGTGCCCGGGAGTCGAGCTCCAGCGGCAGCTTGCCCTCGTCGCTGCGGCGCGGATCGAAGCGGTAAAGCGGCCAGAAGCCGGTGGCGGTCAGCTGCTTCATCTGCTCGTGGCTCTGGGCCAGATCGTAGCCGTGCTCCTCGCAGGGGCTGTAGGCGATGATGAGCGACGGCCCCGGGTAGGCTTCCGCCTCCTGAATGGCCTTCACCGTCTGGTTCATCTGGGCGCCGAGGGAGATTTGCGCCACATAGACGTGGCCATACATCATGATGCTGGCACCGAGATCCTTGCGCCCCTTGCGCTTGCCCTGCTCGCCAAACTTGGTGATGGCACCGAGTGGCGTGGCCTTGGACTGCTGGCCGCCGGTGTTGGAGTAGCACTGGGTGTCGAGCACCAGCACATTGATGTTCTCCCCCAGGCTCAGCACATGGTCGAGCCCGCCAAAGCCGATGTCATAGGCCCAGCCATCGCCACCGATGAGCCAGACCGACTTGTCCACCAGATAGTCCGCATCCCGTGCCAGCTCAGCCGCGCCCGGCTCGGTGCGACCCTGCAGCAGACTGCGTAGCTGCGCTATATGGCCCCGTTGCTCGGAGACCGGCAGGCTGGCATCTTGCAGCGCCTGTTGCAGCTCGGCCGGGACTGCCTCGCCCAGGCTGGCCAGCAGGCGTTGCATCCGCTCGCGATGCTGATCGATGGTGAGCCTGAACCCCAAGCCAAATTCGGCATTGTCCTCGAACAAGGAGTTGGCCCAGGCCGGCCCTCGCCCCTCGGCGTTGGTGGTGTAGGGGGTGGTGGGCAGGTTGCCGCCATAAATCGACGAGCAGCCGGTGGCGTTGGCAATGAGCAGCCGGTCGCCATAGAGCTGGGTCAGCAGCTTGATGTAGGGGGTCTCGCCGCAGCCGGAGCAGGCACCCGAGTATTCGAACAGCGGCGAGATGAGCTGGGAGGTGCGAATGTCGATGCGCTCCAGCTGCTCGGCGGTGCGCTCGGGGAGTTCCAGGAAGAAGTCGTAGTTCGCCTTCTGGGCATCGAGGTGCTCCAGCCGGGAGGCCATGTTGATCGCCTTGCGGTTCGGATCGGTGCGGTCCCTTGCCGGGCACACCTCGACGCAGAGGTTGCAGCCGGTGCAATCCTCAGGCGCCACCTGCAGCACATACTGCTGGCCGCGCATGTCGCGGGCCTTCACATCGAGTACGTCGAGGCTGGCCGGCGCATCGGCCATGGCCGCCTTGTCCACCACCTTGGCGCGGATGGCGGAGTGGGGGCAGGCGGCCACGCAGTAGTTGCATTGGGTGCACAGGTCCGCCTGCCAGATGGGCACCTCCTTGGCGATGTTGCGCTTCTCCCAGCGGGTGGTGCCCACCGGCCAGGTGCCGTCCGGCGGGAAGGCGGAAACCGGCAGGCTGTCGCCCAGCCCCGCCAGCATGGCGGCGGTGACCGTCTGGACGAAGTCGGGGGCCTTGGCCGATACCACGGGGGGGCGCTGATGGCTGCTGTGATCGAGCACTTGCAACGGCACAGGGGTGAGCGCCTCGCAGGTGGCGGCCAGGGCTTGCCAGTTGCGCTCGACCAGCTCGGCGCTCTTGTTGCCGTAGCTGGTGGCGATGGCCTGCTTGAGCAACTCGGTGGCCTCTGCCGGCGGTATGATGGCGCTCAGCTGGAAGAAGGCCATCTGCATCACGGTATTGATGCGGTTGCCGAGCTGGCATTCCCGGGCGATCCTGGCGGCGTTGATGATGTAGAAACGCGCCTCTTTTGCACGCAGGGCCTGTTGCACCTCCTGCGACAATCGCTGCCAGATCTCTGTCGGGCCATAGGGGCTGTTGAGCAGGAAGATACCGCCGAACTTCAGCCGCTCCGCCATCTGGTACAGGTCGATAAACTGCCACTGGTGGCAGCCGATAAAGTCCGCCTCATCCACGAGATAGGCCGATTGCAGCGGCCGTTCGCCAACCCTCAGGTGGGAGACGGTGAGGCCGCCCGCCTTCTTGGAGTCATAGACGAAATAGCCCTGGGGATAGAGCGGGGTGTGATTGCCGAGGATCTTGATGCTGTTCTTGGCCGCCGAGACGGTGCCGTCGCTGCCAAGGCCGTAGAAGAGCGCCTCCAGCTTGCTCTGGCTCGGCTTGTGTTGCGAAGAGCCGAGCACTGGCAGCGGCAGGGAGAGGCCGGTGACGTCATCGAAGATGCCGACGGTGAAACGCGGCCGCGGGTTGTCCAGCGCCAGCTCGTCAAACACCGCCTGCACACAGGCCGGATTGAACTCCTTGGAGGAGAGACCGTAGCGACCGCCGATGACCCGTGGCAGGCTGGCCCGCTCGCCCCGGCTGACCGCCTCGGCCAGCGCCGTCATCACGTCCAGATAGAGGGGCTCGGCCTGGGCCCCCGGCTCCTTGGTGCGATCCAGCACCGCAATCTTGCGGGCGCTCTCGGGAATAACCGCCAGCAGATGCTCGGCACTGAAGGGGCGGTAGAGGCGCACCTTCACCAGCCCCACCTTCTCGCCCCTGGCCAGCAGCCGTTCGATCACCTCTTCGCAGGTGCCGATGGCGGAACCCATCAGCACCAGTACCCGCTCGGCCTGCGGGTGACCCACATATTCAAACGGCTGGTAGTAGCGGCCGGTTAGCGAGCCGAAGGCCGCCATCGCCTCGCTCACGTGGCGATAGCCCTCGTCATACCAGGGATTGCTCGCTTCCCGGCACTGGAAGTAGGTGTCCGGGTTGGCGGCGGTGCCGCGAATGACAGGCTTGTCGGGGGTGAGCGCTCGATCGCGATGGGCGCGGATGGCCGCCTCGGGCAGCAGGGCACGCAGTGTGTCATCCGCCAGCGGCACTATCTTGGCTATCTCGTGGGAGGTGCGAAAACCGTCGAAGAAGTGGATGAAGGGCAGCCGGCTGTTGAGGCTGGCCACCTGGGAAATCAGGGCGAAATCCTGTGCCTCCTGCACATTGCTGGCACAGAGCATGGCGCAGCCGGTCTGGCGCACCGCCATCACGTCCGAGTGATCGCCAAAGATGGACAAGGCATGGGTCGCGACGGTACGCGCTGCCACATGCAGCACGAAGGGAATAAGCTGACCCGCCAGCTTGTAGAGGTTGGGGATCATCAGCAAGAGCCCCTGGGACGAGGTAAACGAGGTTGCCAGCGCGCCTGTCTGCAGGGCGCCGTGGACGGTGGCGATGGCGCCCCCCTCCGATTGCATCTCAACCACGCGAGGTACATCCCCCCACAGATTTTTGCCCCGATCGCTCGACCAGGCCGACGCCAGCTCTGCCATGGTGGAGCTGGGGGTGATGGGGTAGATGGCGATGACTTCGCTGGTGCGGTACGCCACTGAGGCGACTGCGTTATTACCGTCTGTGGTGATCATGAATTGTCCACTTGCTATGCCAGTTTGAAAGCCGGCGGTTGTCCACCGGCCATGGATAGGTCGCAGGCATAGTAAGAGGGTTGGAGATATCGCATCAAACGGGATAAATAATCAATTAATACATCGTCTATTCGCCATTTATACCCTTGAAAATAATCGGGTCTATTTGTCGGGATATATCTATCGAGCCAGCGTGAATAATGGTGGCTTGTATGGGTCGGTACCGAAATCGTTGAATTAAATAAATCATGAAATTAAATAATTAGATTGAAGAGTCATGTTTGCTTGCGCAGACAGTCTGAGTTGGAAACAGGTCGCCGCTCATGGTGGATGGGCGACCTGTTGGGGTGCGGGCCTGGTTCACGCCCGTTTTCTGCCGAGGATCAGGCCGTGGCGTTGACCGGCCGCAAGACCACGATGGCACTGCCGAACAGCAGTATGGCCAGGGCTGCCAAGGCCACAGGCCCTGCGCTGTAGGCAAATCCGGCGACACCGGACCAGAGCGCCACGCCAAGGTGCATCATGGTCATCGCCAGCGACATCAGCATGCCTCTGTGAGCCGCAGAGAGCTGCGCAATATAGCCCTGCAGCGCGGGCGATCCTATGCCGCCTGCCAGTGCCCACAGCAGCAGCGGCACTATCAGCAGCATGGGCAGCAGCATGGGTTGCCCGGCCGGATAGAGGTAAAACCAGACGCTGACCAGCAGGCAGACCACCAAGGCCATACGCATCAGGGTGCGCCCGCTCTCGACCCGGCCAGACAGGCGGGGCATCAGCAGGTTGCCGATGACGCTGATGATGCCAAGCAGAGCGTACAAGCCCCCCACGGACCCGATGGACCAGTCCTGGGTATCGCGCAAATGCTGACCGACGAGATTGAACAGGCCTATGCCGCCCCCCAGACCCAGGCACATGGCGAGCAGGGCACCCACAGCACCCGGGATGGCCAGTATGCGGGTAGCCTTGCCATTCTGATGTTCCCTTGATGTCTCTGCCGGCTCCTGGTCGGCGGGCAGCAACGCCAGCGCCGCCGCCACACACCAGGCGCACACGCCGAGCAGGATGAAGGCGGCGCGCCAGGAGAGCCATTGGGTCAGCAGAGCCCCGACTGCCGGGCTTGCTATCATGCCCAGCGTCAGGCCTGCCTGGACCCAGGCAATGCGCTTCATGGCGTCTGTTCCCGCGCTGTCCGCGGCCATGGCAAAGGCGATGGGCAACATGCCGGCACTGGCAAGGCCGGTGAGCACCCGGCTTGCCAGCCCCCATTCAAAGTTCTCCACCAGGCCTGTTGCGACTGAGGCCGCCCCGAACAACAGGGCGGCGGGCAGCATCACCTTTATCCTGCCAAGTCGATCCGAGAGGCTACCCAGCAAGGGGGCGACCATCGCCAGCGCCACACTGTAAGCCGTGATAAACAGGGTGATGCGCTCGGGTTGAACGCCCAGATCCTTGCCGATGGGAGCCAGTATGGGGCCCAGCATCAGCTCATCGGCGCCCACCAGAAACGCAATCAAGAACAGCAATATTTTCACAAACATATCTTTGACCTCAAACGCAATACGTATGTTCAGCGGCAGTGAAGGCGTGAATATCCACCACCCGATCCGGCCAGTGGGCGATGAACTCCCGTTCATGGCAGACCACAACCACTGTGCCCGGGTAGTCATGCAAGGCTCGCTGCAAGGCGGCTTTGACGGTGGCATCCAGGTGTGTGGTCGGTTCGTCCAGTACCAGCAGATTCGTGGGTTGCAGGGTCAGCCTGCACAGTTTCACCCTGGTCTGCTCACCACCACTGAGGGAGGCAATCGGCCGCAATGCCAGTTTTCCCGTTATGCCGAAGCGTGCCAGATGTTGCCGAGCCACCTTGTCATCCACGCCCGGGCACACCGCTTTGACCAGATCCACCGGTGTGGCATCCGGGTCGGCCCAGCGCAGCGCCTGCTCGAAATAACCCAGTTTGAGGGCCGGTGACAGGGCGAGCTGGCCAGATACCGGGGGCAGCTCGCCCACCAGTGTTTTCAGCAGGGTAGATTTGCCGATGCCGTTGAACCCGGCGATCGCCACCTTCTCGCCCCGAGCAAGGGTCAGCGAGATGGGTGCCAACAGGGGGCGTCGATAGCCAATGATCAGCTCAGTGGCGGCAAGCAACTGCTGCCCATTGTGCGGGGCGTTACGAAACGAGAAGGCGACGGCCTTTTCCTGCTCCGGTGTTGCCAGCCTGTCTATGCGGGCCAGCTGTTTCTTGCGGCCATTGGCGATGCTGGCATTGACCCCGGCCCCGTTTTTGGCAATGAAGTGCTCAAGCTTGTCGATATGTCGCTGCTGCGCCAGATAGTGTTTCCCATGGGCGGTATCTTCAGTGGCTTTCTGAGCCATGGCTTTGTCGACGTTACCCTTGAATTTGCGGATTTGTTGCCGGTCTATGTCGCAAATGGCCGTGGCAATCCGGTTTAGAAATGCCTTGTCGTGAGAGACCACCATAAAAGCTCCCTTGAAGCCGCTCAGGTAGTTCGCCAGCCAGTCAAGGTGAAGGGTATCCAGATAATTGGTCGGCTCGTCCAGCAACAGGACATCCGGCGCGAGCAACAGCAGGCGGGCCAGCATGACCTTGTGCCTTTGTCCGCCGCTCAATTCCTCCAACCGGGTATGCATACCCAACTGAGTGATCCCCAGGCCATCCGCCACCGCATCGATGCGGCTGTCGATCTGATAAAACGACCGGCTCTCCAGGCTGGCCTGAAGGGTGGCGGCACGTGCCAGATGGCGGGCTTGGACACTTTTCGCCGGGCAGGCGTAGATGGCCATCATCTCGGCCTCCTGCCGGTAGAGATCCGCAAAAGCCGTTTGCAGGTATTCGCGCACTCTTGTTTGCGCGTCCATCTCGGCATGCTGATCCAGATAACCGAGGCTCACAGCGGGCTGCCAGAGGATCTCGCCCCCGTCGGGCAACAGCTCCGCCTGCAGCAGTTTCAGCAAGGTGCTTTTACCTGCCCCGTTTTTTCCCGTGACGCCGATATGCTCGCCGGCGAAGAGGGTAAAGTTGGCCTGCTGGTAGAGGGTTTTGTCACCCATGTGACAAGTCAGGTTTTGAATGGTGAGTAAACTCATGATGTGACATCCATAAAAAACGGGGGGCTGGTACTTGGCGTACCGGCCCCCCGTTTCAAGCAATATTGAAACTTTGTCCTGAATATCAGAAACAAAAAGGCCGGCGATGAAGCATCTCGCCGGCCTGAGTCCCCTGTTTTCATCAGATGCGGGGCCTCCTCCCTGTGAGAGGGCGTGCACGCAGCTGATGAAGATTCAGAAGAGGGATGGCTCCGGGCAACACTTCATCGTGTTAGTGCACGGAGCACAGCCTCCTGACAGAGCATTTGAACAGGATGTACAACATGGAAAAGCGGTCCAACAAAAATTCTGGTCGCAAAATACACAGAACCCGCTTGCGAGTCAAATAACCATCGGTTGAACGCCTGGATCAAGCCCTCGCTACTCGTGGTGCAAGGTGATGCAATCCAGGCCGCCGTTGCCCCTGAGCAGAGCCTCCGCCTGGTTAAATCCCCCCCGCGTGCTGCTTGCTGTCTGACCCACGAAGTAGGTGGTCAGCTCGGGCACCTCGCGTTTCAACCAGGCGCTGAAGGCCTGATTCAGGGGGGCTATGCTGGCGGCGTTGGTGATGTAGAAGGGTTGCTGCGCCGTGCCCATGATGCCGTTCATCCAGTTCACCGCCCGCTTGTTCACGTTGAAGGCGCCTGGGGTGGCGATGGGGGTCAGACCGGCGTCGGTCAGCTGCTGCCGGATGAGGGCATGGATCTTGTGCCAGCGCTCGGCCTGTTGTTTCAGGCTGGTGAGCGTCTCGGTGAGGCCCTGGCGTTCGCTGTCGCTCAGGCTGCCATCATTGGTCAGTACCTGCTGGATCAGCGCCTCGCTGGCTGCAGGGTCGTTGAACAGAATGCGGCCATCGGCCAGCGGGCGCATGGCCATGTCGAGGTGAAAACCGGGTTGGGCCAGGATCACCAGATCGCGCTCGGCCACCTTAAGCTCCTGCGCCATCAGGCGCTGGCTGATGGCCATCATGGCGAGGAAACGGCGGGTCTGCTCATCCAGCTCGGCGCCGGCCAACTCCTTGCGTTGGTAGCCGCCGGCCTGCAGCATGCGTCCCAGCCGGGTCAGGGTGGCGGCATCGGCCTGCAGGGTTTGCAGCTCCTTCTCTATTTGGTCATCAGCAAAACCAGAGTGGAGATCGGCGGTCACCACCAGGCTGGCGTACCCCTGCTTGAGGCGGGTCAGCAGATCGAAGGAGGCCGGCAGCGGTTGGCCATGGATGGCGCGATAGCGCTCGGCAATCCGCTCCCCTTGCTGCGGGCTCAGAAACATCCGCTGCTCCGCCGCCTCCCGGGTTGACCCATCCACTTCGTACTTGGCGAGCTCGGCCTTGGCACGCGCGGTTTTGGCAAAGGCGTGGCGCTGCGGCTCATCCAGCCCCTGCGGCAACAGGTTGGCCGCCTCCAGCAGGATGAGGTCCACCTCGGTGTCATGACCCTTCTGGAAGGTATAGGGGCTGCCCAGCCACTCCTCTTCGTTCAGGTGCAGCCGAAACTCGCCGTCGCGCTCCATCTTCTCCTGCAGGGCGGCGATGCGCTCACTGTCCAGCCGGCTGTGGTGCAGGGTGGTCTGCAGCAGGGCATCGCGGCCGATCAGGGCATAGGGGATGCCGTCGGCTCGCTGGCCGGTCAGCATGTTGCCGCCATCTATTATGGAAAAGGTGGGGATGAGCTCGCTCCCCTGCGCCTCGGCGAAGGTGTTGGCCTGGGAGAGCATGCTGTCGTTGAGCCCTTGGGAGGCCTGGCTGCCGAGGCTGTGGTGGCCCTCCTGTTCGGCCTCCGGGCTCTGCTCGGTCAGGGCGGTGACGAAGACGTGGTAGCTATCCTTGTCGGCCAGCGGCGCCCGGGGGCGGAAGATGAGGGCACCATCGCGCGACAGCCACATGTTGTCTTCGGTCCATTTGTACATGTCGCCATGGGTGTTGACCGAGAATCCCTGCTGCTTGCCGATCTGCTCCAGCTCAGCCACCAGCTCGGGTTCGGTCTGAATTGGCAGATGGAGCTGGTGGATCCGGTTGCCCAGATCGTCCTGCGCCAGCTGGAAGGTGCGAGCGAGGGCGGGCGTCTCTGGTCCATGGCTGGCCAGCGGGTCGTCCGGGAATATGATGGGGGTTGCCGTGGCCGAATTGAGCCAGAAGAGGGTCGAGATGGCGAGTGCCACACCGGTTTTACGCATGATGATTACCTTTTTGTTATGGCGGGATAACTATCCCGCGAGCCTGAACTGCATGTTGGCGCCGAGCGAGGATCTCTTCGCGCCGGATGGAAACCATAAGGTTCAGGCTTGGAATAACAAGGCCGCAGATTTGAATTGACTTTTAACCCTGGCTAAACAGCACAAAATACATCCTGTAAATAACCATTCAATAGACTTTAATTCGTTATTACTTCATTAGAAACAATGCATTGTGGTGTCTCTATTATCTATAAAGAGATCGGTTTTTATATTTCAGGCTGGTCGCCATCCGCCTGAAAATACGAAGTTTTTAAGTGATTAAAGATAAATGGTGCAGGCCAATAGGGAGGAGAACCATACAGGGAAATAACAGGGTCAGGATCTGGTCATGTATTGGCGGCGATAAACGAGACGGATATTGGGAGCCAGCACAAGCGGGGAGGCCATGTGCCGGCCCCGAAGCGCCGCCTGTCACTCACTCGCTTATGCCTGCATCAGCCAGACGGTGGCCTGATAGGGAGCAAAGTGAGTCGTGGGCGCGTCCGGGTAGTTGCCCATCAGCAGGGTGGCCCCCCTCTCCACCATGTCAAGATGGGGCATGGGCAAGGTGCCCGCGGTGAGATTGGCGAGCAGCAACAGGGTGTGGGTCTCGCCGGTGGCAGGATCCCGCCAGCGACGGCGGTAGCTGATGCGTTGTGGATCGTCACAATCGAGCAGCTCGAAGTCGCCGTGGCGAATGACGGGGTGGGCCTTGCGCAATGCTATCAGCTGGCGATAGTGGTGAAACAGGGAGTCGGGGCGGGCCAGTTGCCCGGCGGCATTAATCTCTACGTGGTTCTCGTTGACCGCGACCCAGGGGGCGGCCGTGCTGAAGCCCGCATGTCGGCTCGCATCCCACTGCATCGGGGTGCGGGCGTTGTCGCGGCCGATGGCATCCAGTCGTCGGCTCAGCTCGGCGGGATCCAGCTCCGCCTGGCTGGCACAGTAGTGGATGGCCTCCACATCGCGCAACTCATCGGCCTGCCAGTGGCGGTTGGTCATGCCCAGCTCCTCTCCCTGATAGATGAAGGGGGTGCCCTGCATCATGTGCAGCACCAGGGCCCACTGTTTGGCACTCAGCTCGCGCCACTCGGGCCTGTCGTCGCCAAAGCGGGAGACGGCGCGGGGCAGGTCGTGATTGCCGAGAAACAAGCTGTTCCAGCCCCGGCCGTGCAGCCCCTGCTGGTGGCGGGCCATCGCCCGCTTGAAGGTGAGGAGATCAAAGCGGGATGACCATTTATCCTGCCCCAGACCCAGATGCTCGAAGTTGAACACCATGCTGAACTCGCTGCCATTCGGGTTCGAATAGTGCTGCATATGGGCGAGATCCGCCCCCCAGGTTTCCCCGACCGTGATGATCCCCTTGTTGCCGAAGCTGGCGCCGTTGAGCTCGCGGATATAGTCGTGCAGGCGGGGGCCGTTGCTCATGGCAAGGGGCGACCACTCCTTGCTCACCATGTCGATCACATCGAAGCGGAACCCCTTTATGCCCTTGGCCAGCCAGAAGTTGATCACTTCAGCCATCTCGGCGCGTACCGCCGGGTTGTCCCAGTCGAGATCGGCTTGGCTTATGTCGAAGTTGTGCAGGTAGTAGCGATCAAGCTCTGGCACATACTCCCAGCCGCTGCCGCCAAAGATGGACTCCACCGGGTGGGCATCGACGAAGGCTTTATCCCGAAAAACGTAATAGGCCTGATAGCGGGCGTCCCCGGCCAGCGCCCGTACAAACCACTCATGTTCGGTGGAAGTATGGTTGGCGACTATGTCCATCATGATGCCCATGCCGCGTTCGGCAGCCTTCGCAATCAGCTGCTCCATGTCGGTCAGGGTGCCGAACGCCGGGTCTATGTGGCGATAATCAGCCACGTCATAGCCGTTGTCCCGTTTGGGGGAGCAATAGACAGGGGTAAGCCAGAGCATGTCGACCCCAAGCTCGGCCAGATAGTCGAGGCGCTGGCAAATGCCATGGATATCCCCCATGCCATCGCCGTTACTGTCCTGAAAGCTCATGGGGTAGATCTGGTAAATCACACAGTTATCGAGAGGGGTCATGGGTCAGGCCGGGCACAGAGAGATGACCCCATTCTAGGTGTTTGCAGATGCGTAGGGCAGGGCGTGGGAGCGTCTGAAAAGGGTTCCATAGTTGACTGATTGTCAAAAATGAGGGGAAGGTCACAGCGCCGCCCTCCCTTGCCACATGTGTGGCAGGAATTGCGGCGCCTTCAAGAGCTGTGGTGGGTAAGGGTTATCGGTTGGCCGTGACCTGTTCAGCCTGCTGGCGCTCAGCCTGTGCCTCCAGCTCCTTGCCGAGGAAGTAGTTGAGGAAGGTGCGGATCACCGCAATGATGGCGAGACGGATCAGCTCCTCCTTGCTCGGCGCGACAGTGGTGGCCAGTATGTCGGCGGCGAGCTGGAACTCCAGCGCCAGAATAAGCCAGCTGCCAAAACAGAGCCGGATCCGCGGAAAGCCGGGCTGGTGATCCCGTACCCGCGCCGCCAGCCAGAGGGTCTTGCCAAGACCAATGACCACGCAGGCGATGGAGATGATCTCCAGCAGCAGCTGGAACAGCTCGACCCCGTGCATCATCGCCTCTTTCAGGCTCGCTATCTCAAACACGTTTGGCTCCTCCAGGATGCAAAGTGGACACTATTAGCATATTGCTCGGCCAAGGCCAAATCGGACTCGGGTCATCAATCAGGCAAGCAGTTTGAATTCAATTACATAGAGTGGCGGGAGTTCAGGGTAGATATCCCGGATCACCTGTTTTAGCTCCGCCAGGGTCATGTTCTCCTGGCGGGCGTGTTCGTCGTTGAGGGCATCGAAGGCGACCGACGTGACCGACAGTACCTCAATGGTGCCGAACGGCTGGTGCTCGGGGTTGGTAAAGAGTGCCAGTCGCTGGCCCGGTTGCCACCGGGCTTCGCTCTCGTCGCGAATGGTGATGGTCTTGCGGCCCGCCTGAATATCGGTCACGAAGCGGCTGAAGAAGGTGAACTCTGGGTAGGATTGGGAATGCATGGGGATATCTCTTTGATAGCAGTTAAAGGTTGAGGTAGGTGCGCAGTTTGGCGAGATCGGCGATGGCGAGGCCGTCAGCGCCTTCGCACACGATTCCCTGCCCGACCAGCTCCTTGAGGGCGCGGCGATAGACCCGCTCCGTGGTGCCAAAGCGCGCCGCTTCATGAGCCCGCTTGCGCGAACCCAGCATGGGAGTGCGCTGGCGCTCGCGCCATAGCTCATAAGCAATGTTGTAGGCGATGGGATGCAGCAAGCGGCTGGTGGTGATGTCCAGGGTATCGAGATAATCACTGGCCAGGGCCGCGGCGAAGAAGAGTACCAGGCCGGGTTCTGCCAGCAGCCGCTGGGCCAGCTTGTGCGCACAGATGACGCTGGCATCCAGCTCGGTCTCGGCCACCACGCTCCACTGCACCGGGGTGGCACTGAAGAACTCCATCTCGCCGAAGATCTGGTTGTGGCAGGCTATTTCACCGAGTTGAAAGATGCGCCCCGAGTGCACAGTACTGTTGAGGGAGACCCGGCCCGTCTCCACCAGATAGAGGCACTCGCTCTGCTCCCCCTGCCGCATGATGGGTTCGCCCGGCAGGTAGCGGCGCAGGAACAGGCTGCACTCCTCGAGTGCCCTGGCAAATTCGGGTTCTTGCTGGCTGAGTTCGGCGTGAAAGCGGCCGAGAGGATAGGGTTGTTGCTGCATGAGAAGCCCGCGGGGGAAACGAGGGCCATGAGGCTAGCAAGAGCGCGGGCCGGATACCAGCGCCCGTGCCATCGAATGTGCCGGGCTTAACGTTTTGTCAGGGGCCGCTGCGGTGCCAGCCCCTGAAGGGGTCAGGATGAGCCTGGCTTACTGCACCAGGGCATGGAGCGCCGCGGCGATGGCCAGTCGCTCACCGGTCATCATGGCCTGCTCGGCGCTGGCGTAGTCACCTACGCCCTGCTGCACGTCCTGCTCGAATGCCACCACGTTGCAGAGCACGGCGGCGACCCGCACCTTGCGCAGGCGACCCACTGTGAGCAGGGAGGCGGTCTCCATGTCGGCCCCCAGCAGGCCGCGCTCGTGCCAGTAGCGGCACACCGCCAGCTCGTCATCCCGGTAGAAGCTGTCGTGGGATCGCACCAGACCGTGCCAATGGGGCAGGCCGCTGGCGGCGATGTGATCGAGCAGGGCTGCCTGCAGGCGAATGTCGGCGCAGGCGGGGTACTCGGGGGGCAGATAGGCTTGTGAGGCGCCATCGTGGCGTACGGCCCCTTCCACCACGATGAGATCTCCCAGTGCTATCTCATGTTGCAAGGCCCCCGCCGAGCCGACCCTTACCAGTGCTCGGGCGCCTGCTTGCACCAGCTCCTCCTGCGCTATGATGGCCGACGCGCCGCCTATGCCTGTGCTGCAGACTGTGATGGGCAGTCCCTGATAACGGCCGTTGATCAGGCGAAACTCCCGGTGCTGGCCCAGTACATCACACGACGCCAGCTGGTTTGCGATGCGATCGACCCGGGCCGGGTCGCCGCACAAAACCACCCGCTCGGCAATCTGATCCGGGCGGCATTGCAGGTGGGGCAGCAGGCTCATGCGATCACTTCCTGCCGTTGGCGTTTGGCCGCCAGCATCCAGAGGCGGGTACCGTTGGCGGCGATAAACAGCAGGATCAGGTACTCCAGCGACATGGCATAGACGCCCTGGGCGGCATAGACGCCGATGCTGATGATGTTGATGACCACCCAGAGGATCCAGTTCTCCACGTATTTGCGGGTCATCAGGATCTGGGCGACCACGGAGAGCACCGTCATGCTGGCATCCCAGAACGGGAAGGCATCGGGGGAGGGCTCAGGGGTTGCGAGATTAGCGCCCAGCAGGTTGAGCAGGGAGACAGACGTGCGCGCCAGCGCGGCGAACACAGGGTCGATATAGCGGGTCAGCAGGGCAATGGCCAGCACGCTCAGGGCAGCGGTCATCATCAGCTTGGACTTGCTCAGCCAGCGGACTTGCAGTGTGTCCCCCTGATCGTTGGCGGGCCGAGTCCAGGCGTACCAGCCGTAGAGGTTGGCACAGAAGAAAAAGAGCTGCAGCATCAGCAGGCCGTAGAGCTGGATCTGGAAGAAGATGATGGCAAACAGACTGACGTTGATAAGGCCGAACAGGTAGTTGATGGTTTTCTCCTGACTGGCAAACCAGATGCAGGCCAGGCCAAACAGGGTGCCGATGGCTTCAATCCACGACATGGCGTAACCGCCGCCCAGCGGTATGGTCACCAGGGTGTGATTGATGCTGAACCACTCGAATATGCTCATTTTCGTTTCCTTTGAAAATTTGAAAAAAGGGAGGTGATCGGAACGGGCCTATTCTAGGGGCTGCGCGGTGTCGGCCGCAGGACTTTTGTCCGCCCCGGCCTGAGCCACATCAAAGAATGGGTCAAAGAAGTGTGACGACGGCGCACCCTTTTACGAATCGTGTGGGGGGCGGGATATGCGATGATGCTCCTCCCCTTTATTGATATGTAACAAATCGGGGCAGAATAAGCTGTGGTCTGATGGAGTCCGTGGTTGCACCCTGGTGCAATGGCGGAGATGAACGAAAGGAGCGAGTGTGAATGCCGAACTGATCTGGGTCCTCTGCATGCTGGTGGGGGCCATCTATCTGTTTATGACCAACAAGGTACGCATGGACGTGGTTGCCCTGTTGATCATCATACTGTTTGTGCTGAGCGGCACCCTGACACTGCCGGAGGCGCTGGCGGGGTTCAGCGATCCCAACGTCATTCTGATCGCCGCCCTGTTCGTGGTGGGGGAGGGGCTGGTCCGTACCGGCATCGCCTATCAGGTGGGGGATATGCTGGTGAAGGTGGCGGGCAGCAGCGAGATCCGCATGCTGGTGCTGTTGATGGTGGCTGTCTCCCTGCTGGGGGCCGTGATGAGCAGCACAGGGGTGGTGGCCATCTTCATCCCGGTGGTGCTGAGCGTGGCGAACCGCATGGGGATACCGGCGGGCAGGCTGATGATGCCACTCGCCTTTGCCGGCCTCATCAGTGGCATGATGACGCTGGTGGCGACCCCGCCCAACATGGTGGTCAACAGTGAGCTGATGCGCCACGACATGCCCGGTTTCGGCTTCTTCGACTTCTCCCCCATGGGGGTCATAGTGCTGGCGATGGGGATCCTCTACATGCTGCTGATGCGGGGCTCCCTGGTGCGTGAAGGGGAGGAGGGCAAAGGCAAGCCGGCAGGACGCAGTACCATGCGGGAGCTCATCCGTGATTACCGCCTGACCGGGCGGGCTCGCCGCCTGGCATTGCGCCCGGACTCCCCCCTGATTGGCCACACGCTGGACGAGTTGCAACTGCGCGCCCGTTACGGTGCCAACGTCATAGGGGTGGAGCGCTGGCGCAAGTTCCGGCGGGTAATGGTCACCGTCTCCGGCGTTACCGAGTTTCAGGCCAGGGATGTGCTGCTGATCGACATGTCCGATCCCGAGGTGGATATTCGCGAGTTTTGCAGCGAGGCTCGGCTCGAACCCATGATACTGCGCGGTGAGTATTTCTCCGATCAGGCGCGGGAGGTCGGCATGGCCGAGGTGTCGCTCATTCCCGGCTCTCGCCTGCTGGGCAAAAGCATTCGTGAGGTGGCGTTTCGCTCCCACTATGGCCTGAGCGTGGTCGGGATCCGCCGCAACGGCGAGGCGCTGACCGGCAAGCTGGTGGACGATCCCCTGCTGATGGGGGACAGCCTGCTGGTGGTGGGGAACTGGAGCCTGATCCGCTTGCTGCACACCCATAACCGTGACTTCCTGCTGCTTGGGCTGCCCGCCGAGGTGGACGAGATGGCGCCAGCCCGTAGTCAGGCCATCCACGCCCTGATCTGTCTCGGGGTCATGGTGGTGCTGATGGTAACGGATCCCGTGCCCAACGTCGTAGCGGCCTTGATTGCCTGCCTGCTGATGGGACAATTTCGCTGCATCGACATGGAGAGCGCCTACAAGGCCATCCACTGGCCAACCCTGATCCTCATCGTTGGCATGCTGCCCTTTGCCCTGGCGCTGCAGAAGACCGGCGGGGTGGACCTGATTGTCGGTGGTCTGATTGCAGCCGTAGGTGAGATGGGCCCACGGGTGATGCTGGCCAGCCTGTTTGCCCTGTGCGCCCTGATTGGGCTGTTTATTTCCAACACTGCCACGGCAGTACTGATGGCGCCCATAGCGCTCGGCACGGCCCAGCAGATGGGCGTGTCACCCTATCCATTTGCCATGACCATTGCCATCGCGGCCTCGGCGGCCTTCATGACGCCAGTCTCGTCGCCGGTCAATACCCTGGTGCTCGGGCCTGGCAATTACAAATTCATGGATTTCGTGCGCATTGGCGTGCCCTTCACCCTGTTGGTGATGGTGGTGAGCGTCATCGCCATCCCCTGGTTCTTCCCGTTCTGACCTGTGGTTATCAGGGAAAAGAGACAAGCGGCCTGCGAGCCGCTTTTTATTGGGCTGTCGCGATTACAGGGAGGGGCAACCGCGGTTGAGCAGGGCTGTGGTGTGAGCTGGGCAAGGGATGACAAGAGGCTGCCTGGTGAAAAACAGGTACAAAAAAACCAGCATGAGCTGGTTTGTTTGGTACTGCTATTAATGGTGCGGAAGGAGAGACTCGAACTCTCACACCTTGCGGCGCCAGAACCTAAATCTGGTGCGTCTACCAATTTCGCCACTTCCGCAGTATTAATGGTGGCTATGACGGGATTCGAACCTGTGACCCTCGCATTATGAGTGCGATGCTCTAACCAACTGAGCTACATAGCCGTCTTGTGCTCGACGTGAGTCAAATACAAGTAAGAATGGCTGGGTACTAGGGTTTGGACCTAGGCACGTTGACGAGATCAAAGTCTCTCACGCTTACCACAGCAAATCATCGACAGGTCGATGACGGGTAAAAATGGCTGGGGTACTAGGATTCGAACCTAGGAATGGCGAGATCAAAACCCGCTGCCTTACCGCTTGGCGATACCCCAACAGAAAAATTAATGGTGGCTATGACGGGATTCGAACCTGTGACCCTCGCATTATGAGTGCGATGCTCTAACCAACTGAGCTACATAGCCGTCTTGTGCTCGACGCGAGTCAAATACAAGTAAAAATGGCTGGGTACTAGGGGTTGGACCTAGGCACGTTGACGAGATAAAAATCCCTCACGTTTACCACAGCAAATCATCGACAAGTCGATGACGTGTAAAAATGGCTGCGATACTAGGGTTTGGACCTAGGCACGTTGACGAGATCAAAATCTCTCACGCTTACCACAACAAATCATCGATAGGTCGATGACGGGTGAAAATGGCTGGGGTACTAGGATTCGAACCTAGGAATGGCGAGATCAAAACCCGCTGCCTTACCGCTTGGCGATACCCCAACAGTGATGTCTGACAAAGACTATCAAACACCTTTAAAAATGGCTGGGGTACTAGGATTCGAACCTAGGAATGGCGAGATCAAAACCCGCTGCCTTACCGCTTGGCGATACCCCAACAGTGATGCCTGACAAAGACTATCAAACACCTTTAAAAATGGCTGGGGTACTAGGATTCGAACCTAGGAATGGCGAGATCAAAACCCGCTGCCTTACCGCTTGGCGATACCCCAACTTCAGAAATAGTGGTGGCTATGACGGGATTCGAACCTGTGACCCTCGCATTATGAGTGCGATGCTCTAACCAACTGAGCTACATAGCCAACCGTGCTTCCAGTGAGTCGTTGCCTCGTCACTGTGCGGGCCGAATTATGCGTATCTGGCTCTGGGGCGTCAACCCTTTTTTTGTCAGAAAAACCGAATTTGGGTGCGTTTGGCGAGTTATTGGTCGCTGTCGTGCAAAAGCCCAACAATCTGGTTTTTTTTACGACATTTGCCGGAAGATGCCCGACAAGTACAGATAGAAAAGAGGCCAGCAAATGCTGGCCTCTCATGGGATTAGACGTTGAACAGGAAGTTCAGTACGTCGCCATCTTTGACGATGTAGTCTTTCCCTTCGGCGCGCATCTTGCCCGCTTCCTTGGCGCCTTGTTCACCCTTGTAGGTGATAAAGTCTTCGAAGGCGATGGTTTGAGCGCGAATAAAGCCTTTTTCAAAGTCGGTGTGGATCTTGCCAGCGGCTTGCGGGGCAGTGGCGCCAACCGGTATGGTCCAGGCACGCACTTCTTTCACCCCGGCGGTGAAGTAGGTCTGCAGCTTGAGCAGCTCGTAACCGGAGCGGATCACCCGGTTCAGGCCCGGCTCTTCGATGCCAAGATCTGCCATGAATTCGGCGCGGTCTTCGTCATCCAGCTCGGCGATGTCCGATTCGATGGCGCAGCAGACCACTACGACAACCGCGTTCTCGGCGGCGGCGATTTCACGCACCTTGTCGAGGTAGGGGTTGTTGTCAAAACCGTCTTCTGCCACGTTGGCGATGTACATGGTGGGCTTGAGGGTCAGGAAATTGAGGTGGCTCACGGCCTCCAGCTCATCCTTGTCCAGCTTCATGCCACGGATCATCTGACCGTTTTCCAGTGCGACCCGGATCTTCTCCAGGGTTTCCACTTCCAGCTTGGCATCCTTGTCACCGCCTTTGGCGCGCTTGGACTGGCGATGAATGGCACGCTCGCAGGCGTCCAGATCCGACAGGGCCAACTCTGTGTTGATCACTTCGATATCGTCGGCCGGGGAAACCTTGCCGGCAACGTGAACTATGTTGTCGTCATCGAAGCAGCGTACCACGTGGCCGATGGCTTCGGTTTCACGGATATTGGCCAGGAACTGGTTACCCAGACCTTCGCCCTTGGAGGCACCGGCAACCAGACCTGCGATGTCCACGAATTCCATGGTGGTCGGCACGACGCGCTGGGGATTGATGATGGCCGCCAGCTGGTCGAGACGGGGATCCGGCATGGGAACCACACCCGTGTTCGGCTCAATGGTGCAGAACGGGAAGTTGGCGGCTTCGATGCCGGCCTTGGTCAGCGCATTGAACAGGGTGGATTTACCTACATTGGGCAGGCCCACGATACCGCATTTAAAACCCATGGATTGTTACCTTACTTGATAGATGCTGTGAGGGACGCAGGCGCATCCAGTTTATATACTTGCCGGCCTTGACGCTGTGCAAGCGGTTCATGGCCTTGGTCATAGCGTGTTTGAACAGTCTGTCGATGGCGCAGGTAGACTTCACCCCTGACGTCACCCATCAAACCCTGTTCAGACTTTCTCGGCCTTGAAGCTGTGCAAGCGGTTCATGGCCTTGGTCATGTCTTGTTTGAACAGTATGTCGGTGGCGCGCAAGGATTCATCCAGTGCGGCGTCGATCAGGTTCTGTTCGCTGCTCGGGGCCTTGGTCAGCACGAACCCGGCCACCAGCTCCTTGGCGCCAGGGTGGCCAATCCCGAGACGCAGCCGGAAGAAATTATTGTTATTGCCCATCCTGGCAATGATGTCTTTCAGACCGTTGTGACCGCCATGGCCGCCGCCCTGCTTGAACTTGGCGATGCCGGGGGGCAGGTCCAGTTCATCGTGGGCCACCAGCATGGCTTCCGGCTCTATCTGGTAGAAACGGGCCAGTGCGGCCACTGCCTTGCCGGAGAGATTCATGTAGGTGTTCGGGATGAGCAGACGCACATCCTGCCCTTCCACCTGAATGCGAGCCGTGTGGCCGAAGAACTTGGGTTCTTCGCGCAGGCTGACATTGTGCCAGCGAGCCAGTTGCTCCACATACCAGGCGCCCGCGTTGTGGCGGGTCTTGGCGTATTCAGGGCCGGGATTGCCCAGACCGACGATCAGTTTGATTTGGTTTGTCACGCTTGATGTCTTCACTCGCTACTTGCAATGGGCAGACCGCCCAAGGCAATGGGACGCGATATTCTAGCCGCCGACTGGCGATCACTCAACCAAAGCTCGGCAACCGTGAGGGAATAACCCAGGTTCGGGTCGCGAATGGCCGCAAAACGGGCCTCTTCTCGAGGCCCGTTCTGGTCAGTCTTACCCGAGGGGAGCCTTATTCGGCCCGCAGTAGCGTGACGGTCGGTTCACTCAGTGCCGTCAGTGTCGGTTGCTGCTCTCGCACGTATTGCACGAAGGAAGCTGCATCCGTACCGCAATTGACGGCCCTGGCCTGGCAATCGAGCGTTTGACCTCGGGCATAACGGGCGTTCAACTGATCGCCGTTCTGCTCCACTTTCTCGACAGGGAAACCGGTCAGTTTGCCATCCACCCAGGCGAGATCCAGTCGCTCGGCCCGCAGGGCCTGGGCGCGGGCCAGCGCCTGCCAACCATCGTTGCCGTTGGCGCTGTAGGCGTTCATCACCACTCGATAGCGCTGGTTGTCGACCAAGTCCTGCCACTGTCCTTCGGTCGTCTGCCATTGCAGCTGGGTCAGGTCGCCACGCTTGCCCGCTTCGGTTTCGGTGAAGGTGTAGCGCAGGTGACCGCCGTAGGGGAACTTGCCGGCATGGGCGCTGGCAGGCAGGGTGGCCGTGATGGTCTCGGTCAGCAGGGCGCGCACGTCCGCGCCGCTCAGGGTCAACACGGATAACTGGTTCTTGAATGGCAGCAGGGTGAGCGCCGCATCCCCTTCGCGCAGTTCTCCTGCGGGCAAGTCGGCGCGTACGCCACCCACTGCCAGCAACGCAAAGTGAACCGGGCCACCGGTCAGGGCCTGCACCGCCTGGGTGTTGGCCCAGTAGTATTGGCCTTCAGCCACCAGGGGGGCGACGTCTGAGCCGTGGCTGTCGCTGCCATTGTCACCGGGGCGGCGGGCATTTTGCAGTGGTGCCGGCACAGTGGCGATAACGGGGCCAAAGGCCTGCTCCAGTGCCGGCTTGTAGTGACTGTCGATGATGCCGCGCAGGCGCGGGTCTTCATCCACTGTCACCAGGTTGGGTTGGGTATCGACAAACCTGCTTGCCTGTTTGCCACTCGTCTTGTCCAGCGCCTGCTGGCGGGCAGGGTCGGCGAAGAAGTCGCGGCTGGCCAGCAGCTTGTTTTGACCCTTGCAACCAATGACCCGGCCCTGGCCGTCGAAGCTGACCCGGGCCAGGCCGATGGCCTGGGCGTAGGAGCCAGCCTGCACCACGCAGGTCAGGCCAACGCCGTCCGGATTGGTCACCAGCTGGGCGTATTCGCCGGTCTTGCCCCAACCTATGTTGGTAAAATCGCCGAGCAGGCTGTGGGAGTGGCCGCCGACGATGGCATCGATGCCATTCACCCTGGACGCCAGCGCCAGATCTCGCTCATTGCCGATGTGGGTCAGGGCGATGACGTGATGGATCCCCTTCTTGCGCAGCATGTCCACTGTGCTCTGGGCCGATTCAACCTCCTTGCCAAAACGCAGTTTGCCGACGTTGGGGGAGATATTGGCCATGTCCTCCAGCACCAGTCCCATCACGGCCACCAGTTGCTTGCCCTGTGGCAGCTTGTTGAGATCGGTAACCGGACTCTTCTGGTTGCCATCGAAGGCATAGACCACGAACGGCTTGAGGTTGGTCGCGTGGCGCAGCGCCGGATCGTCACGGGTGTCCAGGTTGGCGGCCAGCAGAGGGAAGTTGACCCCCTCGATGAAGCGGGCCAGCTTCTGGTTGTCGAGATCGAACTCGTGGTTGCCCAGCGCCATGGCATCGAGACCGAACTGGCTCAGCAGCTCGGCGTTGGCCATCCCCTCGTTGAGTTTGAAGTAGCCGCTGCCTTGCCAGGCATCGCCGCCGTGCAGCAGCAAGAGCGGCTGATTCTTGGCGAGCGCTTCGGCCTGATAGGATTTCACCATGGTGAGCAGGCGCGGATAGCCGCCAAAACGGGTGTAGAGGGTGTCGGTTTCCCCCTGCTTGCCAAAGATGGGTCCCTTCAGCTCGGCGTTGACCGGGTCAAACTGGGAGTGAGTGTCGTTCATGTGCGCCAGGGTCAGTGCGAAGGGCTGGTTTTCTTTGCCGGGCTGACAGGCGAACAGGAAGCAGCAGCAGGCAAGGAGCAGCAGCGGGCGCAAGCGATTCATGGATCAATCCTTAACCTGCGGTGGGGCAGGGCAATACCGGGTGTGACAGGGCTAGAAAGACAAAAACCGCCAGCTGGCGGTTTTTGTCACAACAGTGTCTATCAATGCTCAAACATGGCAGAGATGGACTCTTCGTTGCTGATACGACGAATGGCTTCGGCCAGCACGGTTGACAGAGTCAGCTGCTTGACCTTGTCCACCGCCTTCATCTCGGCTGTGAGCGGGATGGAGTCGGTGATGATCAGCTCGTCGATCACGGAGTTCTTGATGTTTTCCACGGCAGAACCGGAGAAGACCGGGTGAGTGGCGTAGGCGAATACACGCTTGGCGCCGCGCTCTTTCAGGGCTTCTGCGGCTTTGCATAGAGTGCCGCCGGTGTCGATCATGTCATCGACGATAATGCAGTCGCGGCCGGCGACGTCACCGATCAGGTGCATGACCTGGGAGACGTTCGGGCGGGGACGACGCTTGTCGATGATGGCGATGTCGGTATCGTCCAGCAGCTTGGCGATGGCACGAGCGCGCACCACACCACCGATGTCCGGCGATACGACGACAGGGGATTCGAGGTTTTTGGACTTCATGTCTTCCAGCAGCACAGGGCTGCCGAACACGTTGTCGACCGGGACGTCGAAGAAGCCCTGGATCTGCTCGGCATGCAGGTCAACGGTCAGCACACGGTCCACACCCACGCTGGAGAGGAAGTCGGCGACAACCTTGGCAGTGATGGGAACACGGGCGGAGCGGACGCGGCGGTCCTGACGGGCATAACCAAAGTAGGGGATAACGGCAGTGATACGGCCAGCTGAAGCACGACGCAGAGCATCCACCATGACGATCAATTCCATCAAATTGTCGTTGGTCGGGGCACAGGTGGATTGAATGATGAAGATATCGCCACCACGTACATTCTCATTGATCTGTACGCTGATCTCGCCGTCGCTAAAGCGACCTACGGCAGCATTGCCGAGTTTGATAAACAGGCGATCTGCGATCTTCTGGGCTAGTTCCGGCGTTGCGTTACCAGCAAACAGCTTCATGTCAGGCACGGTTTGAAACCTCGGGGTTGCATCCAGTATGTGGGGAGTCTGATTCAGACCCGTATCGTTTTGGGGCAAACGATTTATCAAGTTGACGGGTCAGGCCACTATAGGCCGCTTTCAGGCTAGGTGCATATCGTTACATGTTTCAAATCGGATGGCTGTCGCGTTTGGACAGCCCGTCATCAACGAGGCCGATGACCTCTTCGCGATTAACCCGGGGCACCCTGTTGGCGACAGACCAGCTTGACGAGATTGTGCTCTTTCAAGTTTCGCTGCGGCCAGTCAACCGATGCACCCGTATCAATCACCAAGAGAATGGCTGGGGTACTAGGATTCGAACCTAGGAATGGCGAGATCAAAACCCGCTGCCTTACCGCTTGGCGATACCCCAATCACTGATTTGTTGCAATGTCACGAATAGTGGTGATATGTTCTCGCCCTTGGCGACAAACCCATCCCATCTTTTCGGCACCTTTGCCAACACTTCCCGAGCAGCCTTTTCGTCTTCAAATTGAGCAAAGACGCAGGCTCCTGTGCCCGTCATTCTTGACGGCGCGTATTCTAGCAACCAGCCGAGCGCATTGGCAACCTCGGGGTAGCGCTTTTTCACCAGCAATTCGCAATCGTTTTTCCACTCCCCCTCCAGCAAGTTGTGAAATGCCATTTTCGGGGTCGCTCTGGGCAGGTCCGGATCCTGGAACACGGCGGCCGTTGCCACGTGGCAATCGGGCTTGAGCACCAGATACCAGGCGCTTGGCAATTCGACCGGTTGCAGTCGCTCGCCCACCCCTTCTGCAAAGGCGGCTCGTCCGCGCACAAACACCGGCACATCGGCCCCCAGCTGAACGCCAAGTTCTGCCAGTTCATCTTCGCCCAAGCCTGCCTGCCAGAGGTGATTGAGCGCCACGAGCGTGGTGGCTGCATCCGAGGATCCACCGCCGATACCACCGCCCATGGGCAGCAGCTTCTCCAGCCGGATATGGGCCCCCTGCGGGCTGGGCAACCGCGCCTGCAGCAGGCGGGCGGCGCGGATGATGAGGTTCTGCTCATCGGGCACGCCGGGAATGGCCGGGCTCAAGGTGAGCTGGTCCGTGTCCGGCAGCGGCTCGAATTCGAGCCAGTCGCCGTGATTGAGGAAAATAAACAGGGTCTGCAGCTCGTGATAGCCGTCCGGACGACGGCCATTGACATGCAGGAAGAGGTTGAGTTTGGCCGGTGCCGGCCAGCGAATGGTGGCCATTCTTGGCTCCTTGTCAGTCGCAGCCATCAGCGTGCAAGCGTCCATTGGTTGATCTGCAACTTGAGGCGACTGCCCTGGCCCGTCATGGTCAGCAGGTGGGGCAGGCGATAGCCGTCCTGATCCCGGTAGTCGCCATAGACAATCTGCCACTGGCCGTCACGCACACTGGCCAGGCTGCTGTCGGGATTGAGCTCGAATTCGGCCTTGCCCGGCAGTCCCTTGATCCACTCCGGCAGCCCCTGCACCGGAATGTTCCAGCCAGTGAGCTGATAGATGAGCGCCTCTGCATCCTGGCTTTGGTGCGGGTTGCCCTCGTTGTCGATCAGGGTGATCTCGCCCTTGCTGCGGGAGAGCTCCAGAATGTGGGTACCGATCAGGCTGGTTAGGTTGAGGCGATAGTCGTCGCCATTTTGCTGCCAGTTGACCCGGGCGCTGCCCTTCTGCTGGGCTGTGATGATGGCCATCTTGCCAGACAGCTGCCAGTGGCTGAGCTGCTCGAGACGAGTCCGCTCTTTCTGCCAGTTGACCTGATCCCGCTGGGGCTGGGTGGTGGTACAGCCGGCCAGCAACAGCAGGCAGCCAAAGGTGAAAATACGCAAGAACAAGGTCATGCTCCAGATGAGGGGATTTGCCACAGTATACGGGGCGGCCGTATTGCTTTTAAAGACTTACCCTTTCTCGTACAATTGGCAGCCTTTGCACCCAGTGTATGAAATGATCGTCGCCCACTCATGAGTTTGCTTGCCCTCGGAATCAACCACAACACCGCCAGTGTCGCCTTGCGGGAGCGGGTCGCGTTCGGCCCGGACTGCATCGATCGCGCCTTGCGTGAGCTGGTCACCCAACCCGGCGTAAGCGAGGCGGTGATCGTCTCGACCTGCAACCGCACCGAGCTTTACTGCAGCCTGGAAAAGGGGCAGGGAGAGCAGGTGCTGCACTGGCTGCAACGTTTCCATGGCCTGGATGCGGCCGAAGTGGTATCCGCCATTTACCAGCATCAGGACGAAGAGGCGGTGCGTCATCTGATGCGGGTAGCCTGCGGCCTTGACTCTCTGGTGCTGGGTGAGCCGCAGATCCTGGGGCAGATCAAGCAATCCTATGCCCATGCCCAGCAGTCCGAAGCGGTGAAAGGCTCGCTGGAGCGCCTGTTCCAGAAGTCCTTCTCCGTGGCCAAGCGCGTGCGCACCGATACCGAGATTGGCGCCAGCGCCGTCTCGGTGGCCTTTGCTGCCGTCAGTCTGGGGCGACGCATCTTCTCCGATCTCTCCCAGACCAAAGTGCTGCTAGTCGGTGCCGGCGAGACCATAGAGCTGGTGGCCCGCCATCTGCGCGAGCAGAACGTCACCCGCATGATGGTGGCGAACCGCACCCTGCAGCGTGCTCAATTGCTGGCCGAAGAGTTCGGTGCCCAAGTGATGACGCTCGAAGAGATCCCGGATTACCTGCACGAGGCTGACATTGTCATCAGCTCCACCGCCAGCCCCTTGCCCATCATCGGCAAGGGCATGGTGGAGCGCGCCCTCAAGGCCCGCCGTTTCAAGCCCATGTTTCTGGTGGATATCGCAGTGCCGCGGGATATCGAGGCCGAGGTGGACGAGCTCTCAGATGCCTATCTCTACACGGTTGATGACCTGCAGGGCATCATAGAGCAGAACCTGGAGACCCGTAAAAGGGCCGCCGCCGAGGCGGAGATTATCGTGCTGGAAGAGCGCGATGAGTTCATGGGCTGGTATCGCAGCCAGCATTCGGTGGATCTCATCCGCGATTATCGTCATCAGGCCCAGCAGGTGGCCGATGAGGAGTTGCAGCGTGCCTTGCTGTCCCTGCAACAGGGCGAGAATGCCGAACAGGCCCTCAAGGCCATGGCACACCGCCTCACCAACAAGTTGATCCACGCACCGACCCAGGCCTTGCGCCAGGCGGCGGCCCAGGGGGATCACCATCAGTTGTCCCGCCTGCGTCAGGTGCTGGGATTGCCACAAGAGTAATTGTTCGGGGTGGCCAGCTGGCGGCCCCTTCCTCCATCGAGAAAACAAGATTTATGAATCCGTCACTGATCAGAAAGCTGGAAGGCCTCATCGAGCGCCACGAAGAAGTACAGGCCATGCTCGGCGAGCCCGGGGTAGCCTCGGATCAGGATCGCTACCGCGCCCTGACCCGGGAATATGCCCAGCTGGAAGATATCGTTCATGCCTTCCAGCGCTTCCGCCAGGCCGAAGAGAATCTGGAAGCCACCAAGCTGATGCTGGAAGAGGATGACGCCGACCTGCGCGAGATGGCGCAGGAGGAGTTGCCGCTGGCCAAGAGCACGCTGGAGGAGCAGGAGCAGGCGCTGCAGGTGATGCTGCTGCCCCGGGATCCCAAGGATGACAACAACTGCTACCTGGAGATCCGTGCCGGTGCCGGTGGTGACGAGGCGGCCATTTTTGCCGGTGACCTGTTTCGCATGTATTCCCGTTACGCCGAGCGTCAGGGCTGGCGTATCTCCATCGTCAGCTGCAACGACGGCGAGCACGGTGGCTACAAGGAGGTGATCGCCAAGGTGGATGGCGAGCACGTCTATGGTCGCCTCAAGTTTGAATCTGGTGGCCACAGGGTGCAGCGAGTGCCCGAGACCGAATCCCAGGGCCGGGTGCACACCTCCGCCTGTACCGTCGCCGTGCTGCCGGAAGTGCCGGAAGCCGAGCAGATCGAGATCAATGCGAACGACCTGAAGATAGATACCTTCCGGGCCTCCGGGGCCGGTGGTCAGCACGTCAACAAGACGGATTCCGCCATCCGCATCACCCACCTGCCGACCGGCCTGGTGGTGGAGTGTCAGGATGAGCGCTCCCAGCACAAGAACCGCGCCAAGGCGATGTCCGTGCTGTCTGCCCGTCTGCAGGCGGCCGAGGATGAGCGCCACCGCGCGGCCGAGCAGAGCACCCGTCGCAACCTGGTGGGTTCCGGCGATCGCTCCGAGCGTATCCGCACCTACAACTATCCGCAGGGTCGCCTGTCGGAGCACCGCATCAACCTCACCCTCTATCGCCTTGGCGAGATCATGGAGGGGGATCTGGACTGCATCATCAGCCCCATGATCCAGGAATATCAGGCCGATCAGCTCGCCTCCCTGGCGGAAAACAGCTGATGCAGCCCGTTTGTGCAGATATCGCCGTCACGGCGATGGCGCGCCGTTGATGCAGATCCAGCAGGCCCGCGCCCACATAATGGCGACCCTGGCCGGGGGGGAGTCTCCCCGCGCCGACGCCGACGTGCTGCTCTGCCATCTGCTCGATTGCCGGCGCAGTTATCTGATGACCTGGCCGGATCGCGAGCTGGATGCGGCCCAGCAAGACAGGCTGCAAGGGTGGCTCACTCGTCGGCTGGCTGGCGAGCCCATCGCCCATCTGGTAGGGGAACGGGAGTTCTGGTCGCTGCCGCTCAAGGTGAGCCCGGCTACCCTGATCCCGCGTCCCGATACCGAGGTGCTGGTCGAACAGGCGCTGGCACGGCTCCCCCCCAGGCCAGCCTCGCAGGATCAGGCGCCCTGCGCCCTGCTGGATCTGGGCACTGGCACGGGGGCTATCGCATTGGCGCTCAAGTCAGAGCGACCCGATGCCGATGTATGGGCGGTGGATCGGATGCCGGAGGCGGCCGCACTGGCGCGCGACAACAGCGCCGCGCTGGGTTTGCCCATCACGGTGCGCGATGGCAGCTGGTTTGAGCCGCTTTGCGATCCGCTCCTGAGTCAGGCCCCACGCTTTGCGATGATTGTTTCCAATCCGCCTTACATAGACGGTGCCGACCCTCATCTGAATGAAGGGGACGTGAGGTTCGAACCTCGTTCAGCCCTGGTCGCCGACGAGCAGGGGCTGGCGGATATCCGCCTCATCGTCGCCGGTGCGCCTGCTCATCTGTGTCCTGGTGGCTGGCTCTTGCTGGAGCATGGCTGGCAGCAGGGCAAGGCGGTGCGTCAACTCCTGCTGCAACAGGGGTTCAGCCGGGTGGAAACCGTGCGCGATTACGGGGATAACGAGCGGGTAACGCTGGGATGCCTGGCTCATTGATGGTGAATGGCGGGCCTGAGCCTGCCTTTGTTCAAGGACACGTTATGTATTTTGCTCTCAAACATCTGCATCTGGTGCTGATCGCCTCGGCCGTGCTGATGTTTATGCTGCGTTTTTACTGGGTGCAGACCGGTTCCGGCCGTGCCTACAGCGGCCAAATCATGAAGGTGAGCGGCTGGCTGAACGGGCTGGTGGTGCTCTCCGGCGTGCTGCTGTGCATGGTGCTGGATCTCAATCCACTCAACAACGGCACCCCCTGGCTCAGTGAGAAGCTGACCGCCATCCTGGTGGTGGCGTTTTTGGCCATGATGGCACTGCGACTGGCTCGCAATAACGGTATCCGCTGGTTTGCCTTCCTCGGCGCCATCGGTTGGGTCTTCTTTATCGCCAAACTGGCCGTATACAAGCAGGCCAGTCTGTTCGGTTAAGGATGATGACGATGATACGTGTAGACGAATGGACCGATTTCGAGGCCCACGACATCGCCGAGCTGGCGCTGTCGGTAAGTGACGAGATCCATGGCATCAGTGGCCGCGGTGAGGCCGAGCTGGCCCGTCTCGATGCCTGGCTGGACGAAGCGATTGCCGAAGGCAGTTGTGACGAGGTACGCCGCCAGCTGTTGCAGGGGTTCTACCAGACCCTGGGTTTTCACGGTGACTGGCAAGATTATTTTTCTGCCGCCAATTCCGATCTCGCCCAGGTCCTTGCCACCAAGCGGGGCATACCGGTTAGCCTCGGCATTCTCATCATACAGCTGGGCCGCAAGCTCGGGCTGGATGTGGAGGGGATCTGCTTCCCCGGTCACTTCCTGGTGAGCTTTGCCGGCAGCGAAGGCGAGGTTTATGTGGACCCCTTCACCGGTGACGAGTTGAGCCTGCACCACATGGAGTTGTTGCTGCGCGGTGCCCTTGGCAATCTGGCCACCCTGACCCCTGAACACCTGCAACCCTCGGGCCAGTGGGAGATCATCGAACGGCTGCTCAACGTCAGCAAAGGTGCTCTGCTGCGGGAAGATCGTATGACCGAAGCCCTGCGTTGTAGTGAGCTGCTGCTGCGTATGAAGCCGGGCGATCCCCTTGAAACGCGGGATCGGGGATTCATCTATGAACAGCTCGACTGCCCGCGTTTCGCCGCCGACGATTTTGAATACTTTATTGAACAATGCCCGGACGATCCGGTGGCCGATGTGCTCAAGGTACAACTGGCCGCGCTTGATCTTAGCCCCAAGCCCCTTCATTAAGGATGCCCGGGAACTGAAATATTATGCCCCCCAGCCTCTTCACTTTAAGGATGCCTGGGAACTGAAACAGAAGAATATCAAGGCCGCTGTGCCCAGGGCGCAACGGACCGACTTGGATGCAAGCCCCCAGCCTCTTCACTTTAAGGATGCCTGAGATGGAACAGAAGAATATCAAGATCAATGACATCGATGTAGCCAACGACAAACCGTTCGTGCTGTTCGGTGGCATGAACGTGCTGGAATCCCGCGACATGGCGATGGCGGTGTGCGAGAAGTACGTGGAAGTGACCAGCAAGCTTGGCATCCCCTTTGTGTTCAAGGCGAGCTGGGACAAGGCCAACCGCTCCTCCATCCACTCCTACCGGGGTCCTGGCCTGGAAGAGGGGATGAAGATCTTCCAGGAGCTCAAGGCGACCTTCGGCATGCCGGTGATTTCCGATCTGCATGAAGTGCATCAGGCCAAGCCGGTTGCCGAGGTCGTGGATGTCATTCAGCTACCCGCCTTCCTGGCGCGCCAGACCGATCTGGTGGAGGCCATGGCCCGCACCGGCAACGTCATCAACATCAAGAAGCCGCAGTTCCTGAGCCCGAGCCAGATGAAGAACATCACCGACAAGTTCGAGGAGTGCGGCAACGACCGTCTGATCCTGTGCGAGCGCGGTGCCAACTTTGGCTATGACAACCTGGTGGTGGACATGCTGGGTCTGGGCGTGATGAAGAAGAGCACGGGTGGCTATCCGGTGATCTTCGACGTGACCCACTCATTGCAGTGCCGTGATCCGCTGGGGGCCGCTTCGGGTGGTCGTCGGGATCAGGTGACCGAGCTGGCCCGTGCCGGCATGGCGGTTGGTCTGGCGGGTCTGTTTATCGAATCCCATCCGGACCCGAAAGTGGCCCGTTGTGATGGTCCGAGTGCCCTGCCGCTGGACAAGCTGGAAGGCTTCCTCAAGCAGATGAAAGCGATCGACGATCTTATCAAGGGCTTCGAGCCGCTCGATACTTCCGCCTGATAGCTGCACCCGCCAGTCAGACAATATGGAAAAGGCCTCGCGATGCGAGGCCTTTTTGTTACTGGCAACAGGTGATGGCGTACCAACAAAAACGGCCCGCGTGGGCCGTTTGTCAGTGTGCAGATTCACGCAGAGGGAATTACAGGCTCTGGGTAAAGGTGCGGGTCACAACATCACGCTGCTGTTCCGGGGTCAGTGCATTGAAGCGCACGGCATAGCCGGAAACACGAATGGTCAGCTGCGGATATTTTTCCGGATTGGCGATGGCGTCTTCCAGGGTTTCACGGCGCAGTACGTTGACGTTCAGGTGCTGGCCACCTTCTACGGCAGGTTCAGCTTGAACCGGCAGTTCACGGTATTCGAACTGACCCAGATCAGAGAGTTTGACTTCCTGATCGGCGGCGAAGGTGTCGCCCTTGGCGCAGATGCAACGCGCTTGTTGCTTCTCTTCGTCCAGCAGCCAGAAAGAGTTCAGCAAAGCTGTGTTGGCAGACTGGGTGATTTGGATGCCCTTGATCATGGTATGACTCCTCATAGGAAAGCGGATTCAACTGTAAGGAAATTACCCTGATGTATTTAAACCACCGGGATGACTTAAAGGGCCCTTGCCTTACACCTTTACTTCGTTGGGTCATATATACCACGATGGTAATATTACGAAAATTGATCTAAATCAAGAAATATGCGTTTTGCGCAGGAGTGAAGGGATTAATTCATTGAGATTAATCAAAAATAGATCATTTTTCTGATTATGTAAGATATCCAAATTATGCATCTTTCATTAATTTAATCTAGTAATTTAACTACATCTTATTGGGTGTTCCTCCATGATTAAGGTGCTGGGCTCTCTCTTGAAGGGATAGATATTTTGGTTCATCGGCAGTATGGGTCAGGGAGCCATGACGCTGGCAAGGGGGCCTGTAGCCATTGATCTTCTCTTCCATATAGAAGGGCTGTACAGCCCGCTGGGAGGAAGCGTGACCGAGTGTGCCCGCTGGCCTGCGATACCGGGGCCGGGAGATGCCCTCTGCTGCGTGTTATCACTCAAGGATGCTGCCTTGCTTGGTGGGCTCAGACGATGGCGCTACGGTTGCGTCTTGTTGTCTGGCCCCCTATCCTGAGCCCCTTGCCGTATTAATTGAGGATATTGGGGTGCGGACCTGGACAGATGTGATTGGATCAGAAAAAGAGCAGGACTATTTCAAGGCGACCCTGGCGACGGTCAGGAGCGAGCGGGAAGCGGGCAAGGTGATCTATCCTCCCGCAACCGAGGTGTTCAACGCCTTCAAGCTGACCGAGCTGGATCAGGTCAAGGTGGTGATCCTGGGACAAGACCCGTATCACGGCCCAAATCAGGCCCATGGCCTCTGCTTCTCCGTGCTGCCCGGTGTGCGTACGCCTCCCTCTCTGGTCAATATCTACAAGGAGATGCAGCGGGATCTGCCGGACTTTGTCACACCCAACCACGGTTTTCTTGAATCCTGGGCCCAGCAAGGGGTCTTGCTGCTCAATACAGTGCTGACGGTACAGGCGGGGATGGCCCACTCCCACGCCCATCTGGGTTGGGAGACCTTCACGGACAGGGTTATCGAGCAGATCAATGCCAGCTGTCAGGGAGTGGTCTTTTTGCTGTGGGGGGCCCATGCCCAGAAGAAGGGACGTTTCATTGACCGGAGCCGACACCATGTGCTGAGTGCACCTCACCCCAGCCCGCTCTCGGCTCATCGCGGTTTTATCGGTTGCGGCCACTTCTCCGAGACCAATCGTCTGCTGTCCCAACAGGGAATGAGCCCCATCAACTGGCATTCGGTCTGCGGGTAACGGCCATAAGTGTCGCGGGCAAGCCTGCTCTGGCCACGTCATGAACGGATATTGGTGAGGGCGGCTTGCTGTCTGCACATGGGCTGAGGAGCCGAATTGGCGGGTCTTGACGAGCGTAAATGGGAGGTCTGAGGCCTCGCTTGCTTGTCGCCTTCTCTGCTGTTGACTTGATTGAGTGCAAAGTTAGCGCGATAAATGACCGTATACTTCAATAAGTATCTTTCTATCTCAGCGCAAGGAGTGCTTATGTTATCCAGTCTGCACAAGGACCATCTCAATATCGCCAGGTTGCTGGAGCTGCTTAAACACAAGCTCGCCGCCATTCGCAATGAACAGCCAGTCAGCTACTTCCTGATCCGGGACGCGGTGGACTACTTGCGGGAGGTCTCTGACAAGTACCACCATCCGAAAGAGGACATGATCTACGACTACTACCTGAAATACCGGGTGGTGGAAGGGGAAGTGGCCAACAGGCTGCAGGAGGAGCATGCCAGATTGTTGGGGGCCGGTGCCGAGCTCAAGGAGATGGTGGAGATGATACTGATGGATTCGGTCATTCCGCTGGATCAGTTCACCGCCAGACTGGAGCAGTTTGTGGCGCTGCAAGAGGCGCACATGAACTATGAAGAGGCGGTCATCTTCCCTCATCTGCGTGATTCACTGACCGAGGATGACTGGCGTCACCTGGAGCAGCTCTGGCAGAATCGCGCCATCGGGGATCCCCTGTTTGGCGCCGAGATCAGCCAGCATTTTCAGGAGTTGGCCCAACGGCTATCGCTGCCCCCCTCATCCTGAGGGCAAGGTACTCAAAAACAAGGCCCCGGTTCAACCGGGGCCTTGTTTTTACAGTTCGATCTCGTCTGAGAGACCTTCATAAGCGATGTCGATGGATTGCAGCTCCTTCTGCAGGCGATGTTTATCTTTCAACGCCTCAATCTCACGCCATTTACGTTTTTTTCCCGTTGTCCCGCGGCTACGCGAACCGAGCTCAACTACATCGTCATAATCGAAGTTGAACATTTCCATGGCTCCCTCCTTGGTTATTCTCGTTTTCATCACCCGTATAACATAACGCCATTGAAAATAAAACGTTTTCGTGACGAACTCATGACAAGGGATCAAGCGCTCATAAAAAAACCGGGCTCCCTCGCGGGAGCCCGGTTTTTGTCTGGTCCTGACGCCTTATCAGAGGCGGCTGGCCAGCATGGTTTCCAGCTTGCCCTGATCGATGGCAAACATGCGGATGCCTTCACCCAGCTTCTCGTGAGCCATGGCGTCCTGGTTCAGTTCCCAGCGGAATTCGGCCTCGGACATCGGAGTCGGTTTTGCCTTGCGCTCGCCGGTGTAGTTCAGCTTGCGCACCACGGCGCCTTCGGTTTTGCTCAGCTCTTCCAGCAGGGCAGGGCCTATGGTCAGACGGTCACAACCGGCCAGTTCCAGGATTTCGCCTGTGTTGCGGAAGCTCGCGCCCATGACCACTGTCGGGTAATCGTGCTGCTTGTAGTAGTCGTAGATGGCGGTGACGGAGACAACGCCCGGATCTTCGCTCGGGGTATAGTCACGGTTGTGCTTGGCTTTGTACCAGTCGAGGATGCGGCCCACGAACGGGGAGATCAGGAAAGCACCAGCTTCGGCGCAGGCACGGGCCTGAGCGAAGGAGAACAGCAGGGTCAGGTTGCACTGGATCCCCTCTTTCTCCAGTACCTCGGCGGCACGAATGCCTTCCCAGGTGGAGGCCAGCTTGATCAGGATGCGATCGTTGGCGATGCCCGCTTCGTTATAGAGACGGATCAGTTTGCGGGCCTTGGCGATGCTGGCTTCGGTATCGAAGGAGAGACGGGCATCCACCTCGGTGGAGATGCGACCCGGAACGATTTTCAGCACTTCCAGACCTATGTTGACCGCCAGCTTGTCGCCCGCGTCGATGATTTGCTGTGCCTTGTCCTGGCTCTGGGATTTGGCCCAGCTGATGGCGTCTTCGATCAGTGCCGCATATTCGGGGATCTCGGATGCCTTCAACACCAGGGACGGGTTGGTGGTGGCATCGATGGGCTGGTAGCGCTTGATGGCTTCGATATCACCGGTATCGGCGACAACTGTGGTCAGGGCTTTCAGCTGGGTTAATTTATCGGCCATGGCAAATATCATCTCTTTATGAGGGCGCATTCTCTTGGTGAGGGCGCAGGCTCTGGGGTGGCGGGCGTGAGACGACAGTTCTGAAATAAAATTACAAAATCACGGCGACTCAGGCTCAGAAAAGCACGATGGGGGAGGCCCATCGCCACTGCCTGCCTAATTAATACGGATGTGGCTCATCCTGCAATAGGGTGGCTTGTATGCTTATCATCCAATGGTCGCCGGCGGTGGGAAGTAGTGGGTGAAAGTAGTTGATTAAAAACGACTTTTATCCATTTTTCGTGAGCGGTTTTATCCCCTGATAAAAACAACTTTTTTGGTTGATTATCGGTTTTGTGCAGTCGATCACATAAATTGTGTGGTTAGCTACTTGAAATTTTATTACGTGTAAAACGTTTGGCGAAGCAGCCCCATTTTGAAAGCCATTTCAGGTAAACGCTTGCGCAATAGTTTGCCTCCTAGTGAGCACGGCTACCTCTATGTGGATAATTGCCAAAATATGCTCTTTTGGGTCTAATTTGTCGCCTGATAAATTTGACTCTCAGTTTTGTTGAAACTTTGCGTGTTAAATGAAGCTTTATTGCGTTGAAACGCTCGTTTTTTGTTTCTGTAGTGATCGGGATCACTATTCTGAACTCCCTCGCTATGCTAGATTCCGCCCCTTTAGTGAAACGCTAATTCAGAAATAGACAGAAAGGGGTCAGCGCAGACTGGCCATGGATGTGATAACAACGAGAGAAATATGGACACCTTGATCGCAATGCTAAACGACCTTATGTGGGGAGCTGTGCTCATCTACCTGCTGATAGGGGTCGGCATCTTCTTTACCTTCCGCCTGGGTTTTATTCAGGTTCGCCACTTCGGCCACATGTTCTCCGTCTTGCGCAATAGCCGCAAATCAGACAAGGCCGGCATCTCCTCCTTCCAGGCACTCTGTACCAGCCTTGCCGCCCGTGTGGGCACCGGCAACCTGGCCGGTGTGGCCGTTGCCATCTATCTGGGTGGCCCGGGCGCCATTTTCTGGATGTGGCTGATCGCCTTCATTGGCATGGCGACGGCGTTCGTAGAGAGCACCCTGGCCCAGCTGTACAAGGTGAAGGACGAAGATGGCAACTATCGTGGTGGCCCTGCTTACTACATGGAGCGCGGTCTCGGCATGCGCTGGATGGGGGTGTTGTTTTCCCTCTGTCTGATCCTGGCGTTCGGTCTGGTGTTCAATGCGGTGCAGGCCAACTCCATCAGTCTGGCGATGAAGGTTGCGTTCGGCATTCCTGACTGGGTCAGCGGTTTGACGCTGGTGGTGCTCTCCGGCCTCATCATTTTTGGCGGCATTCGAGGCATAGCCCGCTTCGCCGAACTGGTGGTCCCCTTCATGGCACTGGCCTACATACTGCTGGCATTGTTCATAGTGGCGATGAATATCAGCGAATTGCCCGGTGTGTTCTCCCTGATCATCAAGTCTGCTCTGGGTATCGAGCAGGTGGGTTCCGGTGCCATGGGTTATGCCATCTCCCAGGCGATGATCAACGGCATCAAGCGAGGTCTCTTCTCCAACGAAGCCGGTATGGGCTCAGCCCCGAACGCCGCCGCGACAGCGACGCCCTATCCGCCGCACCCAGCCTCGCAAGGGTATGTGCAGATGCTGGGGGTCTTCATGGACACCATCGTCATCTGTACCTGTACTGCCGCCATCATACTGATGTCCGGTCAGTTCGAACCCGGCTCGGGTATAACCGGTGTCGAGCTGACCCAGCGTGCGCTCTCTTCCCAGATTGGCAGTAGCGGCAACATCTTTATCGCGGCAGCCATCTTCTTCTTCGCCTTCACCTCCATAGTGGCGAACTACTCCTACGCCGAGACCAATCTGGTGTTCCTGGAGCACAACCACAAGGGCGGCCTGATGCTGTTCCGGATGTTCGTGCTGGGCATGGTGATGTTCGGTTCAGTGGGTGAACTGCCGACCGTATGGGCCATGGCGGATGTATCCATGGGATTGATGGCCATCGTCAACCTGGTGGCCATCCTGCTGCTCTCCGGCGTGGCCATCAAGCTGGCCAAGGATTACAACGATCAGCTCAAGCTGGGCAAACTGCCCACCTTCGATGCCAACAAGTACCCCGAGATCCGCAGCCAGCTGGAAGAAGGGATCTGGGACAACCCGGCCCAGCACGGCAAGCAGCTTTAAACCCTGCGTTGGTCAACATGGGATGATGAAGAAGGGGAGCCATTGGCTCCCCTTCTGTTTTGGTGGATCCTTGTCTGCATATCATGCTGGCTGGCTTGTCACTATCGGCGCTTGTCCCATAGCTGGCAGGTTTGGCGTAGCCGTCGTTGCAGTTGTCGCAGGGTTTGTTGCTGCCGTTGTTCGGAGAGGGGGGCATAGCGCCAGCGCCGATAGAGCCAGGCGCAGCGCTGCAGTGGCCGTGCCAGCTCGGGGTCAAGGGTGATGAGCCGCTCGCACCAGCTGGCCAGACTCTCCCCTGCGTGGGGTTGCCACCCCTGGCGGGCAGCCCGTCTGAGCAGGGGTTGCCATACCTTCAAGTGTGGCAGAGCCCGTCCCGGCCACAGTAGCAGGGTGCCGATCAGGGTGGCGACTCCCAGCAAGCAGGTCAGGATCAACCAGGGGGTATGACTGGCAAGGGCCGGCCAGCGCAACCCCACCTGTTGCCACAGCCGAGCCGCATCGTAGTTGAGCACCCGCCGCGTCCATTGATAGTCGAGGTTGGCTCCCCACCAGCGCAGCTGGTTGAGCAGGGCCCACTGGCGATAGCGTTGGAGGGAGAGGGGATCGGCGGCGGTGAACTCTTCGCTCAAGGCTGCCGTCATGCCGCCCTCGACCCGCTGCGGTGCCACCACCGCCGTGGGGTCCAGTCGCTGCCAGTTGCCACTGTCATCCAGGTACTCCACCCAGGCATGGGCATCGAACTGATGCACCTCCAGATACTGGCCCTGAGGATTCCATTCCCCGCCGAGATAACCGGTCACCAGCCGCGCCGGGATCCCGGCTGCTCGCAGCACGAAGGCAGTTGCCATGGCGTAGTGACCACAAAAACCACGCCGGCTGTTGAACAGGAAGTCATCCACCCCGTCAGGCCCCAGCAGGGGGGGCTGCAGTGTGTAGTAGAAGGGCTCGCGTCGAAAGCCGTCGAGCAGGGCCGCGACGAGCTCGGCTCGCACGGGATGGCGGGCCTTCAACGCCTGGGCATGAACGCGGGCCCTGGGGTTGCCGGCGGCGGGCAGTTGCAGGTTGCGCCGCAGGGTGGTGGTGTTGGTGGGCAGCGCCGTCGGCACTGTGGTGACCCGGTAGCTGATCCTTTGATCCCCCCGATCGCGGCGATACAGGGTAGCCAGCGGGCTGACCAGCACAGGGCCGAGCAAGACGCTGGGCTGGGAGAGCGCCAGCGTCCAGCGGTGGCGCTGGGGTTCGGCGATCACCTCGTAGCTGGCGGGGGGCAGGGGACCTGCGCCGGTTTGCACTTGTATTGTTTGCATGGGTTGGGATTGCTGCCACTGCCGGGTCTCGGCACTCAGCAGCCAGCGGCGGCCATCGAACTGTTCCTGGCGCATCACCGGAAAATAGCGCTCGCTGGCGGGGGGCGGGCCATCGGCAAAGGTGACGCGAAAGGCCAGCTCGGAGGAGTTGACCAGCTCGCTGATGTCGCCGGGTGCCACCTCTTCCGAGAGCCCCGACAGGGCGCGGCTGGTGGTCGGCATCTGCCAGAGCGGGGGCAGTCTTGGCAGCACCAGAAACAGGGTCAGCAGCAGGGGAAGAGCCAGCAGCAGGGAGGCGCCGGCGCTGCGCCACGGCTGTCTCTGCTCCGGTGCCACTGCCGTCACCAGTGTGCTCACCGTCAGCCAGAATGTGGCCGCCATGGTCAGTGCCCAGCCCATGCTCTGACGTTGCACCAGCGCCAGCGCGATGAGAAAGAAGGCGAGCAGCAGCACCTGTTCTACATCCCGCTCCCGCCGCACCTCTATCATCTTCAGACTGTAGCCGAGCCAGAGCAGGTTGATGAGGGCTGGCAGCGTGCCCAGCGCCCGCCATTGCCAGGCCAACAGCAGAACCCCCGTGATGGCCAGCAGCGCCAGTGCGCGAGCGGGGGGCGATCGCCACTCCTGCCACAGCATCATGGCTCGCACGCCCAGGGTGATGGCGCCGACTGCGACGACCCAGAGCTGCAGCTGGGGCCAGAGTGCCAGCACCAGCACACCTTGCTGCAATGCGATGAGGGGCAGCAGACGGCGATTATCGAGCAGCATTGGGAGAGCTCTCGTTTACAGATCCGGCTCTGTCATCGAAGCGGGCCAATGCCAGCTGACAGTGCCGAAGAAAGGCGGGGCCGCTCTCCGGGCCCAGGGTCTGGCCTGTCAGGGTCAGGGTGAAAGGAATGCCCCGCTTGCCATAATCGGCGCACCACCAGGCCAGGGCTGACAGTCGTTGCTCAAGATCCGTGCCTGTGACGCCTTGCAGGCTGAGGTGAGTGTCATCTTGTTCGGGTTCCTGGAACTGCTTGACCAGCAGGCCGCGCCCCTGAGCGAACTGCTTCCAGGCAATCTGGCCGAAGGGTTCCCCGACCTGGTGTGCCCGCAACATGTCGAAATCGCCGAGAGGGGCGGGACCAGCTTGACCCTGGGTACCTTTCTGCCCTGACGGCGAACCGCCCCGCAGTGGCCCATAGAGAGGCTTGGGCGAGAGCCAGGCTTCCAGTTGCAGATCCAGCAGCGACCAGCAGCGAAACAGACCGAGTGGGTAGCGGCTCTCTACCCGAAGGCGGCCCAGTGGCAAGCGGCCGCGTTGCATCCCCCGTACCGGCAGGGTCAGGCTCCGGGGTGTCGAGTTTGCCTGCGCCAGCCAGAGCGAGCCTTCATTGAGGGCAAAGTGCAGCGCCTGACACGGGCGCACGCTTCGTACTGTCACCTGGATGGGGACCTGGCTGCCCGCCTCCCCCAGCACGGTCGAACCGCCCAGCAGTTCCAGCCCCAGCAGGTTACGATGGGTGAGCCACATGGCGGCCATGAAGAGGCTGCCGAGGCAATAAGAGACCAGCAGCACCAGGTTGTTCTGGTAGTTGGTACCGAGCAGGTAGATGGCGATCATCACCAGCAGATAGAGTAGCCCCATGCGGGTGGGCAGGATAAACAGGCTGCGCGGCCCCAGTGTCATCTGGCGGGCGGGGGGGATGCGGCGGGTCAGCCAGCGCTGCTGCCACTGCTCCCTGAACCGGCGCCAGCCCAACAGGGGGCGTTTCATCAAGGATTGTCCGGACTGACGCTGGCCAGCAGGCGCTGGCTCAGGGGGCTGGCCTCACCGCGCTGTACCCCGAAGCTGCCTCTGAGCCTGTGCTCGGCCACGTAGGGGAAGACGGCCTGCACATCCTCCACAGTGACGAAACGGCGCCCCGTCACCAATGACCAGGCCCGGCTCACCGCCAGCAGGGTCTGGGCCGCTCTGGGGGAGAGGGGTTGGGGCAGCTCTGCATCGAAACGGCTCTGCTGCACCAGCGCCAGCAGGTAGTCGAGGGTGGCATCGGAGACATGAATGGCATCCACCTCGGCCTGCAGGGTGGCCAGCCCGGCAGCATCCAGTTGCCGGGTCAGGGGGCTGGTCTGGTTACCGCTTCGCAGCAACTGGCGTTCGGCCTCCCGTGGTGGAAAGCCGAGCGACAGGCGCACGGCGAAGCGATCGAGCTGGGACTCGGGCAAGGGATAGGTGCCCGCCTGATCCGCCGGATTCTGGGTAGCGATGACGAAGAAGGGGGAGGGGAGCGGATGAGTGTGGCCTTCGATGCTCACTCGCCCCTCGGCCATGGCCTCCAGCAGGGCACTTTGCACCTTGGGGCTGGCACGGTTGATCTCGTCCGCCAGCAGCACCTGGGTAAAGACGGGGCCGGGGTGAAAGCGAAATTGCTGCTGGTGGGGGTCGAAGATCTGCAACCCCAGCAGGTCGGCCGGCAGCAGATCGGCGGTGAACTGCACCCGTCGACAATCCAGCCCCAGCACCTGCGCCAGCCCGTGGGCCAGGGTGGTCTTGCCCATGCCGGGCAGATCCTCGATCAGCAGGTGACCACGGGCCAGCAGGGTCACCAGGGCTATCTTGAGTTGCAGCGGCTTGCCCAGGATCACCTGCTCCAGTGCCGCCAGCAGTCGTGCTATGTGCTCTTGTCCCTTCACCCGCGCCTCCCTTGTCTCCTTTCGCCCCTACAGCTTATACGTCAGCGGCGGGAGAAGGCGGGCAACTCCGGGATAAACCCTTGAGACGGGTCATGTTTGGGGGCGACTTCACATAGACTTCACCCAGGCGCACAGTGGACACATGCTGGCCGGTTATGCTGGTCTCACACCTTGACCGCGCCTGCCACCATGCCGGCGCTTTTATCCATCGCGAGACTCATCCAATGAAACAAAACACTGCCGTGTCACTGCTTGCACTGAGTGCCCTGCTGCTCTCCCCCCTGTCCCACGGCGAGGGGGCGGATCCCCTGACGACCGTGGTCGACGGTGCCATCCAGCCTCTGCTCAAGCAGCACAGGATCCCGGGCATGGCGGTCGCCGTGCTCAAGGATGGCAAGGCGCACTACTTCAACTACGGGGTGGCCAATCGGGAGAGCGGGAGCCGCGTCAGCGAGCAGACCCTGTTCGAGATTGGCTCGGTCAGCAAGACCCTGACCGCGACGCTGGGGGCCTACGCCATCGCCAAGGGGGGCTTTCAGCTGGATGACAAGGTGAGCCAGCAGGCTCCCTGGCTCAAAGGCTCCGCCTTTGATGGCATCACAATGGCTGAGCTCGCCACCTACAGCGCGGGTGGCCTGCCGCTGCAGTTCCCCGACGAGGTGGATTCGATCGACAAGATGCGGGCGTATTACCGGCACTGGACACCGGCCTATCCGGCGGGCAGCCATCGCCAATATTCCAACCCCAGCATAGGCCTGTTCGGCCACCTGGCAGCGAGCAGCCTGGGCCAGCCGTTTGAGCAACTGATGAGCCAGACTCTGCTGCCCAGGCTGGGTCTGCACCACACCTATATTCAGGTCCCCGACGCGGCCATGGCGAACTATGCCTATGGCTATTCGAAGGAAGACAAGCCCATCAGGGTCAATCCGGGCGTGCTGGCGGCCGAGGCCTATGGCATCAAGACCGGCTCGGCGGATCTGCTGAGATTTGTCGAGGCCAACATCGGCTATCAGGGGGATGAGGCGGTCAAGAGCGCGATCGCGCTGACTCACACAGGTTTCTACTCTGTGGGGGAAATGACCCAGGGACTGGGCTGGGAGAGTTACGCCTATCCCGTCACCGAGCAGACATTGCTGGCGGGCAACTCCTCGGCGGTGATTTACAATGCCAACCCGGTCAAACCCGTTGCCGCGTCCCAAGAGACGGGGTTGGCGCGACTCTACAACAAGACGGGCTCGACCAACGGCTTTGGTGCCTATGTGGCGTTCGTGCCCGCCAAGGGAATAGGCATCGTCATGCTGGCCAACCGAAACTATCCCATCGAGGCCAGGGTCAAGGCGGCTCACGCCATTCTGGAGGCGCTGGCGGCAGAATGATACCGGGCTGCTCGTTCGTCAATCTGGCGGGTTAGAGCAGTTCGCCGAGCATCAGAATGGAAAACAGGCTTCCGGCAAGAATGAGCCAGCCTTCAAACTTCTCTCTGTTCATGATGACCCCTATGGGTGGAATCCGGGCAAGATGCCACCACGCTAACGGGCCTACATGACGAAGAGATGACGGCAGTATGACAAGGACGAGAGGGCCAGAGAGAGGCCCTCTCGTGAGGGGGATAACAGGGGGCAGGGATTTGCCTCAGTCGTATTGCTGTTCCATCCAGGCTTCCAGAATGAGCTGGGCGGAGACACCGTCCACGCTGCCTTTATCGAGCGCCTTGTAGCCACCCCGTTCAAACAGGCGGGCGCGGGCATCCGTGGTGGTGAGCCGCTCGTCCTTGAACTCCACCTGCTTGCCGAAGCGGCCGTGCAGGCGATTGCCGAATTTGCGAGCCCGTACCGTGATCTCCTGCTCTGTGCCGTCCATATTGAGGGGTAATCCCACCACCAGCAGGTCTGGCTGCCACTCCTTGAGCAGTTTTTCGATGTCGTCCCAGTTGGGCACACCGTCGTTGGCCTTGATGGCGCGCAGGGGCTGGGCCGTGCCGGTGAGTTCCTGTCCGATGGCGACCCCTATGCTCTTGGTGCCGTAGTCGAAGCCCATGATACTGCGTGATGACATTGAATATTTTCCTCAAAACGCATCGCAAAATGCGTGGCAAACGGCATCAGCTATGGCCGATGTCGCTGGATAGATGAATGGGATTGACCCCTATGCTGGCGGCCGCTTGCTGCCAGCGTTGATGAATGGGAGTCTTGAATACCAGATCCGGGTTGGGCGGTATCACCAGCCAGGCCCCGTCCACCAGTTCCTGTTCCAGTTGACCCGCACTCCAGCCGGCGTAGCCGAGCGCCACCAACCAGTGATCCGGTGCCTGTTCGGTGCCCAGGGTTTCCAGTATGTCCTTGGAGGTGGTGACCATGAGTTCGTCCCCCACCTGCAGGGTGGAGTTGAACCCGGGACGGAAGCTGTGCAGCACGAAGCCGCGATCGGCATGCACAGGGCCCCCTTGCAGCACCGGCTGTTTGAGTTCCGGGCTGGGCGGTGGTGCGAGTTTGAGCTGGGTCAGCATGGCATCCAGTGACATGTCCACCGGGATATTGACCACCAACCCCATGGCACCCTCTTCATTGTGCTCGCACAGATAGACCAGCGAACGCTCGAAATAGGGATCGGAGAGGCTCGGCATGGCGAGCAGAAAATGATTTTGCAGTGTTTGCATATGGGCCAAATATTGCAAAGGTATTTGAAGCAATTATGGCAGCTCGCCTCGTTGGGCAAAACCGCTTTTTACCAGCAGGGTCTAGGCTATCAGTATATTTCGAGTGGAGAGAAAGCCATGGAAGGTATTTCGATCAGACAGAAGTTGATCCTGGGTTGCGTTGTGCCCCTGTTGGCACTGTTGGCCTTGCTGGTCGGTGCAACCCAGGCTATGTCCCAGTTGATGGCGGGAATGAACGCCATGTATCAGGGAGAGGTGGTACAGCTCAAGGAGCTCAAGCAGATTGCCGATCTCTACGCGGTCAAGGTGATCGATGCGGCCAACAAGGCCAATGTGGGAGGCATAGCACCGTCCAACGCCAAGGCCGACATGCAGCAGGCGCAGCGGGAGATAGCGCAAATCTGGCAGCAGTACCGGAGTCGGGAGATGAGCTCGGCCGAACAGCAGGAGGCCGCCAGTGTGCAGGCCTTGTTTGGTGCCGCCGATCAGCAGATTGCTGCCGTGGTGGCTGTGCTGGATCAGATGCAGGGGGAGGCGCGGGATTTGCTGGCTGCCCGCATCATGCCCCTCTACGGGGTGATAGATCCGGTGAGCGACGGTGTGAGCGCGCTGGTGGAGTTCCAGCTCAAGGAGGCTGAGCAAAATATCGGTGAGCTCAATGATCTCCGGCAGCAACTATTCCAGCTCTTTATCCTGATGTTTGTGGTGGGGGGGGCCTGCATTCTGTTCTTCGGTGTGTGGGCCGGGCGTAGCGTCAGTCAACCTTTGGTCGCCATGGGCGGGATCTTGCGCGGCATGCAGACCGATCTCGACCTGAGCAAGCTGGTACCTGTGCTGCGCAAAGATGAGATGGGCGGGCTGGCTCATTCACTCAACGAGGTGATCTGCCATTTTCGTGAGCTCATCACCCAGATCAACGGCATGGCGGAGCAGCTTGCCACAGCGTCGGCCCATCTGGCCCACATCGGCATGCAGAGCCGGGGGCGCTTCGCAGAGCAACAGGCAGAAACGGATCAGACCGCGACCGCCATGAACCAGATGAGTGCAACTGTGGCCGAGGTGGCGAACAGTTCCAACAGCGCTGCAGATGCGGCGCACCATGCCCACGAGAGTGCCCGTCACGGCCACCATATCGTCGAAGATGCCATCTTGCGCATGTCCGGCCTCTCCGCCCAGATCCAGAACACGGCCGCCATGATCACCCAGCTGGCGGATGACAGCCGCAACATCAGCAGCGTGATGGATGCCATTCGTGGCATTGCCGAGCAGACCAACCTGCTGGCGCTCAATGCGGCCATCGAAGCGGCGCGGGCCGGCGATCAGGGTCGCGGCTTTGCCGTGGTGGCCGATGAGGTGCGCACCCTGGCCCAGCGCACCCAGCGCTCCACCGAAGAGATCGGCAAGACCATCGTCAAGTTGCAGCAGGGGGCCAGCGAGGCGGCCTCCAGCATGGAACTGGGGCTGAGTCAGGTTGAGGAGTCCAATCGCACAGTGCTGGCCTGTGGTCAGGCCCTCGGCGAGATAGTGAGTTCGGTCAATGTGATCAACGAGATGAACACCCATATCGCCACGGCGGCTGAGGAGCAGAGCAAGGTAGCCGAGGAGATCACCCGCAACGTGGTCAACATAGCCCACATAGCGACAGAGTCGACCAAGGCCGCTTCCGAGTTGAACCAGAGTTGTCACGAGCTGGAGCAGCTGTCGAGCGATCTCAAGGTGAAGGTAGGGCAGTTCCGCTGTTAAAGGGGGCCGAGATAAATGAGGTAACAGGATGAAAAAGAAGAGGCGGCCCAGGGGCCGCCTCTTCTGTTATTGCCGTTTGGCTGTGGCGATTCAGGCTTTCGCCAGCCGACGCTCGATGGCATCCATCAGCATGCCTGTGATGGAGACGTCAAAGGCGGCCTCGATCTCGCGGATGCAGGTCGGGCTGGTGACGTTAATCTCGGTCAGCCTATCGCCAATGATGTCGAGGCCGACGAAGATGAGGCCCTTCTCTTTGAGGGTCGGGCCGACGGCGCGGGCGATGGCCCAGTCCGCTTCGCTCAAGGGGCGCGCCTCGCCACGGCCACCGGCCGCCAGATTACCACGGGTCTCCCCCTGCGCCGGAATGCGGGCCAGGCAGTAGGGAACCGGTTCACCGTCCACCACCAGCACCCGCTTGTCGCCATCTTTGATGGCGGGCAGATAGGTCTGCGCCATGCAGTACTGGCTGCCATGTTCAGTCAGGGTTTCGATGATGACACCGACGTTGGCATCATCTTCCTTCATGCGGAAGATGGAGGCACCGCCCATGCCGTCCAGCGGTTTGAGGATCACGTCTTTGTGTTTGGCGTGGAAGGCGCGCAGCTTGTCAGAGCGACGGGTCACCAGCGTGGTCGGGGTGTGTTCGGCAAACCAGGCGGTGTAGAGCTTCTCGTTGGCGTCGCGCAGGCTCTGGGGCTTGTTGACGATGAGGCAGCCCTCATCCTCGGCCCGCTCCAGCATATAGGTGGCGTAGATAAATTCGGTGTCGAAAGGGGGATCCTTGCGCATCAGGATCACATCCAGGGTGGAGAGGGGCTGATCGATCACCTCGCCCAGGTTGAACCAGTCGGCATAGTCATATTTGACGGTCAGCGGGCGCATGGTGCCAAAGGCGCGACCGGCTTCCATGTAGAGATCCGACATCTCCAGATAGAAGAGCTCATAGCCGCGCTTTTGCGCCTCTTCGAGCATGGCAAAGCTGGAATCTTTCTTGATATTGATGGCCGAAATCGGGTCCATCACTATGCCGAGTTTAATGGTCATCCGAGTTTCCTTCTTGTGGCTCGATTGCGAGTGAGATTCTTAAAACCTGTTTCAGGCCAGATCGCCAAAGCGGCACTGCAGCGCGGTAATGGCGGTCAGGGCGGCGGTTTCGGTGCGCAGCACCCGCGGCCCCAGCAGCATCTCTTTGAAATCTTCCTGCACGGTACGGGCGATCTCGTCGCTCGACAAGCCCCCTTCCGGACCGATCAGCAGGCGCACCCCGTGTTCCGGCACCGGCAGTGTGTTGATGCTGTAGGGGGCGCGCGGGTGCAGGTTGAGCTTGAGCTCCTGGGTCTCTTCCCCTAGCCAGGCATCGAGCTCCATCGGCATGCGAACTTCGGGCACCACATTGCGGCCGCACTGCTCGCAGGCGCTGATCACCACCTTCTGCCACTGCTCGCGTTTCTTCTCCAGCCTGTCGGCGGGCAGCTTGACGCCGCAGCGCTCGGAGAAGAGCGGCGTGATGCAGGTGACACCCAGCTCGACGGATTTCTGGATGGTGAAGTCCATCTTGTCACCCCGGCTGATCACCTGGCCCAGATGGATGGCGAAGGGGGATTCCACCGAGCGCTGCTCGCAGCTGTCGATGGTCACTTCAACCGATTTCTTGCCGACCAGGGTGATGGTGGCGGCATATTGACTGCCGTCGCCATTGAACAGCTCGAGCTGCTGGCCCGGCTGCATGCGCAGTACCCGGCCGATGTGGTTGGCACCGTCTTCCGACAGGGCGAGGGTCTGGCCAACTTGCAGGGTGGCCGCTTCATAGATACGTGGAATGCGCATGGCTGATTGTCAGTCTCTTGCTTGGAAACCCTTCAATATCCTACTGCGAGGCGTTGAGCAAGGCTCACGCGACAGAGGTTGAAGGGGTTCATGATGAGAGGGGGTGCTCCCCCTCCTTAGTCAAATGGGGTTATTGGCACTGCTTTTCAATGAAGGGATTGGTATTGCCCTGCAGCTTGCCGATGCGGCGGTTGCGCTCGCACTCCCAGCTATCTGCCGGGTACTGCCTGTCCCAGGCTTCGAACAGTTTACGTTGTTGTGCGGCGAGGCGCAGCCCGTGTTGCTGGCTCATATAGAGGTAGGCGCGGGCGATCTGGCCTCGTACCAGCCCCTTGGGTGGTTGCACCCGGCGCTCCTTGAAGTCCACCAGCATCTGGCACTGGCCGTACTGATCCGGGGTGCCGTTCCAGTCGGAGAAACGGTAGTTGGCGCGATCGCCATTTACCTCGCCGATGGCGGGGAAGAGGTTGTGCATGTCCCCCTCCATCTTGTTGAACTCCTCGCTCTTGCTGCAGTTTTTGCGTCCACCCTGCTGCCAGCACTGCAGTTGATGGCCAAATTCCCAGGCGGGTACCACGTGTTCCCACTCGATACGGGCGGCTCGTTTGGGCTGCTTGCGCGGTTCATAACCGCAGCTGGCCAGATCCGGGCTCATTTTTTTGCCCTGATGGCGAATGTCGCAGCCGCAGTAGAAGGTGGTGACTGTGGGCTGGGTTTGATAGAGCTTGACCAGATCCTGCTTGGCGGTGCGAAAAGTCTGGGCATGAAGGGGCAGGCTGACCAACAGAGTCAGGGCGACAGAGAGCAGGGGACGAAACATGAAGATCCTTGGCAATGAAACGGTTGGATGAAAAGAGAAGGCACCCTAACACAGGGTTGCGACACGGGCTGGCTTACTGTGCAGGCACAGGCACCTGCCGTTCCCGCTCCAGGGGCTGCTTGCAGCGGCGACAGTGGTAGCGGGCCTCGCCGCGCACCACCTTGTTGTGGCGGCGCACCGACAGCTGATGCTGCTGGCAGTGACAGCGATAAGGTACTGTGCGCTGGGCCAGCACCGTCAGATCGAAGCTGTGGGTGGTTCTGGGCTCAAGGCCGAACAGCTCCCGCATCAGCGACTGCCACTGCTGGCCGTGGGGCAATACCCTATGCTTGCCTCGACCCTCACCCCAGAGGGCATAGACCAGCAGATGGGCCACTTCATGGGGCACCACCTCGTCCAGAAACGCCTGCTGGTTGGCCTGATAGAGGGCAGGGTTGAAGCGCAGCTCCCAGGTCTGCAGCCGCGCCGAACCCGCCGCCCGGCCCCGCATATTGCAGTGGATGCGCGGACGGGCAAAGGTGCGACCGAGGCGCGCCTCGGCCTGCACGAAACAGGCGTCGACCCGCTGATGCAGCAGTTGTTCGAGATGAGCTGGGGTGGCAGACATGGGATTTCCGTCGGTCGGCAGACAAGCAAAAGGGGAGCCAGGCTCCCCTTTTATCACAACTGAGTGCCTTAGAGGCCAGCGGCGGAGCGCAGCAGCTCGGCCTTGTCGGTCTGCTCCCACGGGAACTCGTCGCGACCGAAGTGACCGTAGGCAGCGGTGGCTTGGTAGATGGGGCGCTTCAGATCCAGCATCTCGATCAGGCCATACGGGCGCAGTTCGAAGTGCTCGCGCACCAGCTTGACCAGCAGCTCCTCGGCCACCTTGGCGGTACCGAAGGTTTCGACGCTGATGGAGGTCGGCTCGGCCACGCCGATGGCGTAGGAGATCTGGATCTCGCAGCGATCTGCCAGACCGGCGGCAACGATGTTCTTGGCCACGTAGCGGGCAGCGTAGGCGGCGGAGCGGTCAACCTTGGACGGATCCTTGCCTGAGAAAGCGCCACCACCGTGACGGGCCATGCCGCCGTAGGTGTCGACGATGATCTTGCGACCGGTCAGACCGCAGTCACCCATGGGGCCGCCGATAACGAAACGGCCGGTCGGGTTGATGAAGTATTTGGTGTCCTTGTTGACCCACTCGGCCGGCAGCACCGGCTTGATGATCTCTTCGCGTACCGCTTCAACCAGATCTTTGTGGCTGATGGATTCGGCGTGCTGGGTAGACAGAACCACGGCATCGACACCGATGATCTTGCCTGCGTCGTCGTAGGCAAAGGTCAGCTGGCTCTTGGCATCCGGACGCAGCCACGGCAGGGTGCCGTTCTTGCGCACTTCGGCCTGACGCTTCACCAGCAGGTGAGAGTAGGTGATGGGGGCGGGCATCAGCACGTCGGTTTCGTTGGTGGCGTAGCCGAACATCAGGCCCTGGTCACCGGCGCCCTGCTCCAGCGGATCGCTGCGGTCAACGCCCTGGTTGATGTCAGGGGACTGCTTGCCGATGGCGTTCAGCACGGCGCAGGAGTCAGCGTCGAAACCCATGTCGGAGTGGGTGTAGCCGATGTCACGCACTGTATCGCGCACTATCTCTTCGATATCAACCCAGGCAGAGGTGGTTACTTCACCCGCTACCATGACCATACCGGTCTTGACCAGGGTCTCACAGGCGACACGGGCCTTGGTATCTTGCTTGAGGATGGCGTCCAGTACCGCATCGGAGATCTGGTCCGCAATCTTGTCGGGATGGCCTTCGGAGACCGACTCGGAAGTAAACAGCTTTGCCATGATGGGATTCTCAGCTTGTCTGGGGTTATCGCCACAGCAATAACCGGGTGATGATAGGATGATTGTAGAGGTATCTACATCTGGACGTCCATTTTAGTTAGCGCCCTTCTCGATTGCCAGCACTATTTTGGTTTTGCCCCGTGCTGGCCGAACAAGATACGTGCTTTACCCCATTTGGGGTGCAAGCCGATGACAACTCAATCGTTTGCCCCGGCAAGAAAAGCGATTGAGCTCCCAAAGCCACTTTATTCGCCCAGATAATATTTGCACCGCACGCCCCCTGCTGGGACAATAACGCGCCTTAATCTTGGCCATCAAATGAAGCAATCGCAGGAGATACAGATGCCTTCTCGTAAAGAGCTTGCCAATGCCATTCGCGCATTGAGTATGGATGCCGTTCAAAAAGCCAACTCCGGTCACCCGGGCGCCCCCATGGGAATGGCGGATATCGCCGAAGTGTTGTGGCGCAGCCACCTCAAGCATAACCCGAACAACCCCAAGTGGGCCGACCGCGACCGTTTCATTCTGTCTAACGGCCACGGCTCCATGCTGCTGTACTCTCTGCTGCATCTCTCCGGTTATGACCTCTCCATCGACGATCTGAAAAACTTCCGCCAACTGCACTCTCGCACCCCGGGCCACCCCGAGTACGGTTATGCGCCAGGCATCGAAACCACCACTGGCCCGCTGGGTCAGGGCATCACCAATGCCGTGGGCATGGCGATCGCCGAAAAAGCCATGGCCGAGCAGTTCAACCAGCCGGGTCACGACATCGTTGACCACTACACCTACGCCTTCATGGGCGACGGCTGCCTGATGGAAGGCATCTCCCACGAGGCTTGCTCCCTGGCAGGTACCCTGCAACTGGGCAAACTGATCGCATTCTGGGATGACAACGGTATCTCCATCGACGGTCACGTTGAAGGCTGGTTCACCGACGACACCCCCAAGCGTTTCGAAGCCTATGGCTGGCACGTCATCCCGGCCGTGGACGGTCACAGCCCGGAAGCCATCAATGCCGCCATCGAAGCCGCCAAGGCCGAGACCGGCAAGCCGACCCTGATCTGCTGCCGCACCATCATCGGTTACGGTTCACCGAACAAGTCCGGTTCTCACGATTGCCACGGCTCACCGCTGGGCAACGACGAGATCGCCGCCGCTCGTGCCTTCCTGAAGTGGGACCACGCACCGTTCGTTATTCCGTCCGACATCGCCGCCGAGTGGAACGGTCAGGAGAAGGGCACCAAGCTGGAAGCCGACTGGGCTGCCAAGTTTGCCGCCTATGAAGCCGCGCACCCGGCGCTGGCTGCCGAGTTCAAGCGTCGCACCGCAGGCGAGCTGCCGGCCAACTGGGCCGCTGAATCTGCCAAGATCATCGAGACCCTGCAAGCCAACCCGGCCAAGATTGCGACCCGTAAAGCGTCCCAGAACTCTCTGGAAGCGTTCGGCAAGCTGCTGCCCGAGTTCATGGGTGGTTCCGCTGACCTGGCTCCGTCCAACCTGACCATGTGGTCCGGTTCCAAGTCGCTCACCCCCGAGAGCGCGGCAGGCAACTACATCCACTACGGTGTGCGCGAGTTCGCCATGTCCGCCATCATGAACGGTATCGCCCTGCACGGTGGTTTCATCCCCTACGGCGCCACCTTCCTGATGTTCATGGAGTACGCCCGCAACGCCCTGCGTATGGCCGCCCTGATGAAGCAGCGCGCCATCTTCGTTTACACTCACGACTCCATCGGTCTGGGTGAAGATGGCCCGACTCACCAGCCGGTCGAGCAGATCGCCTCCCTGCGTCTGACCCCGAACATGAGCACCTGGCGCCCATGTGACCAGGTTGAATCCGCCATTGCCTGGAAGCACGCCATCGAGCGTATGGACGGCCCGACTGCGCTGATCTTCTCCCGCCAGAACCTGCCCCAGATGGACCGTACCGCCCAGCAATTGGCCGACACCGCCAAGGGTGGTTATGTGCTGAAAGACTGCGCCGGCACCCCGGAGCTGATCCTGATCGCCACAGGTTCCGAAGTGGAGCTGGCCGTGGCCGCCTATGAGCAGCTGACTGCCAAGGGCCGTGCCGTGCGCGTCGTCTCTCTCCCGTCTACTGACGTATTCGACGCTCAATCCGCCGAGTACAAAGAGTCCGTCCTGCCGTCCTCCGTCACCAAGCGTGTGGCCATCGAAGCCGGCATCGCCGACTACTGGTACAAGTACGTCGGTTTCGGCGGCAAGATCATCGGTATGACCACCTTCGGTGAGTCCGCACCTGCCGAGCTGCTGTTCAAGGAATTCGGCTTTACCGTGGAAAATGTGGTTGCGACCGCAGAGTCCCTGTAATCGCTGAATATTGGGCTGGCTTGGCCCAATAGCTTGAATAACAAAGCGCCCGCCATCGAAAGATGGGGGCGTTTTTTTATAAGATAATTTTATTCTTCGGGAGACATGGTCAACCCTGAGTGAATAACTCAGTTTTACAACTTAGTATGTTGGCGACCTCCAATTTCTCGGTATGGTTGTATTTATTTGGTGTCATACGACTCTTTTTATAATATGCTGTGCATCTGAATGGTGATTAATCCGTATTCGTTGCAGTATCATTTCCAGTGATATAGGGCAGGCGAGTTATTTGTCGTTCGATCATGGTAGTGAGTGATTTTTAAGTAAATCAGGTGATTTACAGCATTTTAAAAAGGATGGGGTATTTACAATGGCTTGTTCTGTATTGATTGATAAGTCAGAGGGAAAGCTGAAGATAAATTCTGATTCGTATGATTTGAACAGGATCTCTGATGTACAAGTAAAAGTGCTTACATGGAAGGACAAACTAATAAACATGTTATTGTTCGGGTTAATTACATCCAGTATCCTCTTCTACTTTATACCGACTGAAGCGCAGGGTAAGGGAATGACGTTGTTTCTCCCCGCAGTCGCTTTTCTGGCAGGAATGGTGATGGCTATGGTCACCAGTGCAAAATACGTATTCAGACTCGAATTCAAACACGCCGATGAAACCGGCGTGCAATGGATCACTGCTGCCAAGAGCAGAAATGCGCGGGAGTATGAGATCTTTAAATTGAAAGAAGTGGAGCTTAAACAAATTCTCGGATAACGAAGGGAAATTTTAAGCATAAGGTCGTCAATGTTGACACCCGATAAAAAGACACCGGCTTATGCCGGTGTCTTTTTATCATTTAAAGCAAATCTTACACCTGCGGCGGGGTACTTTCTGCATTGGAGAGCACGGCATCCATCTGCACCAGGGCACCGGCTGGCAGTTCGCTTACCCCAAATACGGTGCGGGCAGGCAGATAGCCCGGGAAATATTTGGTGTAAACGGCGTTGACCGCATCCAGATCGGCGATATTGCCGAGTTGGATATTTACCTTGACGATATCGTCCATCACATGGTCGATGCTCTCTACAATGGCCTTGATATTGCTCAGGCACTGGGCGGTCTGCTCTTTGACACAACCGGTCAGGATCTTGCCGGTGGTGATATCCAGCGGCAGCTGAGCGGCCAGATGGTTGTAGTGGGAGAAGGCGACAGTCTGCCAATGGAGCGTGCTGCGTGGCGCCTTGTCGGTATTGCGGGCGCTGATCACCAGGTTGTGTCTGTCTTCCACCAGCTGCGGCGGTGTGCCGTCACCGTGGGAGATGACCGCATCCATCTGCACCCGGGCACCCAGCGGCAGGGCAGTTGCGCTGATCACGGAGCGGGCCGGCAGATAGGCGACGGCGCGGGCAATGGCGGAGTCCGGGAAGAAGGTGGTGTAGACCTCGTTGATGGCCTCCAGATCCGCGAGGCTGGTCAGGTAGATGTTCACCTTGACGATGTCGTCAAACGGCACGTCGATGCTTTCCAGCACGGTCTTGATGTTGCGCAGACACTGACCTGCCTGCTCCTTGATGCCACCGGCGACCAGCTTGCCCGAGACCGCATCGACCGGCAGTTGCGCGCCTATGTTGTTGTAGTGAGAGAAGGCGACGGTATGGGTCGAGAGCGGGTTGTGCGGTGCCTTGTCGCTGTTGCGGGCCAGTTTCACCAGGGCGCAGGGCGCCTGCGGGAAGGTGCCTTCGCCATTGGAGATGATGGCGTCGATCTGCACCTGGGCATCCAGCGGCAGGGCGGCCACGGCGAGTGTGGTGCGGGTCGGCAGATAGCCCGGGAAGAATTCGCGATAGACGGCGTCGACAGCTTCCAGATCCGAAATGTCTTTCAGGAAGATGGTGGCTTTGACCATATCGTCCATCACGTGGCCGATGCTCTCTATGATCGCCTTGAGGTTATTCAGGCACTGTCTGGCCTGTACCTTGACGTCGCCACTCACCATCTTGCCGGTCCTGGGATCGACCGGCAGCTGGGCAGAAATATTGTTGTAATGAGAGAACGCCACCGTCTGGGTGTAGGGGCCCAGATCCTGGGGGGCATTGGTGGTATTTCTTGCAGCCTTGATGATGGTGCCACTCATAGATATTCCTCTTTTTAGTATTCGTTGTTAACTCAGGTATAGGTTCGTCCCATCCGAGTGCGCCAGCGGGTGCATCTCCGGTTATTATGTTTAATCCACTCAATAGCTGAATGGGATAAGAGAGGAAGGGACAGGGTTGATTATTTCAGACGAGGCGATTCTATGAGTGGCCATCAGGGGATGCAAACCGGTGATTGCGTTTCTATGAGATGGCTCAACGCTTGGAAATATAGCTATTTTGCTATTCAATTCAGGGTGAATACGATTCCTGGGTGGATCAAACAGGTCTGGTGTCGCAGGCGAGCTCGTGTGGACTGGGTTCTTCCCCTGGCGGGGGAGGGGGTTGCGCTGTGAACGAGGCGTTAAAAATATGCGTCATCTTGCGGTTAATCGATTTTATTGTGCATAGATATGTATTTTTAAGAGTTTGGAGTATCTATCCTGCTCGCTAAAAATATGCTAGCCCAAGGTCATGTAAAGACTAATAAAGATGTGGCTGGAATATAATTCAATATATTGCATAGGCGATATTTTAATATTGCGTTCGAATAGCTGCTTGTTCGCTGATCCTGATGATATTTACCGTGTCAAATAGAGAGATAAATATGCCGAAAGGGGACAGGCATCCTGTTAGCAGATCGTGATGATGGAGCGAAAGGGTGGGACCAGCGGGTGGCTGGCCCGCCTGGGTGACGCCGGTCGGGCAGTCAGTGTCACTTATCCGGCGGGGTATAGGGTTGTGCGATTGGCGACCGTGTATGGGAGGGCAGTTTGCCCTCCCTTGCTGGCAGTGATCGGGGTAATAGGTGGTGCTCCCAGTTGGCGATCAGGCGGGATAGAGGGCACCCAGGACGGCAAGACGGCTGGCACCGGTAACGGCGGGCAGGTTGCCGGGTTTGCGGTGGATAAAGCGCTGTGCCAGCCAGGCAAATGCCGCTCCCTCCATCCAGTCGGGGGCAATCCCCAGCTCGGTCGTGCTGGCGATGCGCCAGCCGGGCAGCAGGTTGGCCAGTTCGCTCAGCAGGGGGGCGTTATGGGCGCCCCCGCCGCAGACAAACAGCTCGGCCCCGGGTTGGCGGGCGCCGCTCGCCTCATCCAGCGCAGGCAACTGGCGGGCGATACTGTGGCAGGTGAGCGCCTGCAGGGTGCGCTGCACATCCACGGGGGCGTATGCACTGCCCGCCAGCTCGCCATCGAGCCAATCCAGAGTGAACATCTCCCGTCCTGTACTCTTGGGGGCGGGGGCAGCGAAGTAGGGGTGAGCCAGCAGCTTGGCTAGCAGCGATGGGATAAGTTGGCCGCTGGCGGCCCATTGGCCACTGGCATCGTAGTTGCCGCCGTCTGGCTGATGACGGCGATACCAGCCATCGAGCAGGGTATTGGCCGGGCCGGTATCGAAGCCATACACCCCGCCCGCGTTGCCCGGCAGTACCGAGATATTGGCGATGCCGCCGAGGTTCAGCACCACTCGCAGGGCGCCGGGTTTGGCAAACAGCGCTTGATGGAAGGCGGGCACCAGCGGCGCCCCCTGACCGCCGAGGGCCATGTCCATGGTACGAAAGTCGGCGATAACGTCGATGCCGGTCAGCGCCGCCAGCAGGGCCGCGTTGCCGATCTGCAGGGTAAAGCCGAGTTGGGGTCGGTGGCGGATGGTCTGACCGTGGCTGCCGATGGCGCGAATATCCTTGGGGGTCAGCCCTGCCTTGGCCAGCAGCGCGTGAGTGGCGGTGGCAAACTCGCGGGCCACCAGATTATCGGCCACCCCCATGCGATCGATTTCGTTGTCGCTCGGGGTGCAGAGCTCGTGCAGCTCGCGGGCGGTAGGCCAGGGGTGGCTGATGGCCGCTTCGACCCGCAGTTCATCCCCGTCCATCATCACCAGCACGGCATCGATCCCGTCCATGCTGGTGCCGGACATCAGCCCAATGTAGCGCTCAATCATGAGATGTCCTTATTTATCGAGATACAGGTGTGGAACAAGGGTTCAGCGTTCGCCTTTTTCTGCGGCGTGGTCAGAGGCTGATGACGCATTAACTGCCGTTGCTATCTCGCTTGTTCTGGGCCAGCTGGAGCTCGGGTTTGTCGAGTCGGTCGAGTTTGGCCAGTTGCGGCGTTGCCAGCAGTTTGAAGTTGGCCAGCTCCCGCCCTGTGAGGGTCTCGGCCTGCGGCAGGTTGAGGGTGCGCGGGTTCTTGTGAATGCCGCCCACTACAAATTCATAGTGCAGGTGCGGGCCTGTTACCCGACCTGTCCCCCCCAGGGTGCCAATGGTCTGCCCCTGTTTCACCCGCTGCCCTTTATTGACGGTGCGTTTGGAGAGGTGCAGGTACTTGGTCACATAGTTGCCGGCGTGCTTGATGAAGACATAGTTGCCGTTGAACTGGTTGTAACCGGCCGCCACTACGCTGCCGCCGCCGGCGGCCATGATGGGGGTGCCCACCGGTGCCACATAGTCGATGCCATTGTGGGGACGCACCTTGCCGGTGACCGGGTGCAGGCGGCGCGGATTGAAGTTGGAGCTGATGTATTTGAAGTTGACTGGCGCGCGCAGGAAGCTCTTGCGCATCGCCTTGCCTTCCGGTGTGTAGTAATTGCCATCCTCGTTCAGCACGGCGCGATAGATGGCGCCCTGGTTGATGAACTCGGCGGCCAGAATGTCGCCGGAGGCCACTCGCTCGTCATCCTGGAATTTTTCCTGATAGACAACCCGAAAGCTGTCCCCGGGTTGCAGGTCCTGGGCGAAGTCGATGTCCCAACCGAAAATGGCGGCGAGATCCATGATCTGATCTTCGGTCATCCCCGCCTCGACGGCGGCCCCCCAGAAGCTGGAGCGTATCTCGCCTCGGGTAACCTGCTCGCGGGTATCGAGTTCCAGCTTGACCGGTTTGGCCACGAAGCTCTCGGCCTTGCGGCTTACTTTCAACGCCTGTTCCAGGCTGTGGGGGTAATAGAGGCTGTGCAGATCGCCATTTTTGGTGAGCTTGAAGGTGAGTTCTTGCCCGGGACGCAACATGCGCAGGGGGTCGCTGCCGTCGAGCTGGTCGATCAGGTGCAGATCCGTGGTGCTGAGCCCCAGCCGCTGGAAGATGACGCCCATGTTGTCGCCACGACGCACTTTCACCTGTTTGGTGACATAGCTCGGCTTGGGCGGGATAGCCGCTTGCCCGGCTTGTGCCAACAGATCGCCGTCGTCCGGTTGCGGCTCGACGGCTAGCTCGTTGCTGTTGTCATCGACCCGGGTGGCGACCGCCCGTTCGCTTGGCCAGGCCGCCAGCATCATTACCATGATGCTCAAAATCAGCACCATCTTGCGGTGCCAGGTGGGAAGAGAGTTGAAGGCGTTCCAAATGACCATGAGAAGCTGACGAAGTCGGGCAGAATGAGCGGATTTTACAGCCTTTCCAATTAGCTCGCCATTCCAGTAATATGTTCGGCCCTGTGGAATCGTGATTGGAGTGTCAAAAAATGTCCCAGCTCGAGGTGGCGCTAGCCGAGATCAAGCGCGGAGCGGAAGAAATTCTGGTTGAAGAAGAACTGGTTGCCAAGTTGAAGGAAGGGCGCCCGCTGCGCATCAAGCTGGGGATGGACCCGACGGCTCCCGACATTCACCTGGGTCATACCGTGATCCTCAACAAGCTGAAGACCTTCCAGGATCTGGGTCACGAGATCATTCTGCTGATCGGCGATTTCACCGCCATGGTGGGTGATCCCTCCGGCAAGAACAGCACTCGTCCGCCGCTCTCCGAAGAGGCCATCAAGCACAACGCCCTCACTTATGCGGAGCAGGCGTTCAAGATCCTCGATCCCGCCAAGACTCGCATCGAGTACAACTCCAGCTGGCTGGGCGAGCTGGGCGCGACCGGCATGATCAAGCTGGCGGCCAAGCAGACCGTGGCCCGCATGATGGAGCGCGACGACTTCAAAAAGCGCTACACCAGCGGCCAGTCCATCGCCATTCACGAATTCCTCTATCCGCTGCTGCAAGGCTATGACTCGGTTGCGCTCAAAGCGGACGTCGAGCTCGGCGGTACCGATCAGAAGTTCAACCTGCTGATGGGCCGCGAGCTGCAAAAAGATGCCGGCATGGCCGCCCAGTGCGTGCTGATGATGCCGCTCTTGGTGGGTCTGGACGGCGTCAAGAAGATGTCCAAGTCCGCCGCCAACTACATAGGCGTGCACGATGCCCCGGGCGAGATGTTCGGCAAGATCATGTCCATCACAGATGACCTGATGTGGAACTACTACGAGCTGCTCTCCTCTCGTCCCTTGGCCGAGATTGAAGAGTTCAAAGCCGGTATCGCCGCGAACACCCTGAATCCCCGTGACGTGAAGATCTGGCTGGCCAAAGAGATCATCGCCCGTTATCACGACGAAGCGGCAGCGGAAGCGGCCCACGAAGATTTCACCCAACGTTTCTCCAGGAACGCCATTCCGGACGAGATGCCGGAAGTCGAACTGGCGCTGGAAGGTGACGGTCTGGCCATCGCCAACCTGCTCAAAGACGCCGATCTGGTAGCCACCACCTCCGAAGCACTGCGCATGATCAAGCAGGGCGCGGTCAAGCGTGACGGCGAGAAGCTGGAAGATGGCAAGGCGCTGGTAGGTAGAGGCACCGCCGTCTATCAGGTCGGCAAGCGCAAGTTTGCCCGGGTCACCGTCAAGTAAGCCAGCCTCTCTACGAGACTGGCTTTGTAGTTGTCTCCCGAGCACTGCCTGTGCTCGGGAGACAACACTTGCAAGCCGTCCCGTCGCGACGGTTTGCAAGATAACTCTCCCTTCTTGCTGGCTGTCTACCCCTCTCTCGCCTCTTCCTGTCTGACTTGCCTTGTCCGTTTGCTCTCATGCTATCCGCGGCGTCGGAGAACACCTGCGCTGTTTCACGATAGGAACATGGTGGGTGATGTCTTGTTTACCCGCCGTCAGCCAAGGCTCACTTCTCCCGTCGATTTATGAAGACCATAAAAAATGCCGGTCAAGGGACCGGCATTTTTGGACATGGTGTCGGGCGCGTTACATCAGACGGTAAAGAACTTGAAGTTGACGAAGGCCACAGCGATGAAGGAGGCCACCATGCCACTGATGCAGAGCACGGCCGGGCGCATGGCTGGCCAGCGATGAGTCAGCAGGATAATGGCCAGCAGGGTCGGGTAGAGACCAAACATGTAGCGTGGCATGGCGTTGAGGCCCGTCATCAGCGGTATGGTGCAGCAGATGAACATCAGGGTGGCTTCGGCCCAGCGCTTCTGGCTGAACAGGTAGAGATTCAGGCACCAGCCGAAGATCACCATGATGGAGAGGTAAGCCTTGCGCCCCCCCAGCTCGAAGCCGCTCAGCCACCAGTCGAGCGGGCTGTCCATGTAACGGCCCCAGGCCACCTGGATATGCTTGAAGGCCAGCGCATCACCTGTGAGGTGATAGAGATAGACCATGTAGGCAAACAGGCCGAAGGGGATGAGCCAGAGGGTGAATACCACCTTGAAGGCGCGTTCGGTGAAGCGGAAAAACTCCCGCCAGCCGTAGGCCTGCAGCGCCAGGATCAGCACAGGGAAGACCATCATCACACCCAGATTGCGGGTGCCGGAGATGCAGACGCCGAGCACTGCGACCATCAGCCACTGTTCCCGATAGGCAAACAGGAACATCCCCAGCATCAAGGCCATGAACATCGATTCGGTATAACCGGAGACGAAATAGGCGGAGAAGGGGGAGAAGGCAAGCAGCCAGACGCCGAAGCGGGCTGTCTCGTCACCCAGCTTGAGCTGACGCAGCACCAGCAGCATCAGCGGCAGGCTGGCAAAGAAGGCAAGGTTGGCAACCAGCATCAGGCCGATCAGACTCTCGACATTGAGCAGGTTTGACAGCGCACCTGACAACATCGGATAGAGCGGCATGAAGGCCCAGTTGGCCGCATTGCCCTTGCTGAGCCAGCGCGGGTAGAGATCGTAGCCGTTTTCGATGATGCGCTGGAACCAGACGCAGTCGAACTGGCAATAGGCTTGCAGCGGGCCTATGTCGGTGGTGCCGTAAAGCTGGACGCCGAAATAACCCATGCCATAGAGGGCAACCCGACTCAGCAGGAAGGCGGCGATGATCATCAGCCAGTCACGGCTGCTGATGGCCAGTGACGGGCGATAGGGAGCCTGACTGCTGGGAGTCGAGCTGTCGGGAGTCAACGTTGTAATGTCATTCATCAGGCAAATACCCAGACGCGAGAGAGGATATAGGTGAGCACTGTGACTGTCAGCGTGGCGATCACCACAGGCAGCAGACCAGAAAGACCCGCAAACAGCAGACCGCTCAATATCAGGTTTCTCACCGCCAGCGAGAAGAGGGCAACCAGCAAGAACTTGCCGATGGCACCCTGTTTCTGGAAGGTGATGTAACGATGGCCAAAGAATGAGAACCAGAAGGCAATCATGAAGGCGATGGTGGTGACCCAGTGTTCAGAGATGGCGGGCCAGGTATGAAACAGCGCGATAGAGGTACCAAGGTCGACGAGGGTTGCCCCCCCGCCGACCAGACCGAACCGGAACAGGCGCCAGAATTCCTCGCGGGAGATCATTGAGGCGCTTGCTCCTTCTTGTCTTGTTGCTGTTCTGTCTCTTGCTGCGTGCCAGCGTCCTGCTGCTTGTCTGCCACCGGCTTGGCATACTGGCCGTAGACCCCTTCGATGAGATAGACGGGGCGCTGTTTCACTTCCACAAACATGCGGCCTATGTACTCGCCAATGATGCCAAGGGACAGCAGCTGGATGCCACCAAGGAACAGCACCACTGACATCAGGGAAGCATAACCGGGGACATCGATGCCGAAGAAGACTACCTGGGTGACGATCTTGAGGATGTAGAGGAAGGCAACGAAGGAGACACCCACACCCACATAGCTCCACACCCGCAGCGGCCAGCTGGAGAAACTCATCAGGCCATCGAGGGCGAAGTTCCACAACTTCCAGTAGTTGAACTTGGTTTCACCGGCGTGACGGGCCGGACGCTCGTAAGGAACGCCCACGGCACGAAAGCCAGCCCAGGCAAACAGACCCTTCATGAAGCGGTTGCGCTCTGGCAGTTGCTTGATTGCTTCCACCACACGGCGGTCGATCAGACGGAAGTCACCTGCGTTCTCCGGCAGCTTGGTGCTGGTGGAGAGGGCGTTGAAGAAACGGTAGAAGCCACCGGCGGTGACACGCTTCATCGGGGTATCGGCACTGCGATCCACCCGTATGCCGTAGACGGTGTCATAGTCACCGGTCTGCCACAGCTTGACGAACTCCAGGATCAAGGAGGGGGGATCTTGCAGATCCACGTCCATCGGCACTATGGCATCGCCTTTGGCATGATGCAGACCGGCGGTCATGGCCGCTTCCTTGCCGAAGTTGCGCGCCAGGTTGACCAGGGTCACCCTGGGATCGCGGGTGATGGCTTGCTCGATCACTTCGCGGGTGCTGTCACGGCTGCCGTCGTTGACGAACACGATTTCCAGCCGATCCTTGAGAGGCGCCAGTTCGTTATCTATCGCGTTGATGAAGGCATCTATGCTCTCTTCCTCGTTGTACACGGGCACGATCAGAGAGAGTCGAAAATCGGCATGCGACATGGAAATTTCCTTATTTGGAAAATTATTTATTAAACCGCGTATCGGGTAATGCGTCTTACTGGGCGACGGTCAGTCGTACCGACTGAACATTGAGGGGAGTCGGTGCTGACAGCGCCAGGAAGTTGGGGCGCTTGGGGTCCGATGTCAGCGAATCGCCCGGCAGATTGAGCCGGATTTCGTTGATGCCAGCCTTGGCTAGGCGGACTGTCGTGGTGAAGTCATGACCCAGCGCCACCTTGAGCAGGGTGCCGGCCTGCGGGCTGTTGACCCTGGCCTGTATGGTCAGCTGTTCAGGCTGAGCTTGCTGTTTGGGCAGCACGAAATAGAGGCCGCCCTGGCCGCTGAGTTCGGTACCCTTGGTACTTGGCTTGGTAGCCCAGCCTGCGCTGGAGAGGAAGCGGCTCGGCCTGGTCAGGTTGAGCTCGTTGCCCGGCTGATAAGTCATGCTGGAGTTGTGCTCCCAGAAGCGGGTCTTGCCTTCCAGGTAATAGAGTTTGTAGGCCAGGCTCACATTGGGGTGGGCAGCCAGATAGAGGGTGTAAAGGTAGAAACCACTCAGTGCCATGATGGCAGTCAGAAAACCGAACTTTTTGTACGTCATATCACTCTCTACGCCTCACGATTGGTAGGCTGATTTCGCGCATATGCTAATCCAATTGCAAAAAAAGCATAGTGGATCACAAAAATATATTTGGTCACATATTAACCCCTTTCGAGTCAGTGCTCCAAATGCCCCCATTTTGACCCGGTTGTGACCTGACCAAGCCTTGTGCCGCGCGGGGTATGGGCTCATTTCATGGCCGAGTCCCTATGGGAAGAAATACCCCCCTCTATGCAGTGTCGATGCAGGTGATCGCTGTGGCAGGATCTGTCGCCATTTGGCCAAGGCCGATTTATGATGAGGCATCGCGTTGTCAAGGATGACCCATGAAGCTGATACTCTTCTGCTGTGCGCTCTGGTTGCTCTCTCCGGCTGCATCCGCCAACAGCTTTTGCCCCTCTCCGCTGCGGGTCGGTTTTGACCATTGGCCGCCCTATCACTATTACGACAGCGCGACGACGGATGACAAGGTGCTGAAAGGTTTTGCCGTGGAAACACTCAATGCCATGCTCACGCGACTGGGTTGTCAGGTCACCTATGTGGAGCGGCCCTGGAAGCGGATACTGCACGATCTGGCGCGGGGCTCGCTCGATATCGCCATGGAGGCATACTCCAACGAGGAGCGTGGCCGCTATGCCTGGTTTTCCGATGGCTATAATCCGGGGCGCAGTGTGCTCTGGGTCCGCAAGTCCTCTTCCTATCCTGAAACCGATTTGGCGAGCTGGCTGGCCAGTGGTCATATTCTCGGGGTGACCAAGGATTACTACTATGGGGCCGAGACAGCCGACTTGTTGCGCCGTTATGCGGCCCAGGTAAGCGTGGTCAATGATCATCAAAATTACGGCAAGCTGGTGCTCGGCCGGATCGACGGTTTTCTCGGGGATATTCTGGCCACGCCCTGGGGTCTGAAAGAAGAGGGGTTAAACGATCTGATCGTGCCTCACGGTATGGCCGTATATGAAGCACCCACTTTTTTCATGTTCAGCAAACAGCGGCTTTCACCGGCGTTTGTCAGGGCGTTCAATCGGGAGCTGGCTGAATTTAAAGCAACCAATGAGTATGACGTTATCTGGCGGCGCTACGCCCCCGCCAGCTAGTAAAGTCACTGGCATTCACGCATCATGAGCGCCTTGACCGCCGGGTCTGGCAGTTGAAGTGAACCGATCTTGAGGTAAGCATGGGGAAGAAGTATTGGCTGGCGTTGGCAAACCTGATCTGGCTGGGCTGCTTGCCAGCGGCAATGGCGCAGGCAAGCGAAGGACAGGTGTTGGTAACCAATGCTGCAGTGCAGCATGACTGGTATCAGAACAGTACCGCAGAGCAGGCTCGCCTTGAGTTGGAGCACCAGTTGCAGGAGGCCGTACTGGCCCAGTTGCACCCTGAATTCTTCAGTCTCTGGAAGAAGCTGCAGGCCAAACCGGCCGATCAGCGTGGGGCCATTTATGATGAAGTCTTTGGCAAGCTGGCCCGCTTTCAGCAGGCTTGGCGTGCCATGGATCTGGTCGCTCGCGAGCAGATGCGAACTCTCAAGCTCAATTTGAACCAGCCGTTGGCCCACGAGCCTGTTGGCGACAATTTGCTGGATCAGGTCAAGCAGCTCAGACCCCAGGTCGCCGAGTATGAGGCGGTGCGCGAGGAAGTGCGCAAACTGCTCGCCATGCCAATGGCAAAGCAGTGGCCGACCCTGACCATGCCGACCCTGCGGGCGGGTGAGGCATCCCCTGAACTGGGGCAGATCCGTACCATCCTCAACGAGCTGGGGGATGGCGCCCCCCGTCATGACGACGCCACCTATGACGTCGACACCCAGCAGGCCATCAAGCAGTTCCAGCGCCGCCACGGTCTGACCGCCGATGGCATCATTGGTCGCCAGACTCGCACCTGGCTCAACACCGGGCCGCAAGTGCGTGCCAGCCTGCTGCTGCGCAACCTGTGGCGCCGGGATCTGGTGGATCATCTCTCCGGTGCCCGTTATGTGCTGGTCAATATTCCTGACTACCGTCTGAGCGTGGTGGAGTCCGGCAACGAGGTGTTTACCAGTCGGGTCATCGTTGGCAAGGAGCAGCGGGCAACCCCCATACTCGCCAGCGAGATCCGCTCCATAGTGCTCAACCCGCCCTGGCATGTGCCGCGCTCCATCCTGAGCAAGGATATTCTGCCCAAGCTGGGTCGGGATCCTGCCTATTTGAATCGCGAGCAGTTCGAAGTGATCGACGGTGAAGGCAACCCTGTGCAGTTCACCGAAGAGGGCTGGTATCAGGCGTTGGCCGCCGGTTTCCCTTATCGCCTGCGGCAAAAGCCCGGTGATCACAATGCCCTGGGGCGCTACAAGTTCTACCTGCCCAACAACGACGCCATTTACCTGCACTCTACTCCGCGCAAGGCGCTGTTCGAGCAAGGGGCTCGGGCCTTCAGCTCGGGTTGCATCCGGGTGGAGCACGCCGACGATCTGGCCGAGTTGCTGCTGGTGGACTCCCGCTACCAGCCGGACAAGGTGGCCAGCATACTGAAAAATACCCAGACCAAGTGGTTGCCGCTGACCACCCCCATCCCTGTGTTTACCGTCTACTGGAGCAGCTGGATCGACGAAGAGGGTCGCCAGCAACTGCGCAATGACATCTATGGATTTGATCGAGTCAGCTTCCAAAGTCGCCTGCTGTGATCCTTGCCACAGAGTGAAAAGCCCGGCCCTTGCCGGGCTTTTTCATTGGTGCGGGCGGTTTGACATGAGAGGGTTCGAAAGGTAGTTTCAAGCACCTGTATCAAATTCACTCAACAGTGTCGCTTACATCTGCGATGGACGAGCTCCTTATGCTGGAACAAGAGATAAGTCGACGTCGCCTGCTGCTGGGGGCTGGGTGCCTGCTGGGGGGAGCCATGCTCTCATTCCCTGCCATGGCGAGCCGCAGTACCTCGGGACGTGAACTCAGTTTTTTCAATCTCAATACCGGCGAGCGAGTGCAGGCCAGTTATTGGGAGAATGGTCGCTACCTGCAAGACGGGCTTGCCGAGCTCAATCATATTTTCCGCGATTATCGTCGCAACGAAGTGTTCAACATCGACAAGAAGCTGTTCGATCAACTCTATCTGTTGCAGCACAAGCTGGGCCGCAACGGCGAGATCCAGCTTATTTCCGGCTACCGTTCGCCGGCGACCAATCGCCAGAAGCGCAGCAAGAGCCGCGGCGTGGCCAAGCACAGCTATCACACCCTGGGTCAGGCGGTGGATGTGCGGATCCCGGGTGTTCAGCTGGCCCATCTGCGCAAGGCTGCGCTCAATCTCAAGGTGGGTGGAGTGGGCTACTACCCGAGCGACAACTTCGTTCATCTGGACACCGGGCCCGTCCGCAGCTGGTAGTCGTTGGCGGCATCCGGCGAGCGAGACCTCGTCTCTATGGCGGGCTGCAGCGCCTGGTCACTGGCAAAGAGGGGGGCCGAGCTGTTAGGCTCCGGACACTATCCAGAGGAGAACCAGATGAAACATATTTTGCTCGGGGGCTTGATTGCCCTGCTGCTGACCGGTTGTGGCAAGCTCAATCGCGAGAATTACGACAAGTTGAAGATGGGGATCAGCTACACGGAAGCGAGCACCATACTCGGCAAGGCAGAGCGCTGCGACGATGCCTTGGGCACCACCAGCTGCATCTGGGGAGAGGAGGGTAAGAACATCAAGATCCGCTTCATCGCCGACAAGGCAACCTTCTTCAGCTCGGAAGGGATTAACTGAGTCGCGTACGCACTCAGTGTCCCCATACAAAAAAGCGCCTGTCAGGCGCTTTTTTGTTGTCTGCAATCCGAACTGCTTCGCCAGAAACTGGCGCGCTCAGTGGGTTGCGTACTGATAGTGGAAGGTGGGCAATCCCCACTTGAATCGTACCGCCAGCAAGCGCAACACGAAGCCGATCCCGATGGCACCAAAGGCGGCCCAGTCGTTGGGCAGGCCCTGATCCAGCGCCAGGCAGTAGATGGCGGCGGTGATCAGCGAGATGGCAGCATAGAGCTCCCGGCGAAACACCAGGGGAATGCGCTGGCAGAGCAGGTCTCGCAGTACACCACCAAAGGCGCCGGTGACCACAGCCATGATGCAGGCAATGCCGATGCCATGGCCCATCTCCAGGGCCCGGGCGGCGCCGAAGATGGAGAAGACCACCAGTCCCAGCGCATCGAGCGCCAGGAACAGCTTGCCGAGGTAGCGCATCAGCGGTGCCGATATGACGGCGGCCATGGCCGCGCCTGCCACCAGCAGCACATATTCCGGATGTTCAATCCAGAGCAGGGGATAGTGCCCAAGCAACACATCCCGGATGGTACCGCCACCGATGGCCGTTGCCGAGGCGATGATCACCACGCCAAACAGATCCATCCGTCGCCGACCCGCTGCCAGTGCGCCAGTCATTCCTTCGGCCACCAAGCCTAGCAAGAAGAGTGTATGTAACATGAGATATCCCAGGGTGCGAGAAAGGCCCGCATCCTATCAATTCAAGCTATATGGGACAAGAAATGAAGGCTATTCATTATTTTTTATAATGCAAAAAGTAAAAGGCACCGATGAGGTGCCTTTTTTCATTAGGGAAGGGATCAGCGTTTGAGCTGTTCGGCGCGGTAGTGATCCACCCACATGGCGGTGGCACCACAGATGGCGACCGGCATCACAAAGAGGTTCACCACCGGAATGGCGGAGAAGAGGGTGACCAGGGCACCGAAGCTCAGGCACTTGCCGCGGCGCTGCTTCAAGGCATCGCGCATTGTGATGAAGCTTATCTTGTGGTTGTCGAACGGATAGTCGATGTACTGAATTGCCATCATCCAGGCGCTGAACAGGAACCAGAGCACGGGGGCCAGGGTCTGCCCGACCACGGGGATGAGGAACAGGATCAGGCAGCCGATGGCCTTGGGCAGGTAGTACTTCAGCTTGGTCCATTCACGGCCGAAGGTGCGGGGCACATCCTTGACGATATCCAGCATGCCGGTGTCGCTGACTACCTCGCCGGTGAGGGTCTGTTCCACCTTCTCCGCCAGCAGGCCATTGAAGGGGGCCGCTATCCAGTTCGCGACCGAGCTGAACAGGAAGGAGAAGACCACCAGTATGGTGACCAGAGCGATGGGCCAGAGCAGATAGTCCAACCAGCTGAGCCAGCTGGGGATCTGCTGGTGCAGCCAGCCGAACAGACCATCGAGCTGTAACAAGAGGGCGTAGAAGGCCCCGGCAAACAGCACGAAGTTGACCAGCAGCGGGATCAGCACAAAGGTGCGGATGCCGGGCTGGCGAATGAGGGAGAAACCGCGCAGGAAGTAGTCTGCGCCGCTGATTGAGTCTTTGACCATAGGGGGTGATTGGCTCATCTGAGCTCCATCTGTTCATGGGAAAGTGCCAGCATATTACAAACAAGGTTTGGATTTGGTAAAGTCGCCTGCCCGCCTTCTCTTTATTTCGTTACCCAATAGGCCCCCATGCGTCTGAAATTGATCAAACTCGCCGGTTTCAAGTCGTTTGTCGAGCCAACCCGCATCGAGTTCTCGGCCGACATGACCGCCGTGGTGGGGCCCAATGGCTGCGGCAAGTCCAACGTGATCGACGCCGTGCGCTGGGTGCTGGGGGAGAGTTCGGCCCGCCACCTGCGCGGCGAGAACATGACGGACGTCATCTTCAACGGCTCCATCAACCGCAGCCCTCACGGTCGCGCCTCGGTGGAGCTGGTATTCGACAACCCCCACAACCGGGTACCCGGTGAATTTGGCCGGTTTACCGAAATTTCGGTGCGCCGCGAGGTGCTGCGCGACGGCTCCAACCATTACCAGATCAACGGCCAGAAGTGCCGCCGCAAAGATGTCACCGACCTCTTCCTCGGTACCGGCCTCGGGCCACGCAGCTACGCCATCATAGAGCAGGGCACCGTCAGTCGGCTGGTGGAGTCGCGCCCCGCCGATCTCAAGCTGTTCATGGAGGAGGCGGCGGGTGTCTCCCGCTACAAGGAGCGGCGCCGCGAAACCGAGCAGCGAATCCGCCATACCCAGGAGAATCTGGAGCGGCTCGGCGACATTCGCGGTGAGCTGGGCTCCCGCCTCGAACATCTCAAGGCCCAGGCCGAGACGGCCGAACGTTACAAGCAACTCAAGAGCCGTTCGCGCGCCGCACGGGCCGAGCTTATCGGTTCCGAACTGTGGGCGCTGGAGACTCGCCTGGGTGAGGCCAAGGCCGAGCTGACTCAGGCCGAACAGGCGCTGGCAGCGCTGGATGCCAAGCGCACCCAGGATGAGGTGCGTCACGTCACCCTGTCGGTGGCCCGCCAGGAGGCTCAGGCCGAGCAAGCGAGCCGCCAGCAACAAATTTTTCTCGGTGGCCAGGCCATCGCCCGCCTCGAACAGCAGCAACTTCATCAGACCGAGCTTGGCCGCGACTGGCAGGCCAGGCGTCAGGGGCTTGGCGAGCGGATAGAGGGCATCAGGGCACAACTGGTGAGCCAGCAGGAACAGCTGACCGAAGGCACCCTCAAGGGGGAGCAGGAGTCGGCGCGACTCGAACAGTGTGAGCAGTTGCTCACCGATCAGCAGGGGTTGCGTCTTGCCGCTGGCGAGCAGCTGGAGCAGGCGCGTCAACGCCAGCAGCAGTGGCAACAACAACTCGGCCAGTTGCAGGGGCAGCTCAACCAGACTCGCGCGCAAGTGAACGGTCTGCAGGAGCTGCAAGCCAAGACCCGGCTGGCACGACTCAAGCTGGAGGATGAACGCGCAGGTCCACTCGGTGGGGAAGGGGAGTCGTTGCAGCCCGGGCTCGACGCCCTGGCGTCCGAGCTGGAATGCTCCAGGGCTCGCCACGCCGAGCTGGAGCAGCAGTGGCAGGCCAGCGTGGCCCGCCATGAAGAGTGCAAATCGCAGCAAAGCCAGCAGAGCAGCCTGCTGCGGGAGCTTGAAGCTCGTCTCACCACTCTTAATCAGATGCTGGGGGAGCAGATGGTGGGGGCCACCCTGGCGGACAGGCTGCAGGTGGCGCCCGAGTGGGCACAGGCGCTTGACAAGGTGCTCGGCCGCTGGCTGACCGCCCAGCCCAGCGACGAGTGCAATCTGGCGCAGAACGGGCTCTGGATTGGTCCATCCCGACCTGCGGTGGCGGGTACCTTGGCGGCCCGGCTTGAGGGGGCACATATTCCCGCCTTCCTCAACGCCATCTGGCTGGTTGAAGATAGAGACGCAGCGCTGGCCCGCCAGCCTGGCCTCCTGGCCGGTGAGTCGGTACTGACCCCGACCGGAGACTGGTTTGGCCCTAACTGGGCCGATCTCGGCCAGGGCGGGGCACTCGGCACTCTGGCCCTGCTCGGTGAACGTGAGCGGTTACACACAGAACTGGCGGCAGGCCAGCAGGCCCTTGGCCTGTTGGATGAACAACTGGGAACTGTCGATGCCGCGCGCGCTCAGCTGCACAGTGCCTTTGAGCTGAGCCAGCGCACAGTGCGCGAGCAGGAACAGCAGTGGCAGCAACTGCGTGAAGCCTGGAGCCTGCGGGAAGGCCAGCGTCAGGAGCGGTTGCAACGGCTCGGTCAGCTTGGCGAAGAGCTGATCCGGCTGGACAAGGAGCAGGCCGACGAGGCGCAGCGGCTGGCAGCGGCATTGCAGCAGCTTGAGCTCGATGAGGAGCGGCTTGGCGAATTGCAGGAACAGGGCGAGCCCTTGACCGAGTCGCTGCAGCTTGCTCAGGAGCGAGTCACCCATGCCGAGCGGGCGGTGGAAGAGGCGCGTCTGCGCCGTGAGCAGCAACAAGCCAGCTGCCAGCGCTGGCAGCTGGAGCAGCAGAATCAGAGCCAGCTCATCAGCCTGCGGGAGCAGGAACTGGCCCGACTCGGGCTGGAATTGGCCGAACTCAAGGAGCCGGGGGCCACGCCGGGTCAGGATCTGTCGCCCCTGCTGGTCGAGCAACGCAACCTCGAAGCATTGCAACTTGCCTGCCATCAAAGGCTGGCAGAGTTGGAGCGACAACTGACCGAACTGGAACAGGCACGCAGCGTTGATCACAAGCAGCTGCTGACCTTGCAGGAGAAGCTGGCGACCCTGAGGCTGGAGCGCGAGCGCAACCTGACCCGCCGTCAGGGGTTGCATGAGCAGTTCGAGGAGCTGGGGGTACGGCTGGTGGATCTCGATCAGGCTGTCTTGATCGCCGCCGATCGCGGCAAGTTGCGTCAGGAGATCCAGACGCTGGAGGCTCAGGTGGAGGCACTTGGCGCCATCAACCTTGCTGCGTTGGAGGAGTATGAAGAGGCGAAAACCCGCTCAACCTACCTGGAAAACCAGTGTCAGGATCTCGAGCAAGCGCTGGAAACCTTGAGCCAAGCCATTAAAAGAATTGATAAAGAAACACAAATACGCTTCCGTGACACTTTCGATAAGGTCAACGAAGATTTAAAATCCCTCTTTCCAAAAGTGTTTGGGGGAGGCAGTGCCTGGCTTGAGCTGACCTCGGATGATCTTTTGGAGGCCGGAGTGAGCATCATGGCAAGACCTCCGGGTAAGAAGAATGCTACCATTGCCCTGCTTTCCGGGGGGGAGAAGGCGTTAACCGCACTTGCGCTGGTTTTTGCCATCTTCAGACTCAACCCAGCACCATTTTGTCTGCTGGATGAGGTGGATGCACCGCTCGATGAAGTGAACGTCGGTCGCTTCTGTTCTCTTGTCAAAGAGATGTCGAGCACAGTACAGTTCGTTTACATCAGTCATAATAAGGTCTCCATGGAGATGGCTGAGCAGCTGGTTGGCGTTACGATGCAAGAGCCCGGGGTTTCTCGCATTGTGTCGGTCGATATCGGTGAAGCCGTCGCTTTGGCTGAGCAAAACTAGAAAGAGAAGCAGCTAATGCAGGAATTGCGTTACATCTTGGTTGCCCTGGGCGGTATTGCTATTGCGGCATTGCTCATTCACGGGTTGTGGAGCAACAGAAAGAATCGTCAGGCACCGATCAAAGAGAAACCTCTGGGCCGGATGGAATCCAAATCACGTGGTCGCGACAGTGACGCCTTCGACAACGATGGTGTCGGTCAGGTGCGTGTGGTCAGCGGTAGCCGTCGTGCCGAGCCCAAGCTCCACAGCGAGGAGGCTCGCCAGCCGGATGTCAGCCGCCGTGCGCCCGTCACCGCTTTCGATGACGAGGATGACGAGGTCGAGCTGCCAACCCCTGTGGTGCGCAAGCCTGTCGCTCGCCCGGTTGCCCCGCCCCCCGTCTACGAAGAAGACGAGGAGGAGTTCGAGGAGCCCATCGCCGAGACAGTAGAGGAAGTGCCTGCCGCCCCGGTGCGCAAGCCCGCCCAGGTGATCCGTCGTACCCCGGTACACCGTTCTCGTTCCCAGCGCGAGCCGCTGCTGCAACAGCTGGATGATGAACCTCTGGTCGAGCCGGCCTACGCGACCGCACCTACCTTCGGTGCCCGCGAACCTGCTCATGTGCCAGCGCCTGAGTACAAGCCGCAGCCCCGTTATGTGGCCCCCGAGCCTGCCTACGAGGAGCCTGTGTATGAGGAGCCCGTTGGTGAGCCGCTGATGGATACCCAGCCGGTCGAGAAGATTTGGCAGGATGTCTATGTCATCAACCTGATGGCGCGCCCCGGTCACGATCTGGAAGGGGCGACTCTGCTGGCTTCCCTGATGGCGCTGGGCTTCAAGTTTGGTGAAATGGATATTTTCCATCGCCACGAGGATCTCAACGGCAAGGGTGAAGTGCTCTTCTCCATGATCAACATGGTCAAGCCGGGCACTTTCAATCCGTACCGGATGGAGCAGTTCAATACCCCGGGTGTCTCCCTGTTCATGCAGCTGCCGCTGCGCAGCAATGCAGCCTTTGCCTTCGAGCACATGCTGCAGGCTGCCGACCAGCTGGCCAGCGATCTTGATGCCATGCTGACTGACATGGATCGCAGCCCGCTGAGCGACGAGACCATAGCCCGTTACCGGCACGAACTGGCCGCCTACGAGGCCAATCGAGACTAAGACTCCAAGGGGTCGAGTACATCAAAAGTGCGGTACCCAGGTGCCGCATTTTTGTTTGTGCGGTTAACTTATTATTCCAACCACAGTCCGAGACTTTTCCATGAGCGAAACCCTCTCCCGCCACCGTCAACTGTGTGATCTGCTGACCGAATACGGTCATCAGTACTATGTGCTGGATAACCCCACCGTCCCTGACGCCGAATACGATCGCCTGATGCGGGAACTGATCGCGATCGAGAACGAGCACCCAGAACTGAAAACCCCTGCCTCCCCCAGTGTTCGGGTTGGTGGTCAACCCTTGACTGCCTTCAGGCAGGTACGTCACGAGATCCCCATGCTGAGCCTGGACAACGTCTTCAGCAGCGAAGAGTTGCAGGCGTTCGAGCAGCGCATGAAGGATCGCCTGAAGCGGGAGGTGAGCTTCACCTTCTGCTGTGAGCCCAAGCTGGATGGCCTGGCGGTGAGCCTGCTCTATGTGGATGGCCAGCTGGTGCAGGCCGCTACCCGGGGCGATGGTGCGACCGGTGAGGAGATCACCGAGAACGTGCGCACCATCAAGGCGATCCCGCTCTCCCTGCGCGGCAGCGACTGGCCCGCCCGGCTGGAAGTACGTGGCGAGGTGTTTATGCCCAAGGCCGGTTTCGAGGCGATGAATGCCAAAGCACTGGCCGCTGGCGAGAAGGTGTTCGTCAACCCGCGCAATGCCGCGGCTGGCAGCCTGCGTCAGCTCGATTCCCGCATCACCGCCAGTCGTCCGCTGAACTTCTACGCCTATGGCGTCGGGGTGGGCGGCGATCAGCTGGGGGATTCCCATTTCGGTCGCTTGTGTCAGCTCAAAGCCTGGGGCCTGCCCATGAGCCCGGAGGTGAAACTCAAGGAAGGCGCGGCCGGATGCCAGGCCTTCCACGACGATATTCTGGCCCGCCGCGGCGAGCTGGCCTACGAGATAGACGGCGTGGTTTACAAGGTCGATGCCATCCCCGTGCAAGAAGAGCTGGGCTTTGTGGCCCGCGCTCCCCGTTGGGCCACTGCCCACAAGTTTCCGGCCCAGGAGGAGATGACACTGCTCGAGAATGTCGAGTTTCAGGTGGGTCGTACCGGCGCCGTGACCCCGGTTGCCAAGCTTAAACCCGTGTTTGTCGGTGGCGTCACCGTCTCCAACGCGACTCTCCACAATGCCGACGAGATTGAACGCCTTGGTGTCATGATCGGCGATACCGTGATCGTGCGCCGGGCAGGGGATGTGATCCCGCAAATCGTTGCCGTGGTGGAGGCCCAGCGCCCCGCGGATGCCCGCGAGATCCTCTTTCCTACCCAATGTCCGGTTTGTGGCTCGGCGCTGGAGCGGCTGGAAGGGGAAGTAGTCACCCGCTGCTCAGGCGGCCTGTTCTGCGAGGCGCAGCGCAAGGAGGCGATCAAGCACTTCGCCGCACGCCGTGCCATGGATGTGGATGGCCTCGGCGACAAAATTGTCGAGCAACTGGTAGACAAGGGGCTGGTGAAGACACCGGCAGACCTGTTCAGCCTCAACGCCATCCAGCTCGCCGGCCTTGAGCGGATGGGGCAGAAATCCGCGCTCAATCTGGTGGCGGCCATCGATGCGGCGCGCAGCACTACCCTGCCGCGTTTCCTGTTTGCCCTGGGTATTCGCGAGGTGGGGGAGGCGACAGCGCTGAACCTGGCCAACCATTTCCTCACCCTGGATGCCCTGCGTGCCGCCACAGTGGATCAGTTGCTGGCGGTGGCGGATGTGGGGGAAGTGGTGGCCAAGCACGTCTATTACTTCCTGCGTCAACCCCATAACGTCGAGGTACTGGAAGCCTTGCTGGCTGCCGGTATCCACTGGCCTGTCATCGAGAAGAAGGAAGCAAGCGAGCAGCCCTTTGCCGGCAAGACCTTTGTGCTGACCGGCACCCTCAACCTGCTCTCTCGCAACGATGCCAAGGCGGCGCTGCAGGCGCTGGGGGCCAAGGTCGCCGGGTCTGTGTCGGCCAAGACAGATGTGCTGGTGGCGGGGGAAGCGGCCGGTTCCAAGCTGGCCAAGGCCCAGGAGCTCGGCATCACCATCTGGACCGAAGAGCAGTTACAGGCAGCCCTTCAGTCATGATCTGGCGATGACGATACGCTGAAAACAACAAACCCGGCCATCCAGCCGGGTTTGTTGTTTCAGGGCGTTAGTCGCGCCACTGGGTTTTGCCTTGCCACTTTTCTGGCACCGTCAGCTGCCAGCGGGCCAGCTCGTGCTTGCTGAACACATACTCGCCCCGCACGGCGGCACGGGGTGCCAGCATTCTGGGCTGGGCGCCCGCCAGTATGGCGTTGACGAGCTCTGCTGCTTTCGCTCCCTGATCGCGGCCATCCAGCACCAGGCCGCCGATGGCCTTGCCTGTACCCACCGAAAATTCCCAGAAGCAGAACAGGGGCACAGGGCTGTGCACACTCGCCCAGGCCAGGACTGTCTGTTCGCTCACATGTTTGCCTGTATCGTCCACCAGCGTGTGGTAGAGACCGATGAAGATGGCGTCGTAGCCATTTTTTTTGGCGTTGAGCACAGCCTCCTGCCAGAGGCTGTAATCGCCGATGAGCTGGCTGTTGACCCGGGTCTGGCCGACCCGCAGATCGGTCTGGGTCTTGAATTCATCTTCAATGGCGGTGAGCGCCACGTTGCTGGAATCAAACAGCACCAGCGCTTTCTTGATGCCGCCCATCAGCTGGCTCATTTCGCTGATGTTGCGTTTGAGCAGGGGGCGCTCCAGCACGCCCGTGACCTTGGGATGGCCGACCAGTCCCTTGTGGCGCGGGTTTTCGTTCATGCCAAGAAACACCACGGGCGTACCGAGGGAGGCGATCTCGTTGGCCAGATAGTTGATGGCGTTGTCGTCGCCGAGCACCACCAGATCGGGCTTGAGCTGCCGGTAGAAGGCCAGTGCCTGCTCGGCCATCAGGTCGAACTCGTCATGGGGGCGGCGCTTGGTATCCATGTAGAAGTGGCTGATGTGATGCTTGCCGTTCAGATGGGTTTGCAGGCTGGCGTTGTAACTCTGATCCCACAGGTATTCGGCGTGATAGCTGCTGATCATCAGGATCTCGGCTGCCCACAACCGGCAGGGCAGGAGGCACAGCAGCAGTAGCAGGGTCTTGGCCATATCGGGTCCCGTCGATAGCAATGATATTCCACTCATTATGCCTGCTTTGTGCCATACGTGCCCTCGTCAGCCACTGTCGCAGGAGGGGATTTTTTTCTGTCACGGTCCCGTCGAACGCCAGCCCGCACCAGGCTTGGGAATGGCCTTGTATGGGGCTGTTTTTCACTGGTCGGGAACTGCGCCACTCGCCTCAAAACCTGTTCTGGATCAAGAAATGAGACCGCGCTTTGGTGCCTAATAGACACCACATATAGGGATGTATTCATATAAAACACCTATATGTTGTGTTATAAAGCTGTGTACAAGCTATTCTCTTCTCATCGTCAGCCTTGGCTTGTCAAGCCTCGGCTGAATTTATTTGCGCCCAGGACGAGGCGTGGAGAAGGGCACCAAACAAGGGTAAGCCGAAGGCGATAGCCTGGCCTTTTAAACGGGGAAAACGCATGAAACCGGTTGTGATCAAACGTGATGGATGTCGCGCACCATTCAATGCCCAGCTGATTGCCGAGGCAGTGGGCCGAGCGGCAGAGGCGGTCAGTCAGGCCAATCCGACCCTGGGTGAGCGCGTTGCCGCCGCCGTTACTCAGGAGCTGGAAGGGCGTGGCGAGGTGGATATCCACGAGATCCAGAACCGGGTCGAGAACCATCTGATGGCTTCCGACGACAAGGCCATCGCCCGTGCCTATATCGAGTATCGTCACGACCGGGATCAGGCTCGCGAGGCCCGCGGCCGGTTGGCTCAGGAGATCCGTGGTCTGGTGGAGCAGACCAACGCGGCCCTGCTCAACGAGAACGCCAACAAGGATTCCAAGGTGATACCGACTCAGCGCGATCTGCTGGCCGGTATCGTCGCCAAGCATTACGCCACCAGCCACATGCTGCCCCGCGACGTGGTGCAGGCCCACGAGAGCGGCGATCTGCACTTCCACGATCTCGACTACTCTCCCTTCTTCCCCATGTTCAACTGCATGCTGATCGACCTGAAGGGGATGCTGACCCACGGCTTCAAGATGGGCAATGCGGAGATAGATACCCCCAAATCCATCAGCACGGCCACCGCCGTGACCGCCCAGATCATCGCCCAGGTGGCGAGCCACATCTATGGCGGCACCACCATCAACCGCATTGACGAGGTGCTGGCTCCTTATGTGACCATCAGCTGGCAGAAACACAGGGAAGTGGCCGAGGAGTGGGGTATTGCCGATGTGGACGCCTACGCCATGGCCCGTACCGAGAAGGAGTGTTACGACGCCTTCCAGTCACTGGAGTACGAGGTCAATACCCTGCACACCGCCAACGGCCAGACCCCCTTCGTCACCTTCGGCTTCGGCCTTGGCGACAGTTGGGAGTCGCGCATGATCCAGGGCGCCATCCTCAGCAACCGCATCGCCGGCCTTGGCAAGAACAGAAAGACCGCCGTGTTCCCGAAACTGGTGTTCGCCATCAAGGATGGCCTCAACCACAAACAGGGCGATCCCAACTACGACATCAAGCAGCTGGCGCTGGAGTGTGCCTCCAAGCGCATGTATCCGGACATCCTCAACTACGACCAGGTGGTGAAAGTGACCGGTTCCTTCAAGACGCCTATGGGCTGTCGCTCCTTCCTCGGGGCTTATGAGGAAAATGGTGAACTGATCCATGAAGGGCGCAACAACTTAGGGGTAGTCAGCCTCAACTTGCCGCGCATCGCCCTGAAATCCCGCGACGAGGCGGATTTCTGGGACAAGCTGGATGCCGCCCTGCGCGTGGCCAAGACGGCACTCATGTACCGCATCAGCCGCCTCGACGGCGTCAAGGCGCGGGTCGCCCCCATCCTCTATATGGAAGGGGCCTGTGGCGTGCGTCTGAAGGCCGACGACAACGTCAGCGAGATCTTCAAGCACGGTCGCGCCTCCATCTCGCTCGGCTATATCGGGGTACACGAAACCATCAATGCCCTGTTTGGCACCGATGTCCATCTGTTCGACAGCGACACCCTGCGCCAGAAGGCCGTCGCCATCATAGCGCGGCTCAAGGCGGCCACCGACGAGTGGAAGGAGGAGACCGGCTACGGCTTCAGCCTCTACTCCACCCCGAGCGAGAACCTCTGCACCCGTTTCTGCCGCATCGATGCCAAGGAGTTTGGCGTGGTGGCTGGTGTGACCGACAAGGGTTACTACACCAACAGCTTCCACCTCGATGTGGAGAAGCAGGTGAACCCGTACGACAAGCTGGACTTTGAGGCGCCCTATCCGCCCATCGCCAGCGGCGGCTTCATCTGCTACGGCGAGTACCCCAATATCCAGCACAACCTGGAAGCGCTCGAAAACGTCTGGGACTACAGCTATGACAAGGTGCCCTACTACGGTACCAACACGCCCATTGACGAGTGCTACGACTGCGGCTTCACCGGCGAGTTCGAGTGCACCTCCAAGGGCTTCACCTGCCCGCGCTGCGGCAACCACGATCCGGCCAAGGTGTCTGTGACCCGCCGTGTCTGCGGCTACCTCGGCAGCCCGGATGCGCGCCCCTTCAATGCGGGCAAGCAGGAAGAAGTGAAACGCCGCGTCAAACATATGTAAAGGCAGCAGCGATAAAGCGCTGGCCCCTGACCCAAGGGGCCATTTTCATTGGAGGGTGGCAGACGTTGCCGTTGTCCCATGAACAAGGCAGGAAACAAGCGATGCACTACCACCAATACTACCCGGTCGATGTGATCAACGGGCCCGGCACCCGCGCCACCCTGTTTGTGTCGGGTTGCGAGCATCAGTGTCCGGGTTGCTACAACCAGAGCACTTGGCGGCTCGATGGCGGCAAGCCGTTTGATGAGGCCATGTGCGATCGCATCATCCAGGATCTCAACGACACCCGCATCAAACGGCGTGGTCTGTCGCTCTCCGGCGGCGATCCGCTCCACCCGGCCAACGTGCCCCAGGTGCTGGCGTTGGTGAAGCGGGTGCGGGCCGAGTGCCCCGGCAAGGACATCTGGTGCTGGACCGGCTATCTGCTCGGCGAACTGTCAGAGGCCCAGCGCGAGCTGGTCGCTCTGCTGGACGTGCTGGTGGATGGCAAGTTCGAGAAGGCGCTGGCAGATCCCGGTCTGCTCTGGCGTGGTAGCAGCAACCAGCAGATCCACGACCTCAAAGTCTGGCGCGAGCAGTTGGGGGAGCGGATCCCCTGTTTGACTCAGGTGTGAGAGCCGCGAGTGGGCCCTTGTTTCGTTTGCAGTTGAGGTCAAGGCTGTTTATGGTGAGTTCATCCCGAACCGTGAAACATCTTTGACGAGGAAGTGCGAGATGAACAATCTGCTCAAGATACTGCTGGCCATCTTTTTGCCTCCGGTATGCGCCTTTATCCAGGTAGGCTTCAGCCTGCACTTTTTGATCAACATAGTACTGACCCTGCTCGGCGGCTTGCCAGGTATGGTGCATGCGCTCTGGCTGGTGGTGAGCGACAAGCGCGCCTGAACGAGGAAAACGGACACAAGTTGCACACCATCGCTGTGCAGATGGTCTCTTGTCTGGATACAGAGGTTAAATAGCAAAATCCCGGCCAGGCCGGGATTTTTCATTACTGCTGTTTGCAGTCGTTGTAGACGCTCTGCCACTCGCCGTTCTTGTCGCGCATTTCGACGAAGCCTTCATTTCCCTTGTTCCACCAGACGGCCTCATGCTCATCGGTATAGCGGGCGCCGGAGGCTGAAATGGTTTGTGGCAGTGTGTAATCCTTGCCATCTGGCAGTGCCAGTTTGATGAAATTCAGGCTCTGGTCGGAAAGGGCAAAGTAGCTTACTTGCACCTTCTTGTTCTGCTCGCACTGATAGGTGATGGGCTCGCCGCCGGTCACGCTCAATGTGGAGGCTCCGCGTTCGCAACCGCTCAGCAGAGCCAGGGTCGTGATGCCCAGCAAGAATATATTGGCGTGTTTCATCTTGAATTCTCCATCGGTGTCATCCGGGCTCGAGCCTAACAGGTTGAGGAGAAGGTTCAATGCTCAATTGTCTCTATTGCGTCTATATGCGTCCCGAGGCGGCGCGCAGGGGGCGAAATACATTCAATGCAGGCCCAGGCTGTGCTCGAAGTCGCGTACCAGCGTCTCATAGGTGCCGTTGTTCTTGATCTTTTGCAGCCCTTCCTCGAAGCGTTTTGCCATGGCTTCTCCCTGGGGATGGGCACGGGAGAAGGCGAGCCAGAAGCCATCGGTGGAGATCTTGCCTACCTTGACGACACGGCCGGTCAGTGCTTTCTGCTGGATCTTGAGATAGCCAGGCATCTCGTTCATCAGTATGTAGTCGACCCGTCCGCGTACCAGCATCTCTATGATCTGGGCATCTGATTTGGCCTGAAAGCGGGTGATCCTGGGGTTATCCATGAAATCGGTGGGATAGGTGTAACCCAGGGTAATGCCCACCGTCTTGCCCTCCAGGGCGGTGAGTTTGAGGTCATGGTGCCCGCCGCCGGCGAGGGCGAAGATGGCGAGATCCTCCTCGAACATGGGGGTCTCGTGCCAGTGGTACTGATAGCGGTTCTCCTCTGTGATGGTGGCATTGAAACACGCCAGCACCTTGTCGCTCTTGGCTTCGTGCATGCAGCGGGCGAAGGGAATGGTACGAAACTCAAGCGCTATGCCCTCAATGGCGAAGACCGCTTTAACCAAGGCCGGTGCCAATCCCTGTGGCTGGCCGCTCTCCTTGTCCAGCGCGCAATAGGGGGCCCAGTCATCTTCGGCTGCGACAAGCACTGGATTGGCCCAGACGCTGCTCATCCCGAGCAAAAGACCAAACGCCAGCCAGCTTCCGGGTACTCGTGCCATTGTGTCTCTCCTGCTGCTATTGCGAACGGCTCTTGCAAGCATAGTGGCTGCAGTCACAAGACCCGCGGGGCCAGCTTGCAAAATGCAGACAAAAAAACGCCCCGGTAGGCATAACGGGGCGAAAAGCAGCACATCCTTGAGCTAACAACAGGGGGTCAATAGCCGAAACGAGTGGCCTCGAAACGGTTAAGCAGTCGGTGAATGAGGTAGCAGGCCAGCAGGGTGGCAACGATGGCAAACAGTATGCTGCTGACCCGGTAGAGTGCGCTGAATACCAGATCGTTGCCCGGCGTTAGGTACTGGCCAAACAGGATGCCGAGGGTGGTAAGGGCGCCAAAGCCGACGCCTGAGCCGCTGGCCTCCTTCACATGGGCGTAGCTGAACAGCATGGCCCCGAGCCAGAGCATGGGGGCGACCAGCAACAGCAAACCTGACCAGTCGTAGAGTACCAGCTGGCTGACGAGACCAAAGCTCACGCCGAGCAGTGTGCCCATGGCCCGTTTGCGGGCATAGCTCAAGGCTCCGTTCCAGTGCATGGGAAACAGCAGCAGCAGTGTGGTGGCCTGAGCAGACATGGAGTCACGCAAGTCGAAGATCTGGAACACCATGAAGGAGAGGGTGGCTATGCTGGCACCGAGCAGGGCCTCGTGTCGCATCCGGTGCGGTGCCTTGGGGGCCGCCGCAGGCTTGGGCCGATCCTCTACATCCGGGATCAGCGCCGTCATCAGGTAGGCGATGAGTACCGACAGTATGCTGGCCCACAGGTTGCTGAAGATGAGGTCGTTCAGATCGGTCTGCGGGTAGCTGGCAAAGTGCAGCATTATGCTCAGACTCAGCACACCGTTGGCCCCGAACAGAAACAGGCTGCCCCGGGACATGGCGGCGAAACGGTAGAGAAACAGCAAAAAGGCGATGGGGATCATCAGGCCGGGATGACTGCCAAACAGCCCGCCCAGCAGACCGACTTCCACCCCGCACATGACGGCGGCAGCGATCAGCTGGCGTGCCGCATGGCCGTTCATCACTGGCACCATGCCCAGCAGCAATACCGGTGTCACTGTGTAGAAGACGCCGTAGTTCCAGCCAAACAACTTGCAGAGCAAAAAGCCGGTGGTGCTGCCAAAGGCGATGCGCAGACATTGACGCAGCTCGTTGGCGGTGAGGGGTCTGTGCCACAGATTCATCGCTGCCACCTTAGTAGATATAGTGCAACAGGCTGAGCAGACGGATCTGGCCGCGGGCAAACAGCGCGCTTAGCGCGTTGTCCGGCAGCAGTTGCACCGTGGCGCGGGCGCCAGCCGGCAGGTGGGCTGGCAACTGCTCAAGGGTCAGATGCAGGCGCAGGCGCTGGGCATCCCGGACCCAGCGATCCGATTCGGTGGGGCTGGCCAGCAGGCCGTTGGCATCGAACTGGCCGGCGCTGACGCCGGCATCCAGGCTGGTGACCCGGGCTGGATAGAGCTTGCCCGGCTCGCCATCGAAGGCGACCAGTGCCTGGCTGTCCGTGTTGACGTGGCGCAGACTCTTCTCGCGAAAATCGGCGATGATGTCTACTTGCTCGGAAACCAGCGCCAGCAGCGGCGCCCCCGCCGCGGCGAAGCTGCCCGGCTTGAGTTGCAGGTTGGTGATGATGCCATCCTGGCTGGCGTGTACCTGGCTGTAGGCGAGGTTGAGCTTGGCCTGGGCCAGGTGATTGCGAGCCTGGCGCAGCAGCAGGTTGTCATCACCGTGCAGACCGCGGTTCACCTGGGCCTGAGTCATGCGGGCCTTGCTGGCCAACAAGTTGGCCTGGGCGGTGCGAAATGCGCTGTCGGCGTCGTCTTTTTGCTGCTCAGAGACCATGTGGCGACGATAGAGGGCGTCGATACGCTCCGCTTCCCGCAGCTTCAGGGAGGCTTGGGTTTGCAGCGAGCTGAAATCGGCGGCGGCGGCGTTGAGAGTGGCGTCGAGCTGGCGGTTCTGCTGCTCGGCCTGAGCCAGCGCGAGGCGGGCCTGCTCCACCGCCAGTTCAAACGGGGCGGGGTCGAGTGAGAACAGCAGATCCCCCTGTTTGACATGCTGGTTGTTGCCAACGGCAACCTGTATCACCTTGCCACTGACCTGGGGTGCCATCTTGGTCACGACACGGGTAGCCATGGCTTGCGGGGTGAGCGGCATCTTGATGTCAGCCAGCAGGAAGTAGCCAAAGACCAGAATAAAGGCGCCCATGGCCCATTTTATCCAGCGTTTGAATTGTTGATCCGGGGTCATCTTATTCTCTCTCTTCACTCTGTGAACCTATCTTGCCGAGGGCGTTGGCACAGATGCGGTGCACTATGTCTTCAAATTGTTCCAGCTCCCGCTGGCTGATGCCGGCGAGCAGGTCACGGCGTACATCCATGATGCGATCTTCTATCTTGTCGAGCAGCGCCTTGCCAGCCGGAGTCAGGGTGACGATGCGGGCCCGTTTGTCCTGGCTGCAGCAATGGCGTTCGACCAGTCCATGCTCCTCCAGCTGACCCAGAGTGCGCATCAGGGACGGCAGCTCTATCTCCAGCGCTTCGGCAAGGGTCTTCTGGCTGAGATGACCACCGAGGCGGCTGAGTTTCCAGAGCGCTGTCCAGCGTGGATGGGTCAGACCCAGGGGCGCCAGTTCCAGGTCTGCCACTGTGCGCCACAGTCGATGCAGTCGTCCGACCCGCTCGGCGAGGGACAACTCGCGCAACATTTCCAGATCCTTCATCATGAGGTGCTCTCCATTTACTTAGCCTGCTAAGCATTGTAGTTATTTAGCAGGCTAAGTAAATAGTGTGATCAAGATCTTGTTTATGAAAATGAGAAATGAGTTTCTTATGAGGCTTTACCTGGTCAGTGAAGGGGATCGCAAGGGGCTGTCTGTGGCCGAAAGACGCACAGGTGTGTCAAATCGGGTGAAATACTCTGGTTGGAGAAATAAACACCGGCTTGCTGGGGAGGCAAAAATAGGGAAGGGATCCTGTGTACTATTATTTTCTGGTCAGCAAGGTGTCATATAAATTCGGCAGTCTGTTTTTTATCCACTAATATTGATGGGTCAGCTAAACAGGGAGACGATAGCTGTGGAACGATATGAATCGGGTGACGCCCATTTCTCAATCGAGAGTCTGCTGGTCGATGTCGAATATAGTGCCGAAATCCATTATGGCTTCAGCCGGGAAGGAAGCGATATCTGTCATGAATTTGACCCTGCCAATATTCCATTGTTATTAGCAGAATAGGCCAACCGAACAGGTTTAAATGAGGCGCTGGCTGTCAAGGTGTGACTGACAGGTGGGCACTCTTTGCCCGTCTGCACAGTCTTGTCAGTTGAAAATACACGCTATGGCGCTGTGTTGATAGTGCATCCCCGTCATGACATACAAGTTGCCAGTCATCCTTGCCTGCCCTGTTATCCACCTGCATACGGGTGGGTCATGTCAGTTGTGCGATCGTCAGGATCATGGCCTCTCTGATATGAATGATCAGCATGAATATGACGCGACTGTCATCAGCCTGCTGCCCGTTTACGCCCTCTCTTTCCATGGATAACACTTAATCTGAGCCTCACCATTGCCAGCCAAGTGAGGATCAAACTTTGTCCGCATTCGTGTATTTCTGTGTGTACCCAATCTTTCAGATGCTGTAAATGGAGAGGCTGTCTTGTATTGAATGACAGCATCCTCGCCATAGCGTTTAAGATTTTAATGTTTTTATATGTCTTTGTAGCGGGGATAACCGACAGGCGAGGGGAGGATCACTAGAGTAGCGCCACCTCACACGCTGGAGCATAACAATGAAAAACCTCTCTACCCCGAAAGCCGCCCCCTGGGGCAGTCAACAAATAGCCGGCATGCCCATGATGATCTTCCTCGGGCTTGCCACCTGCGTGCTTTTCTCCGGCTGGAACGGCTCACTGCCGCTCGGCATGGTCGGGGCATTGGCACTGATGTTCGTGCTGGGCACCCTGCTCTGCGAGCTGGGCGAGCGCATCCCCCCCATACGTGAATACCTGGGGGGCGGTACCATACTCGCCATTTTCGGGGGTGCTGCTCTGTTTGAATACAGGATCCTGCCGGTCGAGGCGGGTCAGGTGATCATCGGCTTCATGAAGGAGGGAGGCTTTCTCAACTTCTTCATCGCCAGCTTGGTGACGGGTTCAGTGTTGGGCATGAGCAGTGCCCTGCTGAAAAATGCCGCCATGCGTTACCTGCCGGTGATCCTGGGCGGTGTTGCAGTGGCGCTGCTGAGTGTCGGTCTGGTCGGCTCCCTGATGGGTTATGGTTTCAAGAATGCCGTGCTGCTCATAGGTTTGCCCATCATGGGTGGCGGCATGGGGGCCGGTGCCGTGCCTCTGGTGGAGATCCTCTCTGGCCCGATGCAGATGTCCAGCGCCGACCTGCTGTCACGCATGGTGCCTGCCGTTGTGATCGCCAATACCCTGGCCATTCTGGTGGGCACTCTGCTGGTACGCCTGGGCCGCCGCTACCCTTCCCTGACTGGCAACGGCCAGCTGATGATCAATCAGAGCAGCCAGAATGTGGCCGAAGAGCAGGTCCAAGCGCCGACGCTGGAGAGTCTCGGCATGGGGCTCTTCATCAGCTCCAGCATGTTCGTGCTGGGTTCACTGCTGGGCAACTTCATCCCCATGCATCCCTTCGCGCTCATGATACTGGCGGTGGCCTTCATCAAGGTGAGTGGCGTGCTGCCACGTCGCTACGAGCAGGCGGCGGCCGACTGGTACCAGTTCGTCGTGACCAATCTGACGCCCTCCCTGCTGGTGGGCATAGGGGTCGCCTATACCAGCATCCCGGAACTCATCAGCGCCTTTTCCGTCAGTTACTTCGTGTTGGTGCTGGTGACTGTGGTCGGCGGCGCTCTGGGGGCGGCCCTGGTGGGGCGCATGATAGGTTTCTATCCCATAGAGGCGGCCATCACAGGCGGTCTGTGCATGGCCAACATGGGGGGCACGGGCGACGTGGCCGTGCTGTCGGCGGCCCAGCGTATGAAGCTGATGCCGTTTGCCCAGATATCTTCCCGTCTCGGGGGCGCCGTCATGTTGATCCTGGCCACCCTGCTCATCTCGCTGCTGGCATAAGGAATCGACAATGAACGACATCATGATGGGCACTAGCCTGCCCTATGCCGAACGCAAGCGACAGGGCCTGATGGGGCGCATGCCCCATAAAGAGGAGTCCCTGGCCCAGCAACGGCGCCGCATCTACCGTCTGGTCTCTGCCATGCAGAGCCCGTTCGACCAGCACCTGCTGTTGCGCCAGCTGCAAGAAGACAACCCTGTGCTGTTTTACGATCTGGTGCGCCACCACCTGCCGGAGCTCTTGCCCATCATTTACACCCCGGTAGTAGGGGAGGCATGCCAGCGCCACAGCGACCTCTATCTGCGCAGCCACGGGCTTTATCTTTCCTGGCATGACAGAGACGATCTGGACGCCATCTTCGCCGCGGTGGAGCAGGAGGTGGACGTCATCGTCATCTCCGACGGTGAGCGGGTGCTGGGGCTCGGCGATCTTGGCATCGGCGGCATGGGGATCTGCATCGGCAAACTGGCGCTCTATTCCGCTGCTGGCGGCATCAACCCGGCGCGCACCCTGCCGCTGTGCGTCGATGTGGGCACCAACAATCCCGAACTGCTGGAGGATGACTCCTATCTCGGCTGGCAGGCCAACCGGGTGGATGGTGAATCCTATTACCACTTCATGGACAAGGTGGTGGCAGCCATTCGCACGCGCTGGCCCCAGGTGGTGTTGCAGTTTGAAGACTTCGCTGGCAAGCATGCCGCCAATCTGCTGGCCCGTTATAGAGATGAGCTGTGCATGTTCAACGACGACATCCAGGGAACGGCTGCGGTGGCTTCGGCCTGCGTGCTGGCGGGCTTGCAGCAGGCGGGTACTACTCTGGCCGACACCCCCGTGCTCATCGTCGGCGCCGGCTCTGCGGGGTGCGGCATCGCCGCCATGCTGGCCCAGCTGGCGGGCAGCCCGGATCGGGTGCAACTGTTTGATCAAGATGGGCTGGTCTGCCTGGATCGCGCCAATCTGACCCAATCCCAACGACCTTTTGCCCGTCCGGCGCAAGAGGCTTGCGCCACCCTGCCCGAGCTCATTGAGCGGCTGCGCCCCGGGGTGCTAATTGGGGTGAGTGGCCAGGGCGGGCTCTTTACCGAGGCGGTGCTCGGGGCCATGGGGGGGGTATGCGAGCGCCCTGTGATCCTGCCGCTTTCCAACCCGACCCGCAGTGCCGAAGCGACGCCGGAGCAGGTGTGGCAGGCCACCGACGGGCGCGCCCTGCTCGCCACTGGCAGCCCCTTTGCCCCAGTCACTGTGGCGGGGGAGGCAAGGGTGGTCTCCCAGTGCAACAACGTCTATGTCTTCCCCGGCATTGGCCTGGGGGCCTGCGCCGTCAAGGCGCGCCGCATCAGTGACGGCATGCTGCAGGCGGCGGTGCGGGCAGTGGGCGCCTATCCGCTGGCAGAGGGGCGATTGTTGCCTCCCATCGAGCAGGTGGGGGAAGTGGCCCGCGCGGTCGCCAGGGCGGTGGCGCTGACTGCCCGTGACGAAGGGCTGGCGGATTTTGACGGCGATCCCGCGCCACTGATTGACCAGACCTGGTGGCGCCCGCACTATTGGTCCGCTTCCTGATGTTGCAAGGCTAATCGATGAAACTGCGCCACCAACTGGTCACCCTCTCTCTGGGGCTGTCACTGCTGCTGATCGTGATCCTGGGCAGTCTGCTCGCCCTCTTTATCCGCCACCTGCTGGAGAGCAATCTGCAGGAGAATGGCGCCGATCTGGCGCGGGTGCTGGCAGCGGACAGCCGGGTGGTGCAAGCCTTGCAGCAGGGCAGCGATCCCGGTTTACGCGACTATGTGGAGGGGATCAGCAATCGCACCGACGCCGCCTACATGGTGGTGACCGACGAACACGCCCACCGCCTCAGTCACCCCTCGCCCGAGCTCATCGGCGGTCTCTTCCGTGGTGAAGATATCTGGCCGGCCCTCCATGACCGGCTCAGCTACTGCTCAGAGGACGAGGGCACACTTGGCCCGGCCATCCGCTGCTTTGCTCCCGTGCTCGGGCCTGATGGCCGTGCCATGGGGGCGGTGGTGGTGGGTTACCTGATGCGGACTGTGGAAGGCATCTATCTGGAGCGGATCGCCCTGCTGGTCAGCGCCATCCTTGCCGTGCTGGGGTGTGGTCTCTTGCTGGCGCTCTGGGTGCAACACCTGTTGCGCCGCACCCTGCTGGACCTGGAGCCCGAGGCCATCGTCAATCGCTTCGTGCTGCAAGAGCTGGTGCTGGAGCATATCTCCGAGGGGGTGATAGCGCTCGACAACAGGGGCAACATCCGCATGCTCAACAGCGCTGCCTTCTATCAGTTGCGTCTGCCGGGCACAGGGCGTCATGCCCTGCTGGGGCAGCCGCTCGCCGAGTTGTCGCCGCCGCTGGCACCGGCCCTGACCCAGGTCGAGACCGAGCTCGGCTTCACGGTGCACGGGGAGTCGTTCGTGGGGCGCTGGCAGGCGGTGGAGGGCAAGGTGCCAGGGCGCCTGCTGATCTTCAGTCGCCCCGAGGTAACTGGCAGCCTCGGCATGCAGGTCACCCATCTGCGGCAGTATGCCGAGATGCTGCGGATGCAGACCCACGAGTTCGCCAACAAGCTGAGCAGCCTCTCCGGCCTGTTGCAACTCGGTCATGTGGATCAGGCGGTGGAGCTCATTCAGCAGGAGAGCGAGGCTTGCCAGACCATGCTGCAGGGGCTGCTGCGGGCCATCGAGGACAAGCCGGTGGCCGGGCTCATTCTCGGCAAGTTCAGCCGGGCGAGAGAGTTGGGGGTGGAGCTGGTGCTGGATCCCGACTCGGCGCTGGCGGAATATCCGGCGGCCGTGTCGGCGGATCTCATCACCCTCATCGGCAACCTGCTGGACAACGGCATTCGCGCCGCCTGGGCGCGGCGCAAGGTCTGTCCACCGCGGGTGCTGATTTCCCTCAACGATTTTGGCCGCCGGCTGGTGATAGAGGTGGAGGACAGCGGTGAAGGGGTGGACGAGGCGCTGGCGGATCATCTGTTTGATTACGGCATCAGCCGCCAGACCGGCGATCACGGGGTTGGCCTCTTCCTGGTCAAGGAGACGGTGGCCAGGCGAGGGGGTGTGATAGAATGGCGCCGCACCGCCGAACAGACAACCTTGTTCGGTATCTACTTGAATAAAAACCAATTGGTGTGATCTATGGAGCCCATTTTCACTCTGGTGATCGAGGATGACGAACGGATAGGATCCATTCTGGCCGAGCTGGTCTCCTCCACCCCCGGATTTTCCCTGCTGGGTCGGGCCGAAAGCCTGACCCAGGCCGATCTCATGATGCGTGCGACCGAACCACAGCTGCTGCTGGTGGATATCTCATTACCTGACGGCTCGGGCCTGGAGTGGGTGAACCGGCTGCGCAGCCACAATCGTGAGGCCTACGTCATCATGGTGACCGCCTCCTGCGACGTTGAGACCATACAGCAGGCCCTCAACCTGGGGGTGCAGGATTACATCATCAAGCCGCTGCGGCTGTTTCGCATCCAGCAGAGCCTGGACGAGACCCTTACCCTGCACAGGCGCATCTGCGAGCGCGGCTCTCTGGAGCAGAGCGATCTGGATCGGCTGATGGGCAAGGGGCGCCCCCAGGCCAGGGAGGTGCGCGATACCCCCAAGGGGATCGACGCCATCACCTTGCGCCAGGTGCTGGAGCTGCTGGCGGGCGAGCCGGATACCGCATTTTCCACCGATACGGTGGCGCTGCGGCTGTCGCTCAGCCGCACCACGGCGCGCCGTTATCTGGAGTATCTGGAGTCCGAAGACAGGGTCGATGTGGACCTCAACTACGGCCAGCGTGGCCGGCCCGAGCGGCGCTACCACTGGCGCCGGGGCAACTGAGCCGGTGGTTTTTGCGCTCAGATGCAAGCAAGAAGGGAGCCTGGGCTCCCTTCTTGCTGTCTGCCTGTCGCCACATGGATTGCAGCCTTTTCCATCCTCCCGGTTCACAGTGCGCCCAGAGGGAAAGGGTGGAGGGCTGATTCGGCCTCTTCAAACAGCTGGATCAGGTGATCCGCGACGGCCCGTACCCGTCTGGAGTGGGCGAGATCTGTGTGGATCACCAGCCAGATCGGCTGATCCACCCCCAGCTCGGGCAGGAGGCAGACGAGGTCCGTCTCTTTGGCCAGATAATGGGGCAGTACCGCCAGCCCGAGACCGGCGGTGGCAGCGGCCAGCTGGGCCGACAGGGTATTGGTCTCCACCCTGCAGGGGCGCCCACGCAGTATGCGCGCAATCCATTTGGCTGCGGGCAAATGGCTGTGGGATTCCCCCCAGCCGATAAAGGCATCCTCATCGAAGCTGGCGGCATCTGTTCCCGGATGACGGCTATCGACATAGCTGCTGGCCCCATAGAGGCCGAAGCCCAGGGTGCCCAGCCGCTTGATGGTGACGTTGCCGGCATCAGGTTTGACCATGCGCACGGCCAGATCGGCATCGCGCCTGTGCAGGTTCACCGTTTGCACGCCTGTGACCAGCTCCACCCTCAGATCGGGATGAATGGCAAACAGCCTGGCCAGGGAGGGAATAATGAGCGGATTGGCCAGATTGTCTGCGGTGGCGAGGCGCACGCATCCTGCCACTTGTCCCTGCTGCTGCCCGGCTTCGCCAAAGGCATGCCCGGCATGTTCCAGTGCCTCGGCCCGCGCCAGCAGGGCATCCCCATCATCGGTCAGTCGATAGCCGTGCTGATGACGACTGAACAGCGGCAGACCCAGTGCCGACTCCAGGCGATCCAGCCGTCGAGAGACAGTGGCAATGCCCATGTCAAGGGCGAGGGCGGCGCCACTCAAGGTACCGCTGCGGGCGATGGCCAGAAAGACCCGGGCGTCATCCCATAGCAAGAGAGCGTTCATGTATCTTCCAAAATCGGAAAGCTGACTACCAATCCAGTCTATACCTGAATCATATTCGGAAGACCATACTGACCTCCATCTTGTAAGGAGAAATGTATGAAACGACGAACACTGGGCACTGATCTGGATGTATCCGCCATGGGCCTCGGCTGCATGGGCATGAGTGAATTTTATGGCCCTCGGGATGATGAGCAGGCGCTGCGGGTGCTGGCCCGGGCCGTCGAGATGGGGATCGATTTTCTCGACACCGCCGACATGTATGGCCCGCACCACAATGAAGCCCTGATAGGCCGCTTCCTGGCGACCCACGGAGCCGGGGTCAAGGTCGCCACCAAGTTCGGCATAGTGCGTCAGAGCGGCGAGTACAGGCGCACCCTGGACAACAGCGTCCAGTATGCACGGCAGAGCTGTGAAGCCTCGTTGCGCCGGCTCGGGGTCGAGCAGATAGACCTCTACTATGTGCATCGTATCGACCCGGCTCACCCCATCGAAGAGACGATGGCAGGGCTGGCGCAGCTGGTGCAGGAGGGCAAGATTGCCCGTATCGGCCTGTGCGAGGTCAGCGCGGCCACCTTGAAGCGCGCCCATGTCGTGCATCCGGTGGCGGCGGTGCAGACGGAGTATTCCCTCTGGACGCGGGATGTCGAAGTCCAGGTGCTGCCAACCTGCCGCGAGCTGGGCATAGGTCTGGTGGCGTACTCCCCCTTGGGGCGCGGCTTTCTGACCGGACGTTTCCAGCAGGATACGGCGTTTGAAGAGGGTGACTTTCGGGCCAGCCTGCCGCGCTTTCAACAGGAAAACATCGCCACCAACCGCTCGCTGGTGGAGGTGATCATGGCCCTGGCGGCGCGCAAGCAGTGCACGACGGCGCAGATCGCCCTGGCATGGCTGCTGGCGCAGGGGGATGACATAGTGCCCATCCCCGGCACAAGGCGGATCCCCCATCTGCTGGACAATCTGGGCGCCCTGTCGGTGCGTCTGGAGGCCGGGGATCTCGCCGCGCTGGACAGTGCCATCAGGGCCTTGCCAGTGGCAGGGGATCGCTATGCCCGTGAAGGCATGAAGGGGGTGAACGCATGAGCGGCTTATCGTCCGAGCGGCGTGAACAGGCCTTCGCGCTGCTGGCCCGGCTCGACCCGCAGGCGCCGGATCAGGTCGCGGCGAACCTGGATGCCCTGTCGCCAGATTTTGCCGAACTGGTGTTGGGATTTGCCTTTGCCGATGTGCTCTCCCGTCCCGGTATTGATCTCTGCACCCGTGAGATGCTCACCGTTGCTGCGCTGATGGCGATGGGCAATGCGCCCGGGCAGCTCGAATTTCATATCCGGGCCGCGTTGAATGTGGGCGTCAGCCGGGAAACCATCATCGAAATCCTGCTCCAGATCGCCGTCTATGCCGGTGTCCCGGCCTGCATGAATGGCATCAGCGCGGCCCGAAAAGCCTTTGCTGCTCATGACAAGGCCCGGCGCGACCCGCACAAGGCGCACCACGAGCAAACCTGAATCACAGTTGTGTCGGGAGGGGGTTACCATTGGCGCCGGGATAACCGAGCCTGTGGTTTTTAGCGAGAAGATGCAAACAAGAAGGGAGCCGAGGCTCCCTTCTTGTTTTGTGCTGCAGTGGCTTGTCTCGCCGGTTTATGCCTCCTCCACAAGGGCGGGGCGTACCCTGGGCTTGAACTGGGAGAGCATGACGCCGCTCAGGATCAGGCCGCCACCCAGCAGGTGATAGCCGTGAATGGGCTCCCCCAGGGTGATGACGGCGATCAGCGCCGTGCACAGCGGCATCAGGTTCATGAACACAGAGGTGCGTTCCGCTCCCATGCAGGCGAGGCCGCGCATCCAGCAGTAGGCCGCCAGCAGGGAGGAGGCGAGCCCGGCAAACAGCACCAGGCCCCAGCCCTCGGCGGGTACCGCCAGGGAGTCTGCGGTGAGGGCGACCGGGATCAACAGCAACACAGCCAGCAGGATCTGCATGTAGAGGTTGAGCCAGGGGCCAAACGGCAGTTGCCAGCGGCGGATCAGCAGGCCATAGAGGGCGTAGCTGGCGGAGCCGAGCAGCATGAGCCCGTCCCCGGGGGTGATGCCGTCGTGCAGCAGGGCCAGCGGCTGGCCCTGGCTCAGCAGCCAGAACACCCCGAACAGGGAGATGCTCATGCCAAGCAGCGCCTGCTTGCCGGGGCGCTGGCCGAAGAAGAGGGCGCTCTGCAGCAGGGTCAGCAGCGGAATGAGCGAACCTATGACCCCCATGTTGGTGGCCGAGGTGGTGTGGGCGGCGTAGTAGGCGAGGCACTGGTAAAGCACCATGCCAAGGGCTGCCAGCACCAGCAGCTTGCCGAGCCAGGGGCGGATTTCGTGACGGCGGCGCCACAGTTGCGGCAGGCAGAAGGGGGTCAGCGCCAGGGCGGCGATCACCCAGCGGTAAAAGGAGATGGCGGCGGGATCCAGCACATCGGCGGCGGCCTTGGACACCACTGTATTGGTGGCCCAGATCAGTACGGCCATCAGCGGGAACATAAGCGGGAAGAAGATACGCATCAAAGGCTCCTTATTATCGAGATGGCCAGTCTACCCTTGTCTTTCTGTTATCAAGTAACGTAAAACTGACAATTCATCCCGCAGAAAGGACAAGTTGCCCTGATATGGCACTACATCACTATCACTCGACGGACATAGCCCTGCCCGAGCCCAACCCCCTCTATCTGCGCTATCAGCAGATCCAGGCCGAGAGCGCCTGCGCGCCCCACAGCCACCCCTGGGGCCAGCTCAGCCTGATAAGCCTGGGGGTGATGGAGATAGTGCTGGACCAGCACCGACTGGTGGCTCCCGCCGACTACCTCATCTGGGTGCCAGCGGATCTGGAGCACGCCTCCTACAACCAGCAGGCCCTCGATTATACCTCCATCTATGTCAATCACGCCCTGGCGGCCAGGCTGCCGGCCGAGCCCTGCCTGCTGGAGATGACGCCGCTCATCCGGGCCATGCTGGCGGATTTTTGCGAGCGCAAGCTGGGCCACATGCAGGATGAATGGGATGTGCGCCAGGCCGAGCTGCTGGTGGAGAAGCTGACTCGCACCCGCTGCCAGGACAGCTACCTGCCCATGAGCCAGGACAAGCTGCTGGCCCCCATGCTGGCGGCGCTGCGCAGCGACCCTGCCGATCCACGCACCCTGGCCCAGTGGGCCGAGCAGTTGCACAGCACGGAGCGCACCCTGGCCCGGCGCTGCGTGCGGGAATTGGGGATGAACTTCGGCCAGTGGCGGGCCCGGCTCAAGCTGCTCAAGGCGCTGGCTTGGCTCAAGGGGGAATTGCCAGTGCAGGAAATTGGCTGGCGGCTCGGTTACGCCTCCACCTCGGCCTTTATCGCCATGTTCAACCGTGAGCTGGGCTGCTCACCCCAGCGCTATCGTCAGCAGCTGGGAGGCATGGGAATAGAGCGGGAAGGGTCGCCTGGCGAACCATAACAACAAGGGCGCCCGCAGGCGCCCTTCTCATGAGTGTGATCGGACTAGAAGAAGCCGAGGGGGTTGATGTCGTGGCTCACCAGCAGGTTCTTGGTGTTCTGGTAGTGATCCAGCATCATCTTGTGGGTCTCGCGGCCTATCCCTGACTTCTTGTAGCCGCCAAATGCCGCGTGGGCCGGATAGGCGTGGTAGCAGTTGACCCAGACCCGGCCGGCCTGAATGCCGCGCCCCATGCGCCAGGCCAGGTTGCTGTCGCGGGTCCACAGGCCCGCCCCCAGGCCGTATTGGGTGTCGTTGGCAATGGCTAGCGCATCCGCCTCGTCCTTGAAGGTGGTGACCCCGAGCGCCGGCCCGAAGATCTCCTCCTGGAACACCCGCATCTTGTTCTGGCCCGAGAAGATGGTGGGCTGGATGTAGAAGCCCCCCTCCAGACCGCTCACCTTGGCCGGGCCGCCGCCTATCAGCATCTTGGCCCCTTCGCCACGGCCTATCTCCATGTAGCTCAGTATCTTGTCGAACTGCTCGCGGGACGCCTGCGCCCCGACCTGGGTGGCGGTGTCCAGAGGGTTGCCCTGCACGATTGTGCGCGCCCGGGCCAGCACCCTGTCCATAAAGTCGTCGTAGATCTTCTCGTGTACCAGCGCGCGGGAGGGGCAGGTGCATACCTCGCCCTGGTTGAAGAAGGTCATCAGCATGCCTTCCACCGCCTTGTCGATATACTGGCTCTCATGCTGCATCACATCGGCAAAATAGATGTTGGGGGACTTGCCGCCCAGCTCGACGGTGGAGGGGATCAGCTTGTCGGCGGCGCAGCGCAGTATATGGGCGCCGACTTCAGTCGAACCGGTAAAGGCCAGCTTCTGGATCCTGTCGCTGGTGGCCAGCGCCTGACCGGCCTCGGCGCCGAAGCCGTTGACCACGTTGACCACGCCGGGGGGCAGTATGTCCTTGATGAGATCCATCATCAACATGATGGTGACAGGGGTCTGTTCGGCGGGCTTGAGCACGCTGCAGCAGCCTGCCGCCAGCACAGGGGCCAGCTTCCAGGCCGCCATTAGCAGCGGGAAGTTCCAGGGGATGATCTGGCCGACCACGCCGATGGGCTCCTTGAAGTGGTAGCTGACGGTGTGCTGATCCAGCTCGGCGGCCGAGCCCTCCTGGGCACGGATGCAGCCAGCGAAGTAGCGGAAGTGATCCACCACCAGTGGCAGGTCGGCGGCCAGGGTCTCGCGCACCGCTTTGCCGTTCTCCCAGGTCTCGGCGATGGCGAGCACCTCTATGTTCTGCTCGATGCGATCGGCGATGCGCAGCAGCAGGTTGCTGCGCTCGGTGACGCTGGTCTTGCTCCAGCTGGCAAACGCCTTGTGGGCGGCATCCAGCGCCAGCTCTATGTCGGCGGCGTCGGATCGGGCCACCTCGCAGAACACCCGGCCATCCACCGGCGAGATGTTCTCGAAATAGCGACCGGCGCGGGGGGCCACCCAGTCGCCCCCGATGAAGTTGTCGTAACGGGACTTGAAGCTGACCAGGGCACCTGCCTGACCGGGAGCGGTATAAATCATCTCATCATCCTTATGTGTGTGAAGGTCCTGCCCGGCTGCACGTGTTGGCTGGCCGGGGTGGTACGCAGGGGGTATCGCAAGGGCCATGCCAAAGGGTCTGACCAGCGCACAAAAAGTTACAAAAATGTTATCAAACTGAGTGCGGCAGCGTATCTTGATTAACCAATGACCCCGGCCGTGACGATGATACTGTGCCGTTTCTGAACAGTGGCCGCGACAGTCGTGCCGTTTGTGAACAGGAGGCGTGATGAGCGAGTTGCCCACATTTGCCGGCCCCATGCGTACCGTTTGTGAACAGGAGGCATGATGAGCGAGTTACTTCAATCCAGCCCCAGTCCGATCCAGCGTTCCTGGCAGCGCTGCCTGCATCAGGGCCTGCTCCGCCAGCAGAGTGCCGAGCTGGATCTGCTGCCCCAGGGGGAGCTGTCGGCCCGCCAGGAGCAGCACAAGACGCTGATCGTCTGCTTCCAGCGCTTCGTGCTGCCGCTGTTTGCACAGTTGCTGGCGGGCAGGCCCTGTCGCCTGCTGCTGTGTGACGGCGAGGGGGCAATACTGGCCGCCAGCGGTGACGACGGCTTCGCCCGCCACGCCGAGCGCATCTTTTTGCGCAGCGGCGCCCGCTGGGGGGAGGCGAGCAAGGGCACCAACGCCATCGGCACTGCGCTGGCCGAGCAGAGCGAAGTGCAGGTGCTGGGGTCCGAGCATTTCTTCGCCCAGCACAGCTTCCTCAGTTGCAGCGCCTGCCCCCTGCTCGGGCCGGACGGGCAATTGCTCGGTGTGCTCGATATCTCCACAGATGCGGCCCACCACGATGGCGACATGCTGGGCACGGTTCGGCTCCTGGCCATGACGCTGGAAAACGCGCTGCTGGCGCGCCAGCCGGGCTGGCTGGTTGATCTCGACCCCCAGAGTCTCTGGTCCGCCCGTTTGCTGCTGGGGGAGGGGGGCGAGCTGCTCGGCGCCAACCGGGCCGGACGACTCTGGCTCGGCCAGCACAGGTTCGATGGCCAGCAGTTGCTGCGCGAACGCCGTGGCCTGCGGCTGGTGTCAGAGCCGGTTGTGGCGCCCCGGCAAACAGTGCAACAAGGGTCGGCACAGGTGCCGCTCAAGATGCTGGAGCGCGGCATCTCGCTGCTCATCGAGGGGGAGACCGGCAGCGGCAAGGAGCACCTGGTGCGTGCCCTGCATCGGGCGTCGAGCCGGCAGGACAAGCCCCTGGTGTGTGTCAACTGTGGCGCCCTGCCGGTAGATCTGGTGGAGGCCGAGCTGTTTGGCTATGTGGGCGGGGCCTTCAGCGGTGCCCGCAGCCAGGGCAGTCAGGGCTATCTGCGCGCTGCCCACGGCGGCATCCTGATGCTGGATGAAATTGGCGAGTTGCCGCTGTTGGCCCAGACCCGGCTGCTGCGGGTGCTGCAGGAGCGCAGCGTTACCCCGGTCGGCAGCCACAAGCCCGAAGTGGTGGATTTCTGGCTGGTCAGCGCCAGCCACCGGGATCTGGCGGCCATGGCGCAGGCCGGGACGTTTCGCGAGGACCTCTATTACCGAGTCTGCGGCTGGCGCCAGCAGCTGACACCGCTGCGGGCATGGCCACAGGGCGAGCGCTTGGGATTGATCCAGCGCCTGCTCTCGGAGATGGACCCGGCCCTGCAGTTGACGCCGGAGGCGGAGCAGCAACTGCTGGCCCATCCCTTGCCCGGCAACGTACGCCAGCTCAAGCAGGCGCTGGAGGTGGCCTGCGTGCTGGCGGAAGGGCTGGGCTGGATTGAGCCCGCTCACCTGCATCTGCCCGCCGCATCGGCAGCGGCCTCGTCGCAGGCGAGTACCGCCACCTTGCGTGAACAGAACCGGCTGCGGGTGCAGCAGACCCTGGCGGCGTGCGGGGGCAATGTGAGCGAGGCGGCGCGCCAGCTCGGCATCAGTCGCACCACCCTCTATCGGGCGCTGCGTGAGGGACCCTGAGGGCTTTGTTGCTCGCCATTCCCCTTGTGCAAGATGAGCCATCAGGGCCCTTTTTATTGATTTCTCTTTATTTTTCATGGCATGGCGTGTTCTATCCTGAGATTCACAATCTGATTGGCAAGCGCGTGGCTTTCCGGGGCGCCAACCTGGTGCCTCCCGCCTGGTGCAGTACGGCTGCGCCTGATCCTGGGGTTGGTCCGAGTCTGTCTGCCGGTACCCGGCTGAAGAAATACGGTATGGCGCCGGTGTCGGCGCGTGTAATAACCACGGGATCCGGGCGTGCGGATCTCGGGGTATGGATTCAGAGCACCTAGTCGGGTGGAGCCTATATGACCTTTTCCTATTCTCGTCTGGCCAATGTGTTGTTCTGGGTGTTGTTGGGGTTGAGTCTGCTGGCGATCCTGCTGTTTGAATTCGGGCCGGATCGGCGGCTCGACATGCTGGCCAATGCCCGCCTGTCGGTGGCGGTGCAGGATGACAGGATCCATGGTGGCGCCTCTGTCACTACCTTGCTGTCTGCCGCCGGCCAGCAAAGCGGTTATCCTGCGCCGACGGACAAGCCAGCCATCGACTGCCAGTTGCGCGAAGGCTATGAGTACCCCTTCTGTGAACTGATCCTGACGCTGAGTCTGCCGGAGCAGGGCATCGATCTCTCCCGCTTTGAGGGGGCGCGCATCCAGCTGCAGGTCGAGGGGCCAGAGCCCCAGTTCTGGCGCCTCTATCTGCGCAACTACCACCCGATTTACTCCCGGGCGGGTGATGCCACCTCCCACAAGTTCAACGAGGTGATCTTTCGTCCCGATGATTACGGGCGGCTGCAGGACGTGCCGCTGCGGGTCTTCACGCCGGCCACTTGGTGGATCCAGCAGTACCGCATTCCGCTGGCCCAGCAGGGGGAGGACCTGCGCCATGTCTATGCAGTGGAAATCGCCTCCGGCATCGGCATGCAGCCAGGCCACTACCGGCTGGTGCTGGAGCGGATGGAGTTCTATGGTCGCTGGGTGCAACCGGGAGCCTTCTATCGTCCCCTGCTGCTGAGCTGGCTGGTTTACGGCCTGCTGCTGTTCATGGTGCAGCACCTGCTGATGCGGGATCGATTGCGCAAGGCCCGTGAGGCCAGACAGGTGGCGGAGGCGCGCAGCCAGAGCCTCTGCGAGCAGACCCGGCGCACCGAGGAGGAGGCCAGGTACGATCCCCTGACCGGCGCCCTCAACCGGTTCGGTGGCAACAAGCTGCTGGCCGAGCTCGGCGATATGCCCCTCTCTTTCATCTATATCGACATAGACCACTTCAAGCTCGTCAACGATGGTCATGGTCACCCGGTTGGGGACGAGGTGCTCAAGCACATGGTGAGCGAAGTCCTGCGCCACTGCGATAGCCTGTGCCGGCTGGTGCGCTGGGGCGGGGAGGAGTTCGTGCTGGTCTGCCTGCACTACGAACAGGCCCGTGCCAAGGCACTGGCGGAGCAGCTGCGAGCAGCTCTGGTGGCTTATCCGCACTGGCCCCTGGCGCTGTCCATCACGGCCTCGTTCGGGGTGGCGGAGCGGCGCGGGGATCCCCTGGAGCAGGTTCTCAAGCGGGCTGATGAGGCGCTCTATCAGGCCAAAAAGCGGGGTCGCAACCGGGTCGAGGTGGAATAGGAGGTGGAATAGAACGCAGGTCTGGTGGCAGGGGAAGGGCTGCTCCTTCGAGCGGGGCATTGCTGCTGGAGCCCAAGACGCCAAGCCGCTATGATGCGCGCCAGCCGGGGCGTTGGCCCCCTTCATTCATCTGCTGAGGTATTCCCCATGGCACAACACATTGGCGCTTTGACCCTGCTGGTGGCCGACTATGACGAGGCCATCGCCTTCTTTACCCTGGGGTTGGGTTTTACATTGCTGGAAGATACTCCCCTCGATGAACCGGGTAAACCGGGCAAGCGCTGGGTGCGGGTTGCGCCTGCCGGCGCGCCCGGCTCGGCGCTCTTGTTGGCTCGCGCCGCCACGCCCGAGCAGCAGGCCGCCATCGGTCAGCAGGGCGGTGGCCGGGTATTTCTGTTCCTCGAAACCGACGATTTCTGGGCCGATTACCAGCGCATGCTGGACTACGGTGTTCATTTTTGTGAACAGCCACGTAGCGAGCCATACGGCATGGTGGTGGTGTTCGAGGATATCAGTGGCAACCGCTGGGACCTGCTGCAACTCACTGCTGCCAACTGAATCTGAAACGTTTATCATCTCGCCTGTCATAAAGTCATAAAAGTGTCACAGAAAATTCTAATAATTGGCGCACCCATCTTCACACAGGAGAGAGAAGGGATATGGCTAAGCGAATTCTGGTGGTCGAGGACGAAGCACCGATCCGCGAAATGCTCTGCTTCGTGCTTGAGCAAAAGGGATACGAAACAATCGAGGCGGAAGATTACGCCGATGGACTGGCGAAGGTGTGTGAACCCTACCCCGAACTCATAGTGCTGGACTGGATGATGCCCGGTGGCAGTGGCATTCAGTTCATCAAGCAACTCAAGCAGGATGAGGTGACCCGCCAGATCCCTGTGGTGATGCTGACCGCCCGTGGTGAGGAAGAGGACAAGGTACGCGGCCTGGAGGCCGGTGCCGATGACTACATCACCAAGCCCTTCTCCCCCAAGGAGTTGACCGCCCGCCTGCACGCCGTGATGCGCCGCGTCTCCCCCACCTCGGTGGACGAGGTGATCGAGGTGCAGGGGCTCAAGCTGGATCCGGTTTCCCATAGAGTCAGTGCCGAAGAGAGGGCGCTGGACATGGGACCGACCGAGTTCAAGTTGCTGCACTTCTTCATGACTCACCCCGAGCGGGTGTACAGCCGCGAGCAGTTGCTCAACAATGTCTGGGGTACCAATGTGTATGTCGAGGACAGAACCGTGGATGTGCATATTCGTCGCTTGCGCAAGGCCATTGAAGAGACGGGTCACGATCGATTGATTCAGACGGTGCGCGGCGCAGGCTATCGCTTCTCAACCCGTCTGTAGAGGAAGTTATGTTGCAACCTTATGCCTGGCGGCGACAGTTGTGGCGGATGGCGTTCTTCTATGCGCCCTTCGTTCTGGTCGGCTGGTTGACGAATACCCTCGCCTTTTGCCTGCTGGCAGCCACTGTGCTGCACCTGGGCTGGCACTATCGCTTCCTGAAGCGGCTGTCGGACTGGCTGTGGCACGATCGCAGCCTGGTTCCCCCCAATGGCAGCGGCAGCTGGGAGTATATTTTCAACGGCATCTACAAGTTGCAGCAGCGTCACCGGGCCCGTCGCCGCGAGTTGGCGGGTCTTATCCGCCGCTTTCGGGAGGGTGCCGAGGCACTGCCCGATGCCGCAGTAGTGTTTCGCACCGACGGCAGCATCCTCTGGTGCAATCGGCTGGCGGAGCAACTGCTTGGTTTTCGCTGGCCGGAAGATGCCGGTCAGCACATAGGCAACCTCATTCGCAGTCCGGCCTTTGGCGCCTATCTGGGCAAGGGGCAGTATGACGAACCGTTCGAGATGAACTCTCCCATCAATGAGGAGAAGTTTCTCGAGTTTCGCATCATGCCCTACGCCGAGGATCAGGCCATGCTGGTGGTGCGGGATGTCACCCGGCTGCGCAGCCTGGAGAAGACCCGCAAGCACTTCGTTTCCAACGTCTCCCACGAACTGCGTACCCCGCTCACAGTGCTCAAGGGTTATCTGGAGATGACGGAGGAGCCACCGCCGCCCGCCATGTGGGCCAAGGCCCACAAGGTGATGATGGAACAGACCATCCGCATGGACAATCTGGTGAATCAGCTGCTTACCTTGTCCCGTATCGAGGCGGCTCCAACCGTGGATCTCTCCCATCTGGTGGACATGCCCGCCATGCTGGGACTGCTGGAGCAGGAGGCACGGGCGCTGTCGGGGGAGCGGGCACACCAGATTGAATTTTTGGTGCAACCGAATCTTTTCGTGCGAGGAGATAATGATCAACTGCGCAGCGCCGTCTCCAACCTGGTCTACAACGCCATTCACTACACACCGGCGGGTCGCAAGATCAGTGTGGCGTGGCGCAAGCAGGGCGCCATGGCGCTGTTTGCGGTGGAGGATGAGGGGGAGGGGATCCCGGCCGAGCATCTGGCGCGGCTGACCGAACGTTTCTATCGGGTCGACAAGGCTCGCTCACGGCATACCGGTGGCTCCGGACTGGGGCTCGCCATCGTCAAACACGCCTTGAGCCATCACGACTGTCAGCTCGATATCGAGAGTCGGATCGGTGCTGGCAGCCGTTTCAGCTTTCTCATCCCTGCCCGTATGGTAGTGGTTAAATAGTCTTTACTGGCAATAAGTTAGCGAAAGAGAGGGCAGCAGACGCTGCCCTCTCTTCATTTGGTCAAAAGCCTTGCCATGTCATTAAAGTGTCACATTAAATCCATAAATTTGTCACTGCCAGGTCAGATACTGGCGCCGTCTTAAGAACGGACCTTCTGTAACTTTGGAGAGATTGGATGAAACTCAACAAACTGGCTGGTGTAATCGGATTTACCGCAGCAACCCTGTTTTCTGTCAGCGCCCTGGCTGCCGGTGTGGATAAAAATCTGCCGGATTACACTCCGACCAGCGGCATCTCGGGCAACCTGTCCTCTGTCGGCTCTGACACCCTGGCCAACATGATGACCTTGTGGGCCGAAGAATTTAAGCGGGTTTATCCCAATGTCAACGTGCAGATCCAGGCTGCCGGTTCCTCAACCGCGCCGACCGCGCTGACCGAGGGTGTTGCCCAGTTCGGCCCCATGAGCCGCGCCATGAAGTCAGGTGAAGAAGAGGCCTTCGAAAAGCGTTATGGCTACAAGCCAACCGCCATCCGCGTCGCGGTCGATGCCCTGGCCGTGTTCGTCAACAAGGACAACCCCATCAAGGGGCTGACCATGCAGCAAGTGGACTCTGTCTTCTCCAGCACCCTCAAGTGCGGCGAAGCCAAGGCTGCCACCAAGTGGTCTGATCTGGGTCTGGATGGCAACTGGTCGTCCAAGGATCTGCAACTGTTCGGTCGCAACTCAGTCTCCGGTACTTACGGTTACTTCAAGGAGCACGCCCTGTGTGATGGCGACTTCAAGAGCAGCGTGAACGAGCAGCCTGGTTCCGCTTCCGTGGTGCAGTCCGTTTCTGCTTCCCTCAACAGCATTGGCTACTCAGGTATCGGTTATGTCACCTCGGGTGTACGCGCCGTGCCGCTGTCCAAAGATGGCAAGACCTTCATCGAAGCGAGCGCTGATAATGCCATCACCGGCAAGTATCCGCTGTCCCGCTTCCTGTACGTTTACGTGAACAAGCACCCGAACAAGCCGCTGGCCCCGATGGAGCAGGAGTTCGTGAAGATGATGCTCTCCAAGGCGGGTCAAAGCATAGTCGCCAAAGATGGTTACGTACCTGTCCCGGCCAAAGTGGTCGAAGCCGACCTGAAGAAACTGGGCATTATGTAAGCCGGTTTTCTTCCTCTCAAAGACGGGCCCCAGCGGGGCCCGTTTTCTTTTTGAGCAAGACTGGAGGGACGCCATGTGACCGCTTTCGCCGAACCTGGCGATTTGTCGACTTGCGCCGGACGCCTGCATTTCCGAAAATAGGGCATCTTTATGGTGAAGGACACCTCCATGACATCTCCCCTGTTCAAGCTCGGCCTGGCGGCGCTCTGCTCTACCCTGCTGGCCAGCTGTGCCCAGTCTCCTACCGGTCGTAGCCAGATGCTGCTGTTTTCGCCCCAACAGATGAGCAAGCTGGGTGCCGACTCCTTCGAACAGATGAAAAAGCAGGAGAAGGTGAGCAAGGATGCCAAGCTCAATGCCTATGTCTCCTGTGTTGCCAAGGCGGTCACCGCCCAGGTGCCCGCCAGTTATGGCATCACCAGTTGGGAAGTGGTGGTGTTTGACTCCAAGCAGGTCAACGCCTTCGCCCTTCCCGGTGGCAAGATAGGGGTCTATAGCGGCCTGCTCAAGGTCGCCAAGAATCAGGATCAGCTCGCCACCGTCATCGGTCACGAGCTGACCCACGTGCTGGCCCAGCACTCCAACGAGCGACTCTCCCGCAGCCAGCTGACCGGTCTTGGTCTGGCGGCGGCGGATATCGCCATGGGCAGCAGCGAATATCGCGGTGCCACCATGACGGCGCTGGGGCTCGGGGTCGAGGTGGGCGTCATGCTGCCCTATGGCCGCGAGCAGGAGAGCGAAGCGGACAGGCTGGGCCTGGACTTGATGGCCCGTGCCGGTTTCAATCCTGCTGAAGCCGTTCACCTGTGGCAGAACATGAGCGCCGCCGCCGGTGGCAAGGCGCCGCCGCAGCTGCTCTCCACCCACCCCAGCAACGAAAACCGGATCGCCGAGTTGCAGGCCCAGCAGGCCGAGGCCCGGCCGCTCTATGAGCAGGCGCGCGCCTCCGGTCTGGTACCCCAATGCAAGGCATAAGCCTGCGCATGGCACGGCTTGATGATGCTCCCGCCATGACGGTGATGCAGCGAGCCAGCTGGCTCGCTGCCTACGGTGAGGTGCTTGGCAACGACATGCTGGCCCAGCTGGCGGTGACCGAGCATCTGCAAATCTGGCGCCGTCGGCTCGCCGAGCCGGGCCCAAGACCCATGCTGCTCTGTCTGGATGAGGTGGTCATCGGCCTGCTCTACTGGCAGCTGGCGCAAGAGGGTGAATATCCCACCGCCTGGATCCGGGCGTTTTACCTCCACCCCGATCATTGGCGCCTGGGTTATGGCAAGCGGCTGTGGCAGGCGGTGGCCATGCAGATGCGGCGCGCCGGTTGTGAAGGCGTCAGATTGTGGCTGCTCGATGGCAATCGGGTTGGCGAGGGGTTTTACCTGCGTCGCGGTTTCGCTTTCGACGGCCAGGAGCGCACCCTGATGAGCCTTGGCCAGGCTTGCCTGCAACGGCAAATGTTCCGTTTGCTTTGATCCGGCTCCCGTTTTTCGCCCTCGGTCACTTTATTTTTTTTGCGAATTAATACAATGTGCCCCTCTGGACAGGCTGAGGTGAGGCAACTCGCCGACAAGGGAGTGTGAGCATGTATTACGGCTTTGATATCGGTGGCACCAAGATAGCGTTCGCTGTGTATGACGGCGGCTTGAATCTCTGTCATGAGGAGCGCATGAGCACTCCCGGCAATGATTACGAGGGGCTGCAGCAGCTGATCTGCCAGCGGGTACTCGAGGCTGACGCCCGCTTCAGTGCAAGAGGCGCCGTGGGCATCGGCTTTCCCGGTATCCTCAATCGGCACGATCACAGCATAGTGGCGGCGAACCTGCCCTCCATCAATGGTCGCCATCTGGGCGCCGATCTGGCCGAGCGTTTGGGTCGTATGGTCAAGGTGGACAACGATGCCAACTGCTTTCTCTGGTCGGAGGTGCACCAGGGCGCGGCGGCAGGGGCCGAGAGTGCGCTGGGGGTCACCATAGGCACAGGCATAGGTGGTGCCTTCTATCTGGCTGGCAAACTCATTCAGGGCCGTAACTGGCTGGCGGGGGAGATAGGTCACTACCCCTTGCCTGCGACCATGCTGATGAAGTATCCCGACCTGCCTCGTCCCCGTTGCGGCTGTGGTCGCCTGGTCTGTTTTGAAACCTATGCGTCCGGCAGCGGGCTGGAGCGGCTCTACCACCATTTTCACGGTCAGCGTGCCAGCGGCCACCAGATAGTGGAACGCTTCGAGGCTCATGAGCCTGATGCGGTGGCCACGGTCGACTGCTGGCTCGAGATTATGGCTGCCGGACTCGCTACCGCCATCTCTGTGGTTGATCCCGAGGTGGTCGTGCTGGGGGGCGGCTTGAGTGGTCTGCCCGCCCTGTACCAACAGTTGCCGCTGCGTCTGCCCGGCCACCTGCTGCCCGGTGTCGCTCTGCCCGCGATCCACCAGGCCCGCTTCGGCGGTGCCGGTGGGGTGCGGGGTGCGGCCCTGCTCAATTTATGAGATCAGATGTGCTGTCTGATCTCTCCAATAAAGGAGTCATCATGACCCGTCTTGAAATTTGTATCGACAACCTGGAATCCCTGTTCACCGCCCAGCAAGCCGGCGCGGATCGCATCGAGCTCTGCTCTGCGCTGGGGCTGGGTGGTTTGACCCCCTCCTATGGTTTCATGCAGCTGGCCGCCCGCCACGCCAGCGTCCCTGTCTATGCCATGATCCGCCCCCGTGCCGGGGATTTCTGCTTCAGCGAAGGGGAGTTCGAGATGATGCTGCAGGATATCGCCGCCGCCCGCGCCGCCGGGTTGCAAGGTGTGGTGGTGGGGCTGCTGGATGAAGAGGGGCGGGTGCCTGCTGCCCAGCTCAGGCAACTGGTCGCGGCAGCCGGTCCCCTTGGCGTCACCTTCCATCGCGCCATCGATCTCTGCTCCGACTGGCGTGCCGATCTGGAGGTCATCATAGCGGCCGGTTGTGAGCGGATCCTCACGTCAGGCCATGCACCGACCGCACTGGCGGGGCTCGAGACCTTGCAGGCCATGCAACAGGCACTGGCAGGCCGAGCCACCCTGATGCCAGGTGCCGGTATCAATGCCGACAATGTGCGCACCATCATCGAATTTACCGGGGTGAACGAGGTGCACATGTCCGGCATGGGCTGGCGCGGCGGTATGGTGCCCCATGGCGTCAACATGGGTACCTCTGATGACGGCCGGGTCAATATCACCGACGGCGCCAAGGTGGCTGCGGTGCGGGCTCTGCTGGACAAGGCCTGATACGGGCCGCGCGGCGGCATGGTGCCTCTCTCTGTGACGCCAACATGGGCACCTCGGACGACGGCCGGGTCAATATCACCGACGGCGCCAAGGTAGCCGCAGTTCGAGCCCTGCTGGATCGCGCTGATGTCACAGCAAGTGAGGTTTGAGTCCAAAGGCTCACAGCGCCATTGTGCCTGACAAGATCGCCGCCGATGGGCGGCGTTCGTACCTGACTGGTGTGAACTCGCTCCCACGGGCGGGGAAATCAGGGCGACCGGCGGCAGCACCTGGCCAAAAAGTCTGATATTATTCCGCCTCTTTATTACTTGGATCTGGAGCAACATCTCAATGTCCCAATACGACTCTATCGAACAGAAGGCCAGCTATGGCATCGGCCGCAACATGGGCGAGCAACTGGCGCAGCAAGCGTTCGCCGGTCTGGATATCCCGGCCCTGCAACAAGGTCTGGCAGATGCCCTGAATGGTCTGGAGTTCGCGGTCAGCCGTGACGATATCAATGATGCCTTCCAGGTTATCACTGCACGCATGCAGGAAGAGCAGGAAGCCGTTGCCAAGGCGGCCGCCGCCGATGGCGAAGCCTTCCTGGCTGACAACGCCAAGCGTGCCGACGTCAAGGTGACCGACTCGGGTCTGCAATATGAAGTCATGGTAGAAGGCGATGGCGCCGTGCCGGTGGCCGGTCAGTCCGTGCGCGTGCACTACCACGGTACCTTCACCCACGGTGGCGTGTTTGACAGCTCGGTCGCCCGTGGCGAGCCGGCTGAATTCCCGGTGACTGGCGTCATCGCCGGTTGGGTTGAAGCCCTGCAACTGATGCCGGTTGGCTCCAAGTGGAAGCTCTATATTCCGCAGGATCTGGCCTATGGTGCTCGTGGTGCCGGTTCCATCCCGCCCTACTCTGCCCTGGTATTCGAAGTGGAGCTGCTGGACATTCTGTGATCCGGCTGGCTTGATGCAAACGGCGACTTACAAGTCGCCGTTTCTTTTTGATGCACCTCTGCCTGGCGGGCCCTTGTCGATAGACAATGTGCCTTTGCAAAAGATTTGGATATAGTCAGGGCTTCTCCTGGGAGACAAGTCATGGCAGTCATCATCGAAGTCGTCGATCTCATCAAGCACTTTCCCGGCGTCAAGGCGGTGGACGGGCTCAGCTTTGCCATTCCAGCCGGTTGCTGTTTCGGTCTGCTCGGCCCGAACGGGGCGGGCAAGACCACCACCATAGAGTTGCTGGAGGGAGTCCTCACCCCGGATAGCGGCCAGATCCTGTTCCATGGCGCCCCCCGCGGCCCCGATTACCGCTCCCGCATCGGCATCCAGTTCCAGCACACTGCGCTGCAGGATTTTCTGACTGTGCGCGATACCCTGCGCCTGTTTGCCAGCCTCTACCCCCATCCTTTGCCCCAGGCGCAGCTCATCGAGCTGTGCGCCCTGGGCGAATTCATCGACCGTGACAGCCGCAAGCTCTCCGGCGGTCAGCGTCAGCGCCTGCTGCTGGCGCTCGCTCTGCTCGGTGACCCCGAGTTGCTGTTTCTGGATGAACCCACTACCGGGCTGGATCCCCAGGCACGCCACCACTTCTGGCAGCGCATCGAAGCGATCAAGGCCCAGGGTAAGACGGTGGTGCTCACTACCCACTACATGGATGAGGCGCAACAGTTGTGCGATCTCATCGCCATCGTCGATCACGGCCACTTGCTCAGCCTGGATACCCCCACGGCCTTGCTGGCCCAGCATTTTGACGGTGTGCTGGTGCGATTGCCGGATCACCCGGCCCTCGCCAGCCTGGGCTATCCGCTCCTGCCCCACGGCGATCAGGTTGAGCTGACCTGTCCCGACGTGGCACTCCTGCTGCCGCAGTTGCTCAGCCTTGGCGTCCCGCTGACCGGCATGCAGGTACGCTCTCCCAATCTGGAGGATCTCTTTTTGCACCTGACCGGCCATAGCCTGAGGAGTGGCGCATGAGCAGCATGACAAGATACCGTGTTGGCACCCACCTCCATACGCGAGACTTGCGGTGGTCGCGCCGCTCGTCAGCTTGGTGCACAAGGAGCGGAGCATGAAAGGCGCCATAAAACGGATCGGTGCGCTTTTTTATGCCCGCAATCTGGAGTTTGTGCGGGACAGGGCGGCCCTGGTGTGGAATCTGGCCTTTCCGCTGTTGCTGGTGATAGGTTTCTCCCTCATCTTCTCCGGCCCGCCCAAGCCGCTGGTGCAGATAGGGGTAGTGGGGGACTTGCCTGCAGCCTATGCGCCCCTGAACGCCATTCCGCTGCTCAAACTCATTCCCTATGACGATGAGCAAAAGGGGCGACTCAAGGTACGCCACCATCAGCTGGATCTGCTGCTCTCGCCTGGTTCGGGTCGCTATTGGGTCAACCCGGATGCCGCCCAGGGGGCGCTGGCCGAATACCTGCTGCGCCAGGCGATTTTTCAGCCACTGGTGAAAGAGACTCTGAGCGGTCAGGCGATCCGTTATGGTGACTGGCTGTTGCCCGGGGTGATCGGCATGAACCTGATGTTTTCCGGCCTGTTCGGGGTCGGCTTCGTCATAGTCCGTTACCGCAAGAACGGTGTGCTCAAGCGATTGAGGGCAACGCCGCTCTCCGCCGCCGAGTTTCTCTGCGCCCAGTTGTTGTCGCGGATCCTGATTACCCTGGTGGTGAGCCTGCTGGTGTTTCTGGTGGCCTACGGCCTGCTTGGTGTGCCCCTGCTCGGCTCAGGCTGGTTGCTGCTTCTTATCGCCCTGGTGGGCGGGGCCGCCATGGCGTCACTGGGTCTGCTCATCGCCGCCCGCATTCAGAACGAAGAGCTGGCAAGCGGCCTGCTCAACGTCATCAGCATGCCCATGATGTTTCTCTCCGGGGTCTGGTTCTCGCTGGAAGGGGCGCCGGTCTGGCTGCAACAGCTGGCGGCCTGGCTACCGCTCAGCCAGATCATCACTGCGGCCCGTGCCGTCATGCTTGAGGGAGCTGGCTGGGCCGAGGTGGCCGCACCGCTGGGCTGGGTTGTGCTGTTTACCCTCTCTTGTCTCACCCTGGGCAGTGCCCTGTTTAAATGGAATAGCCAATGAAACGACCTCTGGATCTGGGAGTCGCCCTGGCCCTGCTGTTGCTGAGCATACCGGCCAGTGCCGATGCCATGCGTTGCAAGAACGCCCTCATCACAGAGGGGGACAGCACCGCCGAGATGCTGCTCAAGTGTGGCGAGCCCATGCTGCGTGAAACCTTGACCCGCAACGAGGTGAACCAGTTTGGCAATCTGGTGCAGGTCACATACGGTGAGCGCTGGACCTACAACTTTGGCAAGAATGCCTTCATGCGCTTCGTCACCGTGCGCAACGGTGTGGTCACCGACATAGAAAATGGCCCGCGCGGCGACTAGCCGGCGGGCAAAAACCAGTATGGAAGCAGACTACAAACAGAAAGGACTATGGAAGTTACCCCAACAGCAGGCTGGTGTGACGCAGGCCGCGAACCTCCAGATTGATCTGCCGGGCCAGACTCAGGGTCTGACGGCAGGTCAGGCTCTGCAGATTGATCTCTCCGCCGCTGAATTCGAATCGCCCCAGCGCCTCCACCATGAAGCTGCCGCGATGGAAGCTCTTGATGTAGCGGGCAATCTGGCGGGGAGACAAGTTCTTGAACACCTTCATCACAAAACACCTGTTGCTTGGACAGGGCACACTATGCCGTCCATGGGTGACACTAATGTGACATTTAATAAAGGTTTGTATGAATCCGTGTGACGGCGGGTATCCGGGGAGCGTGTCTGTACCCATGAGGTGAAAAAGTGCTGCCCTGACCCCTCCTTGCCCCGATATACTGCGGGCAATTGAACGACATGAGCGAAAGGGCCTGCGCGTGGAATGGGTGGATGTGGTTGATGCGGATAACAGGGTGATCGGGGTGGCCGAACGGGCCAGGGTGCGGCGGGAGAACCTGTGCCATCGCGCCAGTTATATTCTGGTGCTCGACCAGACGGATCGGATCCTGGTGCAGCGGCGCACCCTCAGCAAGGATTTCTGCCCCGGCATGCTGGATGCCTGCGCCGGCGGCGTGGTGACCACGGGCGAACAGATGGAGCCCTCTGCCCGCCGCGAGCTGGCCGAAGAGCTGGGCATCGAAGATGTGCCCCTGCAGGGGTTTGGTACCTTCTATGCCGAGGGGGAGGGCTACCGGGTCTGGGGCGGTCTCTACAGTTGCCGTTATCAGGGCCCGCTGCAGTTGCAGGCCGAGGAGGTGAGCGAGGTGCACTGGATGAGCCAGGCCGAGATCGCCGCCCGTGCCACCGAGTTTACCCCGGATTCCCTGCTTGCCATCGCCACCTGGCAGGCGAGGCGGTAAACCTCTTCTTCAGATATTCTCCTCGCCAAATACAAGACGGGCAGCCTGATGGCTGCCCGTTTGCATTTTTTGCATTGGTTACACCAGCCTGAGGCGCCGATTGGTGCGCCCGCACGGACTGGCCCCCGCCAGCCAGTGACCCTGCCATTCGGTGACCAGCCGCAACAGGGGATATTCCAGGTCGAGCCGGGTCACCACCAGCTGGCCGACCGCATCGCCGATGACTGGCTCCGAGGTGGCGAGGTCGATGATCTCGACGATGCAGCTTTCGTTGACGATAAAGCCCTGACCGAGCTGACTCTCGTAGGCGAGCACTCCCAGATCCTGCAACACCAGGCAGTTGAGCGCCCGGATACCGTGGACCGCCTGCAGTGGCGCCGTGTCGGGGTGGGAGGTTTCGCACAAAAGGGCGGAGCGCAGGCTGTCGCTCGGGATCCCGGCCAGCTCCGCCGCTTCCAGCAGATCCAGCAGCGCCGCCAGTGGCCCGACAAAGCCTGTCGGCTCGTAGCGCTGCAGGGCCTCCAATTGACGGCGGGTATCGTGGGGGCCACAAGGCACCACGGGGGCCCCCAGCTGGCGAGCGCCGTTGTCGAAGATGAAGGCGGTGGGGCTGATATGGTAATCGTGGCCGTTGAGCAGCACTTCCCCCGCCTTGAAACCGGCGGCAAACAGGGCCCGTGCCGCGCCCCACCAGTCCGCGCCCGCATATTCGGGAATGGCCAGCTGGCCCGGACAAGCGAAGACCCGCAGCGCCTGACTGGCCGGCCGACCCGTGAGGCCGGCGAAGGGCGGATGGGCCTGCTGGGCGGCAAACAGGTCGGCGGCATCGAGCAGGGGCAGTGTGGCCAGCTCGCCCAACGCCTGCAAACGGCGCTGGCGATAGGCGCTGGAGTAACCGGCGCAATACTGGCCGACATGGGTGAGCAGGTGATTGAGCTGCTCCAGTTGTTGTTGCTCTCGCAAGGGGGAGGGGCGAATTTCCAGTCCGTCGTAATAGTGCTGCATGAGGCCTCCTTGGTCGGCTGATCCTGCTCAAGGTTAGTTCAAATGGCGATGCAGATGGGGGTGTGTTGCCGGCTCACTGGCTGGGGTAGACTGTGGTTCCTTATCTTCATCACGGACGAGATATCATGATTGCCATTGGCCAGACCCTGCCTGCGGGCGAATTTACCTTTATCACCGCCGAGGGCAAGCAGGTGCAGGATAGCCAGGCCCTGTTTGCCGGCAAGACGGTGATACTGTTTGCGGTGCCCGGCGCTTTTACCCCCACCTGTTCCAATGCCCACCTGCCCGGTTACGTGGTAGTGGCCGACCAGTTCAAGGCCAAAGGGGTGGATGCCATCTATTGCCTGTCGGTGAACGATGCCTTTGTGATGAAGGCGTGGCAGGTGGCCCAGAACGCCGACGCCATCACCATGCTGGCGGACGGAGACGGCAGCTGGACGCAAGCCTTGGGCCTTGCCAAGGAGACTGGCGCCTTCGGTGGCTTGCGGGCCCAGCGCTTTGCCCTGATCGCCGTGAATGGTGTGGTCACCCGCCTGTTTGTTGAGGCGCCCGGCAAGTTCGAGGTCTCCGATGCCTCCAGTCTGCTGGCTGCACTTTGAAATCATCAGTCGACGTTTGATTTCCCCTTGAAAAGGCAAGTCGGACCGTTACACTGTGCCCAACTTGGAAGGGAGTCAGGTTCAAAACCTGGCTCCTGTTTTTTCATCTGATGAGATAGAGAAATTATGACTCTGGCTGTTGTTGCCCTGATTGCCGGACTGGCGCTGCTGGTCTGGAGTGCAGACAAGTTTGTGGACGGCGCTGCCGCGACCGCCCGTTATGCCGGCATGCCGCCGTTGCTTATCGGTATGGTGATCATAGGTTTTGGTACTTCGGCCCCTGAAATGGTGGTCTCGGCCTTGGCCTCCATGCAGGGTAATCCGGGTCTGGCCTTGGGCAATGCCTATGGCTCCAACATCACCAATATCGCCTTGATCCTGGGGCTTACCGCCCTCATCAGCCCCATCGCCGTCTCTTCCCAGGTGGTGCGCAAGGAGATCCCGATCCTGCTCGGCATTACCCTGCTCTCCGGTGCCCTGCTGATTGACGGCCATCTGGGGCGCACCGATGCCTTGATCCTGGGGCTGGTGTTTGTGGTGCTGATGGGCTGGTCCATCTGGGCCGGGATCACCGGTAAAGGTGACGCCCTTGACGCCGAAGTCAATGAAGATATCGACAGTGAGGCTATGCCGCTGAAGAAAGCCATCTTCTGGCTCATTGTCGGACTGGTGCTGCTGGTAGGGGCTTCCCGTTTGCTGGTGTGGGGCGCCGTCACCATAGCCCAGGCTTTTGGCATCAGCGATCTGGTGATTGGTTTGACCATAGTCGCCATAGGTACCTCCTTGCCCGAGCTGGCCTCCTCCTTGATGGCCATCAAGAAGAAGGAGCACGACCTGGCCCTTGGCAACGTGCTCGGCTCCAACCTGTTCAATACCCTGGCGGTGGTGGGGATTGCGGCGGGTATCCACCCGCTCGACGTGGCGCCGGAAGTGCTCTCCCGCGACTGGAGCATCATGATGGGGCTGACCCTGCTGCTGCTGGTGATGTGCCTGGGTCGCAAGGGACAGGGGCGGATCAACCGGTTGGAAGGGGGCATACTGCTCGCCATCTTTGTGGCTTACACCGGCTGGTTGCTGACCAGCCAATTTATCTAGCCAGTCTGGATAAAGCGAAATGAGAGAGGGGGAAGCATCGGCTTCCCCCTCTTGTTTTTGACAGGTGCAGGCTCAACAAGCACCCGCTTCCGTTGTTTTCCTCTGGTGCAGGCTCAGGCAGCTGCCACCAGCTTCTGACCTTGCAGGGCGCTGTCCAGGATCAGGATGCTCGCCTTGGGGAAGAAGTTGAAGGTCGAGGCCGACGCCCAGGTGTAGGCACCCATGACCCGGCCCACCACCAGTTCGCCGATCGCCAGATCCGGCAGCATGATCCCCTCGCGGATCACGTCCACGCTGTCACAGGTCGGGCCGGAGAGCACAGAGTTGTGCTGCTCGCCACGGGCATAGGGGGTCGAGACCGGATAGGTGACGTGATCATAGAGCTGACCGTTGTAGCTGCCGTAGAGGCCGTCATCCAGGTAGTACCAGATCTTGTCGCCGCGGTGGGCCTTGCCCATCACGCTGGAGATTGAAGTCATGGCTGGCGCACTGATGAAGCGGCCCGGCTCGGCAATCTTCTGCACTGTGGCGGGGAGCTTGGCAAGCGCCTCGCGGATCGGGGCGCAGAAGCCGTCGATGTCGAACTCGCCGCCATCATAATCCACCGGGAAACCTCCGCCGATATCCAGCACCCAGGGTTTGAGCCCCAGATCCCAGGCCTGCTCCATGATCTCGCGGCAGGCGTCGATGGCCTGCACATGGCGACGGGCGTGGGGCACCTGGGAGCCGACGTGGAACGACAGTCCCATCACCTTGATCCCCTTGGCGTGGGCCAGTTGCAGCAGCGGCAGCGCCTGCTCCGGGGTGCAGCCGAACTTTTTGGAAAGGTCGACCTTGGTCTCGGGGTTCGGGAAGCTGACCCGCAGCAGCAGCTTCACTTCGTCCTTGTAGGGAATGAACTTCTCCAGCTCCAGCGGATTGTCATAGACAAACACTGTGCAGCCGTACTCCAGCGCATAGCGGATATCGCTGTCGCGCTTGATGGGGTGGGTATGAATACAGCGTCCCGGGCGAACCCCCTGGCTGCGCACCAGATCCACTTCGCCATTGGTGGCGAGATCGAAACAGGCCCCCTCTTCCTTCAATACAGAGACCACAGCCTCATGGGGCAATGGCTTGAGTGCATAGTGCAATCGCACATCGGGCAGGGCGGCAACCAGGGCCCGATACTGTTTGCGAACGGCTTCCTTGTCGAGCAGCAGCAGGGGAGAGCCGAATTGTTCAACCAGTTGACGGTAATCTTGTGCGATCAGGGTCTCGTTCATTCTCTTTTGAAAGTCCTTAGGGGGCAGATTTGCCCTAGCCTTGGTTTGTTGAGACGGCAGCGGCCGGCTCAGGCGAGTGGTCCGGAGGGACCAACCAAACACTGTGCATAACTCCATCGCAAAGTGCTTAGTTATGCGCGGGATTATCGGCTTATTGCGTTTCTGTGCAAGCATTTTGATTGGATATGTCGGCAAGTTTTTCTGGTCGAGACGAAAGATCATCTTGATACGCGAGCCGGTCAATGATGTTGATCAGATTGATCCAGCATAGTGCGCGTTAAGCTATTGATAGTTAACGAACAAGTAACATTTATCCCGGAGATGGACTGAACGGAAAAAAAGCCGGGGCCAGGATGGCCGGGTGCGAGACAGCTCACATTTTTTGGATTAACATGCCCGCTTCCTAATCCAAACTAGTTCGGATGAAGGTAGCAGGAGAGCGATGGGGGACCATCCACCGAAGAAGTGAATCTTTCAGGTACCGGGCAACCGGTGTGGACTGCTACTGGACGATACTCTGGAGAGACCCGTTGAATCGGGCGCCGAAGGAGCAAGGCACCATGACTGCACGAAAGCGCAGGCTGGCGCCGGAAACTCTCAGGCAAAAGGACAGAGGGGATGGGATGGTTGTACCTGGGCTTGGCCCGCATCCGATCACCCTCTGGTGATCGCGACTATTTGGGAAGATCATCCTTCTCCTCCTTAATTTTTGTTTTTTAAGGAGGATGCATGTCATCAATTCAATCGGCGTTAACCGCCATCGATAATTTTATCTGGGGTCCGCCCCTGCTGATCCTGCTGGTCGGGACCGGTGTCTATCTCACTCTGCGTCTGGGTCTGCTTCAGGTGGTGCGTTTGCCGCTCGCCTTGCGGCTGGTCTTTGGTCGCGATCAGGGCCAGGGCAAGCAGGGGGACGTCTCCAGCTTCGGCGCTCTCTGTACCGCACTCTCCGCCACCATTGGCACAGGCAACATAGTCGGCGTTGCTACCGCCATCAAGCTCGGCGGCCCGGGGGCCCTGTTCTGGATGTGGATGGCGGCCCTGTTCGGCATGGCCACCAAGTACGCCGAGTGTCTGCTGGCGGTCAAATACCGCGAGCAGGATGCCAACGGCCAGATGGCCGGTGGCCCCATGTACTACCTGGAAAAGGGGCTCGGTTCCAAGCCGCTGGCCAAGCTGTTTGCCCTGTTCGGTATTGGCGTCGCCTTCTTCGGTATCGGTACTTTCCCCCAGGTCAACGCCATCTCCGACGCCATGAGTCTCTCCTTCTCGGTGCCCCGTGAAGCGACCGCCGTTGTACTGACCCTGACAGTGGCGCTGGTGACACTGGGAGGGATCAAGTCCATCTCCAGCGTGTCGAGCAAGGTGGTACCCTTCATGGCGATCTTTTACATCGTCGCCTGCCTCGGTGTGCTGGTGAACAACGCCGGGGCCCTGCCCGAGGCGATTGGTCTGGTGATAAGCAGCGCCTTTACCGGCCATGCGGCCACCGGCGGCTTTGTCGGCGCCAGCATCATGCTGGCGATCCAGTCCGGTGTGGCGCGGGGGGTCTTCTCCAATGAATCAGGCCTGGGCTCGGCCCCCATAGCGGCGGCGGCGGCCAAGACCAACTCCTGCGTGGAGCAGGGGCTGGTCTCCATGACGGGGACTTTCATCGACACCATCATCATCTGCACCATGACAGGTCTGACCCTGGTAGTGACAGGGGTGTGGGGCGGCGATCTCAGCGGCGCCGCCATGACCAGTGCCGCCTTTGCGCAAGGATTGGATGCCCACATCGGCCAGTATCTGGTGAGCATTGGCCTGCTGTTCTTCGCCTTTACCACCATCCTCGGCTGGAATTACTACGGCGAGCGCTGCACCGAGTATCTGTTCGGGGTCAAGGCGATCAAGCCCTATCGCCTCATCTATCTGGTGCTGGTGGCGAGCGGCGCCTTCCTCCATCTGGACATGATTTGGCTGCTGGCCGACATCGTCAACGGCCTGATGGCGGTGCCCAACCTCATCGGCCTCATCGGCCTGCGCCACGTGGTGATCGCCGAAACCCGCGCCTACTTTGGCCGCGACAGCGATACGGAGTCCGAGCCGCAGACGGCCTGACTTTCTGTGGGGCACAATGGCTTGATCGCCGAGTCCCGTGTCCATTGCTTCAGCCGGGACCAGGACAACGAAGCCTAGCCAGAGCCGCAGACGGCCTGATTTCATCTGTACCGAAAAAGCCAAAGCCACGACCCGGGTCGTGGCTTTGTTTTTGGTGCCCTAGTCGTTCTCAGCCTTGGTGAGTGAGATGCCTATTGCTCGGTCAGCAGGGTCTCCAGCCGTCCTCGCACCTTCTCCACCAACGCCTCATCGCTCCCCTGCCATGCAATGCAGCGAGCCAGGGTCGTCGAAGTGCCGGCCATAAAACGCAGCTCCCCGCCCGCCAGCTCGTAGAAACGGCTCGCCATCCGGGTGCCCTCATCCACATCTCCTGCCACCAGCAGCATGGCTTGCGCCAGCACGGCGCCGCCGTGATCCTGACCCGGTGCCAGCCAGCGCTGGGCTGTGCCGGTTATCTTGCGACCCCCGATCACCAGATTGTACTGGCCATCGCAAAAGGAACCGGGCACGAAGTCGTAGCCGCCACTCAGGCCATGGTCGGCCAGCAGGGTCAGCAGGGGGGCGCCCAGCAGCCGGTAGTAGTGGCCAAGATCCGTGGTGGTGCGGGGCAGCAACAGTGACAGGTTGAGAATGCCTGCGCCGTGGGGCACGGCGGTGCCACCGCTGTCGCGCACATGGACTGGCCAGCCTTCGCCGGCGAGCTGTTCGCAGGCGGCCTGATAGCGGGGGAGTCGCGTGTCCTTGCGGGTGACAATCAGGCATTGGGGGGCCTGCCAGAGGTGGGCTCGGGCTTGGCCGTCACGGGCACAGTCGCGCAGCCAGCGTTGCTCTTGCGCCAGTATCAGGTCGGGAGTGTGGGCATCAGCTTGAGGAGGGAGCAGGGCATAGGGCATGACGGCATCCTTGGAAAAAGGCTGCCCAGCACACTACCTGCGGGAACCGGCAAGGTAAAGCCCCGCAGTGCGGGGCCTGGATCATCTACCTGGGTTAGGCAATGTACAGCGTTATCAGCGAAAGGCCACTCATGGGTGAGCCATGCCGCGTTTGGGTAGCAGCAGGTTCATGATGATGGCGGTGAGGCCACCGGTGGCAACGCCATATGAGAGCACGCTTTTGGCCAGCTCAGGTAGATGTTGCAGCACTTCAGGCACCTGCGCGACCCCCAGTCCCATGGCCAGCGACACCGCCAGTATCATGAGGGCGCGCCTGTCCAGCTCCTCACGGGAGATGATGCGCACCCCGGCGGCGGCTATGGTGCCGAACATGACGATGGTGGCACCGCCCAGCACGGGTTCCGGGATCTGCTGCACCAGACTGGCGACAGCCGGGAATAGGCCGAGCAGGGCCAGCATGGCGGCGATAAAGAGGCCGACATGGCGACTGGCCACCCCGGTCAGCTGGATGACACCGTTGTTCTGGCTGAAGGTAGACATGGGAAAGGTAGCAAACAGGGCAGCCAGCATGGAGTTGCAGCCATCGGCCAGTACCCCGCCCTTGATACGTTCCAGATAGACAGGGCCACTGACAGGCTCACCCGAAATGTCCGAGGTGGCCGTCATGTCGCCGATGGCTTCAAGCGCCGTTACCACGAAGATGATGGCCAGCGGCACAAACAGTTGCCAGTCAAAGCCGAGGCCGTAGTGCAGGGGGATGGGCACCATCACCAGGGGACCGTCGAAGGTGGGGGCCGTGACCTTGCCCAGCATCAGTGCTGCCGCATAGCCCACCAGCATGGCGATCATGATGGCGGAGAGGCGCAGCCAGGGGTTGCGGCTGCGCTGCAGCAGCACGATAAGACCCAGCACCAGCAGGGAGAGGAAGAGGTTGCTGTGGCTGGCGAAGCTGCCGTCAGAGAGGGCGGCATAACCGCCTCCCATGCTGATGAGCCCCACCTTGATCAGGGTCAGACCGATCAGCAGCACCACTATGCCGGTCACCAGCGGGGTGATCACCCGCTTGACCAGATGGAGGAAGCGGCTCATCACCACCATGGTGAGGGCGGCCACCAGCATGGTGCCAAACAGGGTACCCAGCAGATCCTCGGTGGGCATGGCTGCCTGTTTGAGGGCTAGGCCACTGGCGATGATGGGGCCGAGGAAGTTGAAACTGGTGCCCTGTACCGAGAGCAGGCCGGAACCGATGGGGCCGAAGCGGTGGGTCTGGATGAAGGAGGCGATGCCGGACATGACCAGCGACATGGAGACGATATAACGGGTGTCGGCGGCAGGGAGGCCGAGGGCATTGGCGATGATGAGGGGCGGGGTAATGATGGCGACAAACATGGCGAGCATATGCTGCAGGGCGGCGAACAGGGTCTGGGGCAGGGGCGGGACATCGTCTATGCCGTAGACCAGTTCGCTATGGGCACGTCTGGGGGGATGGGCCTCTTGGGTTGCGCGCGCGGCGGCAGCCTGTTCCATAAATACCTCGAATGTGTGGGGGGAGGGGGGAGAAAATTGGGCGCTATTTTAGTGATTGAAATCAGACTGACCAGCGCTAATTCGGGCTGAAACCGGTTTATTTTTCCATGGGTTGAAACGTTTGCGCATGGCGTTTATGATCCGCCGGTTTGTGTGACGGTGCTCGCCCTGAAATGGCGTCTGTTACATAGGATTTTGTACTTTCACGGCGTAGAATGAGCCCTCTCTCGTGACTTGGAGGCTCTGGATGCTGAAGCTGTCGGAGTTCTGGAGTGCCCGTGCCCACTCCGAAGATTTTACCCTGACCCGCATGGGTTTTATGACGGTGCGTCTGCGTCTGCTCACTTGTTTACTGATGGTGGGGCTGCCCGCCTGGGCATTGGTGGACTGGTTGACCCTGCCTGCCGCCCAGTTTGATGCGCTCCTTCAGGCCCGGATTTTCTGCCTGCTGGCCCTCTCTCCGCTCATTCCTTTCTCCTATCTCATCCATTTCCAGCGCGAGCGCATGAAGTGGGCGCTGGGCTATCTGATGACGGTGATGCTGCTGTTTGCCCTTATCTGCCTGCACAGCTTTGGCGCGGATCAGGAGCTGCAAGCGGGCTACATGGCCTTTCCCTATCTGCTCATCAGCCTGTTTGCCATCTTCCCCATTCCGCTCTCCCTCAGTTTGCAGCTGACAGGGGGCATTATGGTGACCACGCTGGTGGGGAACTGGCTGCTGGTGGGGCAGCCGCTGTGGAGCATGCAGACCCTCAATCAGGTCTGGTTGCTGGGGTTGTTTGCCATGACCAGCGCCTGGGTGCAGTGTGGTCAGCTCAACATGCTGCTGCAGCTCTACCGGGAGTCCACCACGGACGAACTGACCGGCATGATGAACCGCCGCCTGCTGATGAAGCAGCTCGACCAAGCCAGGGTGACCATGGATCACAAGCACTCCCCCTTCGCCGTCATGCTGCTGGATCTGGACAGGTTCAAGCGCATCAATGACACCTTTGGTCATCTGGCGGGGGATGCGGTGCTGAAAGAGGTTGCGGCGACCCTGGCAGAACAGCTGGAGCCCGGCATGGTGCTGGGCCGCTATGGTGGCGAGGAGTTTGCCATCCTGTTGCCCCGTTGCGGCGAGCTGGCCCAGGCGAAGCGGGTGGCGGAGCGGCTGCGGGTGGCAGTAGAGGCGCGACTGGTGAAGAGCCCCACCTCGGATGAGCTGCTGGAGGTAACAGTGAGTATCGGTCTGACCCTGGCCCAGCGCGGCGAGAGCGTTGAAGATCTGCTCAATCGGGCTGACGAATGCCTCTACATGGCCAAGATGGCGGGGCGCAACTGCGTGGTCGGGGAGCTGGCGGGTGAGCCTGGTCTGAACCCGCCCGCAAAGACAGATGCCGCCTGAGGGCGGCATCTTGCTGGCAGCCTGGTTATCTCAGCTCAGCTGATATTTGCCAGAGAGCTGCTGGGCAAGCAGCTTGAACATGTTGAACACCGCCATTGTCTTGCCGGTTGGAGTGCCATCTTCGGCCAGGAAAAATTCCCCCTTGAACACCAGAATATCCCCTTTCTGTTCCACCGAATCGGCGCGCATGCCGTGGATGAAGTCTTCGTGGCTCTTGATGATGCCGTTGGCCATCTCCAGCAGGGCAGTCTCGGTGATCAGCTCTTTTTGTGGTTGCATGCTCGTCTCCTTAAACGACTACTGGACAGGGCATTGCACCACTTCACACAGTGGCGCCCTGTCTCTGATTGAAGAGGTGGAAAGCATACTGCAAACAGGGTTTTTCTGTCATTGATATGACCCCGTGTTTTGCCCCTTCCCGCTTTACCCCAGCACCAGATTTCTGAGCCAGTGACGCTGGCGGATCCTGCGCAGTACCAGCAACACCTTGCACAGCTCCTCCAGCAGCACCACGGCCACCACCCAGGAGAGGGGCCAGCCGAGCAGGCTGACAGCCACCCAGGCCAGCGGCAGGCCTATGCACCACATGGCGATGATGTCGATGAAGATGCTGTAGTTCACATCGCCGCCTGAACGCAGCACGCCTATGATGCCCACCATGTTGAACACCTTGAGCAGCATGCCCAGACACATGACGGCGAGCACCTGACTCGCTTCTCCCATCAGGGAGCCCGGCAGGTTGCCGACCCATTGCAGCAGATTGGTTTGCAGCAGCCAGACAGCTATCCCCACCAACAGAGCGCCTATGGGAGCCAGCAGCAGGAACAGCTGGGAGTGCTGCCAGGCGGCTTCGTACTCTTCCGCCCCGAGACGGTGGCCGAGCAGGGTGGAGCAGGCCACCGCCAGCCCGAAGAAGAGGGAGATGAGGATGCTCTCCAGCGTCCCCAGCGTGGTCATGATGGCGAGCGAATCCGTGCCAAGATGAGCGTAAAGAAAGCCGTAGATCAGCATGCCTAAGGCCCAGAGCCCGTCGTGAAACAGCAGTGGCAGGGCGATCAGGGTGAAACGCACCACCTCCTTGCGCCGAAAGGCGGCCCGCCAGTCGATTTTACGCGGGATCAGGCGGGGCTCCTGGCGCACCAGATAGAAGAGCAGCAGTGCTGTCTGCAGCAGGCGGGAAATCGTGGTGCCCCAGGCAGAGCCTGCCACGCCCATGGCCTCGAAGCCAAAATGGCCGAAGATGAGGGCATAGTTGAGGATGACGTTGGCAATGATGGCGATGATGCCGATACGGGTCGGCGCCGCCGCGTTGCCCACGGATCGCAGGGCTGCCTCCAGCGGCACTACGATGGCGGTGCAGAGTATGGTGGCGCCAGTGATCATCAGGAACTCATCGGCCAGCAGGCGCAGCTCGGTGTCCTGGCTGGCAAAGCCCAGTACGCTGCCCGGCGCGAGTACATAGATGAGCGCAAACGGCAGGCTCACCAGCAGGGCACCGACCAGCGCCAGCGCCAGGGAGCGGCGCACCCCGGCCAGCTCGCCGCGACCGTAATATTGGGCTGCCAATACAGAGACTCCCCCCGAGAGCCCCGCTATCACCAGCAGATTGAAGAAGAAGACCCGGTTACCCAAGCCGACCGCCGCCACTGCCGTGGTGCCAAGCTGGCTCACCATCATGATGTCGATGAGACCCAGCAGGGAGAACATCATGGACTGCAGTGACACTGGCAGGGCCAGTCGCCACAGTCGGGCCATGAAGTCGCGATCAGTGGTTTGTTTTAAAATCGCTTGCCAATAATTCATTTATGTTAGCCGGGTATGTGAAAAGCAAGGTTTGTCATGGTTATGATAGGGGCTGGTGAGAGATGGTTCACTGTGAGCATCTCTCGGTTTTTTTGTGCAAAACTATCTTGTTGAGGCGTTATGGCATTTGTCAGCGAGTGTCTGGAAATTGCCCCCGGTTGCGAGGAGCGGATGTTGGGGCGCGAAGGGCTGCCCCTGCTCGGTGAGGCGGGGATCTTCCTCAGCGGTCTCTCCCGGCTCAGGGATCACTACCTCATTCGCCGCAACCGGCCCGAGTTCCACATCCTGATGGTGAGCCACGACGAGGGAGGCGCCCTGCTCACCGACGCGGGGGAGCAAGCCATTCCGGCCGGGTCGCTGATTTTCCTGCCCGCCGCCGTGCCCGGTGGCCTCAAGCTGATTGGGGAGCGCTGGCAGATCAGCTGGATTTTGCTCGATGACGTGCCGCGCTGGCAGCACCTGCATCGGCTTGGTCACCGTATCTGGCAAGGGGATGGCGGCGATCAGCTCTACCATCTGCTCAGCCTGATGCAGGGGGAGGGAGTCCGTTCACCCCTGCAACCCCAGTTGCTCAGCCTGTTGTTGGCGCTGCTGGAACGCACTCTGCAAGGGGAAGTACGCGGCACCCCCGAGCTGAGGTTGCAGGCGCTGTTTCGCCGGGTGGAGGCGCGCCTTGACGAGCCCTGGAGCGTGGCCTTGCTCGCTGGCCAGATGGCCTGCTCTGTGCCCCATCTACATCGCCTCTGCCAGCAGGTGTTCGGCATGGGGCCCATGGCCTGGCTTACCCGATTGCGAATGAACAAGGCGCGCCAGTTGCTGCTCTACACCAACTGGCCCCTTGCCGAGCTTGCCAGCCGGGTCGGTTACAGCGATGGCGCCAACTTTGCGAACCGCTTTCGCCAGCTGACTGGTCAGACCCCCGGTGCCTTTCGCCGCCTGGGTCGCAAACCTTTTGCAACGAATGTGCAAACTCTTTGAAATTCGTGGCGCAAGCTCATAGGATCGGCAGGTTCCTTCGTCCAGGCCATCGTTTAGGTACCAGAAACATGTTTGAAGATAATAATCAGAAACGTCCCCTCTACATCCCCTATGCCGGTCCCGCCCTGCTGGAGACACCGCTGCTCAACAAGGGCAGCGCCTTCACCAGCGAGGAGCGCAGCAGCTTCAATCTGGAAGGGCTGCTGCCCCAGAATATCGAGACCATCGAAGAGCAAGCCGAGCGTGCCTACCGCCAGTTCATGGCGTTTGGCAACGATCTGGACAAGCACATCTATCTGCGCAATATCCAGGACACCAACGAGACGCTCTTTTACCGTCTGTTGCACAACCACCTGACCGAGATGCTGCCCGTCATCTACACCCCGACCGTGGGCAAGGCGTGCGAGGAGTTCTCCAACATCTATCGCCGCGCCCGCGGTCTCTTCATCTCCTATCCGGACAAGGACAGGATCGATGACATGCTGCAAAACGCCACCAAGCAGAACGTCAAGGTGATAGTGGTCACCGACGGCGAGCGGATCCTGGGTCTGGGGGATCAGGGGATCGGCGGCATGGGCATTCCCATCGGCAAGCTGTCGCTCTACACCGCCTGTGGCGGCATCTCGCCTGCTTACTGCTTGCCTGTGGTGCTGGACGTGGGTACCAACAACCAGCAGCTGCTCAGCGACCCCTTCTACATGGGCTGGCGCAATCCGCGCATCTCGGGGGAAGAGTATGCCGAGTTCGTCGATGCCTTCATCCAGGCGGTCAAGCGTCGCTGGCCCGATATCCTGCTGCAATTCGAGGATTTCGCCCAGAACAACGCCATGCCGCTGCTCAACCGCTACAAGAACGAGCTCTGCTGCTTCAACGACGATATTCAGGGCACGGCCGCCGTGACGCTCGGCAGCCTGATCGCCGCCTGCAAGGCCTCCGGTGCCAAGCTCTCCGAGAAGCGGGTCGCCTTCCTCGGTGCGGGCAGCGCTGGCTGCGGCATCGCCGAGCAGATAGTGGCGCAGATGAAGGCCGAGGGGCTGACGGATGCCCAGGCCCGTGGCCGGGTCTTCATGGTGGATCGTTTTGGTCTCATCACCGACAAGATCCCCAACCAGCTCGATTTCCAGCGCCGCCTCTCCCAGCCGGTGGATCGCATCGCTGACTGGCCGGTGGGGGACAATATCTCCCTGCTGGAGGTGATGGAGCATGGTCGTCCGGATATCCTGATCGGGGTTTCCGGTCAGCCGGGCCTGTTCACCGAAGAGGTGGTCAAGACGATGCACAAGCACTGCACCCGTCCCATCATATTCCCGCTCTCCAACCCCACCTCACGGGTGGAAGCGACACCGGCGGATCTCATTCGCTGGACTGACGGTCAGGCGCTGGTCGCCACCGGCAGCCCGTTTGCTCCCGTGGAGTACAAGGGTAAGCGTTACGTCATCGCCCAGTGCAACAACTCCTTTATATTCCCGGGGATAGGGCTTGGCGTCATCGCCTCCGGTGCCACCCGGGTGACTGATGCCATGCTGATGTCGGCCAGCCGCGCCCTGGCGGAGTGCTCGCCGCTGGTGAAGGGGGCTGAAGGTTCCTTGCTGCCGGATCTGGCAGACATCCATCAGGTCTCCCGCTACATCGCCAAGATGGTAGCCAAGACCGCCATGCTGCAGGGCAAGGCGGTACAGACCCCGGACGAGGTGATCGATCAGGCCATCGAAGCGAACTTCTGGCGACCCGAGTACCGGCGCTATCGCCGTACCTCCTTCTGATCCTCTCGCTGCGTGCAACAAGCGAAAATGTAAAAGGGATGCCTCGGCATCCCTTTTTTGTGCACGGCTGACGAGTCTGACCTGTTACATCTCGGCTTCTGCCTCCGGTGCTTCGGGAGTACCTTGTACCCCTGTCACCCTGACTTCGACCCGGCGATCCGGCCCAAGGCAATCGATGAGGGCCGCTCTGGCCTTGATGGCATTACACTGGCTGCCGGTGACCGGATTGCTCTCGCCATTGCCCTGAATGCTCACCTTGTCGGCGGGCAAACCTTTGCCGATCAGGAAGTTGGCCACAGTGCTTGCTCGGGCTTCCGACAGCGCCAGATTGTTGATATCCGAGCCGATGCGATCCGTGTAACCCATCACAAGGGCACTGCCATCCTTGGGCTGAACATCCACTATCTGCTGGTAGAGTGCATCCAGTGCCTGCATCCCTTCCGGTTTCAGCTCTGCCTTGCCGAACGCGAACAGCACATCCGAGCTCAGGTTGAAGGTCTGATCCACAGGTTCCGGGGCGGTGGGAGGCGGTGGTAGAACCAGGACGGGGGCGGGAGCTGGTGCGACCGTCTTGCTGCGATTGGGATGGATCACCAGCTCCAGCGTGGCGGTGCTGATGTTGCTCACCCAGCGCTGGGTGCCGCTGCCTACCTTGTCGTTGTCCGAGTCATCACCGACCCGGACCAGATAGCGGTAGCGCGCCTGGATATCGACCCAGTCGTGCAGTTTGGCCGTCAGCCCAAGGCCCGCCAGCGGAGCCAGGTTGTCATCACCACCGTTGATGGATTTGACGTGGTAAATGTAACCGCCGCCCTCGGCAAACACCGAGAAGACGTCACCCAGTGGCAGCCTGCCTATAACAGACAGGGTGGCCCCTTGGCTGCTGAAGTCGGTGCCTTGGACATCCCAGTCACCGGTCGACAGATAGCCGAGCTCCGCCCCCAGATTTTCGGTGAAGTTGTAGCCGCCAAACAAGGTGAGCGCTGTGGCGTCCTTGCTCGCATCCTTGCCAAAATCACCCAGATCGTGGGCGATGGCCCAGCCTCCACCAGCCCCGACATACCAGTCGTTGACCGGTGCCGCCAGCGCCCCCGTGCTCGCCAGTGCCAAAGCAATCCAAACAGGTTTCAGTTTTATGTTCATCGCGTATCCTCGTCGATGCATGGTGTCGTAGGGCTCCTGCCCTGTTATGTACAACCACCACTATTTATAGGCGATAAAGGGTGTTTGACCATGTTGGACGGCAAGGATGGGGAGAGGATCACGAAATGACGCCGGGATGGGGCTGAATGTAGTAAAAACACAATAAAAAAGGAGGCCGTCCGGCCTCCTTCATATGCCTTGAGGGCTTGTTACTGAGTCACTTCCTGAATGCCGGTGACGCGCACTTCAACACGACGATCTGGGGCCAGGCAGGCGATCAGCTGAGCCTTGGCCTTGATGCCGTCACACTGGGTGCCGGTGACGGGCTCGGCCTTGCCACGACCATCGATGGATACCTTGCCAGCTGGCAGACCCTTGCCGACCAGGAAGTCCGCCACAGTGCGGGCACGAGCTTCTGACAGCTTCAGGTTGTAGCCGTCAGAGCCGATGCGGTCGGTGTAACCGACGACCACGGCGCTGCCATCTTTGGGCTGCACGTCGACGATTTGCTGATACAGGGTGTTCAGCGATGCAACCCCTTCCGGCTTCAGAGTGGATTTGCCAAAGGCAAACAGCACGTCCGAGCTCAGGGAGAAGCTCTTGTCGACCACGACAGGCTCAGGTACCGGCTCGGGCGCAGGCGCAGCTACAGGGGCCACATAGGAGGTGCGATTCGGGTGCATCACCAGTTCCAGGGTGGCCACACTCATGTCGGTTTCCCAGGTCTTCTGCTCATCACCCAGGTTCCACATGTAGCGGTAGCGGGCTTGTACGTCGATGAGGTCGGAAAGCTTGGCAGTCAGACCAACACCCGCCAGCGGCGCTGTGCCGTTGTCGCTGTTGCCATTGCCGTTGACGTGGTTGAAGTAGGCACCGCCTTCAGCAAACACGGAGAAGATGTCGCTGAGGGGCAGACGGGCAAGGCCGGACAGGGTGGCACCCTGGGTCTTGAAGTCGACACCGTCGACGCCCGCTTTACCGGTATAGAGATAACCCAGCTCGGCAGCGTAGTAATCATTGAAGTTGTAGCCACCAAACAGGGAGAGCGCAGTGGCGTCCTTGTCGGCGTCTTTGCCAAAGTCGTTCAGGTCGTGGCCATAAGCCCAACCTGCACCGATACCTGTGTACCAATCGTCGGCTGCCTGAGCGGTAGAAGTTCCCATGGCCGCGATGGCCAGAGCAATCAGGGCGGGTGCCATTTTCATTTTCATCGTTTTATCCTCGTTGAGTTTGCCGTGCTAGGGCGTACTGCGCACTCTTCAGTTATACCGGTCGCAAGTGACATTTTTGCGGCGACCTCCGTGGCTGACCACGGGGGGTACGAAGTAAAAAATGGATGGTTCCTGGATACTCATGAAGCCTTGGCTTCATGGACAACTAACCGGGCAAGAAGCACTTTTAATAGTTCATCCAATGCCTTACAAGCGGGGTTACTGTATTCCTTTGACTCGTATTGATCAAGTTTCTGTACAGATATCCAGCGCTGGTGCGGGGTTGCACGAACAGGCGGGCAATGTGATGGGGGAAACGGTTTGACAGAAGGTGACGCGAATTGCTGCGTTCTTAATCAGACTGCGGAAAGTGGATAGACAAAGGGGATGCCGTGGCATCCCCTTTTCGCATTATCTGAACGGTGTCAGATTATTGCTGAACTACTTGTACACCGGATACGCGGATTTCAACGCGACGGTCCGGGGCCAGGCAGGAGATCAGCTGAGCTTTGGCTTTCACGCCATCACACTTGTTGCCGGTGACCGGGTTGGCTTCGCCACGACCTTCAACAGCAACTTTGCTGGCAGCCATACCCTTGCTGACCAGGAAGTTGGCAACGGTACGGGCACGGGCTTCAGACAGCTTCTGGTTGTAAGCGTCGGAACCGATGCGGTCGGTGTAACCAACAACAACGGCGCTGCCGTCTTTCGGCTGGAAGTCAACGATCTGCTGGTACAGGGAGTTGAGCGCTTCGACGCCTTCGGCCTTCAGGCTGTCTTTGCCAAAGGCAAACAGCACGTCGGAGTTCAGGGCAAAGTTCTTCTCAACAATCGGAGCCGGAGCCGGCGCTTCTTCAACAACAACCGGGGCAGGAGCCGGGGCTACGTAGGAAGAGCGGAACGGGTGGTATACGGCTTCCAGGGTCGCAACGCTCTGGTTGGACTTGTAGCGTACGTTGTCGGCGTGCAGATCAGCCACGTCCCACATGTAGCGGTAGCGAGCTTGCAGATCCAGCGCGTCGTTTACCTGGTAGGTCACGCCCAGGCCGGCCAGCGGGGATACTTTGGTATCGCTGGTGCCCATGCCATCGGTGTGAGCCCAGTAGGCGCCGCCTTCAGCGAAGGCAGAGAAGTCGCCGCCCAGCGGCAGACGAGCGATACCGGACAAGGTAGCGCCCTGGTTCTCGTAACGGTTGCCATCGGTGTTACCACGGCCGGCGTACTGGTAGCCCAGCTCGGAACCGAAGTACTCGTTGAAGTTGTAACCTACGAAGGCGTTGGCCGCCGCAGCGTTTTCTTCACCATTTTTCACGCCTTCGATCTTGTTCAGACCGTTGAAGTGAGCAGCACCGGCACCGGCACCGAAGTAGATATCATCAGCGGCGTGAGCTGCAGTTGCACCCATGGCAGCCATGGCGATGGCGATCAGGGAAGGAGCCATTTTCATCATAAAAAAATCCTCGTTGAGATGGCACGTTGGTTACGTGCTTCGCACTTTTTAATTTATGTAAGCTGCAGGCTCTGCCGAACAACAGTGTTGAAGCGGGCAGGGATCCCGGTTCCATCCGAGAGGCACTCATTCCTGGTGCACAAGCGAGCGGTTGGCATCACATGGGATGCAATCAACCCTTCACGAACAGCCAATGTCATTCCGATGACGAGGCGCACTCTATGCCGATTTCAAAACATGATCAAGCTCACAAATAGCCCATATGGCAAATTGTGTCGTGTGGATAACTGGCTGTTTATCCAAATTAATTAGTGATCCAAATAGGCTCTGTGCAGCTTCTTTTCGAGTTTCATATAGGACTGAACCCAGTCAGATTGCGCCATGGCGGTACATTCGCGCGCCTGGAACACCGCCAGATAGTCGGCGTCGGTTGCTTTGCACAGTAAAGGGGTAAAGCTGAGCAGGAAATGACGAGCCAGATAGGGGTCGAGAGGCCAGATATTGAGGATGGCCCGAGCTACGGGCTGCACCGCGGCTGAACAGCGAAAGTGCAGGTGACCCGATTCCAGCCATTGCCCCATTTCGGCGAGCCCGGAGGCGGGTACCAAGCCTCCATCTCCCGGCACCTTGGCAAGGGCGATGCGGTTGCCGTTGCCAAGCAGCAGAGTGTGCGCTTCTTGCACCATGCCATCGTGACTGCGCAGGGGGAGGTCCGCAACGGGCTGCTCAAGAAACAGACTGCATTTGTCATCGAGCGCAGTCAAAACCGCTGCCGCCTGTTCATGCATGCTGGCGGGTAACCAGAACGCTTCGGCGCGTGTCTGCTGGCCTTGCATCAGCTGGCGGGTGAGAGCTTCGGGATCTGAAACTGGGTGTAAACAGGAGATTATGCCGGGAAGCGCCATGAGTTCTTACTCTTTAGGGATAGCTGGCGGATTATACGAGTTATTCTGGCGGCAACAATAAAGGTTTCTTTTCGAGACTGTTTACCTGAGGCGGTTGAGCGATTACCATCCCCGAGGTTTACAAGGGTTGTCGTCGAAAGACGCTGATTAAAGATAGAGGCTCGACCATAACGAGTCCGTTCAAAACTGATACACTTGACTACGAGTCGTCGCGAAAAATAAAGGTGGAGTCAATCCGCCGTACGGAGTATGGAACAATATGAATTCAAATATCGTAACTGTTGGCAAGAAGATCCGTCAGATCCGTGAAGCGGTCGGCCTGAGCCGTCCTAAATTTGCCGATCTGCTGGGCGTTCCCCCCACCACCCTGAAGAACTATGAACTGGGTTATCGTGAAGTAGGTGGCGCCTTCCTGGTGGCACTGGCTCATCACCCGGAACTGCACAAGTTCACCCTCTGGCTGCTGGCTGACAAAAAAGTCGCAGAAATCGGCCAGATCGGTCCGGACGATATTGCCAAGGCTTGATTTAAGTGGGCTTTGACAAAAATGCCGCCTCAATGGCGGCATTTTTTTATCCATCAAATAATGACTCCAATTAATTAAATTTGGCTAATTGTGCTCTCGTCCGGGGTTTTAACGAAAACATCTTGGCAAGCCGGATTAATCCTCAGAAAATTCTGACCCTGAAATTAGGGGGTATCCCTTGCATGATGCGCACAGTGAGACAAGCATGAGTCAAATCCTTCCCAAGGCCAGAGATGGCTTTACCAGCAAATTCGGTGTCCTTGCCGCTACTTTGGGCTCTGCCGTCGGGCTAGGCAATATCTGGAAATTTCCCTACCTGACCGGTGAAAACGGCGGCGCCAGCTTCCTGCTGGTTTATGTCATAGCCACCCTGCTGGTGGGTCTGCCGGTGATGATTTCCGAGATCATGCTGGGCCGCAAGGGCAAAGCCGATGCGGTGACGACCTTGAGCAAGCTTGCACCCAGGGGCCAGCCCTGGTGGTTGATTGCCCTGATGGGGGTGGTTGCGGCCTTCCTCATCATGTCTTTCTATTCCGAGGTCGCGGCCTGGGTGTTTGCCTATATCTTCAAGGCGGCCAGCGGCGAGATACTGTCAACCGATCCTGCGGTCACGGGGGCAGCCTTCAATGCGCTTATCACCAATCCGCTACAGAGTCTGCTCTGGCAGTGGCTGGTGCTGGTGCTGATGGGGGGCATACTGCTGATGGGGGTCTCCAGAGGGATCGAGGCTGTTACCAAGAAGCTGATGCCCGTGCTCTTCATCCTGCTGCTGGTGATCGGCATTCGCAGTCTGACCCTGCCAGGGGCGAGTCAGGGGCTGCATTTTCTGTTCTCGCCGGACTTTTCCAAGATCACCGCCGGTGTGGTGCTGACCGCCATGGGGCTGGCGTTTTTCAAGCTCTCCATCGGCATGGGCTGCATGATGACCTATGGCAGCTATTTTCGGGATGATCAGAACATACCGCTGACTACCTTCCGGGTGATGTGCGCCGATCTGTTCGTCTCCATGCTGGCGGGGATCGCCATCTTCCCGGCTGTGTTTGCGTTCGGCTTCGAGCCAACGGCGGGTCCCTCCCTGCTGTTCATCACGATTCCGGCCGTGTTCGCCAGCATACCCTTCGGTCACCTGTTCATGGTGCTGTTCTTCGTGCTTTCCGCGATTGCGGCGACGGGCGCCATGCTCTCCATTCTGGAAGTCCCTGTGTCCGTGGTGTCCGAGCGTTTTCACATGAGCCGTCCCAAGGCGACCCTGCTCAACTTGCTGGTGCTGGGGGCCGTCGGGTCGACCTGCGCGCTCTCCAACAGCTCACTGGCAGAGGTGCAGATCGCCGGCAAGACCTTCTTCGATCTGTTCGACTTCGTCTCATCCAATGTGTTGATGCCCCTTGGCGGTATCTTCCTCTGCCTGTTCGTGGGCTGGGTATGGGGTTTCGAGCGGATGAAGGCGGCGTTGATCAACGACGGCGAACTGGAGCTGGCCATCCTCAAGCCGCTGTTTTTCATCATCCGTTATGTGTCACCGCTGCTGATCCTGATCGTGATGTTAAAGGGGCTGGGGCTGTTCTGATGGCTTGCCCGCCGCAAGAAAGCAAAAAGAGCGCCGCTGGCGCTCTTTTTTATGGGCTCGTCAGGTTGGCACCTGGCGTCAAATCAAGCCGAGGCGGGAAAGCTCATCCTTGAGTTGCTCCATGTTGCGTTCGACACAGGCTTCCCCTTCGTTGATGGCATCGGAGGCCCGGTGGAAGTCCATGATGGAGAAGCTGCCAAGGCGCGGGCAGAGCTGGATTTCGGGAGGATCCCCCGCCATACGGGCGCGGGTGATGCGTTCCTGCATTATGTTGATGGAACCCGTCATTACGCTCCACATCCCAGGGGTATTGGGGCCATCACCCCGGTTCAGCCACTGACTGAAGCGGTTGCCGGTGACGGGCTCGTCCGGTTCATCTGTCCAGGGCTGGTGCATGTCGGCGTTGAGGTTGACGGCGATCACCACCTCGGCCCCCATGGCGCGGGCCAGCGAAATGGGCACGGGGTTGACCACGGCGCCATCAACCAGCCAGCGATCCTCGACCAGGGTAGGGGTGAGTATGCCAGGCATGCCGCAGGAGGCGCGTACACACTGGCGCAGCGGCCCCTCTTTCAGCCAGATCTCGCGGCCGGTATCAAGCTCGGTGGCAACGCAGGCGAAGGGAAGGGGCAGGCTCTCGATGACGGGGTCGCCCAGGTGATTGGCGGCGATGCCAAACACCTTTTCCCCGCGAAACAGCCCGCCGGAGAGGGCGGGGTCAAGCAGGCTGACCACCTGCAACCGGCTGAAGCCGCGCACCCAGGACTCCAGCTTGTCCAGCTCGCCAGCAGCATAGGCGGCACCGACAAAGCTGCCAATGGAGCAACCCGCCACCAGATCCGGTTTGACGCCCAGGCGCTCCAGCGCCCGTATGATGCCGATATGGGCCCATCCTCGGGCAGCACCACTGCCCAGAGCCAATCCCACGCGGGGTTTTCGTGACACTTTGTCTCTCCTGAGGTGAGTGAGGCTCCCAGCTTACCCCGTGTTTTTGGCGCCGTCATCCTGCCAGCCTTCGCTTCGATTGCGTCCATTGGCTTTGGCTTGATAGAGGGCGAGATCCGCCCGGTGGATAGCCTCCTTCAGTGGAGTCCCGGCACGGCAATGGTGATAGCCCAGACTGATGGTGACCGCAAGATCTGGCGCTATCTCCTCCCATGGATGTTCTGCTATCTGCAGGCGCAGCCGCTCGGTCAGTTGATCCAGCGGCTCGGATCCCTTGGCAACCAGCAGCAAAAACTCCTCGCCACCCCAGCGGATCAGGGCATCCTCTTTCTTCAGCAGAGGCTGGCAGAGTGTGACCAGCCGGATCAGCACCTGATCTCCAACCTCGTGACCGAAGCGGTCGTTGACCTGTTTGAAGTGATCGCAATCGAACATGACAACCCCGACTTCACGGGCTTTGGCTCGCAAATGAAGGCGCTCGAATTCGTCGAAATAGTGGCGATTGTAGGTGCCGGTCAGGGCATCGTGACTGGATAAATAGTCGAGCTGCCGGTTCAGACGACGGGCTTTGAGGCTCGAGAGCGCCGCCCACATCATGAAGAGGATGGTGATCAGGGAAGGGAGTGAATGCCAGAACAGGGCCTGGGTGAGTGCGGTCAGCGGGATACGGTGGATCAGGGTGAGTTGCGTATCAGGAATAGTCTGGACCAGTTGGAGGGCTCCTTGCCGCCACTGGTAACCATGCCTGTCAGTCTGGAACTTTGGGACAAAGTCGGCCCCCTGCGCGCTGCTGGCCAGGATCTGCTGGTATTGGTTGACCAAAAACAGGCTGCCAATGGCGGGGGTGGACTCATGCAGCAGCCGATCGAGTCGCGTGAGCAGCACATCTATACTGATGACCCCCACCAGCGTTTGATCCTTCACTATGGGTTGTGACAGAGAAATCATCTGCCCCATACCGGCAAAATCTTCGTAGGGGCGCGATACGATGGCGCGCTGGCTGGGGTTTTGCTGTTTCAGGGCATCCTGCCAGTAAGATTTCAGATAGATGGCGCGATGAAAGCGAAACTCGTTGGAGGGGATCCAGGGGTAGAGATAGATAAAGTCATCTACCCCGGTGAAATAGACCCAGGCGACTTTGTCCCCCAGCAGCTTGCTGGCGGTGGAGAGCAGGGGTGACAGACTGAGCGCCAGATGCAGTCTGGCTTCTCGCTCGCTGCCCGGGGCGGGCAGTCGGCCCAGTCCGGTCAGATTGCCGCTGAGCCCGGCGGGCAGGTTGGCGGGAACCTTGTCCAGCGAGAATCCCAGCTCGGGATCTGTGTGCAGGGCTTGATAAAGCTGGCGAGTCAGCGCCGATTGCGGATTGCTGCGCAGCCGCTCCTCGGCCTGGCCACGCATGGCCTCGAGCACGGTTTCCATCTGCTGGAATTGGGATCGCAAACGGGCCGCGATGTTGAGGGTATCGCGCTCGTTGAGTTCGGTGACCTGTTTCAGAGTCTGATGGAAGGTGAGGGCAAGCAGCAGCATGACGAGGGAGCCCAGCAGCCATTGCAGGCGGCGTGTGACGATATGGATGCGTTTCTCTGGCATAGGCGGCCTGGCCTGATCTGGACTGGTTCGGTTCATCAGTTTAGGGCAGAACCATCAAGAACGTCTCCTGTGGCGACGATTTCGGTGATCTTCCACCGCTTCTGTTACGTTTTGTCACATTTATACATAGTCACGGCATAGTCAGGGGGTAACATGATGCCCATCATTGATGAAGTGCCTCCTTTTTCCCTAATTTCATGGATTGCTTGATGAAAATGCGTATGTGGCTGTCGATCGCCTGTCTCTCCCTGCTGATGCTGGGTGTCTGGTATTACCGTAACGGTGAAGCCGTCAGCAAACCCCAGCCCAAGCAGGTCAATATCAGGGCGAAAACGGTCAAGCAGAGTCTGGCTGAACCCTCCATCAAGCTGGTGAGCAAGCTGGCCGCCAATCGTTCCGTGGTGATAAGCCCCGAGGTGACAGGGCGTATCGTCAAGATAGCGGTGCGTTCCGGTCAGCAGGTCAAGCAGGGCGATACCCTGATAGCGCTGGATGCGGGCAAGCAGCAGGCGGAGCTCGCCGAGCAGAGTGCCAGTGCGCGCGATGAGGCTCGCAAGCTGCGGGACATGCGCCGGCTGGTGGCGCGCGGCGCCGTGACCCAGTCAGAGCTGGAAGGGCAGGAGGCCACAGTGGCGCAAGTCCAGGCAAGGGTGGATGCCGCACGTTACGAGCTCTCCTTGCGCACCCTGCAAGCGCCGTTTGACGGCTCCGTCAGCCTCATCGACTTGAGTGAAGGGGCCCTGGTCAACAGTGGTGACACCCTGCTCCATCTGGATGAGCTTGCCAGGCTGCGGCTCGATCTGGCGGTGCCCGAGCGATACCTCTCCCTGCTGCGTCCCGGCATGGCGGTGACCGCCACCAGCTCGGCCTGGCCGGAACAATCGTTTCATGGCGTGCTGGAGACCCTCGACAGCCGGGTGTCCAACGATACCCAGAACATCAAGGCCCGTGTCATCATTCCCAATCCTGACGGTCAGTTGCGGCCCGGCATGCTGCTCAATGTGGAGCTCTCCCTGCCGCCCCAGAAGATGACCCTGATCCCTGCCCAGTCGGTGGAGTACGCCGGTGAACAGCGTTTCGTCTATCGCCTCGAGCCCGATGGTCGGGTCAAGCGGGTGGCCGTGGTGCTGGGGGATACCCATGGTGAAGAGGTGTGGGTCACGGAGGGCTTGAAGGTCGGCGATCGCATAGTGGTAGAGGGGTTGGTCAATCTGCGTGACGGCATCAGTGTGCACGATCTGGCGGAGGTCAAAGGCTGATGTGGCTCTCCGATGTATCTGTCCGTCGCCCCTTGGTGGCTGTGGTATTGAGTGCCCTCTTGACCGTGTTCGGTCTGGTGGCTTTCAGCAAATTGACGGTGCGCGAGATGCCGGATGTGCAGACGCCATCCGTCTCCATCACCACCATGTACGAGGGGGCGGCACCCGCCGTCATGGAGAGCCAGGTCACCAAGCCCATCGAGGATCAGCTCTCCGGCATCAGCGGTATCAAGAACATCAACTCGGTGACCCGCAAGGGGCGTTCCGTCATCACGGTGGAGTTCAAGCTCGGCTGGAACATGGTGGAGGGCACCTCGGATGTGCGCGATGCCCTCTCCCGTGCCCGGCCCAGGCTGCCGGACGACGTGGATGAACCCATGGTCACCAAGGACAACGGCAACGGCGATGTCGCTGTCTGGCTGAACTTCAGCAGCACCCAGATGGACCGTACCGCCATGACCGACTACGCCAACCGCGTGCTGGTCGACCCCTTGAGTCTGGTGGACGGGGTGAGCGAGGTGGCCCTCTCCGGCGATCTGACCCAGGTGATGTACGTGCGGCTGCGCCCGGCGGACATGGCGGCCCGTGGCATCACGGTGGCGGACGTGCAGGATGCCCTCAAGCGGGAGAATATCGAGCTGCCGGGCGGCGAAATTCGCAACAACAGCATGACGATGGCGGTGCAGATTGCCCGCCTCTACCACACAGCCGCCGATTTCCAGGCCTTGCAGGTGCGCAGTGCCGACAACGGTCAGAGCATCTATCTGGCGGACATCGCCGATGTGGAGGTGGGCGCCAAGAACGAAGACAGCGCCTATCAGCGCAATGGTCGCGAGAGTCTGGGGATCGGCATAGTCGCCCAGTCCACCGCCAACCCCCTGGCGGTGGCCCAGGGCATCGAGCTGAAGGTCGCCGAGATGCAGCGCTTCCTGCCGGAAGGGGCCAAGCTCGAGGTCGACTATGACTCCACCATCTTCATCAAGCAGGCCATCGACGAGGTGTACGAGACGCTGGCCATCAGCGCCGTGCTGGTGGTGGCCGTGCTCTATCTGTTCCTGGGGCAGGGGCGCACTACCCTGATCCCGGCCATTACGGTCCCTGTGTCGCTGATCTCCGCCTTTATCGGTGCCTGGTATCTCGGTTTTTCCATCAACCTCATTACACTGCTCGCCCTTATTCTCGCCATCGGTCTGGTGGTGGATGACGCCATAGTGGTGGTGGAGAACATTCACCATCACCTGCAACGGGGTGAGCCACCGTTGATGGCGGCCTGGCACGGCACCCGTGAGGTGGGCTTTGCCGTGGTGGCGACCACGGCCGTGCTGGTGATGGTGTTTGTACCCATCGCCTTCATGGATGGCATGGTGGGGCGGCTCTTTACCGAGTTCGCCATCCTGCTCTCCCTGGCCGTGCTCTTCTCCTCCCTGGTGGCACTTACCCTGACGCCAGCCATGGGCTCCTGGCTGATGCGCTCCGTAGACAAACCCAATGTGCTGACGGCGGCGCTCGATCGCGGCCTCGGCTGGGTGGAGAAACACTACCGACGCCTGCTGGGCTGGGTGCTGCGTCGTTCGGCCTGGACGCCGCTGGTGCTCTTGCTCTGCCTTGGCGGCATCGGCGCCCTGTTTGGCCAGTTGCCCACCAGTCTGACCCCCACCGAAGACAGGGGTGTGCTCTATGTGTTCGTGAAGGGGGCCGAGGGCACCAGCATAGAGCGGATGAAGCGCAACATGCAGCAAGTGGAGGCCGCCATCATGCCGCTGCTGGGCAAGGGCGTGGTGCAGGCCATGAGCTTCAGTACCCCGGCCTTCGGTCGTGGCGGCGATCAGACCGGGATGGCGATCATTCAGCTCACCGACTGGGCCGAGCGGGACGAAACCGCCACCCAGTTTGCCCAGTCCCTGAGTGGACGACTGGCGGGGATCCCTGATGTGATGATCCGCACCTTCCAGCCGGGCTTTCGGGGCGGCTCCACCGCGGCCGTCCAGTTCGTGCTGCAGGGCTCCGACTATGCCGAGCTCTACCAGCAGGGGCTGGCTTTGAAAGAGGCGGCGGCCCAGAGCGGCCTGATGTCGATGCCGGATCTCGACTACGCCGAGAAGACCCCCGAGCTGCAAGTGACCATAGAGCGGGACAGGGCCAGCCAACTCGGCATTCCGGTGTCGACCGTAGCCAGCTCGTTGCAGGCCCTGCTCGGCGGCGTGAGCCAGACCACCTATGTGGACAGGGGCGAGGAGTATGACGTCTATCTGCGCGCCAATCAGCACGACTTCAACGGCGTGTCCGATCTCAGCCGTATCTATCTCAAGGCTGCCAGTGGCGAGATGGTGAGTCTCTCCACCCTGGCCACCGTCAAACAGGTGGCAAGCCCGCAGCGGCTCAACCACTACCAGCGGCAGAAGGCGGTGACTCTCACCGCCGATCTGGCGCCGGATCGCACCCTGGGCGAGGCGCTGGACTTCCTCGATGGCTGGGCCAATGCCAATCTGCCGAGCGGCATGACGGTGGATTACGCCGGTGAGTCCAAGGATTATCGCGACAACCAGGGCGAGATGGTGATGGTGTTCGGTCTGGCCCTGCTGGTGGTCTATCTGGTGCTGGTGGCCCAGTTCGAGAGCATGCTGACCCCGGCTGTGGTCATGGTGACGGTTCCCCTTGGCATCTTCGGTGGTCTGCTCGGCCTCTGGCTGACGGGACAGGAGCTGAGCATTTACAGCCAGATCGGCATGATCATGCTGATCGGCATGGTGACCAAGAACGGCATCTTGATCGTGGAGTTCATCAATCAGCTTCGCCAGCGTGGGGAAGCGTTCGATGAGGCCATCATTGCCGGCTCGGTGCGCCGCCTGCGGCCCATTCTGATGACGTCGCTGACCGCCATCATAGGGGCAGTGCCGCTGATGCTCTCCATGGGGGCAGGTTACGAGAGCCGGATGGCGGTGGGGACCGTGGTCTTCTTCGGGCTGTCTCTCGCGACCCTGGTGACTCTGGTGATGGTGCCTGCCATCTATCATCTGCTGGCCAAACGGGCGGGCATGACAGGGGCGCGGGATCTGCTGGTGGACGAGGCGCTGGCAGCCGAGTTGGCGGTGAAAGCCGAGGATAAACCGGCTGCCTGATACCTACACCCATATAGGTGCAAGCCGCAGAAAGCGGATGGTATCACTGCAGCCGGCGGTTAATATGTAACCAGTTTTAACCTTGAGGTGAGCTATGTTGCCATCTGCTATCTATGAGCCGCTGCCTTTTGCCTATATGGGCAGCGGTTTGCTGTTGCTGGGGGTTGCCGAGCAACCGGGTCTGCTGCTGGCCGGACTGGCGTTCTATCTGGCCGGTTCCCTGGCCTGGTTCAGACGTAGTGCCCATAGGCGCATCGACAAGCCACTCCCTGCCCGCAAGCAGGGCTGGCCGCTCTGGCTCTACGAGATCCGCCCGTTCGCGCTGATCCTGCTGGGTTTGCTGATGCTGCGCCTCGCGACCCACCCCATCTTCCTGGCGCCGGCTCTGGTCTGGTGTCTGCTCGGGGGTTATCAGCTGCTGCAGCGCCACTACAGCCGCATTGTGCTGGCCCGCGTCCTGGCCTGATCCCGTTCAACCCCGCGTTATTGAGGCGAGCCTGTCACTGGCTCGCCTTTCCCCCTTGCTCTGTAGGGGCAAAAAGCCATCGCTCCCGCTCTGCTCTGCCGGTATAATGCGCGACCCGAATTGTTCCAGGTGTTCAAAATGCAGCCGGTTACCCACCTTTTCTCCTATCCCCGCTACTGGGCCGAGTGCTACGGCACTGCGCCCTTCCTGCCCATGTCCAGAGCGGAGATGGACAAACTCGGCTGGGACAGCTGTGACATAGTCCTGGTGACCGGTGACGCTTATGTGGATCACCCGAGTTTCGGCATGGCGGTGATCGGCCGCATGCTGGAATCCCAGGGCTTTCGGGTCGGCATCATTGCCCAGCCGGACTGGTCATCGAAGGATGACTTCATGCGTCTGGGCAAACCCAACCTCTTCTACGGGGTGACGGCGGGTAACATGGACTCCATGATCAACCGCTACACCTCCGACAAGAAGCTGCGCCACGATGATGCCTACACACCGGGAGACATAGGCGGCAAGCGGCCCGACCGCGCCACCCTGGTCTATACCCAGCGCTGTAAAGAAGCCTTCAAGGAGGTGCCGGTTGTCATAGGTGGCATAGAGGCGTCGCTGCGCCGCATCGCCCACTACGACTACTGGTCCGAGACCATACGTCGCTCCATCCTGCTCGATGCCAAGGCCGACATCCTCATTTATGGCAACGCCGAGCGGCCGCTCATCGAGGTGGCGCACCGCATCGCGAATGGCGAGACCATCGACACCATGCAGGATATTCGCGGCACCGCCGTGATCCGCAAGGAGCCGCTGCCCGAGTGGCGCGGGGTGGATTCGAGCAAGCTGGATCAGATCGGCCGCATCGACCCCATCATGAACCCCTATATGGAAGGGGCGCCCTGCTCGGATGACGAAGGCACGGCGCCGGTGGAGCAAGAAGCCAAGCCGGTATTGGTGCAGCCGCCCAAGCAGAAGCCGTGGGAGAAAACCTATGTGAAGCTGCCGGCGTTCGAGCGGGTGAAGGAAGACAAGGTGCTCTACGCCCATGCGTCGCGCATCCTGCACCACGAGACCAACCCGGGCTGCGCCCGCGCGCTCTCCCAGGCTCACGGCGATCGCATCGTCTGGGTCAACCCGCCCGCCTTCCCGCTGGAAACCGACGAGATGGACGGCGTGTTCGGCCTGCCCTATCAGCGGGTGCCGCACCCGGCTTATGGCAAGGAGAAGATCCCGGCCTACGAGATGATCAAGACCTCGGTCAACATCATGCGTGGCTGCTTCGGCGGCTGCTCCTTCTGCTCCATCACGGAGCACGAGGGGCGCATCATCCAGAGCCGCTCGGAAGAGTCGATCATCAAAGAAATCGAAGAGATCCGCGACAAGGTGCCGGGCTTTACCGGCGTCATCTCGGATCTCGGCGGCCCCACCGCCAACATGTACAAGCTGCGCTGCAAGAGCCCCAAGGCCGAGCAGACCTGCCGCCGCGCCTCCTGTGTCTGGCCGACCATATGCCCGCACATGGATACCGACCATACCCCGACCATCAACCTCTATCGCAAGGCGCGGGATGTGAAGGGGATCAAGAAGATACTGATCGCCTCCGGGGTGCGTTACGACATAGCGGTGGAAGATCCGCGCTACATCAAGGAGCTGGCCAAGTACCACGTCGGCGGCTACCTCAAAATTGCCCCCGAGCACACCGAGGAGGGCCCCCTCTCCAAGATGATGAAGCCGGGCATGGGCAGCTACTACAGCTTCAAGGAGCTGTTCGACAAGTATTCCAAAGAGGCGGGCAAGCAGCAGTACCTGATCCCCTACTTCATCTCGGCCCACCCGGGCACCACGGATGAAGACATGGTGAACATGGCGCTCTGGGTCAAGACCAACAACTTCAAGCTGGATCAGGTGCAGAACTTCTACCCGTCGCCGCTCGCCAACGCCACCACCATGTATTACACCGAGAAAAACCCCCTCAACAAGGTGAGTCGCCAGGGCGGGGATGTGTTCGTGGTGAAAGGGGAGCGCCGTCGCCGCCTGCACAAGGCGCTGTTGCGCTACCACGATTCTGCCGGCTGGCCCATGATCCGCGAAGCCTTGCTGGAAATGGGCAAGGGTCACCTGATCGGCAACGGCCCCAACTGCCTGGTGCCGCCGGAAGGACGTGGCGAGGCAAAGGCCGAGCGCAGCATCAACAAGGGGCTGAAACCGGCCCTGACCCGCCACAGCAACATAGTCCATCAGCGTGGCAATGGGGCTGGCAACAAGGCGACTGGCGGCAAGCCGGTGGGCTCCCAGCTCAGCAAAGGTGCTGGCGCCAACGGCAAGCCCGCTTCCCAAGGCGCAGGTCAGGGCAAACCAGCAGGGCAGGGGAAACCTGTGCACAAGGGTAAAACCCCGACTCGCGCTGGCTCAGCCAAACCGGCAGCCCAGGGCGGCAAGCCTGCGGCCAAAGGGAATGGCGCCAAGCGACCGGCAAGGTGATATTTCCTGATTGGAAAGTGATAGAAAATAAAAAGGCGACCATCTGGTCGCCTTTGATTTAGTTAACTGAACTCTAATATAGAATTCCACCTCACTTGAGAAACTATGTGTAAACACTGTTGAGTAATAATCAACTTAGGCTATTACGTAAGTTAAATAATTTCCACAATAACATCAATGTATACATTGAAAGAATCGATGATAATATAGTTACAAAACAGTACGCGGTTTTAACTGCATTGTAATTAATAAGTTTTAAGTTATTTTCTTTGTATATTTCGTATGACTCGCTGGCAATTTTAAATGCATCAGGTAAAAATATTGCAGCTATTGAAAGAGCCATCAAACTGACAGGCAATGCCTTACTAAAAAGCACGGAAGTCACTGACTTTTTTGCTGCTACGTTATCCTCTTTATGAGGCTTTGGCTCTATTTCAAGGGCTTTTGAAATGTCGGCATACCAAAGACTGAAAAGAATTGCTGCAATAGCCATAAGCAAGCTTGACGCTGAAAGTAAATCACTCATTGGGGTCACGGATTCGGCTGAACGTTGAATTTTGTGCAAAGACGGTTGTAAGAAGATGGTGGAATTTCATATGTGGATACACTGCCTTTCTTCTTCTTAACTGAAGAGAGACTACCATCAATGTCGGCTAGAGCTTTATTTAATTCATCGACGACGTTCTGGCTATTAATAACTACGGTGTAGTCCTGAGTATTGTTTTGTCTAATCGCGGCAGTTAGCGATGAGCTAAGTGTTCTCTCAACATGAGATTTCAGTTGGTATTGATATTTAGTAATTACCGATCGAATAAGAGAGCGACTTTCCGTCAGTGTTGTTTGAAACAAGTTGCTGACTGTTCGTTCATCAGGGATGACGCCATTGAATGCAGTTTCAATGAGAAGAAGTAATCGGTATTCAAGCATATCGCTTCCTCGCTTGAAAACTTTCTGACCACGGAACATGGCCAAATATTCATTGATTGATGCACCAAGACATAAATTAAGATGATTGTTCAGGTCCGCAGCGTTACATCCTAGAATCGCAGATATTTCGGCTTCTTCAGCTGCTGTCAGAGTGAGGGTTGTGGTTATTTGCATAGTTATTTCCTTGTGGTGTCCGAGTTTATTAGACTACTACAGCCCAATAGGCGCCAATGGCTATAGTAATCCGAACGAAGCCGCTTACGCGAGCACCATAAATGACATAACCATCAGAAAGTTATCGTTTTTTGAACTGCGTCATCAAAGCGCGTAAGCAGGTGCGATAAAGGCGGGCAAGCAGGCGCGGCTTTGCTATCTTGTTCGGTCTATGGATAAGGGGAGGGGCTGAATGGCCGGCTCCCTTGCACAGGAGCAATAGATGGCGGTGAAAGCCAAATCCAGAAGAGAGAAGATTGGCAGCGGGCTGGGTCTGCTGCTCGGGATCCTCATTTTCAATCTCATTGCCTACCAGTTTGTTGAGACAAAAGCGCTCTCCGAGGCAAACCGGATGATAGGGGCCATTGTCAGCGCCCTTATCTGCTCCGAGCTGGGGGCCAGAGTGGGCAAATGGCTGGATCGCAGAGAGCAATCTTAGCGGGATTTCCCGAGTCACCCGGCAAACGGCTGTCACATGGCCATGGGGCAGCAAAGCGTTTCGCTTTATCGCCCCTTATTGCCACACTTCCTGCCCCTTGCCATTGAGCAGGGTGTGAAACAGATAGTGATCGTCCCGATCGTAATAGACGGTGAGGGTATGGCGCTGGGTGTAGTCCGCCGCGACGCCAGCCACCGTCATGGGGATCAGCACCAGCTCCCCCAGCCCCATTGTCACGGCGCTCGCCGTGGCCTGGCCATTGCCGTCACCGCGCTTGTGGATCTTGCCGAGCACGGTAAAGCGATCGCAATCCTGCACATTATCCTCGGTCAGAAAGGCGGCCTGCTGACAAAGCTGGGGATCTCCCAGTTCGGCGCGAATGGTCGTGCGTGTCTCCCCAGGTGCCAGGGTGTTGCGAAAGCGCCCCGAGTAGTGATCGATGGCAGCGGCACATCCACCCAGCAGCAATGGCAGCACGAGCAGTAACGGGCGACAGAAGCGCGTGAGTTGGTTCATAAGGGCAAGACTCCATTATCCCGCAAAGGGTGAGCCATATTCGCTGCGTCGCTCGGGTTCGCTGCGATGCAAAAAGGTGGTCAGGGTATCGCGCGGCGGCGTGATGCCGCACTGCACCAGCATTCGCCCGATCGCTCCCCTGTGATAGCCGCCGTGGGTCACCAGATGGAGCAGCATTTCCTCGCGGCTCATCTGCCCCCTGTCGCCATCGACAAAGCGAAATGAAAGCGAGGTTTCACCCTCTTGCGGGCTCATGGCGGTGACGTACTCTACCAGCCAGTTATCCAGTGCCGTGACCGAGCTGCGCAGCGATGCCAGGGGTGGCGTCTCCGGGGTATTGGTGGCATTGAAGCCGTGGGTCTCCCCCAGCAGATTGGCCTTGAAGATGGCATCGACCACATGGATATGGTTGAAGATCCGAAGGCAGGTGTGGTGGTCTTCGGTATATTGCTGCGAGTCCAGCGTGGCGATCGTATCCAGCAGCTCGCCATCGGCCCAACGTTTGTAGTGAAAGAGGGATTGCAGCGTCTTGTTGCTCATCGGTTCCTTGCCCCTGTGTCTCCTTGAAGTGGGGCATGTTAGCCAAAATGGGTGCAATACGAAACCCGTTTTGCTGGCGATACATATCAGTCCACCTTGTCTCTTGGCAGGGGAGGGAGTAAAGCCACTCCCGCTTGCTCCTCGCCCTTGCGAAGGGGAAGGCTGAGAGAGATGAGGCAGCCGCAGGTTGCGGCAAGGCTGGATCTGCGGGGGAAATCCTGAGATGGTGCGGGCAACTTAGCCGGTTATCCACTTATCCATTTATCCATTGCTCAAGTGACAAGGAGTTCCCATGCGCATTGCCCTGATTGGCCTTGGTGATATCGCCCAGAAGGCCTATCTGCCGCTGCTGGCCAGCGACGAGCGAGTCACCCCGCTGCTCTGCACCCGCAATCCGGCGGTGCTGGGCAAGCTCTCTCGCCAGTACCGGACCCCTGAATGCTTTACCGAGGTGGATGCGCTGCTAGGGAGCCGTCCGGATGCCGTGATGATCCATGCCGCCACCGCCGTGCACTTCGCTCTGGCCCGCCAGTGTCTGCACGCCGGCATCCCCACCTTTGTCGACAAGCCGCTGTGCGACAGCGCGGCCGAGGTGGAGGCGCTCGCCAACCTCGCCCTGGCGCAGGACTGTCCGCTGTTTGTGGGCTTCAACCGTCGCTATCTGCCCGCCATGCGCGCCACCCGTACAGATAATCAGCCGCTCACCGAGCTCAACTGGCAAAAGCACAGACACGCCCTGCCGGGGCAGCCACGCCAGTTCCTGTTCGACGACTTTATCCATGTGCTCGACAGCCTCTGTTTCTATGGCGGCCTGCCTACCGGGGATCTGCATGCTGTGCTGCGGCGCAGCAGTCAGCAGCCCGAGCTGCTGGCCGGAGTGAGCGTCGCCTGGCAAAGCGGGCAGACGGCGGTGAGCGGCAGCATGAACCGCAGTGCCGGCATCACGGAGGAGCGTGTCGATGCTTACGGCGACAACCTCTCCCTGCACCTTGAGAACTGCACCCGGGGCACGATTGCCCGGGACAAAACGCTGCAGACCCTGGCGCCGGATGACTGGCAGCCGGTGCTGGCCCAGCGGGGCTTCGTGGCGATGCTCGATCACTGGTATCGGCAAATCGAGGTGGGCAAGGCCGATGGGACTCTGATCGAGAGCTATCTGCACGGCCATCGACTGGCCGAGCGGCTGGTAGCGCTGGCGAACTGACCCTTTTCCTGCGCCTGCCGTGCCTGATTTGGCGGGCCCGCACGGGTGAAGGAACAGGCAGACCACTGTACAAGATGACGGATCCCTGCGCAGTCAGCCGGCGAGGGCGCCGCCGCGCGAGCCAAGCGGACGCATGTTTGCTATCTTGGCGGCCATGAACTGCCTTCAGAGCAACAGAGTGTCATGAGCATTATTTTGGGCATAGACCCGGGTTCCCGGATCACAGGTTACGGCGTTATCCGCATAGTCGCAGGCAAGGCGGAATACCTGGGCTCGGGCTGCATCCGCACCGACCTGGGCGAGCTGCCGTCGCGCCTCAAGCAGGTGTATGACGGGGTGAGCGAGATCATCACCCAGTTCAAACCCGACGAGTTCGCCATCGAGCGGGTCTTCATGGCCCGCAACGCCGATTCGGCCTTGAAGCTGGGTCAGGCCAGGGGCAGTGCCATAGTCGCGGCGGTCAACGCCCTGCTGCCGGTCAGCGAATACTCGGCGACCCAGATCAAGCAGGCGGTGGTGGGCACGGGTGGCGCCGCCAAGGAGCAGGTGCAGCACATGGTGACCCATCTGCTCAAGCTGTCGGCCACGCCCCAGGCGGATGCGGCGGATGCGCTGGGGGTGGCTATCTGCCACTTCCATACCCGCCAGAGCCTGATCAAGATGGCGGGGCGGGCCACCAGCTCGGTGCGCGGTCGCTATCGCTGAATCCTGCCGACGCTGACTGTGTCTGAGGACCAGTGTGAGAGAAGGGCGCCCGTGCGCCCTTCTCGTTTATCCGCGCCATTTATCCACTCGCATACTGACTTGTTGTCAAAAGAGTCAGCAGGGTCACAAGTTGTCGCATGGCATGGATAAGCTCCGTCTGGTGCAGTTTGCATCTTGACGGCAATCTCCCCAATTAATCAATAACTTGTGACTCTCATCACATTTCAGGAATAAGGCAGGCCCACTTCGCCTTGTTATTTCACACTCCCATAATGTGTCGCCCGTTTAATAACGGCGACCTCATGAGCCCTGGCTCATGTTCCATCCATCATTGGGAGATATAAATGTGAAACCTTTTGCAGCTGAGTTTATGGGCACCTTCTGGCTGGTGTTGGGGGGCTGTGGCAGTGCCGTCTTGGCCGCCGCCTTCCCGAACGTGGGGATTGGCCTGCTGGGCGTGGCGCTGGCATTTGGTCTGACTGTGCTGACCATGGCCTATGCCATCGGCCACATTTCAGGTTGTCACCTGAACCCGGCCGTGACACTGGGGCTGTGGGCCGGTGGTCGCTTCCCGGCATCCGCCGTCTTGTCTTACATAGTCGCTCAGGTCTTGGGCGGGATTGCTGCCGCGGCCGTGCTCTATGTGATTGCCAGCGGTCAGGCCGGCTTTGATGTGAGTGCCGGCTTTGCCTCCAACGGCTATGGCGAGCACTCACCAGGCGGTTACAGCCTGTTGGCGGCCCTGATGTGTGAAGTGGTCATGACCGGCTTCTTCCTGTTCGTCATCATGGGTGCCACCGACAGCCGTGCACCGGCCGGTTTTGCCCCCATCGCCATCGGCTTGTGCCTGACGCTTGTCCACCTCATCAGCATTCCGGTGACCAATACCTCGGTCAACCCGGCGCGCAGCACAGGGGTCGCCCTGTTTGTGGGGGATTGGGCCGTCAGCCAGCTGTGGCTGTTCTGGGTTGCTCCGATCGTCGGTGCCATTCTGGGTGCGTTGGCCTATCGCGTGATTGCAACGAAAGCGTGATCCGTGACGAAAAAGTGTGGTATCGACACGCCCCCGGGCGTGTTTTTTCGTTTCAGGGTGGAGGCATTCAAAGACCCCGAGCGCTCAGCATCTCCTTGTAGCGCAGGTGCAGCAGTTGCACCCGTTCCACATAAGCGCGGGTCTCGGCGTAAGGGGGGATCCCCCCATGCTTTTGTACCGCACCGGCCCCGGCGTTGTAGGCGGCGGTCGCCAGCGCTATGTTGCCGCCATATTGCTTGAGCAGACCTGCCAGGTATTTCACCCCGCCAAAGATATTCTGCTCCGCCATCAGGGCATCACCGACCCCCAGCTCACGGGCCGTGGCGGGCATCAGCTGGGTCAATCCCATGGCCCCCTTACGAGAGATGGCTTGCGGGTTGAAGGCAGACTCTGCGTGGATCAGCGCCCGTATGAGCGCGGGCTCCACCTGATAGGCCTTGGCCGCCGCCTGTATGGTGCTGGCATAGTCATAGAGAAAGAGACCCGTGGTGTGCCAGTTGACCCTGGAGGCTGGGTTGCAGGCGTAGCAGTCGTTGAACAGCAGCAACTCATAGTGACCCTGATCCGGCATCAGGTCGGAATAGCGCACCACGCCATTTTTTTGCACCGATTTGTAGACCTGGATCTGGCGAGTGCCGGATGGCTGCGTGATTTTTGCAGGCGCTGGCACCGGTGCAGAAACAGGGGAGGGTGACACGCCGGGGGCAGGTACCGCCTTGGGAATGTGAAGGGGAGCCTGGGTCTCGGCGGTCAGGATCACCACCTCCGCCGGTGGTGGCGTCCGGCTCCAGCCGGGCGGGGAAAACAGCGGGATCAGCCCCATCAACATCCATGCTTTCAACGGCTTGCTCCTTCAGCCTGATTGGCTTTGTTGAGTAAAGCATCCTGATGGTGGCAGAACAAGCCACCGATGAGCGCCGGGTTGAAATAGGCGGAGTAAACAAGCGGGGCCGCGCAGTGGCGGCCCCTGGCAGAGTGATACTCCTTATTCTTGCAGCCAGAGCCGGGCGCTGCGGGCGGGAATGGCGACCCGCACCCACTGACTCTGCACATTGATGACGGCGTTTTGATCGAGCACATCCCGGTAATTGCGATACCAGTTCATCTCGAATTTGGCGGTATCGAGCCAGTACTCCTGCTCGTACTCGCACTTGTTGACACCAACCAGCCCCTGCTTGCCCCGTTTGAACAGCACGAAGCAGTCGCCGCTGCCGACCAGTTGCATGGGCTGGCCCTGCAGCGCGTTATGGAAGCGGATCATGCCTTTGAGATCCGCGCGCTGGTAATAATCCTGCCAGCGCAGCCCATCCTTGGCCTGGGTCTCGCCGTGATCGGAATAGACCAGCGGCGAGCCACCATCGCGACCGAGCAGGTAGGCATAGGCCAGCTTCTCGTCGGTCTGGTTCAGGATCTGGTAGCGAAAGCCATCGTTGGTGGGAATGTCGTGGGTGATAGCGAAGGTGACGGCGCGGCTGCCCGGCAGGGCCTGACCGTAGGCACCGGGGTCGGCCAGCAGGTTCATGCTGCCGCCATAACCCAGTGCCCCGCGCAGGGAGGCAAACAGCGGAAAGTCATAGGCCCCCTGACCGCTGTTGTCGAGATAGGGTTTGAGGAAGCGCTCGTAATCCGTGCTGCCGGCGCCCCCCGTGGTGATCACCTCGCCAAAGACGTGCATGCCCTGTTTTATCTCGGGGGTGAACACGGCGTTGAGCTGGTAATCGCTCATGTGCTTGACCGCATCGACCCGAAAGCCCTTGATCCCCATCCCCTTGAGCGCCTTGAGATAGGCCTGCTGCTGGCTCACTACCCAGTTGTTGGGATCAAGATCCGGCAGCCCCTTGTCACCGGCGCCGCCACACAGGCGCCAGTACTGGACGTGACCCGGATCGCTCCAGTCGGTGATGCAGCCTTCGGGGTGAAAATCCGATCCGGCCAGCAAGTTCTGGCCCAGATCGCCGAACAGCTTCTGGCGCTCGAAGTAGGCGGGGTTGGCCGCATACTGGCCGAGCAGCTCGCTGCCGGGGTAGTTGAGGTCCTGGCGCTTCCAGCTCTCGTTGGCCATGTGGTTGAGCACAATATCGGCATAGACGGCTATGCCTCGTGCCTGCATGGCGGCAATCAGCTGCTCGAGATCCTGCTTGTTGCCAAGGGGGGTATCGATGAGGCGCAGATCCTGCGGTTGATAGCGTGCCCACCACTCGTTGCCCGATGATTTGAGGGGCGGCGAGATGAGCACCTGCTTGTAGCCGGCGGCCTTGATGAGATCGGCCTTGGCGGTGACTTCGCTGTATTGCCAGTTGAAGGCGTGCAGTATGACGTCGGCGTGTGCCAGAGGGGCGATCAGCATGCCTGCGATCACCCAGATTCCCGCTGTTTTTTTCATTATTGTCTGTCCTTGTTTGGGTGCCCATGTTGGCACCCAGAGCCTCACACCGGCCCTTCGGGCCGGCAATCTCCTTTTGACTGTTTTGTGAGCGTTTTCAAAGCAGACTGTGCGGATCTGTGACGGCTTGCATAAAACCGCCTGGCCCCGTCATTACTGACTTTCCCATCACTGCAGCGGTTGGCTGGCAACTCAGTCGAGGCCGTTGTTGTAGAGTGGCTGCCAGGCACAGAAGCGCTGGCCGTTGCGGCTGTTTTGCAGCCAGAAGCGGTTGCAGTTGTCGTCGTAGTTGCTGGCGCCGACGTTGACGGCATAGCTGCTCAGGCGTTGCCCCTGCAGGGACTGGAACACGCCGTTGTAGAGCAGGGAGAAGTGCAGGTGCGGACCGGTGGAGGAACCTCCCTCGCACAGCGCCTCGTTGCGATTGCTGGCGTAGGTGCCTATGGGGGTGTCGGCGGCCACGTAGTCGCCGCTGCGCACCGAGATGCCGCTCATGTGGTAGTAGTTGGTGGCCCAGCCGTTGGGGGCCGTGATCCGCACCTGGCAGCGGGAGAAGACGGTGACTGTGCCGCTGTTGGCGGCGGTGACCGTGTAGGTGGCACCGCCCCAGCCCGGCCAGTCGTAGGAGACGTCGATGGAGGAGTAGGGGTAGCCCGAACCGGTATGGGAGTGGGCGCCGTTCACCTTCCAGCTGTAGCCCTGGCGCCAGGGCAGCTGGAACTGGCCACCGGCTAGCCGGGCCGAGGGAACCGCAGCAGGGGCTTTGGGCGACGTCATGGCCTCCTTGCCAAACAGGGTCTGCCACTGCTCGCTCAACTGCTGCTGGTCGTGGGGAGTGAGCAGACTGCCCAGGGCGGCCTGATGCGCCGCCAGCGGGGGGAGGGCAGGGACGCTGCGCTGGCTCAGCCGCAGCTGGGCTTTGGCCTGGTAGAAGCGCTCGGAGAGCTGGCGAGCCATCTGTTCGAGCTGGTTATCGAATCCCCGGGCCTTGACCAGCTTGGCGAAGGGAGCCGCCATGGCCTGCTTGGAGGGGGCCGAGATGAGCTGGCTGTTTGCCTCCATCAGGGCCAGCAGCAGCTGGGGGTTGAGGCTGGTAATGCCGCTCCAGTGCAGGATCACCTCCTCCTTGGGCAGCAGGTGAGGCGCCTGTTGCAGCAAAAAATCGTGCAGATCGAACGCCATGGCTGCCTCGCCAAACACGAAGTGGGCCTCGTCCAGTGGCACAGTGATGCCGCCGGTGGCGTTGAGCTGCTGCTGGGTGAAGTGGTAGGGAGCAATCGGGATATGGATGTCGCCGGCCCAGCTGGCGGTGGGCAGCAGTGCCAGCATCAGCAGGGAGGGGATGGGCTTGAACATGGTATCTCCTTGGCAAAGTGGTGAGGTGACAGCGTGGGGGTTGTCCCACTCAGGCAACGACAGCGCTATGCTATGCCAAGGCTTCACCATAGGGTGAAACACCAAGATTGCTATTCGATTGAGGCTTTTTATGGCTGGGGGTAATTCATCTGGCTTGTTAATAAATGTTTACGAAGTGATTTTGATATTTTAAATCATAGGTTTACGTTCGATTAAATATTCCCTTGCCGTAAAATTAATCGCCGCGAGCAAGCCGTGCCCACATTGGGATACCGTGGTAGCATTGCCTGTGATTTATGCGGTCAGCAGTGTGTTAAAAAGTGTACAAACAGGCGCGGTTACTGGCTTTTTTGTTACTAAAAGGCGTGATATCTTGCTGACTTGTCTGGTCGGATCTCTTTCCGGGCAGCCACTGACATTTGAAGACTGGCCGAGCGGCCAAGGATGGAACGGGTGTGATAAGCAAGCGGGCGATGGAACTCACGTTCGAAGAGTACTGTGATGCGGATCTTTCCCTGATCAGGGACTACTACGAAACGACTTTCTCCCATTACGTGCCGGATTTGGCTGAGCGTATCTTCGTGGTGCGCGATGCGAACTGGCTGGTGGGCGCCGTACGCCTGCGCGACGAGCAGGATTACTACCACCTGTGCGGTTTTCGGTTGCTGCCCCACTATCAGTCACTGGGGCTGGGCTCCCGTTTGTTGCAACATGCCTGCAGTGATCTGGTGGACAAGCCAGTGGTGTGTCAGGCATTGCCATTCGAGAAGCCGTTTTACCTCAAGGCCGGTTTTGCTGACCTGCCCCTGCATGAGCTCGATGGCCCCCTCTTTTCTCTCTATGACCAGCAGCGCGAACAGGGTTACCAGATCGAGCTGCTGGTGCGTCAGGCAAACACTCCCGTCTACAACTGAAGACTCACTGCGGCTTGGTCAGCAGGTGGATCTTGCCCGGTGACAACTCAAGCCCCAGCAGATTCTCTTTCAGCCAGGCCTGGTTCGGGTCCTTGTCGTTCAGCCGATAGACGGGCTGGGTCTCCAGCCGTTTCTCCATGCTTTGCAACAGCATGCCCAGCATGAAGCCGAACTTCTGCTGCGCCGCTTCCGGTTCCAGCTTGTACTCAATCAACTTGATGTTGTCGAGGAAGAGGGCGCTCTGAGCCTTGTCATAGCGTGGTCTGGCCTCGTAGGTCATGTTCAGACGCGCATCGTATTCGGTCTGGTCCGGCAGGGCGATCCTCAGTTTTCCCTTGCCATAGACACGGGCGGTATCCGGGCTCTGACGCCCGATCTGGACGTCGCTCTGCTCGAGCTGTACGTGGGCCTTGATGATGCCGGGTAACTCCAGCTGTTTGTTCACTTGTACCTGGGATTGCAGGTACTGATTTATTTGTTGCTCATTGATGTCATATGAGCCTTGACCTAGCATGGCCAGACTGAGCAGCATAGATTGCAGGATCATGCTAACGACCTGATAGAATGGATGTGTTTCACAGCATACCATCCTGGCCCCGTGGGGTCTGCCCACTGCATTTACCCTGATGTAAAAGGAGTCCTCTTGATCAACGGTTTGGAGTACGACATCCAGCTGCTGTTTTCCCGGTTTCTTGGTTGGCTGCTGCTGCTATTTCACACCGTGATCGTGACAGGGATCTCCTTGCGGGTGGTGATGAAGCGGCGCCCCATCGGCGTCTCGCTGGCCTGGCTGGCGCTCATCTATGCCATCCCGTTTGCCGGGGTCGGCTTCTATGTGCTGTTTGGCGAGATCCGGCTCGGTCGCCGCCGCGCAGAACGGGCCAAGGCCATGTACCGCCCCTACGCTATCTGGATCCGGCAGCTGGCCAGGCTCTTTCCCCAGCATTGCTGCGAGGTGGGCAGCAAGGCCCAGCCATTGCACGATCTGATCCAGGGGCGGCTGGCCATGCCCATGCTCTCCGGCAACCGCATGACCCTGCTGAGCCAACCCGAATCGATACTGCGCGAGATAGCGCGCGACATCCGCCAATCCTCCCAGTCCTGCTATCTGGAGTACTACATCTGGCACCCCGGCGGCGATACCGACGATGTGTGCGACGCCTTGATGGAAGTGGCGGCGCGCGGCGTGGATTGTCGTCTGCTGCTCGATTCCATGGGCAGCAAGACGTTTTTCCGCTCGCACTGGCCCAAAAAGCTGCGCAAAGCCGGGGTCAAACTGGTGGAGGTGCTGCCGGTTGGTGCCTGGCGCATCCCGTTCCAGCGCCAGGATCTGCGAATGCACCGCAAGCTGGTGGTGATCGATGACAGGGTGGGTTACACCGGCTCCATGAACATGGTGGATCCCCGCTTCTTCAAGCAGAATGCCGGGGTAGGCCAGTGGGTCGATATCATGATCCGGGTGCAGGGGCCCGTGGTGCCGCTGATGTGGTCCATCTTCGTCTGGGATTGGGAGATGGAGACCGGCGAGCGGCTGCTCGACAGCCTGCAGCATGATCCGGAAGCCTGGCTCCAGAGCAACTACCGGGCCCAGCTGATCCCGTCCGGCCCCTTTGTTGGCGGTGACTGCATCCAGCAGAGCCTGTTGCTGGCCATCTACCAGGCCCGTCACCACCTGGTGCTGACCACCCCCTATTTCGTGCCGGACGATCCCCTGGCGGCGGCGCTCTCCTCGGCGGCGGCGCGAGGGGTGCAGGTGCAACTGGTGTTGCCCGCGCGCAATGACTCCATCATGGCCAACCATGCCTGCAATGCCTTCATGGAGGAGCTGCTGGAGGCCGGGGTTGAAGTCTATCGCTACGATGCCGGACTGCTCCACACCAAGAGCGTGCTGGTGGATGACGACTTCGCACTGGTGGGCACGGTAAACCTGGACAGACGCAGCCTCTGGCTCAACTTCGAGGTGACCCTGCTCATCGACAACCCGCTGTTTGTCGCCGAGATGACCCATCTGGTACAGGGTTATATGACGGAGGCGACACCCATGTCCTTGGCCAAGTGGCGCGATCGCCCCAGGTACAAGAAGGTAATGGAGAACATCTTCTATCTGTTCAGTCCCTTGCTGTGACATTACATAATTGCGATCGATGCTGAATTGGACTTGCCTAGCCCCGATATCGCCCCGTAGAGTGCGGCAATGAGCCTTTGGAGAATCATATAAAAATGCAGAAGCGAGTAACGCTGGCCGTGTGTGCGGCCTTGGTAGTGGGTGGGCTGGGTGCCTGCTGGTACACGGGCAATACGTTTGACCGCATCATGGACGAGCAGATCGCCAAGGTGAAGCAGGAGAGCGGCGTCGAGCTGAGCTGGGTGCCTGGCGCCAGCAACCTGTTCACCCGTGACGGCATCTTGAAGGTGGTGGTCACACCGCAAACTCTGGCCAGCCTGGATGGTCAGCTTGAAGGGAGCGAGCCGGTCGAGGCGCAGTTCATCGTCAACAGTCGCATTCTGCCGCTCTATATCAAGAGCAACATGCTGCTCGACACCAAGCAGGGCACGCTGGCCACTGTGTTCAGCGCCCTCAAGCTGGAGCAGTGGCAGTTTGGCATAGAGTCGGTCAGCAGCCTCTGGACCATGAGCAACAGCAGCCGCTTCTGGGCCAACGAGTTCAAGGTCAAGCAGGGGCTCGACGAGTTCAGTTTCCTGCCGATGACGGGCGACTACCGCGGCGATATGGATGGCAACGGTCACGTCACCTTCCACTGGCAGGGCATGACACTGCATGAAGAGCAAAGCAAGATGGACATGGTGCTGGCCGAGCTCAAGGGCAGCGCCGACATGGCCGAGATCAGCGGGATCTGGCTCTCTCCCCGTAGCGACATGACCCTCTCTGCGCTGTCGGTGCAACTGCCAGACAGCGTCAAGGTGTCACTGCAGGGGCTGACCACGGAAACCCAACTGGAAGGCGATGATGCCCAGACCCTCTCCAGCAGCTATCAGATGAAGGTGGATACTCTCAATCTGGAGAACGAGACCGATAATCTGGCGCTGACCCAGAGCAAGCTGGCCCTGAATCTGAAAGGGCTGGATCTGGAAGGTTATCAGGCACTGCAAGCCTCCAGCGGGCAAGGGGTGGAAGATGAAGCCATCCAGCAAGCCCTGGACAAGCTGCTCAAGCGCGGCGCGACCCTGGAGCTGGTGGACTTGAGCGCCCAGCTCAACGGCGAGCCTGTCTCCATGAAGGGGGACGTCAAGCTGGCATCGACTTCTCTGGAACAGCTGTTCAATAGCGAACAGGGAATGCATGCCCTCTCCGGCCTGATGCATGCCAATCTCAGTGACAAACTGGGCAAGGCGGTGCCGCAGCTGGCCCCCATGCTGGAACAGTTCGCCGCCATGGGGTATCTCAAAGCGGACAAGGCCCGGCTGACCGCCGAGCTGAAGCTCGACAAGGGTGCCATGACCATCAATGGCCTGCCGCTGTAAGTCGGTGGCAGAAACAACAAAGGCTCCCTCGGGAGCCTTTGTTGTTTCTGGCGTGGTGCGGCAGGTGGGTTACTTGAACACCACCGTCTTGTTGCCGTAGACGAACACCCGTTCGTTGAGCACTAGCTCCAGCGCGCGACTCAGTACGGATTTCTCCACGTCACGACCGGCTTTGGCCATGTCATCGGCACTGAAGGCGTGACCGACATGGATCACGTCCTGCTCGACGATGGGACCCTCATCCAGATCGTCGGTGACGAAGTGGGCGGTGGCGCCAATCAGCTTGACTCCGCGATCGAAGGCCTGACGGTAGGGACGGGCACCGATGAAGGCGGGCAGGAAGGAGTGGTGGATATTGAGGATCTTGCGCGGATAGGCTTCGACGAAGCTCGGGGTCAGCACTCGCATGTACTTGGCCAGGATCACATAGTCGGGCTGGTAGCCGTCTATGATGGCACGTACCTGCTCCTCGTGTTCGGTGCGGCTCAGATCCTCATGGCTGACGGTGTGGAACGGAATGTCGAACTTGCCCGTCAATTCGGCGAGCGTATCGTAGTTGCCGATCACCGCCACTATGTCCATGTCCAGCGCACCAGCATAGTTCTTCATCAATATGTCGCCGAGGCAGTGGGTCTCCTTGGTCACCAGGATGACGATGCGCTTCTTGCCCGCCTTGACCAGGCGGCGCTGGGCGCCGGCGGGCAGGGCATCATCCAGATCCGCCAGCAGGGTCTCGTCGTTGAAACGCCCCTCCAGCTCGGTGCGCATGAAGAAGCGTCCGTTTTCATGATCCACGAACTCGTCGTTCTTGTTGATGTTGAGCTGGTGCTTGTAGCAGATATTGGTGATCTTGGCGATGAGGCCCTTGGCGTCCGGACAGTCCGTCAGCAGTATTTTCTTTTCCATCTCTGTCATGATTCCGTTTGTGGTATTGGCGCCTGAGTCTGCGCAGGCAGCGCGTTTTTTCAGGCACTATGCCATAAACAAAATCAGAAAAGACAGCGCGCCGTGCGTCCTTGGGTCAAGTCGTTGTCTGCGGGCGCTGGTCGGTTCCATATTCATCTTTGATGGGTTTTGGGCTGGTATCCTGTGTTTTTTTTCTTTAGGCTGTCTGCGCTTATTCTCAGGGCGGGGTGCAATTCCCCACCGGCGGTATCCCGATCTGACTCGGGGAGCCCGCGAGCGCCCGACTTTGGTGTCACACCTGAGTCGGGGTCAGCAGATCCGGTGAGATGCCGGAGCCGACGGTCATAGTCCGGATGAAAGAGGATAAGACAGATATTGCAGGCATGCCCCCGTTGGGCCGGCCGCTGCATACCTATCTCTGTCTGCCTTTCCATGCCCTGATTCTGGTCCTTGTCTTATTTAGGAGTCTTACCATGAATCAGTCTCTACTCAGTGAATTTGGTGATCCCCTTGCGCGTGTCGAAGCGGCGCTCGCGGCCTTGCGCGCCGGTCGCGGCGTTTTGGTAGCCGATGATGAAGATCGGGAGAACGAGGGTGATCTCATTTTCGCCGCACAAACCATGACCAATGAACAGATGGCCATGATGATCCGCGAGTGTTCTGGCATCGTTTGCCTCTGTCTGACCGATGAGCGCGTTCGCCAGCTGGCGTTGCCCATGATGGTGGAGGCAAACTCCAGCCACTATCAGACCGCTTTCACCGTCACCATAGAGGCGGCGCAAGGGGTCACTACCGGGGTTTCTGCGGCCGATCGCATCACGACCATTCGCGCGGCCATCGCCGATGGTGCCAAACCGTCCGATCTGCATCGCCCAGGCCATGTCTTCCCGTTGCGGGCTCGTACCGGTGGTGTGCTGACGCGCCGCGGCCATACCGAAGCCACAGTCGATCTGATGCAGCTTGCCGGCCTCAAACCGTTCGGGGTTTTATGTGAGCTGACCAAAGAAGATGGCTCCATGGCTCGCCTGCCAGACCTGGTTGCCTTCGGCCGCCAGCATCAGATGCCGGTACTGACCATCGAAGACCTGGTGCAGTATCGTCAATTGCTGTCAGAACGTTCTGCCTGAGCCTCATACGAAATTGTAATAAGTACAAAATTTGGTTACGCTCTGTGCGAACCTCATCCAGAGGCACTCGTTTTTGCTTAAAGTTTGCACATAAAGTGTGCGGCTAAAAAAAAATGAGGGTTTTAATGCATTTATCTGTGATGAGGCCTATCCAAAGTATGATTCTTTTGTGCCATAATCACGCCGCTTGCTAAACGTCTGGCGAGTTAAAGGGAGCTTTTAAAAATGAAAAAATTGTTGTTGGTAGGTGTTGTTGGTCTGTCCGCTCTGCTGGGCGGTTGTGCAAACACCAGCGAACTGGAAACCTCCGTTCAGAATCTGTCTAACAAAGTTGACCAACTGGCTCAAGATGTTAGCGCAGTTCGTGCTGATCAATCCAAGATTGCTGCTGATGTTGCAGAAGCCAAGCAAGAAGCTATGCGTGCTAACCAGCGCATCGACAACATGGCTACTTCCTACAAGAAGTAATCCATGCGAAAAAATGGCGCATTCATGCGCCATTTTTTTTTGCCTGAAATTCGTCAATTCCCCCGCTTTTCTTCCATATCTTCCATATGCGCTCGCCTTGCCAGAGCAATGCCGATCTCTCGGCATCACCCTCACTTATATCCCTTCATTAGTCAGTAGAGCAGGCTGTATAGCTTGCGACGGTAACTCTGCGCGGCCGGATGGGCGCCCATGGTGGTCAGAATGTCCAGATAGGTCTTCTTGGCATCGCCAAAGGCCAGATCGCGTTTGAGAATGGTGAACAGTAGCGCCAGTGCTTCCTCCTGACGGCCCGCCTGGCTGTATTGCACCGCCAGCTCCTGGGTCAGGGCGAAATTGTCCGGCTCCTGTTCGTAACGGGCCTCCAGCGCACGCAGCTCAGGGCTGTCTGCGGCTTGCAGCGCCAGCGCCAGACGAGAGCTGAGGGTCTGGTAGTGGTCATCCTGCGCAGCCATGGGGATCTTGCCGAGCCGCTCCTGGGCTTCATCCAGCAGATTGATGTCCAGCGCCGCCTGAATGAGCCACAGGCTGATGTCGTGGCGATCCGGCGCCAGCTGGTGGGCCTTGGTGAGATGGGCATAGGCCACATCTGCCTGACCATCTGCCAGTGCCTGCTGCCCCTTCTCGAACAGCAGCTCCTCTTCCTTGGGCGCGAAGGCGGTAAAGTAGTGGCGCAAGGTGGCTTCATCCTGCGGCCCTTCCAGAATGGCTTGTTCATCCGGGCGCCCCTGATGGAACAGTACCAGAGCGGGCAGGCCACGCAGGCCGAGCTGGCTGGCCAATGGTTGCAGCTGCGGATCGTTCATGTCGACCTTGGCCAGGGTTACCTGGGGGTTGTCCGGGCCAACCAGTGACTCCACCAGCGGGGTCATGCCCTGACATTCCGGCATCTGGGGGGCGTGGAAATAGATGACGACCGGCTTTTTCATGGAAGCATCGATCAGTGCGGCTTGGAAGTTCTGGGGATTGATGTCGACGATCATGAGGCTGACTCTTGGAAAATGGTGTGAGTTAACATGGGGTTGATAGCCGTGGATTTCAAGTTTTCATCCAGAAGGTAACCGTTGACGGCCAGGGTCGGGGCGGCGAGGCTGAGCCAGCCGCTGCCAATAGGCCAATCCTGCACTTGGTATTCGTGCTCATCGAGCCGGTTATCAAGGCGCCACCCCTCTTGCGGCACAAAGCAAACCTTGTCGAGCCCGGCGGCAATGCCGCCGCCATGGGCCTTCAGTACCGCCTCCTTGCGTGACCAGAGCCGGTAGAAGGCGCCGTCCTGCTCTTCTGCCGGCAGGGCGGCGAGCCACTCATACTCGCTGGTGGCATAGAAGCGTCTGGCCAGTGGCAACGTCTGCCGGCGGCGCCTGCCCATCTCTATGTCTACCCCGAGCGGTCCCGTGGCACACAGTGCGATCACCAGCCAGTCGCCGCTGTGGCTCTGGTTGAACTGCCAGCGCGAGCCACTCAGCGCCGGCTTGCCGTGGAGATGGGTACAAAAAAGCAGTTCGCTGGCCTGGCATTGAAGGCGATCGGCCAGCAAGCACCTTAGCAGTGACCGACTGACCAGAAATTCCTGGCGCCGATCCGGATGCTGGATCTCCTGCCACTGTTGCAGTTCTGTTGGTGAAAGCGTTTCTGGCAGCAAGGCCAACTGAGCGGCGCTGACCCGGGCGGGTTTTAACAAATAGAGATCCACAGAGATCATGATTTTTCACTTTAAAAGAGGACTGAAACAGCGATAAAAGTCAGTTTGATCGAGTCTGCACGGGCGCTTTCGAGATTGTATATTGTTTGGCCATGATCACATTAATCATGAAAAATAATGCATTTCCTTGCGAAAATGTGATGTCGATAGGGATTTTCGCTTGCCTCGATAGAATTCTTGGATATAGTCGGGTGCTGTTGCCTTATAAATTGCCCTTCCGGGCCGTATTTTAACAAGTTTTACTCATTGCGGGGATAAAGGATTGCGCCACCTGATACTACTACTGGTCGCGCTCGGAATGGTGGGTTGTGCATCTGCCCCCCAGCCCGAGGTCGCGAGCAAGATTGAAGTTTCCATGATGGAACCCGTGATTGAACCGGAAGCTTCGCAAACCCCAGATGTGAATGAAATCCTGACAGTGTACAAAGAGTGGCGCGGTACCCCTTATCGTTTTGGTGGTACCAGCGAACGCGGCATAGATTGTTCCGCTTTTGCCCGTGAAGTGTTCCGCAATGCCGTCGGCATCGAATTACCCCGTGATACCCGCTCCCAAGTCCATGAAGGCACTCGCGTTTCCAAACAAGACTTGGTCGAAGGTGATCTGGTTTTCTTCAAGATAAATCGTCGTCTCAATCATGTGGGTATCTATGTGGGCAATGGTGAATTCATCCATGCCTCTACCCGTGCTGGTGTGACGCGCTCCAAGCTGGACAATTCCTACTGGCGCAGCAGATTCTGGCAAGCACGCCGGATCGATATCTGAGTCAGGCTGGACAAACGGCTCGCAGTACGGACTGTTTTTCCAACCTCACTTGAACCGGGCTCCTGAAGCCCGGTTTTTTGTGGCTGCTATTTAGACTTTCTGAGGCCAAATCACTATAGTGTGGGCCCGTTTTCCCTAGGCAGGCCCAGCATGAAGACCCACTCCGACCGCAAATCCGGATTGCACCCACGCAATCGCCACCAGGCTCCCTATGATTTCGATGCGCTATGCCAGCGTACCCCCGAGCTGAGGCCCTTGGTATTCGTCAACGAGCACGGTACCCAGACCCTGGATTTTGCCGATCCTGCCGCCGTCAAGGCGCTGAACAAGGCCTTGCTCGCACTGCACTACGGCATTGCGCACTGGGATCTGCCGGCGGGTTATCTCTGCCCGCCCATTCCAGGACGGGTGGATTATCTGCATCGGGTGGCGGATCTGCTCGCCGAGAGTGCGGGCAGCGTCCCGACCGGCAAGGGCGTGCGGGTACTGGATATAGGGGTGGGGGCGAACTGCATCTACCCGCTGCTGGGAGCTCGCGAGTATGGCTGGCGTTTTGTTGGGTCCGATATCGACCCCGTGTCCGTCAAGGCGGCGGCTCTGCTGGCCAAAAGCAACGGTCTGGGCGGGCAGATAGAGTGCCGCCATCAAGGCAATGCCAAACACGTCTTTCGCGGTATCATAAGCCCGCAGGAGCGCTTCGCCCTGACCCTGTGCAACCCGCCGTTCCATGGATCGCTCGATGAGGCCAGCAAGGGCAGTGAGCGCAAGCTGCGCAATCTTGGTAAAACCGTGCAGGGGCAGCCAGTGCTCAATTTCGGCGGCCAGAAGGCCGAGCTCTGGTGTGAAGGGGGAGAAGCCGGGTTTCTTGCCACCATGATCGTCCAGAGCAAGGAGTTTGCTGCCCAGTGCCTCTGGTTCAGCTCGCTGGTGTCGAAGAAGGAGAACTTGCCGGCGGCGAAGAAGGCACTGGCCCAGGTCGGGGCCCGTCAGGTGCGGGTGATCGACATGGCGCAAGGCAACAAGGTGAGCCGGATCCTCGCCTGGTCTTTCCTGGATGAGGTCGCCTGTGGGCAATGGTGGCAACCCGCGCCTCGTGGCGATGTTTGACAGGGGAGGGGCTGCCTCCTGTCGGTATCCCCCTCTTTATAGCTGTACTCATGGTGGCAAGCACCTGCCATGATAATCGTTTTCCTCCTTGTTCCATCAGGCTTGCCGTACTTGTGTTAGTGACCACTTCTTTGCTTGGTACAGCTGTACGCTGAGATTTTTTTGCACTTGCAGTTGAAACTTTCATAAAATAGGACTGGTTAGACCTCTTTACAGGCTTTGAATTGAATAGGGATCGGTAGATGAAGGTTGTCGATTTTCTGAAGCGCAAGCGCGAAATCCTGGCGCAGCACCCCTTTGAGCTCAAGGATTGGCTCTCTCCGGCGATCCGTGACTACTGGCGTGAGTTTCAGCAAAAGGCACACCTCCACCCTCTGTTGGGGCGTGTGCTGGACCTGCAAGCTGACAGCCAGTCAGTACGGCAAGTGCAGACCGCCAATGGTCAGCCAGTGCAGACTGACGAGACTGCGGTTGAACTGAGTGGTGAGGCGGCGGCCCTGTTTGCTGCGCTGCAGCCGAGCATTGGTGAAGAGACCCATGTGGGAGAGTGGTTGCTGGTCAGTCAGCAGATGATCAATGAGTTTGCCGCCGTGACTGGCGACAACCAGTGGATCCACACAAACCCTGAGCGTGCTGCTGCCGAGTCACCGTTCAAGACCACCATAGCCCACGGGTTTCTGACCCTGGCGCTGTTGCCACGTCTGACGGGCAGTATCAATGAAGCGACCCCCGAGTTTCCGGCTGCCCGCATGGTGGTGAACTTCGGGCTGGATCAGGTGCGTTTTCCGTATCCAATCAAGGTGGACAGTAACATCCGCGCACGTACCAAGCTGCTGAGGGTTACACCGATCAAGGGCGGTCTTGAGCTGCTCAAGGAGATCAAGGTCGAGATTGAGGGCATTCGTCGTCCCGGCTGCGTCATTGAATCCGTCACCCGGATCTACTTCTGATGTCGTGACGGTTGTCACCGCCGTGGCGTAAATCGTATTGAAATAAAACAGGCTCACCTCGGTGAGCCTGTTTTATTTCTGGCGTTGTGCCGCCTGTCTGGGGCTCATCCACTCGCCGAATGGTTTGCCCTGATGACTAGAAGCTGGCTCCCAGGCTGATGAGGTGGCGCCACTCCTTGCCTGCCAGTTGTTGGTGAGTACCCAGGTAGTCCAACCAGACATCATCCCAGTCCAACTCGCTCGACCAGGAGAGTCGCAAGTGATCGTTGAAGTAGTAACGTAGACCCAGGCTTCCTTGCATGGATTGCTTCTGGGTCACATAAGGAGAGGGCTGGGCCAGGTAGCGCTTGTAGCCCCCCTTGCTGAACAGCTCTATGTTCTCCGACCACAAGGAGACAGGCTGGCGGTAGTCCCAGCCCAAGTTGAGGAGAGGGTAGTTGATGATCCTTTCATCAAAGATGTTTACAATGCCGGGCTCATCGAAGACTGCAGGTCTGAGGTAGGAGCGTTCCAGACCGACCTGGGTGATGAGTTCAAGGCGGCGTTTCTTGTCGTTCCAGAACCTGTAACCCGGGCCAGAGGCATAGCTCAACTTCAGGTAGTCTGGGTCAAGCATCTGGTATTGATAGTCGACGGTGGAGCGCACAAACCAGTTCTGGTCGAAGAAGAAGTCCAACATGGGTTTGAGCCGGTACTCATGGCTGTTGGTGACGTTGTTGGCAGTTTCGTAGATGTACTCCCCATCCAGGCTGTATCGCCAGTCGAGATTGGCAACCTCGGTTGTAGCCTTCAGGTTGACGTTGTTGGTTTTCTTCTCGCTGTGTTTCAGCTTCACGTTCAGATCGCTGCTGCCGGTCCAGAGCCAGGCGTGTTCGTCATCCGGAGTGAGCGCAAGCAAGGTGATGCCAGTTTTTACCGTCGGTTTTGGTTTGTCCTGTTTGTCGAGGCGCCAGCGTTTCACCGCCTCGCGCTTGACCGTGACCGGCGAGCTGTAGGGCAGCGCTATGCGCACCTGTTCATTCGTGATCTCCTCTATGGTGCCGGTCAGCCGATCGCCGTTGTGCATCCAGAGGATATCGGCCAGCGCCATCGGGCTGAGCAACAGAGAGAGCAAGAGCCAGAAGCGGTATCTCATGGAAAGTCCTTCATGAACACAGGGTTGCCGTTAGCCGCTGACGGGGCGTGGAATGCCGTTCTTATTGTTCAGCACGGCAGCCACCTTGTCACCGTCGATCTCGGACGCTGCGATAAAGGCCTCTACCTCGGGTGAGAGCAGTAAGGGGGCGCCGTGCACCAGTTCCTGTTCGGTGCGAGAGAGCGGTGAATGCACCTCCAGCCAATGGCTGCCATCGGGTTCGATGGCGGTCTTGACCGGTTGATTGATCACCCGCACTGTCGTGCCAACAGGCACCAGTTTGAACAGTGCCTCTATATCATCAGGACGCAAGCGAATGCAGCCTGCACTGACTCGCAGCCCGACACCAAACTCCTTGTTGGTACCGTGGATGAGGTAATCCCGCTTGCCATAACCGAGGCGCATGGCAAATTTTCCGAGGGGATTGTCCGGACCCGGCGGCACGACGGCAGGTAGGGAGATCCCCTTTTGCTCCAGCCAGGATTTGCGCACCATGGGGCCGGGTACCCAGGTCGGGTTGGGGTTCTTGGCGATCACTGTCGTGGTCATTTCTGGCGTCTCTCTCCCGATATCGCCAATCCCGATGGGCAGCACTATCACCTCATTTTTCCCCTTGGGAAAATAGTAGAGGCGCAGTTCTGGCAGGTTGATGACTATGCCCTCCCGGGGCACATCCGGCAGCAGCATCTGGGTCGGCAGGGTCAGGCGTGTGCCAGGTTTGGGTAAATAGGGGTCAACCCCGGGATTTGCCTCGAGCAGTGCCAAAAAACCAATCTGGGTGTGCTTGCCGATAAGCTCAAGGTGTTCATCTGGCTGGACTATGTAGTCCTCCAGTTCACCGATCAGGCGGCTGCCAGCCGGTGGCAAGGGATAGGTTGTAGCCCAGCTTGGCGCTGTCCAGAGGCTGGCTGCCACCAGCAGCAGTGAGACGATTCGAGCATTGAACATGGTACTTCCTATCAGATCGCGTGAAGGCGGGTCATTACCCACCCAGAAAAAAGAAGTGAAATTGTTAACCAATCCACTCGTGATTACCAGCCTGTCCCGCAAGGGGGGACAGAGGAGTCCGCTCTGGATAAGTCACTATTTTGAGGAATTTTCGCACTTTATTATGACAGTGCCGGATAATGCGACGAATGGGGTCATGTGCAGAGCAGGGCGGTGAACAAGCCGGTATCTGTCATAGCCTGTGTCTGACGACGTGGGCGCCAGTAAGGTACCAGGAGCGTGGGATCACCTGCGCTCGGGCTCAGGACTGTGCCTGCGTGTCGTGCCTCGGGCCATCACAGCAGCCATGGTAACAAACGCAGTAGCATTGTCTTTTTTATCGACAGTCATTTGATCTTTAAAGAGATTCAAGTTGATTTATCAGACCTGGTCCGGTAAAAGTTAAGTCCCGTGGAGAGATGCCGGAGTGGCCGAACGGGATTGACTCGAAATCAATTGTGGCAGCAATGCCACCCAGGGTTCGAATCCCTGTCTCTCCGCCATCTTAAAGACCCAACCAATTGAAAAGGTTGGGTTTTTTATTTTAGTGGTTTTTTCGGTATGCCAGTGAGTGTGCCATTAGGTGTTGGCTGCCCTACTCCTTGATAGCACTCCTTTGGACAGGTCGTTGCCACTACTCCCTTCAAGTTACCCAAAACAAGAGAGGGCCACAGGCCCTAATGCCGATCAGTTAAGGATCCATTGACCGATCCTGCTGATGTGTAAAAATCCGAAACCTGTTGATTTGGTTTCGGATTTTTTATGCGTATCGAACAGGCCCTCGACTTCCTTCACGCCAGCAATGCTGCCCAGTTTGAGTCACTCTCCGACCTCATTCCCCCTGCGCTCATCACTACCCTGCTCGCCGAAGAGGATGTCGTGACCCTGCGCCGTCGCCGCATGCCCATGGAACGTCTGGTCTGGGCCATCATTGGCATGGCCATCTTCCGCCACGTCCCCATGACTCAGCTGGTCAATCAGCTCGATATCCTCTTGCCCGGTGACCGCCCCTTTGTCGCCCCCAGCGCCTTCCTGCAAGCTCGCCAAAAGCTTGGCTACAAGAGCATTGAGCGGCTGTTTCACGACACCGCCGCAGGCTGGCACCAACAGGCCAATCACCCCGGCTGGGCCGGGCTGCAACTGCTCGCCGTCGATGGCGTGATGTGGCGCACGCCCGATACTCCGGACAATGCCGCCGCGTTTGCCAAGCCCGGCACCCAGCATGGCGAGACGGCCTATCCGCAAGTGCGCATGCTTTGCCAGATGGAGCTGACCAGCCACCTGCTTGTTCAGGCTGTCCTGGAGAGCTGCACCGTCAACGAGATGGTGCTGGCCGAGCAGCTTATCGCGCGCACGCCGGACCACTCGCTCACCCTGTTCGACAAGGGGTTTTACTCCCTCGGCTTGCTCCACGCCTGGCAAACTGCTGGCAGCGAGCGGCACTGGCTGCTGCCGCTCAAAAAGGGCACGCAATACGAGGTGGTACGCAAGCTGGGGCGCCAGGATGCATTGGTGCAGCTCAAGACCAGTCCACAGGCACGCAAGAAGTGGCCGCAACTGCCGGACACGGTGGAAGCCCGCTTGCTGACCCGCACTATCAACGGCAAGGAGCGGCAGGTGCTGACCTCAATGGTCGACCCGATGCGCTTTCCGAGCGCCGAGATTGTCGAGCTCTACAGCCATCGCTGGGAAATCGAGTTGGGCTATCGGGAGATGAAGCACAGCCTGCAACAGCACCGACTGACCCTGCGTAGCAAGAAGGCGACGGGGATACGGCAAGAGCTGTGGGGCGTGCTGCTGGCGTACAACCTGCTGCGCAGCCAGATGGTGAAGATGGCGGCGAGTCTAAAGGGATACACGGCAAGCCAGCTGAGCTTTCACATGGCATCGGTGTACCTCATCCATGAACTGAGTTGCATGCCGTACATGTCGCCGGGGACTATCCCGAAGCGGGTGGCGGAGCTGGAGCAGCAGGCGGGGCAGTTTGTGCTGCCGGCACGAAGGGAACGAAGTTACCCCCGCTGCGTGAAGCCAAGGCCACAGAAATACAGTGTAAAAAAAGCCAATAAAAACAATGCCAGTCAGGCTTAACTGACTGGCATTAGGCCACAGGCCCTCTCTTGTTATCTATTTTATTGGTCAGTGCAAACAACACTGTTTGTACTTCTTGCCGCTGCCACAGGGGCACGGCTCGTTGCGGCCAATCTTGATGGGGGCAACGACTGGTTGAGAGCGCTCCGGGCGTTCACTTCGTTGCGCCAGAAAGTGGGCATGAAGGATACGAGCAGCAAAGCGGGCCTTGGTGGCTTGCTCTTGCAGATGTTCATTGCTGAGCGCTTCCAGCGATGTAGGCATCTTCTCCAGTGGTTCAGATATCATCGCCAGTGCGGCAGCTTCAGGGGCCGGTAGTGCTGGCCATGGTGCCAATTCAATCGCCCCCAGGTAACCACCACACCAGTCGTGGATCAGCGGAAGCCACTCACCGTGTCGTTCAAACTCCGGTGCTACCGGGAAATAGTCTTCTGCCGCATAGGTCAGAGTGGTCGCAATGTCGTTGCTGTGGCGCATCACCAGATCGATAAAGCGCTCCAGCTCAGCTTCGCTTTGCCACTCGGGTTGATCCTGCTCGCCACCCCAAATTGCAGGGAGCCAAGAGCTCGGCATGATGAGGTGAGGGCCAGAGACCACAGCTGTCAAAAAGCCATCGAGCATCGACATAGAGGCTATGCTGTTTTCACTGCCGTAGCGCTCCAGCAGCGCCTCCAGCTCATCGAACTCTTCATCACTCAAAATTTCAAAAGGTTGCATCAGAACCCTACCATTCGTTGCACGTTTTGGGCGTAAGAGGTGTAGAACGCGGTGTCGTTGGCAAACAGCTTATACAGTTCAAGGTCTTCTTTTCTGCGCTGTAGCATGACCTCTTTTAGGATCTTCTCAAAGGCAAGGCCTCGGTTGATAGGGTCAGGGTTATTCTGATATTTCGCAGAGAAATCAGGATGTCTTTTGACACTATCAACGATATTCACGAACTTCACCCGCTGCTCTTCCGGTGTCGAGCTCCAGCCCTGGAACCACTTCTCGTTGAAGCTCTTGATGATGAATCGCCCCTGGTTTTCTAGACACTCTGTTGCTGAAAAATAAACTGCCTTTCAAACTCTACCGGCGACAGCCCATCATTGGAACCATGGCGCCTGATTGGGTTGTAAAACATTTCGATATAATCAAATACGTCGCTGCGGGCTTCGTCTCTTGTCGGGTAAATCCTGCGCTTGATCCGCTCCCGTTTGAGTAACTGAAAGAAGCTCTCGGCGACAGCGTTGTCGTGACAGTTACCACGTCGGCTCATACTGCAACTCAGGTTGTGGGCCTTCAGAAAGTCCTGCCATTCCCCACCGGTAAACTGGCTGCCCTGATCCGAATGCACCAGTACAGCCTGCTTGGGCTTGCGCCGCCAGACGGCCATCAATAACGCATCAACCGCCAAGTCTGCCGTCATACGTGGCCTCATCGCCCAACCGATGATCTGGCGAGAGAACAGGTCGAGCACCACCGCCAGATACAGCCACCCTTCTTGAGTGCGGATGTAGGTAATGTCAGTCACCCAGGAGATGTTGGGGGCTGGCACCTTAAACTGACGTGCCAGCGTGTTTGGGGCCGCCTGTGGGCTCTTGCCTCCATAATGCCCCTTACGGCGTTGATAGCCCGTTTGTGAACGCAGCCCCTCCCGCTTCATTAATTTGGCCACACGGTGCTTGCCGCAGGCTTCCCCCAAGTCACGAAGATCGCGATGGATCTTGCGATAACCGTAGACAGCACCACTTTCCAGCCAGGATTGCTTGACCAATCCGGTCAGTCGTTCGTCCTCCTGCTGCCGTGGCGACGCGGGCTGTTTCAACCACGCATAGAAGCCACTTCGGTGAACCCCCAGGGTCTGGCACAGGGTAACGACACTGTACCGGTCGAGTCGGGAGGTTATGAACGCGTACCTTTCCTTGACTCGCTGGCAAAGTACGCGGCGGCCTCCTTTAAAATGTTGCGCTCCTCGGTGACTTGGCGCAGTTCGGCTTTCAGACGGCGTATCTCGGCTTGCAAGGCAGACTCTTCGTGCTGCTGGTCAGCGGGCTTACCGTACTGCTTGAGCCAGGCATACAGACTGTGGCTGGATACCCCGAGGGCTCGTGCAACATCAGCCACAGGCCGCCCGCGCTCGGTGACTTGTTTAACCGCTTCGATTTTGAATGTTTCTGGATAACGCTGACGGGTCATAACACCTCCAATAGTTGCCTCATTTTAAGGCTGTGAGGTGTCTAGGGAACTGGGGGCGATTCAGCCGGACACCCCATTTCAGGGGATGCTGTAACCAAAGCGTTGGAGCGCGTCCGCATGAAATATCTGGCCGAACTTGAGCCATTCAGCCCACACGATCTGCGGCGGAGCGTGGCAACAGGGGCTGCTGAATATCTGGATGCCCCCGAGCGCTTGATCGAGCTGATGCTAAACCATGTGCCGAAAGACAGGCTGATTCGTACTTATCAAGTCGGCACTATGGCTGACAAGCTGAAGGCTCTGTTTCTGCGATGGGGAGACTTCATTGAAGCGAGTGTTGCCCGGCCCTCAGGCAAACCTGATAACGTCATTTCGGTGTCCTTTGGGATACAGAAAGGTGTCAGTTGAGCGCGCTATGGCAATTGAGGAAATGGCAGCCAAGTCATTTTTTTATTGTGAAATGCCGAATCCCCGTCCGTGCGACATGTGGCCAATGGCCCACATTTACCTGCCAACCAATTTAGACTGTACAGTTTGGGGCGTTTTATTTCCTACTGCCCGATGAACCCAGGGCAATCGCTTGGCTAACCTGTAAAAACAAGTGAAGTTGCAGTGCCACTACTAAGAGGTGCTGCACTACGAGTTTGAACCGCTCAAGCTGCGGCTGGCCGACAAGACCTTCTACACCCCGGACTTCATGGTGGTGCGCCGGGATGGGCTGATCGAGCTGCACGAGGTGAAGGGGTTCTGGGAGGATGACGCCCGGGTGAAGATCAAGGTGGCCGCCAAGCAGCACTGGATGTTCACCTTCGTCGGGGTTCAGCGCAAAGGCGCCCACTGGTTACTGGAGGCATTCTGATACGATTCGAATATGCGCTTTCGATAGGGGAACCCCGTTCGGCGATGATCCAGGCTATCCAATCCCGCTCCACCGGGCCCTCTCACCTGACGCAGGCCGATGTGCTGGGTGCGCTGGGGTTGATGCAGAAGTATGAAGGGGTGGGATTGGCGCTGATGATGACGCGCTACACCAAGGATAAGGCCAGCCATCACAAGGCGGTGATCGGGGTGATGGCCGAGTGCAGCAAGCAGGCGCCCAAATATGTTGGGGCCATCAAGGATCGCGGCCAGGGGATGGCTCTGAAGGCGATCGCCGTAGTGGCCGTGCAGCACTATTGCCGCACTGCGGATACGCCGGGTGTAGCTTGTCAGTGTATTCAAGGTGGATGCACCGGCTGAGTTTCCCGTGAACGGCTAAAAATAAGTGAGACAGGGGCCCTTATGCCCCTTTTTTATGAGCAGGGTAGATAGCGACTGGTGGGTGAGTTACCAGTCAGGCCAGCTTTAAGGCGATTCAGACCCTGGGTGATACCGATACGGTGTTCCATGGTAACGGACAGCTTGAATGGATTAAGGGGGGGCGGGATGAGAAGCTACAAGATTAATCATGTGCAAGACGGTGATGGTATGGCTCGCTGGGAAGTGACTCTGTTTGAAGGAGCAAGTGAGGTTGACGGTGCTTTCTATACTTACTCTACCCCAGAGGAAGGTGATTCTGCCCGTGAAGAATGCGAACGTGCTGGGCAGCATTGGGTTGAGGCGGGAGTTAACAAGTTTGAGCTATATCCCCGCATGTTTAGGCAACCACAAGCTAGGTAAAAGGAAGATCGAACCATGGCCAACCAAGAAGATAATGTGGAAGGAATCTATTACATCAAAGGTGAGGCTGGTCGGAGTTTCAGTGAGGCTCAAGCAGCCGGAGACATCAGCCGTGTTGCCACTGGATTAACTATTGACGAATGGGGTCTCGCACAGGTGGTAATCGTCATGAATGAGAATAGCGATGCATTAGAGTGGAGTAAGAGAGGGGGATACATCTGCTGGTTTGACGGTCAAAAGCAATGGTCTTTGAAAGAGATGAAGGACCGGCTTGCCGCTGAGCTCAGTAATTAAGAAGCATTTGTAGTTATCAGGCCTTTCATCAGCGCCTCGCTACGTGAGACCTGTTGCAGCTCGGTAAACAAGTATCCTTGCTGCATGCCTGTGGGGTAAAGCCGGCCAGCATGACGCCGCCCTTCTGATATCGGACATCTTCATAATAAATTCGGCGCAGCAGTGGCTCACTTTGGAGTCCTCTCGCCTGTATGATAAGGCTCTAGTTGAGGATCGCAGTCCGCCTGGGGCCCTCCTCTTGGCGCTTAGCTGAGATGCGCTATCGAGTCGCTGTTGGGTACGTTGAGCTGTATCGAGTGGGTGCGTTCTAGAAAGGGGTTACTCAGGGATAACCAAGAACCAAGTAATGAAAACCTAGCCTACCTCATTGGCTTCATTAGTTTTTTTGATCCGCAACAAACTTCCTCTCAGTTTGATATCGTATGGAATTCATGTTGCAGTATCATGCCCATTCAGTAATTCAGTAATTCAGGTATCAGCCAGATTTCCCATGTTCTACTCATTCTCTCGTCAGCGCCGCTATAAGTAAAAATCAATAGTCATAGCGAGCAAGGCCTAATTAGACAGGAAACAGAAAATGCAATTTGTCACCCACGGCCCCGACATACCGGATGCGCTCCTACAGGCTCACGAAGAAGGTCGTGTGGTGTTCTTCTGCGGCGCCGGCATTTCTTACCCGGCAGGCCTGCCGGGTTTTTCAGGACTCGTGGACAGTCTCTATCGAGAACTTTCTGGTACACCCAATCCAGTTCAGCAGTCAGCAATCAAGGCGGGGCAGTTCGATACAGCAATAGGCTTATTGGAAGCCAATATCGTCGGTGGTCGAGAAACCGTGCGGCGATCGTTAGCGACCATCTTACAGCCGAACCTTACTGCCAATAATGCCACTGCGACACATGAAGCCCTGCTCACACTGTCACAAAACCGCAAGGGTAGCACTCGACTCATTACAACCAACTTCGACCGCGTTTTTGAAGAAGTTATGTTGGCCAAATCACTTTCCATTCCAGTTTTCAAAGCACCACTTCTCCCGGTGCCAAAAAAACGTTGGGATGGCCTGATCTATTTGCACGGTGTGCTACCGGTAACTCCAACTGCAAGCGATCTGGATCGGTTAGTCGTATCAAGTGGAGACTTCGGTCTCGCTTATTTGACCGAGCGCTGGGCTGCCCGATTTGTCAGTGAGTTATTTCGCAACTTTACCGTTTGCTTCGTCGGTTACAGCATCAATGATCCAGTGCTGCGCTACATGATGGATGCGCTAGCCGCCGACCGTTTGCTAGGAGAATCGCCTCCAGAGATGTTTGCTTTTGGTAGTTTTTCTAAAGGTAAAGAATTGGATCGCACAAATGAATGGAAGGCGAAGAACGTAACTCCTATTCTCTATCGCGAACACTCGCGCCATGCTTACTTACATAAGACCCTGTGGGCTTGGGCAGATACGTACCGTGATGGTGTGCTCGGCAAGGAGCAGATCATTATTCGCCACGCCTTGGCGCGCCCATCGGCCAGTACAAAGCAAGATGATTTCGTAGGACGGATGCTATGGGCTTTGTCGGATAAATCTGGCTTGCCAGCGAAGCGTTTTGCCGACTTCAATCCCGCCCCTTCATTGGATTGGCTGCTAGATCCCTTCGCAAAAGATAAGTTCGAGCATTGCGATCTGACACGCTTTGGTGTGCCACCCCAAAGTGAAGTCGACGCTAAACTGCGCTTCAGTTTAATTCGGCGGCCTACGTCCTATGACCGGGCCCCTCTAATGTTACTGGTATCAGGAAGCGTGATTGGCAGTAATTGGGACGATGGAATGTACCATCTTGCTCGCTGGCTTGTGCGCCACCTCGATGACCCTAGGTTGGTCATCTGGATTGCGGAATGTGGTGGTCAGTTGCATGACAGTTGGAAGCGGCTGATTGAATTCGAATTGGATCGGTTTGCTTCTCTGGAGCTTGAGGAGAAGCACTCCGAGCTGGATGAAATACGTTTGAACGCACCTAGTGCTATTCCTGGTCCTCTAATGCGCACTTTGTGGCGACTGCTGCTCAATAGTCGGGTGAAATCGCCACAAATCGATCCCGATGTGTATCGCTGGCAAAACCGTTTTAAATTGGAAGGCCTGACTACTATGCTGCGCTTGGAGTTGCGGGAGTTGCTCGAACCTAAAGTGGTTTTGAAGAGACCATTTCACTGGGGCGATAACGACTCGAACTGCGATGATGAACCAAGGCGAATTAAACAATTGGTTAACTGGGAACTTGAACTGGCCGCAACTCACGTACATTCATCTCTGCATGATTTAGCTGGCGAGGGCTGGACATTTGCCTTGCCGCAGCTGCTGGAAGAATTCCAGCAGCTGTTGCGCGATGCGCTGGATCTGTTATGTGAGTTGGGCGAAGCCGATGACCGTAGCGATAGATCGCATTGGGATCTCCCATCTATCACGCCACACAGACAAAACCGAGGACGGCATGATTGGGTCTGTTTGATCGAATTGCTGCGCGATGCGTGGTTGGTGGTTCACTCCGATGATAGAGCGCGTGCGACACGAATCGCACTGAGCTGGTTTGATGTACCGTATCCTACTTTCAAGCGCTTGGCCTTGTTCTCCGCCAGTCAGGAAGCGGGCATTCAGACTGCGCAGTGGGTTGAATGGCTGTTGGCAGATGATGCATGGTGGCTATGGTCCATAGAGACGGGGCGGGAAGTGCTCAGGCTGTTCGTTTTGCAGGGGCAGCATTTGAAAGGTGCAAGCTTAGAGCGCCTTGAGGAGGCAATCTTGGCTGGCCCCCCGCGTGAAATGTACCAGGACGACCTAGAAGCAGATAAATGGCATGACATAGTGGAGCATTCCGTCTGGCTGCATCTTGCGAAATTGGGTACATCGGGCCTTGAGCTTGGTGCATCTGCAACTGCTCGTTTGGCGGAGCTATCTGCTGCCCACCCTCATTGGCAGTTGGCGACTAACGAACGTGATGAGTTCTCGATCTGGATGAGTGGCACTGGTGAGCCTGATTACGAGGATAGTCGGAATGTCGACATCACTCCCCGTAAGCGAAAGGAGTTGGTGCTGTGGCTAACAAAACCAATGCCAGAACGTATGCCATTCGACGAAGATACATGGCGTGACGTTTGCCGTACTCGCTTCTTTCACAGTCTACTTGCGCTAAGTGATTTGGCACAGGATGGCGTATGGCCCGCCAGCCGATGGCGTGAGGCTCTGCAGGCATGGGCCGGAGAAGGCACATTATTACGCTCCTGGCGTTACGCCGCACCTTTGGTACAGGTTATGCCTGATGCCATCCTTCTGGAAATTGTCCATAGTGTGACTCGGTGGATTGAAGCCATATCCAAGTCTGCCAACCATCATGAAAGTATTCTACTTGAGTTGTGCGAGCGCGTACTTTCACTTCCGCTTGACGCTGGCTCAGGTTCACACACCTTCCGAAATGGTGTCGAAATATATGATCCTGTCGGTTCTGCTATTAACCATCCCATTGGACATATCACTCAGGCGCTCATTAGCGTATGGCTCAGGAGAAACCCTAGTGACAATGATCTGCTTCCAGCTAATCTTAAACCTATGTTCACTGCTCTGTGCGACGTGCAGGTGGAACGATTCCGTCACGGTCGAGTACTTCTGGGCTCGCGACTGATTGCATTTTTCCGTGTTGATCGTCCTTGGACTGAACAGCACCTTTTGTCAGTGTTCGGCTGGATAAACCCCGCCGAAGCAAAAGGAGTATGGGAGGGATTCCTATGGTCCCCTCGCTTATATCAGCCGTTAATGACCGCATTTAAGTCACAATTCTTGGGCTGTGCAAACCACTATGCCGCTCTTGGCGAGCACCGCCAGCAGTTTGCAGCCTTTTTGACGTATGCAGCATTGGGCCCAATCGAGGGGTACACCATTGATGAATTCCGACTTGCAATAGGTGCGCTCCCACCGGAAGGTCTAGAGGAATCCGCGCAGGCACTTTCCCAAGCACTTGAAGGGGCAGGTGATCAGTGTGAGGACTACTGGAATAACCGCGTGCAGCATTTCTGGCAAAAAATTTGGCCAAAAAATCGAGATTTGGCTACCCCGAGAGTAGCCAAGTCATTGACTCGTATGGTAATAGCTGCTAGAGGTGAATTACCGGCAGCCTTGGCCGCAGTACATAACTGGCTTCAACCGATCCAACATCCGAGCAGCGTTATGCATAGTTTGCACGAATCTGGTTTGTGCAAAAGGTTTCCTACGGAAGTATTGCAGTTGTTGAATGCTGTGATTGTCGATCAACAGTGGGTGGGTAGGGAGTTTGGGCTTTGTTTGAGTGAGATCGCACTGGGCTCACCACAACTGGTGCGTGATGCTCGTTACCAGCGGCTCCATGAATATTCGCGTAAACAAGGCATGTAATTCATTTCACTAATGGTAATTCTGTCCATTCAGTGGTGTAGCGGGGGCTGAGCTGTTCCCGCTTCATCGTCCACTCCCTCGTATCCCGGCTCCGGGCGGCAAAGTAGACCTTCCCCAATCTTCCCTGATTGATCTTGTCCATCACCTGCATCAGCGCCTCAGCACGGGGAGCCTGTTGCTGGTCGGTGAATAGCTCCCCCTGCTGGATGCTGGCTGGAGTGAAGTCGGCCAGCATGACCCCTCCTTTCATATAACGGACATCATCTCGCCAGATCCGGTGCAGCAGTGGTTCGATCTGGGCGAGCAGTTCTCGTGTGTCGGCTGTGGGGATTGGCAACCGGGTAGCGATCTGGTTGCTGTAGTGGGTTTCCCGCTCTGAGAAGGGGCTGCTGCGGATAAACAGGGTCACATGGCGGCACCGTTGCCCCTCGGCCCGCAGCTTTTCGGCGGCCCGCTCCATGTAGCCGGCCAGCGCCTGCTGCATAGGGCCAAACGCGGTGATGCGTTCACCAAAGCTCCGGCTGCAGATGATCTGCTGCTTGGCCTGGGCCATCGACTCCAGCTCGGCACAGAGGATCCCCCGCAGCTCCTGCGCGGTGCCATCGACCACCACGCCATACTGTCGGCGCAGACTCTTGGGGTCTGCCGCCACCAGATCAGCCACGGTGTTGATGCCCTGTTTGTTGAGCTTGGCGGTCAATTTGTGCCCTATCCCCCAGACTTCCTCAACCGGGGTGATGGCCATCCACTTGAAGCGGCGCCCCTCATCACGCAGATCCACCACGCCGCCGGTGGCCGGCCACTTCTTGGCGGCGTAGTTCGCCAGCTTGGCCAGGGTCTTGGTCGGCGCAATGCCGACTCCGACGGTGAGGCCAGTCCACTGCTGTACCCGTTCGCAGATCTGGCGGCCATAGGCCAGCAGGTCGCCTGCCCAGCGTTCGCTGAGCTCGACGAATGCTTCATCAATACTGTAGGCCTCGACTGTTGGCTCCAAGCTCTCCAGGGGCGTCATCACGCGGTTCAACATGTTGCCATTTATGTGGAATGGAAAATCAAGCCAGTCGAGTTCGGTCCGCTAACAACCAAGCATTGTTTGTATGATTACGGCGCTTTCAGTCATTTCAGCTTTAATGCTCTTGAACACCAGCCAGCCACTGCGAAGGTCGGCAATGTGCCTCAGCCCGAATACCCTGCCGTTCAAGCGGCATTCCCAGAATCTGCCGTTCGTGGCGTTTTGGTACATCCGATCCATTAGCCGCTTCAGGATAACCGGTGCCGGCATGACTCCAATAAGAACCGTACCATCGGGATGTCGGGCGCTTCAGTCTCCAGCACATAGTCCACATCGTCCTTGCACAATTGCAGGCGCCGCGTGGCAAGCGCCAGCAGGAATTCACTTGCAGCTCCGCCGCGAGGACTCTGGCTGGCAAGGATGACCCGCCTAAACAGCCGGCCCAATTCACGACTCTCAGCGACAGTGTCAGCGAAATTGAGCTCGTAGGGATAAGCAGCGCGCAACAGTGAGGCCTGAATCACATCGTCGTTGAACCGGCCGAAGTTGCCGGGTGCAAGGAGCGTCTGCTGGAACCAGTTGCTGATGATCCGGCGCTCGCTGGGTACGAAAGCATTCGCACGGAGCCGCTGTAGCACCGAAGAGATCGTGAAGTACACGTCCGCCTGCCTGTGTCCGGGCTTTTCCGGCAGGCTTTTGGGCCAGAACACAAATCCTGGCTGGAGACAGAGTTGCTGCTGCGCATTAGCCAAGAACAGGTCATCGCCCATGGGCTGGCTCGCAAGACGCAGGCGGTCAATCCGTGACTCTACGACAGGCAGCAACTGCTCAGGTACCAGCTTCTTGATTTCCAGATCGATCAGCAACTGGAGCTCGGCGGCCCAAGCATGATTATCGTATGAGGCTGGAAGCACGATCTGGTCGACCGTCAGCAACTGATAGGGAAAGAAGTTGTGCGTCTGGATTAGGCTGTTCTCAAGCCTCCCACGCTTTGGTTCGCCTGTGGTCTTCGCCATGCCTACTAGATACATTAGTGGCGCATCGGGCGAGATGCTTCGCAGGTCCCGGCTGATATCAAGCAATGTCCTACCGCTCTCAATGACACTCGCGACAATGACTATTGCTTCGATCGTTTTGGCAGGAATGTCATCGATTTTATCCCGCGCAATCACCGGCGCTGGCGTGGCGAGGTGGGCCGCCACGCGCATTGCAAGCGCCTGCGACTGTTGGTCGGCGGCGATCACATGCGACAAACGCGCCGGTAGCGATCGGCGCAGAGCATAGTCGAGCTTGTCACCAAAATCTGCGCTTTCTAGCAGCTTGTCAGCGTTTATGTGGAACAAGCGCGGCGTCTTCAAACCGCTGCGTCCGAGCCCCACCTCGAAAACCTCGGCGCAGGCGTAGCGGCCCATCAGCGCCGAAAGTCCCTTCGGTGCGTCGGCGAGCCCCACCAGCAGCGCGTCCTGTTGGGGGCCAACGAACTCGAACTGATCGCCCTGTAGCTTGATAGCGTGTGAGCCTCCTGTGCACATTGGGCAATCCGCGGATTCGTTGGCTGAGGGTAACGTCGTGAAGCCGGCGGGATTGACCTGGGCTTCCCGTAAAAGGTCACAGACGACCGGCGTTGTGCTCGTTTTTTGCCCGAGGTACAGCAAATGCACGATCCGCTTCGGCTCGACATTCTTCTCGTCGATGAGGCGAGCAGCGAGAGAGCCGCTGGACGATGCAGAGATCAACACCACTGCATTATCGTCGCTGTCGAACTCGCATTGATCAAAACCGGCATAGGACGAGAAATTGTTAGCGAGAATCCAACGCGCACCCGCAAATGAGCGACGCTGCTCATTGATTGCGGCGACGACGGCATATAGCGAGGGCGTATCAAGGTAAGCCTTTGTTACTGAGGGGGCGATATGAGGCAGGCAGCAGAAACCGATAAATGCGATCTCCGCTCCACGCGTCAATATGTTAGATAGCCGTATGAATCTCTCTGTGTGCCGTCCCGAAGGGTTCTCGAAATGATAAGTGGCGTTTGCCTCGACGAAGCCTCGTCGCTCGTTGAAGATAAAGGTGATTCCGCGGCGCCGCACATCATCGATGGTCATGCCATTGGTAAGTATGGTGCCTGCGACGCAGTGGCGCCTACTCTCGACGCCATTGCTGTCGTAACCGATGAGGGTGACGGTGCTATGGCCGAGCCTACCCAACGTCGAATAATGAAGCGAATTGTTGGTCAGCTCCTCCAGCGTGGCAGCAAACGATGGATCGCGCACAATGATCGCCACCTCGTCGGGCACGAGATTGGTTTCTATTTCCGCCTCCATCATGCTTGCGAACGCTTCTGGGTCTAGTTCTGGCTCCCCCACGAAGACCATCAACGTATCACGTGTGCTGGCTTCCTCTGCCTCGTTCGAACGGTGGAGGTCGAACCTCAAGCTAAATAGTGATTTCACCATCCCCTCCGCAGTGGTAGCAGGACCGTAAGTAGACTTCCTGCGACCGGGGCAAGGATCCCGTCCTCAGGACGGAACACCTGGAGGGCCTCATGGCCCTCACCCACATTCGTATCCGAGAAGTCGGCATGGAGTGATAGGCGTCCTGTTCGCAGTCGCAGGAACCCCCGCTCTTGGCACAGTACCCGCAGCACATGCGGTAACCCCTGTCCAAAGCGCGATCCTCCCTTGGCGCTGAAGGTCGTAAAGCAGTCTCGGACCGCAGCCTCTTCCTCTTCACTATTGAGCTCAACGAGTGTTTTGCCTGCACGCGAGACGGCAAAACCAGGTCCGGAATCGAGGATAGATAGCTCGAACAGGTGAGTCTGGGCAGCACCTTCCGCCGGTTCTAGGGACCGGCAATAATGAGCGAGCGGGGGATAGTCGGCCACGATCTGGGCTAACGTTTCCGGCTTGATAGCATGATGTACGGTCTTGATTGCGCGGATCGACATCGACAGGATATTGCCGAAGGCGTCGGACTGGCCGTGTTCCTCGGTGTTCTTGAACAACTCAAAGATCATGCCACCTAGGGCATCGGGCATTTGTGGCGCGATCCTGTTCTGGTACGCGTTCGGCACGGTTTGCCGCAACAGCCACGAAGCCAACGAGGTAAAAGAGTGTCGCGGCCGCAATTGGGGGGCCTGGCCACTATCGGTCTTGTAGAGGAGATAAGGTGCATTACGCCCAAGATGATCTGCGCAGATAATTTCCACCGACGAGCCGCGATAGGCCGCTTTCGGCTTGGCACTCAGTAAAGTTGTTAGGCGCGCGAGCGCTGCATCCCGCACCTGATGAGTTAGATCTCCCGCTTTGCCACCGCCCATGATGACACCGGCGCAAAGGGCGCCAGTCAGCCCGGGCAGGCGACGGACTAGTTCCCCGATCTGCTCAGGTGTTTCAACGTAAGTTTTCAGAGTAACTGGAGGGCGTGGCTGGGCCCATGTGACCAGCAATTGGTTCAGGGCCGCCTCGCCGCCGCCCCCGAAATGACGCAGGTTCGACGGCAAAGTAAAAGGCTCATTCTCGGGTGCGACGGCAGCTTCACGCAGGGCCTGCTCGATGTTGGCGACACTCGCCTGTGCTGGAATACGCAACACTGTCTCCTTGATCCCTTCAGCTTAGGCCCGGGCCCAGCCGTTAGGAAATGAATACCATCAGCTTCAGCATTGACGCAACGGTTGAGGATCGCCCATCCGAAATTTCATCGACGCAACCGAGACGTTGAAAACATGACGGGAATGTTAATCCGACGATTGGGTTTTCGATAGCCCCAAATGAGAGTTTTCATATGTTCAATAAACCATCCTTTCTGGATGGGCGTCGGTAATAGGTTGACCGACTCACTATCGGCTCGGCGCTCATACGGGTCACGCTACAGACTTTGTTTTTCGCAGCGAATCTCCAAGCAGCTCAATCTGATGGGCGCTGTTGTACCAGCCGGTCTAGGGTGGTGAACTGGGATATTCCACAGTGTCACAAATTGCCACAGCTCAGCTCGTGGGGGAGGTGGGCTGGCAACTTTGGAAAAGTGATTTCACTTACTGGGAATGGAATGAAACTTCGTCGAACTGGCAGCCGACGCGCCCAAATAAAACGTAAAATACGCTGAAATACCTCTTTTATGTGAAAAGGCAATAAATTTTTTCTCCATTCCACAATAGCCTCTTCAAATCATATAAGGTGCCGTTTCGTCGAATGCCGAGAGGTCCCATTGAATGGCACACAAACCCGAAAGACATACCCTTCCGACCGCTGGTTTTATTCGCCAGTCCGTACTTCTCCCCTATCTGGGGTTTTCTGCTTCCACTCTGTGGAGAAAGGTAAAGCAAGGCACGTTTCCAGCACCAGTGAAGCTTTCTCAGCGAGTCACCGCATGGGATGCAGAGAAGGTGTTTGAATGGATCTTGTCAAAAAGCAATGCCGCATGAATGAGAGTGTGATGATGAGTCAAGCAGGGAAAAGTGTAGAGCAACGCATGAGCGGTTTTATGATTCAAGATACTGTAATTTCATCGTGGAAATGTGGATCCACCAAGCAGGAGCTGGTGACCCTGCATCAGGTGGCAAACCCTGTAGACACGAAAGGGGAACTTCGCGCAGCAAGTACCTTGTGTGCAATGCTGACACTTAAGGGGAACGATATCAGTCCCTATGGGCTGAAATTCATGGAACACTGGCTGCGTACTTTAGAGGAGGCTCTTTTGGATTGCGCTGTGCCATACGAATCCAAATACGCTGAGGATAGGGATGACCAGGGGAGGCAGCAGATCATTAAGCGGTGGACCCAGCGTGTAGCCGACGCCTACCGTGCTGCTCATGGTGACTTCAACCGCATTGGTGAAGTGACGATTCATATCAACAATGAGAAGTTTCCTGCCGCCATTAAGGATTTTCTCAGACATTCCCCTCAGGAACATAACGAGGACCACAACCTTGAAAAACGCCGGGGCTTATCCCCTGCCACAAGAGCAAGTAGCACGCTATCTGGTAACTTTCTCCACTCTCATTCCTAACGGCTACCAGCCAGTCAAATAAGAGTTTTCACATGAACTTTGAACAAGAGGGGCTTACCCCCCAGGGCGAAGCCTTGCCCAAAATCAGCCACCCGCTGGCCTACATAGTACCAATCTATGAACATCACATAGGAGGCAAACTGGATCTGACCGTCAGCGCCCGCGAGCTTCATGCCTTCTTTGACACACGATCTCGCTTCAACACCTGGATCAAAATGCGCATTGCTGAGTTGGACATGGCAAATGAGGCCGATTACGTCCAAACCTTTGGCTATCACGGTCGCTTTGAATATTTCTTCACGTTCAACACAGCAATTGGGGTGATACAGGTAGAGAAAGGCGATAAGGCCCGTTGTATGCGCAACTACCTCAGCGCCTGTGAAGAGCCTTTGGTTGTTGCTACGAATGGGGAGCACGATCAATCTGAACCAGACCGGGACTATCACGCCCTGCTGCTCTATGCCCTGAAAGATTACAGTGCCCATCCGGGCATAAAGGCGAATGAGCCGCGTCTTCGGGTCAAACCGCATAAGAATTTACGCAAGGACAGCCACGCCCTGATGTGCGATGCCTTGAAAGAACGACGCGACCGCTTGGGAAAAAAGACGGAGGAAGGCCACTACGGTCGCGAGGCCGACACGCTCAATTGGATCGTATTGGGAATGGATAGCAAATCTTGGCTGGCAATCCGTGGCCTTCAAGGGGAGATGCGTCACCACCTGGACCCCCATCAGCTTGAGCTGCTGGCTTATCTGGAGCGGTGTAACACTACCCTGCTTGATATCGATATGGCCTATCCCGAGCGCAAAGAACATTTAGTCGTACTGCTGATGCGACACATGTTGCGGGGGATCCGTTGATATGAGCCAGCCAACAAGGATTGTCTCTGATGTGCTCGCCGCCGCAGTGGGCCACTGGCCTGATCTGCTGACTGCCGTGGGTATCGACACCCCGCATCATGGCAAGCATGGCCCCTGCCCTGCCTGTGGTGGCAGTGACAGGTTCCGGCTCGATGACAAGGGCGGGCGCGGCACCTTCATCTGTTCACAGTGCGGCAGCGGGGATGGGTTGGATCTGGTGTGCCGAGTGACGAACAAAACCCTTAAGGAGGCCGCCGCACTGGTGGCCCCTCTGGTGGGGTTGTCTGCTGGGGGACTGGCTCCTGCCGAACGGGAGCGCATCCACCAGCAACAACAGGTCAGGGCCGAAGCCGAACGCAAGCAGGACGAGCAGCGATGCAGGAAGGCAGTCCGCCGGGCCGTTACCATCATGCGGGACTGTGAGTCGGGCCAAGCCCCTTATCTGGTACGCAAGCACCTACACTGGCCCCACGGGACGATTAACCGCACCTTGATCCGTGAGGGGGGCGAGAACTTCCCGGCGGAAAGCCTGGTTGTTCCTCTGATCAATGAGGCCACCGAACTGGTGAACGTTCAGCTTATTCGGGATGACGGCACCAAGCGTTACCTGGCAGGTGGCCAGAAGGCCGGAGCCTATCACCGTATTGAGGGCGGGGAGCTGGTGGCCGTGGTGGAAGGCTACGCCACTGGGCTTTCTGTGTATCTGGCTACTGGGGCAACGGTCTATTGCGCCATGGATTGCGGCAACTTGGCTAAAGTGGCCGCAATCGCCTGCCGCCAGCACCCAGAGGCCCGGATCCTGCTTTGTGGTGACAATGACGAAGCGACCAAGGGCAACCCAGGCAGAGCCAAGGCCGAACAAGCCGCCGCCGCGGTGGGTGGGTTAGTGGCTCTGCCGCCTGTATCTGGCGACTGGAACGACCATCACCAAACCCACGGGCTGACCGCAACCAAGGCGGCCATTATTAGCGCCGGCACCACACAGGCCACCAGCCAACCCCAAGAGGCGGGTCAGGAGGAGGGGGCGAACGTAATCCCGCTCCACCCAGAGCTCCTTGCGGATACCCCTAAGCACCAACCACCAACCCCCATGATTGACAAGATGAGTGCCAGTCAACGGGCCGTCCTGCTGGTGGAGCGGTTGGGGCAGGTGGCGATCAACATCGAGGCCGAGCGCGTCTACCACTATGACGGCTGCCTGTGGACGCCGTTGTCTGATACCGAGCTGCGCCGCGAGATGGCCGCCATCTTTACCGCGCATGGAGCCCCGTTCAGCGACAAGGGGATTGGTGCCGCGGTCTCTACTATGAAGCTGATGATCCCGGTCATGGGGCAACCCACCCAAGAGCTGATCGGCTTTGCCAATGGTGTCTATGACATGGCGGCCCGCCGGTTTCGGCCACACTCGCCCGCCGATGGTCTGCTGAACCACAACGGCATCGAGTATGCCACCCCGCACCCTAGTGAATCCATCGAGCAACACGCGCCCAACTTCACCAGGTGGCTGAGTCACGCCGCAGAGGATGATTCCGCCAAGATGGCTCGCATCAAGGCCGCCCTCTACATGGTGCTGGCCAACCGCTATGACTGGCAGCTATTCCTTGAGGTGACTGGCGAGGGTGGCAGTGGCAAGAGCATCTTTGCCCGGATCGCGACTCTGCTGGCTGGTGGGCCGCGCAATACGGGGTCCGGCAATATGGCTTCGCTGGATACCGCCCGAGGCCGAGCCCAGTTCGTGGACAAGCGGCTGATCGCCCTGCCGGATCAGTCCAAATACATCGGCGATGGTAGCGGCATCAAGGCCATCACTGGCGGCGATATGGTCGAGATAGACGGCAAGTATGAGAAGCAATATGGCGCGGTCATTCAGGCGGTGGTGTTGGTCACCAACAACGAACCGATGATCATCACCGAGCGCAACGGGGGCGTATCCCGCCGTCGGGTGATCTTCACCTTTAACCGGGTTGTGGGAGAGACCGACAAAGACCCGCGGCTAGGGGACAAGATAGCCGCCGAGCTGCCCGTGGTGATCCGCCACCTGCTGGCTTTGTTCGCCGAGCCGGAACGCGCCTGCCGCCTGCTGCTGGAACAGCGCAACTCTGGCGATGCCCTGACCATCAAGCGGGCCACCGATCCGGTGATCGATCTGTGCGGGCTGGTGGAATTTTTGGATGAGCCCAGAGGCCTGATGATGGGAGGCAACCCCGAGATCAAGCGGGAGCCCCGCCGCTATCTCTACCACCTCTACCTTGCCTTCATGGATTATCACGGACTGGGCCGCCCGCTATCCGTTCAGGGGTTTACCCGTGCGGTCAAGGCTGCTGCCAAAGAGTACGGCACCCAGTACAGCAGCCGGACGATCAAGGGTAAGGCACAGACGAACGTCACACCGAGCGAGACGGCCGAGCAGTTCATGCCCCAGGCTGCCCATGCTGGGGATGAATGACGCCAGCCAGAAGGAAACGAGGGCTGCCGAGTGTTGTCCTCTGCGTCTACCGCCTCTCTATAGATAGGACTTTTGCAAATGAACCCTACACCCCCTACCCGAACCGCTGAATGCCTTGCTATGTAAGTGATGTATAGAGGTAGGGATAATATTTTTTAACCCTACCCAAACCCTACCTTTTAGCTTATCCCTACCCATAGGGCATGACTCGAATTGGTAGTGATGTTGTATCTGGTCTGATGAGTGACCGAGGTAGGGGGTGGGGTTACAGGTAGGGGTTGGGTAGGGTCTTAATTTTAAGCCCACCCCGCTCAAATCCAGCCATAGCAAGGCTTGCAGCCGAGGTAGGGTGGGTAGAGGTAAAAAGCTGCAAACTTATTCACCGGGGGACATCAGACTACGGATCAGAAGACACCTTTAATGGCAGAGAAGTATATGATCAAGGGCTCCGTCTGATCAGATATACGCCCTGATCAGGAGAGCCCCCTGATCAGATAAGCAAACGAGCCAAGAAAGGCCGTAAAGCAGCGCCAGCCGTGGCTTTAGTGGCAATATCAAGGAAGGCAAAGGGGGGGTGCAGATGTGATCCTGTCCGCCGAAACATACCCTTGACGATTTTCCAGGTTCAAAATCCAACGTGCCAAACAAACGACTGTGACGGTGATCTGATGATTTCGAGATTGGTCGCAATTGACAGATTTGTGCCTTTGCCGCCGCTCGCTGGAATGGGTACTAAATATGTAGATACATAGCCAATTGGGCTCAAAAAAACTCCACACCGATGAAGTGGGGAGTTGTGGATAAGAGACAGGACGCGAGGGTTGGGCTTGTGAGTGAAATTGAGCGATGTTACTGGCGCGGCGATGTCAGGGTTGCAACCTGCATCATTCTCAAGACGCCCGTAGTGTGGTCAGCTATGTGACCAGTTCGTATTTAGTGGTCCTGTTCTGCCAGAGTCCTCGACCCCAATACTTTCTAAGAGCACTCTCACCGTTCCAAGGCTGCGCTATATCAACTCCCCTTCTTGCATCTTCAGTGCTACCTAGTTTGGCTTTGGAATGTCCCCGGCTCCGCATTTTCCAAGTAGTTGGCTTCCCACTTGTCCATGGGTACACTGTGAATCACCAGGGGCGATGCTTGCATCTGTGGTATCGGCGGCGGGTCGGCCGGTACGGAGAAACAGTGGCCGAATCCTGCCATTGCCCTCGACCCGAGCACTTTCAAAGAATACTCACATTGCCCCAGAGGAAAGATAAATCGCCTTTCACCATTGCGTGTTCATCGGTCACCAGTCCCTTGACCGCCGCATCCCGCAACCTGATCCCGATGGCCGCCCCGGCCGACGCCGTGCTCATGCCGCCAGCCGCCGTGGCGGTGGCCACCGGCATGGCAATAAACTGACCATAGAGGCCGCGCAGATCCGCTATCCAGCCCGCGATTTTCAGGCCAAACCAAGCCTGCGTCAGCACGGTCAGCGCCGAGTGTCACTCATAGAGGGTCTGGATCAGCGACTTGAGGGTTTCCCCAAGCGAGATAAAGCCATCAGAGAGGCCTTACGCCCAGACCTGCAGGCGGCCATCCCTGGTCATGGCCTCAAACTCGGCGTTTAAGTTGGCCAGCTGGTTTTTGAGCCAGTTCAGTGCCCCGTTCTCGGCCACCATCCGGTAAAACTTGGCGAGGTTGTCCCGGGCATTGGAGATAAGCCCGGAGAGCAGGCTCATATTGTCCGCCGCCGCCCCCGCCGACTGGGTGGCGATCTCCTTCATCAGGGCGGCGATGGTGTCGCGGCCGAGCTAGCTAGCCCGCCGAGGAGAGCCTCTGCAGCTTCTGCTTGGGCCTGGCCGAGGGCCAGCGAGATGCCCTGCACCTCCTCGACCCCGTCGCCGAGCTTGTAGACCTGATCGACGATGTCCTGCATGGCGCCGTTCATGGGGTCGATGCCAAAGGCTTTCAGGCGCACGAAGACCTGGGTCACCTCGTCGAGCTGTAGCGGGGTGTTCTTGGCGAAGCCCTGGATCCAGGCAGAAGCCTCTTTGCCACCGGCAATCGACCCCCATCACCGCCTTGAGCTGCACATCGAGCCGTTCGGCCTGGTCGCCTGACTGGAACATGGCTATCAGTTGGGTGGTGAAGGTTTGGATACCTAACCAGGTACCGTCCATGGCGACCAGGCGGCCGGTCAGACTGCCGATGGTCCTCAGGGACCCGCCAGCACCTTGCCCCCCTGCACCAAGGAACGTCCCAGCCGCTCTGTCTGGGCCGCGCTCTCACGCAGCTCCCCTTCCAGCTCGATCTCGATGGGCTTGTCGCTCAGGAAGTCCACCGACTTCTTGGGGACCAGGCTAGCACGGGGCTCCGTCAGCAGGATGGACTCCCGCTGATCATGCTGCGCCCATCTAGAGTCAGCTTCGCCTTCACCTCCGGCTGTACGTTGCTGGCGATGCGGGTGCCGGTGATGGCGTTATAGCTGGCAGTGACGGTCACGGGCCCGCCGTCTGCTACCGCCCCCGCCTTGGTGGCCCGCAGCAGTCCCAGGGCATAATTCACCTTGATTGCTTGGTTATGGAGGGTAGCAAATAGCAGAGGAGGGGTATGGGGAGGGGTATGGAGCCATAAAACACAAAAGGTTAGCTTCATAGCGAAGCTAACCTTTTGTTTTAACTGGTGCCGGTAAGGGGAATCGAACTCCTGACCTTCGCATTACGAATGCGCTGCTCTACCAACTGAGCTATACCGGCGTGTGGCAAGATTCCCGAAAATGCAGGTTCAAGTCAATGAGCCTGTCTCACTTTTATGAGTTGGCTCATTGTGTTACGGCCAAACGATCAGAGATCGGCAAACTCCGGGATATGGGCTCGGCCGCGGCTCTCGAGAAAATCGAGCAGGGCACGGGGAGAGCGCGCCAGGATCCTGTCCTCGGGGAAGTGTGCCTCGGTCACCAGTCGGTGACAGTGTTCGAAATTCCCAAGGCTGAACGCAACGTGGGAGTCGGAGCCGAAGGTGAGATAGGCACCGAGGTCGCGCGCAGCTTCAACGATGGCGCGGCAGTTGTTCTCGCTACCCGGACGGGAATGGCTGAACGAGGAGTTGTTGAGTTCGAGCGCCACTCTGTATTGCGCGGCGGCCTTGACCACGGCCTGGATGTCGATGGGGAAGGCGGGATTGCCAGGGTGGCTTATCATGTCGACCCGACCGCTCCTGATGGCGTTGATCATGGCCTGGGTATGAGTTGCCTGATCGCAGGGGGGAAACACCGGTTCGTGGAAGCCTGCCATTATCATGTCTAGTCGTGACTCGTAACGTTCGGGGAAGTCGATCTCGCCATCAATGTTCTTGATGTTGGCTTCTATGCCGCGCAGTATGCCGACCCCGTCGACTACCCGTGGCAACACATGCAGATTGACGAAGTGCCAGAAGTGAGGTGCATCGGCCATGTCGGGGCCGTGATCAGTGGTGGCAAACAGCTTGATCCCTCTCGCGCGAGCGATGGGCAGATAGTCGTGAATGGTGCTGTAAGCGTGGGTGCTGGCGACGGTATGGGTGTGGGTATCGACCGTATACTTCATCTTCTCTCCCCTTCTGGCGTGAGGCGCCAGCATAACAAAGGTGGCGGGTCGAGACCATGTTGTGGCTTGTCATACTTTGTCACAAATTGCGGGGGCGCTGACAAAGTTTGAACACGCTTGGCCGCCATGATGGGCAAATCGATGAAAGCCTGAACTCGCATCGATGGGTTGGATCAGGATGGTGCAACCTCTTTTCCCCGCCGTCGCTCCCAGCGACGGTTTTTTTTGCCCGTGCATCGGCACCAATACCAGCAGTGCAAAAAAATGCCCAACTAGCATGGAGCAGGTTGGGCGAGACTTAATGTTTAATTGCAGTGGCATAGATATAGAGTGCTGTTTGTCAGCTAAGTTCCCGCCTTGTTTCTCCTTTTTAGCAAAAACATTTCACTAACACATGTTCACATTCTCTTGACACAAATGGTTGTGAAACGTACTTTTTAAACATTCGTTTTAAGTGAGGTGTCCTGTGAGTAAAATCGATACCAAAAACCGTATTCTTGATGCCGCCGAGGTCTTGTTTGCCGAGCGGGGATTCGCCGATACCTCTTTGCGTCTGATCACCAGTGAAGCCAATGTCAACCTCGCCTCGGTCAACTATCACTTCGGCTCAAAAAAGGAGCTGATCCAGGCTGTGCTTGATCGCTATCTGAGCTTGTTTATGCCGGATCTGGATGCACGACTGCATACCCTGATGGAGCAGGAGCAGTTGACCCTGCTGCAGGTATTTGAAAGCTTTGTCGATCCCTTGATGAAGCTGGTTGCGGTGCGAGCCAATGGCCCCGCCATCTTCATGCAGCTGCTGGGACGTGGCTATATCGACAGCCAAGGTCACCTGCGCCGCTTCATTACGGCTCACTATGGCCCCATCTTGTTGCGGATCACTCAGGCGATTTCCAAGGCCAATCCGGCTCTGTCACCGGCAGACCTCTTCTGGCGGCTGCATTTCACTCTGGGCACAGTGGTGTTCACCATGGCCTCCGCCGATGCCCTGCGCGACATCGCCCTGGCCGACTTTGGCCAGCAGCTCGATGTGGAAGGGCTGGTGCGCAATGTAATTCCTTATCTGGCGTCTGGTGTCGGGGCGCCCGTGGAGTCGACCAGGCTCTCCCTGGCCGTGTAAAAACCAACAATAAATCAACGGAAACAGTGAAATAGAAGGAACTTCGGTATGATCACATTGCTTATCCTGCTGGTGCTGGCGATAGCCGTCGTGCTCGGCGTGCCCTCCATCCGTAAAAAGGTGGTAACCCGTCCTGTGTTCGGCATCTTCAAGAAGATATTGCCGCCCTTGTCGGCCACCGAGCGGGAGGCCATGGAGGCCGGCTCCGTCTGGTGGGATGGCGAGTTGTTTCGCGGCAACCCCGACTGGAAAAAACTGCACGGTTACGGCAAGGCCGAACTGAGCGCCGAAGAGCAGGCCTTTATCGACAATCAGGTCGAGACCCTGCTCGCCATGGTGGATGACTTCAAGATCGTCAACGAAACCAAAGATCTGCCGGAGCCGGTGTGGGACTATCTGAAGAAGGAGGGCTTCTTCTCCCTGATCATCCCGAAATCCTATGGCGGTCGCGAGTTTTCGGCCATTGCCAACTCCACCATAGTGACCCGCATTGCCACCAAGAGTCTGAGCGTGGCGGTCACCGTCATGGTGCCGAACTCCCTCGGCCCGGGCGAGCTGCTGATGCACTACGGCACCCAGGCCCAGAAAGATTTCTGGCTGCCGGGGCTGGCCAATGGCAAGGAAGTACCCTGTTTTGCCCTGACCGGCCCGGAAGCCGGTTCTGACGCTGGCGCCATCCCTGACAAGGGGATCGTCTGCAAGGGTCAGTACAAGGGTGAGGAAGTGCTTGGCATCCGCCTGAACTGGAACAAGCGTTACATCACGCTGGCGCCGCGCGCTACCGTGCTGGGGTTGGCGTTCAAGCTGTTTGACCCGGAAAAACTGCTGGGTGACAAGGAAGATCTCGGCATCACCTGCGCGCTCATCCCGACCAGTCACCCTGGGGTGCGGGTTGGCGATCGTCACTATCCAATGGGGCTGGCATTCCTTAACGGCCCGACCTTCGGCAAGGATGTGTTCATTCCGCTCGACTGGATCATCGGTGGTCCGGATTACGCCGGCCGTGGCTGGCGCATGCTGGTGGAGTGCCTCTCCGCCGGTCGCGGCATCTCGCTGCCCGCTCTTGGCACCGCCTGTGGTCACATGGCGAGCCGCACAGTGGGGGCTTACTCCTACGTGCGCAAGCAGTTCGGCATGTCCATCGGCAAGTTTGAAGGGGTGCAGGAAGCGCTGGCCCGCATCGGTGGTCTTACCTATCAGCTGGAAGGGGCCCGTCGCATGACCGCAGGTTCGCTGGATCTCGGTCAGGCTCCGGCCATCGTCACTGCCATTTCCAAGTACCACATGACCGAAATGGCGCGCCAGATCATGGATGACTCCATGGACATCCACGCCGGTCGCGCCATTCAGCTGGGTCCGAAAAACTACACTGGCTATGCCTACATGGGCATTCCGGTGGCCATCACGGTGGAGGGGGCCAACATACTGACCCGCAACCTGATGATCTTCGGGCAAGGGGCTACCCGCTGCCACCCTTATGTGTTTGGCGAGATGGAGGCGGCGGCCGATCCTGATTTTGAGCGTGGCCTCGAGAAGTTCGACGACCTGCTTCTCAAACATATCGCGTTTGGTGCCGGTAACTTCTTCGGGGCCCTGTTCCAGGGGCTGACCCTGGGTCAGTTCAATGGCTCCCCGGTAGGGGGCGAGACCGCCCGTTACTACAAGCAGCTCGCTCGCATGAGTAAAGGGCTGGCCCTGTGCGCCGACGTCTCCATGCTGATGCTGGGTGGCGATCTCAAGCGCAAGGAGATGATCTCCGCCCGCCTGGGTGACGTGCTGAGCCACCTCTATCTGGCTTCTGCCACCCTCAAGCATTACGAAGATCAGGGCCGCATGGTCTCCGATCTGCCGTTCGTGCAGTATGCGGTGGAGCGTAACCTCTACCTGATTGGCAAGGCGTTCGAGGGTTTCTTCCAGAACTTCCCGAACAAGGTGGTAGGTGTCGTGCTCAAGCGGGTCGTCTTCCCGTTCGGCGTCGGCTACCAGATGCCGGCTGATGATCGCTGTCATGCCATCTGCCTGGCCATGATGAAGCCGGGTGAATTCCGCGATCGTCTGACGGCACTGTGCTACGTGGGCAAGGATGACGCGGATCCCGTCGGTCTGATGGAGCGTGCCTTCCTGGCCATGGTGGCGGTGCAGCCCTACGAGAAGAAGCTGGTACAGGCCCAGAAAGAGGGCAAGCTGCCCCGCAAGATGGCGTTGCCCGAGCTGGTCGATGCTGCCTTGTCCCAGTCCATCCTGAGCAAGGATGAGGCCGACAAGCTGCTGGCCGCCGATGCCTTGCGTTATGAAGCCATCCAGGTGGACAACTTTGCTCCTGGCGAGCTGGAAGGTCTGTCTCAGCCGAACCCTGTGGTGCATGCCGCCTGACTGCGTCGCTGGCACTGAACTTGATGAGAAACCGGCCAATCTGGCCGGTTTTTTTGTTTGTTAACCATGCATTTACAACCTGGATTAATTCCAGTTTAATGCAATGGCCCCCACCCTTGGGGCAGGAAGCAAGGCCAGCGGAATGGCCGATAACAACAACTCAGGAAGAGTGAATGAACCTCGCCAAAACGGCGATCGAACGCCCCATCTGGGTGGCTGTGTCGATCGTGCTGATTTTTCTGCTGGGCCTGCTCAGCATTCGGGGGCTGCCCATCCAGCTGTTCCCCGACATAGACCGCCCGCACCTCAATATCTCGGTGGATTGGCGCTCGGCCTCCCCTCAGGAGATGGAGTCGGAAATCACCGATCCTATCGAGCAGGAGATGCAAGGGGTGCAGGGACTCAAGAACCTCACCAGTAACAGCTTTCCCGGCTTCACCGAGATCGATCTGGAGTTTGCCCTCGGCACCGACATGCAGCGGGCCCAGCTTGACGTCATCTCCCGCCTTAACCGGGTGTCCGGGTTGCCGGACAACATAGGTGGCCCCTACGTCAACAACTACAGCAGCAACGACACCCTCACCTTCTTTTTTATCCAGCAACTGCCCGGTGCCAAGGGGCAGATTGACGATCATCAGGCGCTGATCGAGGCGCGGGTCAAGCCTGAGCTTGAGCGGATCCCCGGGGTATCGACCGTGGTGGTGGAGGGGATCAACGAGCGCCAGATCCAGATACGTTTCGACCCCTATCGTGCCGCCGAGCTGGGGGTGGAGATCCCCGTGCTCGCCAGCCGGGCCAGTACCGGCTGGGATGTGTCTGCGGGCACCCTCGACATAGGCCGTTGGGAATACAAGTTGCGCTTCGCCGGGCGTTATGACGTCGATACCTTGGGGGACAAGGTGGTGGACTGGCGCGATGGTCTGCCCATCTATCTGCGTGATGTAGCGGAGGTAAGGCTGTCCCGGGAAGATAACCCGGTACTGCGCATCCAGAATGGCAATACCGCCATCGCGGCGCAGATCTTCAAGGAGAGCGGTGCCAATGCCCTGGCGGCGCTGGAGGCGATCAAGGTCAAAGTGAGCGATCTCAACCACGACGTGCTGGAGCCGGTCGGGCTGCACATGGAGCAGTCGTTCGATGCCTCTCTCTACATCAATCGGGCTGTGGGCATGGTGACGGCCAACCTGGGGCTCGGCGTGCTGCTCTCCTGCGCCATCCTCTGGCTGTTTCTGCGCCAGCTCAAGGCGACCCTGATGATAGCGCTCGCCATTCCCATCAGCATCATGCTCACTTTCTGTCTGCTCAAGGTACTGGGCAGGACCCTCAACGTCATCTCGCTGGCGGGCATCGCCTTTGCGGTCGGCATGGTGCTGGATGCCGCCATAGTGGTGCTGGAAAGTATCTACCGGCGCCATGAGCGGGGTGATTTGAGCAAGGCCGAGGCGGCGCTGGAGGGTACCCGACAGGTGTGGACGGCGCTGGTGGCTTCCACCCTCACCACTGTGGCCATCTTTTTGCCGGTACTGCTGCTCAACGACGTAGAGGGTCAACTGTTTGCCGATCTGGCGCTGACCATCGCCTGCGCCGTGACCGTCTCCATGCTGGTGGCGGTCACAGTACTGCCTGCGGTAGCGGCGCGCTGGATGGGGCGAGAGCGACTGGTCGATCCCTATGACTCACTGTGGCAGCGCACGACCCGCCATGTGATCCGCTGGACTGGCACTGCGCCCCGCCGCTGGAGCATCATCATCGTGATGATGAGTCTGCCAGCCCTGGCGACCTGGGCCCTGCTGCCCAAGATGGATTACCTGCCGGATGTAAAACGCGATGCGGTGGATGTCTGGATGAGCTTCACCCCGGGTTTTAATCTCAAGGCCCAGCGGGAAGAAGTGATCGACACCCTGATTGCCCGGCTCGCTCCCTACATGAAGGGGGAGAAGGAGCCGGCCCTCAAGAACTACTACATAATGCGCTACCCGGGCGGTGCCCAGATTGGGGTGCGGCCCAAGGATGAGAACCGCATCAAGGAGCTGGAAAGCCTGCTGATGAAGCAACTGCTGGTGGGCATTCCCGATACCCAGACGTTCGGTGGCCAAGGCTCCTTGTTCGGTGGCTTTGACAGCGAGAACGGTATTTCTCTCTTGCTGCAGGGAGGCAATTTGCCTGAGCTCTATCAGGCAGCCCGGGAGAGCATGGCCATCGTGAAGCGGGATTTGCCGGGAGCCCAGGTCCGGCCCGAGCCGGATCTCGACTTCACCGCCCCCGAGCTGCGGCTGGTGCCCCAAGACCGGCGCCTCGCCGAGGTGGGTTGGGATCGCACCCCCATGCCTGCCATCATCCAGACCTTCGGCGACGGCCTGCGGGTCGGGGAGTATTTTGATGGGGAGGAGCGGCTCGACATCATGTTGATGGGGCAGACATCCGCCAACCCCGATGAGCTCAAGGCGGTGCCGCTGGCGACGCCGTCCGGCCGGATCGTCCCCCTGGATGAGTTGCTGCGGGTGGAACACGACATGGGGCCGGCCAGCATACTGCGGGTCGATGGACGGCGCAGCATCAGCCTGCAGATCACCCCGCCTGAGGGGATGAGCATGGAGCAGGTGCTCGACACCCTTCAAGGCAAGAGCTTCGCCGCCATCCGCCCGCTGCTGCCCGTCGGTGGGGAGTTGCGGATTGCTGGCAACGCCGACAGTCTGCAACAGGCGCTGGACAATCTGGGTGCCATTTTCCTGTTCGCCGTGGTCATACTGCTGATCCTGCTGTGGGGCGTGTTTGCCTCTCTCAAGGATGCCGTTCTGGTGTTGCTGACCTTGCCGCTCGCCTCTGTCGGCGGTGTGCTGACGCTGCACCTGAGCGGCCTGCTGGTGCCGCTGCCGATGGATCTCTTGACCATCATCGGCTTCGTCATTCTGCTGGGATTGGTAGTCAATAACGCCATCTTGCTGGTGCACCAGACCCGCTCGGCCGAGCGGGACGGCATGAGTCGCCAATGTGCGGTAGCCGATGCGCTGCAAAGCCGGATGCGACCCATCGCTATGACCAGCCTCACCAGCATCTTTGGCATGTTGCCGCTGATGCTGAGCCCGAGCGAGGGCAGCGAAATCTACCGGGGACTGGCCACCGTCATCGTCGGCGGCATGAGTTGCAGCGCCCTGTTTACCTTGATCCTGTTACCCGCCTTTCTGCGGCTGGGGGAGCAGACTGAACAGCCACCGCTCGCCCTGCGGCAGCGGGCCTGAGCAAGGAGCTCATCAATGAAACGAATTTTCACAAGGATGGTACTGGGCGCGGCCCTGCTGGTGGGGGGGGTACTTCCCGCCCTGGCACAAGGCAAGATGGTGACCCTTGCCGACGTGACCCAAGGGGATGCGGCGGCCAGCATCTGGGTCAGTGGCACTGTGGCAAGCCGTCAGCAGGCGGCATTGAGTGCCGAGGTGAGCGGACGGGTGGAGTGGATTGCCGAGTTCGGCAGCCGGGTCAAGGCGGGGGACGAGCTGCTGCGTCTCGACAGCGCTGCGTTGCAGCTATCGCTGGAACAGGCTAGGGCCGAGCAGGCCAAGTGGGCCAGCAATGTGCGTTATGCCAAGGCCGAGTTTGTGCGTCTCGACCGACTGCACCAACAGAAGAGTGCCTCAGCCAGCCAGTATGACAAGGCCGGTTACGAGGTGGAGCAGGCAGAGCTTGCCGAGCGGCTGGCGAGGGTGCAGGTACGCCAGATCGAGGAGCAGTTGCGTCGTAGCCATATCTTCGCCCCGTTCGATGGGGTGGTGAACAACCACTTCATCCAGCCGGGGGAGCATGTGGATGCCGGCGAGCAGGCGCTGGAGCTGGTCAACCCGGATCAGCCTGATATCCACCTGCAGGCCCCCATCGTCTGGGCTCAGCGCCTGGAGCCCCGGACCCGATTGCGGGTTGAGGGTGATCAGCTCAGCGGCCATGGCATTTATTACCAAAGGGCGGCGAGTGCCGATCCCAAATCCCGTCTCATCGAGCTGCGCCTCAAGCCAGAATCGGCCAGCTTCATCATAGGGTCGCCGGTGCGGGTGGCGTTGCCGCTGGGTGAGCAGCACACCATGCTGCTGCCGCGGGATGCCCTTGTGCTCAACACCGAGGGGAGTGTTGTCTATCAGGTGGAGCAGAGCGGCAAGGGGCTCAAGGTCAACCGGGTGCCGGTGACAGTGCTGTTTGGTGACAGTCAGCAGGTGGCGGTGAGCGGGGCGCTCAAGCAGGGAGACAGGGTGGTGGTGCGTGGTGCAGGTAGCCTGCGCCATGGTGACAAGGTCGAACTGTTTCGCGGTTGAGGTCCAGACCAGTCCATTAAAAACGGCTCCCGCGGGAGCCGTTTTTGTTGATGGGGGAAGTTACTCGACCATCATCACCTTGCAGGTGTTGGTACTGCCCACGGTTTCCATCTTGTCGCCGTGGGTCAGCAACACCATGTCGCCGCTCTGGACTAGCCCCTTGGCTTTAAGCACATCCAGCGCGTCGCGGCACACTTCGTAGACCGGCTTGGTCTCGTCGCCGTCGAACAGCACAGGGGTGACGCCACGGTAGAGATTGGTCCAGGCCAGTGTCTTGTTGTGGGGAGACATGGCGAAGATAGGCAGGCCCGAACTGATGCGGGACATCAGCAGCGGTGTGGTGCCGGATTCGGTCAGCGCCACGATTGCCTTGACCCCTTCCAGGTGGTTGGCGGCATACATGGTGGACATGGCGACTGCCTCTTCCACCGAGGTGAAGGTGTAGCTCATGCGGTGATTGGAAACGTTCAGACTTGGGTGCTTCTCGGCGCCCACACAGACGCTGGCCATGGACATGACAGTCTCGATGGGGAACTGGCCGGCGGCGGTCTCGGCGGAGAGCATCACAGCGTCTGTGCCATCCAGCACGGCGTTGGCCACGTCCATCACTTCGGCACGGGTCGGCAACGGGGCGTTGATCATGGACTCCATCATCTGGGTCGCCGTGATGACGACGCGGTTCAGACGGCGGGAGTGACGGATCAGCTTCTTCTGCACGCCGACCAGCTCGGGATCGCCGATCTCGACGCCCAGATCGCCACGGGCCACCATGACGGCATCGGAGCCGAGGATGATGTCTTCCATCGCCTCGTCGGTGGCGACGGTTTCGGCGCGCTCGACCTTGGCGACAATCTTGGCGTTGGAGCCGGCTTCGCGGGCCAGTTCACGAGCATAGCGCAGGTCATCGCCACAACGGGGGAAGGAGACGGCCAGGTAATCCACGTTCATCAGGGCGGCAGTCTTGATGTCTTCCTTGTCTTTCTCGGTCAGGGCAGGGGCGGAGAGACCGCCGCCTTTCTTGTTGATGCCCTTGTTGTTGGAGAGCGGGCCCGCCACCGTCACTGTGGTGTGGATGCGGGTGCCTTCGACCAGCTCGACTCTCAACTGCACGCGGCCATCGTCCAGCAGCAGTATGTCACCGGCGATCACGTCGTCGGGCAGGCTCTTGTAGTCGATGCCGACCTGTTCCTGGCAGCCTTCACCCTTGCCGAGCGCCGCATCGAGAATGAACTTGTCACCGATGGCCAGGTAGACCTTGCCATCCTTGAAGGTGGAAACGCGGATCTTGGGGCCTTGCAGGTCACCCATGATGGCGACGTGGCGGCCGAGCCTGGCGGCAATGTCACGCACCTGATTGGCGCGCAAGATATGGTCTTCAGCGGTGCCGTGGGAGAAGTTCATCCGCACCATGTCGGCGCCGGCACGAATGATCGCCTCTAGGATCCCTTCGCGATCGGTCGCCGGACCGAGTGTGGTTACAATCTTTGTACGTCTTGGCATGAAAGACTCCAGTTTGAAGTTGATATGACTTGAGATACTGCCCCGGCAAGCGCATGACCCATAGCACCCGCTTGCAAGCCATCTGGGTGGCTTCTGTTACTAAGTTACAATACTACACCAAGGTGGGTGGCATAGACAGCCGGGGGCCGGGGCCCCCGTTGCCTCAGGAGGAGTGGGGAGTATCAAAGCGGGATTCGCGCAAACCTTCTTTGACTTTCTTCAGGTTTTCGCGAAATTTCATGCCACGGCGCAGGGTAAAACCGGTCGCCAGTACATCCACCAGCGCCAGCTGGGCGATGCGTGACGCCATCGGCATGTAGACGTCTGTATCTTCCGGCACATCCATGGAGAGCACCAGATTGCACTCACGGGCCAGCGGCGAGTCTTTGGCGGTGATGCCGATCACTGTGCCATCGTTCTCGCGGGCCAGCGCGGCTATCTCCACCAGCGCCTTGGTGCGGCCGGTATGGGAAATCAGCACCACCACATCCCCTTCGCTGCTGTTGATGCAGCTCATGCGCATCATGACGATGTCATCGAAGCTCACTACCGGAATATTGAAGCGGAAGAACTTGTTCTGGGCGTCACGCGCCACGGCGGAGGAGGCGCCCAGGCCAAAGAAGCTGATCTTGTTGGCCTGGGTCAGAATATCGACGCAGCGATTGATGGCGGAGATATCCAGGCTGTTCTTGGCGGCATCCAGACAGGCCATGGTGGATTCGAAGATCTTGGCGGTATAGGTCTCGGGACCGTCTTCCGCTTCCACGTGGCGATTCACGTAAGGCGTGCCATTGGCCAGACTCTGGGCCAGATGCAGTTTGAAATCGGGAAAGCCTTTGGTATCGAGACGGCGGCAGAAACGGTTGACGGTCGGCTCGCTGACGTCAGCCATCTTGGCGAGGGTGGCGATACTGGAGTGGATGGCCGTCTGTGGCGAGGCCAGAATGACCTCGGCCACTTTACGCTCTGATTTACTGAAACTTTCCAAATTGTTAGTAATTTTATCAAGGGTATTCATCATCACCACCAGGCATTTTTGTAATTTAGCTTCAGTGTCTTTGCACTAAATTCACGGCTAAGCATGTTTCCAATCAACTGGATGACTATACAAGACAAGCTCTTATTGAAACTAATCTCGGCCCTGCAAAGTATGACTCATGTCTAATTATTTCGTCTTTTTGGTTACAAACTTCCATCCACTCCATGAAAACGCTTACAAATGTTGCAAAGCAACAACACTGTGAGCGGGCGCACAGTTGCATTGATCAAACACGCCGCCGGGGGAGGGGCTCGGGTAGAATTGCTGCCAAATAATAATTGCGGGACGGTAAGCGCCGCCCCGACCCAAGTAACGAAGGAGTTATGTTATGCAGCATACCCATGCGCTGGTCGGTGACGTCGGTGGCACCAATGCACGGCTGGCCCTGTGCGAGCTGGCGACCGGCACCATTTCCCGGGCCAAGACCTATTCCGGGCTGGCTCATCCCAGCCTCGAAGCCGTGGTGCGCCTCTATCTGGACGAACACGCTGCGCAGGTGAGCCAGGCTTGCATCGCCATCGCCTGCCCCATCAACGGCGACTGGGTCGCCATGACCAACCACAGCTGGGAGTTTTCCATCGGCGAGATGCAGGCCAATCTGGGCCTGACCCGCTTGCAGGTGATCAATGACTTTACCGCCGTCTCAATGGCGGTGCCCGTGCTGGCAGAAGCCGATCGCATCCAGCTCGGGGGCGGGGCCCCTGTGGCGGACAAACCCATCGCCATTTATGGGGCGGGGACCGGCCTTGGTGTCGCCCACCTGGTGCAGGCGGGTGAGCAATGGCTGAGCCTGCCGGGCGAAGGCGGTCACGTGGATTTTTCCGCCAACAGCGAAGAAGAGGATGCGGTGCTGCAGGTCATGCGCGCCGAGCTTGGTCATGTCTCGGCCGAGCGGCTGCTCTCCGGCCCTGGTCTGGTGAACATCTATCGCGGTCTGGTGAAGTCCGATGGGCGCGAGCCAGAGGCATTGGCCCCCAAAGACATCACTGAGCGGGCGCTGGCGGGGGATTGCCTGGATTGCCGCCGTACCTTGAGCATGTTCTGTGTGCTGATGGGTCGCTTTGCCGGTAACCTGGCGCTCAACATGGGCACCTTCGGCGGCGTTTATATCGCAGGCGGCATCGTACCGCGTTTTCAGGAGTTCTTTATTGGCTCGGGCTTTCGGGTGGCGTTTGAAGACAAGGGGCGTTTCAAATCCTATCTGAAGGATATCCCCGTCTTCCTCATTACTCACGAGGGGCCGGGTCTGCTCGGCGCCGGTGCCTATCTGCGCCAGTCGCTCGGCATCAAGTTGTAAGCAGAAACAGGGAGGGAATGCCAACTGCGTCATGGTTCAGCCTTGATTCAGTGACCATGGCATAAAGTGACTGCACGTACTCAAGAGGCCAGGGCTCCACAGGGAGTTGGAACTTGTCTTCATCCGCTGGGTACGTTTGTCACCTGACAAGCCTGAACTGTTTCACCGGCCCTTGAGGCCGGTTTTTTTTATCTTCTGATCTGCATCCTGCTTTTGTGTGTCGCTTCCTTGCTGATATGTGATCGATATGACGAGGGTTGCGGGTGTCTATCTGGGCATCAAGAGAAAGGCAACAGCAAGCACGCCTGCGAAAGGGCAGGCGTGCTGAATGGGCTGGCGTGTTGGCGTGAGACGGCATGAGCCGAGTAGCTTAAGGCAGGTCCAGGGTAAAGCGGGCGCCCCCCAGCGGGGACTCATCCACCATGATCTGGCCGCCGTAGCTGTGTACTATCTCGGTGACCACCGCCAGGCCTATGCCCTGGCCGGGTGAGCTGTCGGCCCTCACCCCGCGCTGGAAGATCTGTTGTGATCTGTCCGGGTCTATGCCGGGGCCATCGTCCTCAATCTCTATGCGCAGCCGATCCAGGCGGCGACTCACAGTGACCTGGATTTCGCTGATGGCGAACTTGAAGGCGTTATCCAGCAGGTTGCCCATCAGCTCCATCAGATCCCCCTGTTCACCGGCAAAGAAGACGTCGTCATCGAACTTGAAGCGGGTTTGCAATTTCTTGTGGCGATAGACCTTGGCGAGGCTGGCCAGCAGCTTTTCGATGAGCGGCACCGGCTCTGTGCCCTTGCTGGCGAGGCGCTGGCGGCCGGTGACGGCGCGGCGAAGCTGGTACTGGATGATCTGATCCATAGTCAGGATCTGCTCATTGATGTTGTCGTGGATGTCGTGCCCCAGCTTGACCTCCTGCGCCGTTATCTGGATCAGCGCCAGCCGGGTTTTCAGGCTGTGGGCCAGATCGTTCAAGGCGTGCTGATAGCGCTGGCTTTGCTGGCGTTCGTTCTCCAGCAACTGGTTGACCGACTCGGTCAGTGGCGTCAGCTCCCGCTCGTAGTCATTGGAGAGGGCCTCCCGCTTGCCCGCCCTGATCTCGTCTATCTGGCGCGCCATGGTGCGCAAGGAGGTGAGGCTCCAGAAGCTGGTGAGCAGCAAGAGGGCACCGAGCAGTGAGTAAGCCAGCAGTGCCTGACGAATGCATTGGTAGAGGTAGTTGCGGGTCTGGGCCAGATAGCGCTTGGCCGAATCGACCATCACCACATAGTAGGTGGTGGGGCCATCGCCGTGATTGCGCAGAAAACGCAGGCTGTAGATGAAATAGCTCTCGCCGTTCTTGATGGTGTGGCGCTTGAAGAAGTAGTCCTGATCCAGTCCGCCCAGGTAATTCATCAGATCCTGACAGATGGTGTCCCTGGCCTGGACCACCTCTGGCATGTGCAGGCTGGACCAGCTCAGCTGGCCATCCGCCCGGCAGATCAGGGTATCCAGATTGGGGTCGATGGCATCCGGCGTTATCTTGCCAAGATCGGTTGTGGAGTGGGGTTCCGGCAACTTGGAAGAGAACAGCTTGGAGAGGTTCTCCTGCATGCGGGTGCTGGCCTTCTGGGCCTGCTCTTCGGTGTGACCCAGATAGAGGATATAGACGGAGAAGGCCATGATGAGCGCTATGACCAGCATGGCGCTCAGCATCAGCTTGATGTGGAGCGAGCGCTGCAGCAGCTGCATGGGGCGTGACAACAAGCGAAGACCCATCAGTTGCACGAGAGGTTGAAGATGTAACCCTGGCGCCGGATGGTGGAGATGGGCTGTATGTTCCCCTCCGGGTCCAGCTTCTTGCGCAGTCGGCTCACCATCACCTCTATGGTGTTGGGATCACCCTCGCCATCGCCATAGAGCTGGTCCAGCAGTTGCTGCTTGGAGACCACCTGGCGGGCGTTGCGCATCAGGTACTCGAGGATCAGGTATTCAAAGCTGGTGAGCACCACAGGCTCGCCGCCAATGGTCAGCTCCTTGCGGGAGAGATCCAGTTCATAGTCACCCGCCTTGACCCTGGGGGAGATGAAACCGGCGCTGCGGCGAACCAGGGCATTGAGGCGAGCCAGCAACTCATCCTTCTGGAAGGGCTTGACCAGATAGTCGTCCGCACCGGCCTCCAGTCCTTCCACCTTGTCCTGCCAGTTGCCACGGGCGGTCAACACTATGATGGGGAAGGGGATCTGCCGCTCGCGCAACTGCCTGATGAGTTGCAGGCCGTCCATGTCAGGCAGCCCCAAGTCTATGATGGCTACGTCTATGGGGTAATCGGTGGCGTAATGCAGGGCCACCTGGGCGTTGTCCGTGCTGTGGACCTGATTCTGGGCCTCGGTCAGCAGGGTAGCAAGGTGGTGATTGAGCAGCTTGTCGTCTTCGACCAACAATATTTTCATTAGGTGCGCGATCATGGGGATCCAGGCTGTCAATTAGAGGGTTTATGCCAGGGCGAGTCAATCCGGATCCTAGCAGGCGCGCCTGTATCGGGACTGAATCGGGGGGAACTTTTATTGACTTGCTAGTCACTATCTGGGCGAGATTGCGGCTGACTCGGCCTGGTCTCCGGTTTGCTGACGCCACAATCGGGCATAGAGCCCCTGTTGTGCCAGCAGCTCATCATGGCTACCGGACTCCACTATCTGCCCCTCATCCATTACCAGAATGCGGTCAGCATGGCGGAGTGTATTGAGGCGATGAGCGATGCTGATCAGGGTGCGGCCACGGCGAATGGCAGCCATGTTGGCCATGATGGCAGCCTCGGATTCGTAGTCGAGGGCCGAGGTGGCCTCGTCGAGCAGCAGTATCCTGGGGTTGGCCAGCAGGGCGCGGGCCAGGGCGATCCGCTGGCGTTGTCCGCCAGACAGGCGGGCACCCTTCTCGCCCACCTGTTGCTCAAAGCCCTGGGGCAGCTCGCGAATAAAGCCGAGTGCGCCGGCCAGCTGCGCCGCCTGCTCCACCTCGGCCTGGCTGGCATCGGGGCGACAGATGCGGATGTTGTCGACGATCGAGCCACAAAACAGAATGCTCTCCTGCAGCACCACGCTCATGTTGCGGCGCAATGAGACGGGGTCGGCGATGGCGAGATCCATGTTGTCGATCAGCACCTGGCCGTGCTGGGGCACGTAGAGCCGTTGCAGCAAGCGGGTGAGGGTGCTCTTGCCACAGCCGGAAGGGCCCGTGATGCCGATGAACTGCCCGGGCTCGATGGAGAGGGAGAGATTGGCCAGCACCTCGGGGGCATCCGGCTGGTAGCGAAAGCGGATGTGGCGAAATTCGATGGCCCCCTCGAGAGCGGGGACGGAGGCGAGTCCGCCATTGCCGTGCTCGGGCGCCTCATCGAGTATGTCCCCCACCCGGCGCAGGGCGATCAGAGTGTGCTGGAAGTCCTGCCACACCTGGGCCAGCCGCAGCACCGGCTGGGTGACATGGCCCGCCAGCATGTTGAAGGCCACCAGTTCCCCCGGACTCAGCCGGCCGTGCAACACCTCGCCGACCCCGAGCCAGAGCAGCAGGGCGGCGGTGAGCTTTTGCACCAGATCTATCCCCTGTCCCGCAGCAAGCCCCACCTTTCTGGCCTGAAATCCCCGCCGTAACTGGCGTGCCAGCAGACGCTGCCACTCCTGATAAAAGCGTGGCTCTGTGGCCGTGGTCTTGATGGTTTCGATGCCGGTGACGGCCTCCGTCAGGAAGCTGGTAGCATCGGCATCTGCCTGATACTCGGCCTCGACCCGCTTGCGCACCAGGGGGCCAATCAGCAGCCACAGCAGAAAATAGATGAGCAAGGAACCCAGCACGCAGCCGGTCAGCACGGGGGCGTAATGGAACATGACGCCGACAAACAGCAGGATGAACACCAGGTCCAGCACCAGCATCAGGGTGGAACCGGTGAGGAACTGGCGGATCTGGGCCATCTCCTTGACCCGTGCGATGATCTGGCCGGTCTGGCGCGCCTTGAAATAGTCGATGGGCAGGCCGACCAGATGGCGATAGAGCTTGCCGGACAGCTCGGCGTTGACCTGGTTGGCCAGATGGCCGAACACCTGGCCGCGCAGAAAGCTGTAGAGCGGCTCGGCGCAGGCCAGCGCCAGCATGGCCAGGGCCAGCACCTGCAGGCTGCCGAGGCTGCGCCCTACCAGCACCTTGTCGATGATGTTTTCAAAAAGTAGCGGGCTGGCAAGGGCTATGAGCTGCAGCACGATGGCGAAGCAGAAGACGTCTCGTACCTGCTTCTGCTGGCGCAGTACCGCCGGGCTGAACCAGCCCAGCCCGAACTTGACCTCGGCCGGGGTGAGATCCTGCTGGGCCAGCAATAGATAGTGCCACTGTGCCGCCTGTGTGGGGTTCGGCAGCGGTTGCAGGCTGCTGGTGCCGGTCGCCGGATCAAACAGCTGCCAGCCCTCAGGCTCTATTGCTGTGATGGTGTACCAGCGCCCCTCCCGCTTGAGCAGGGCCGGCAGTGGCAGCGCCGCCAGCGGGCAGCCCGGCCCCTGTGACAGGGCGCTGCGCAGGCCGAGCCGGGCGGCGGCCTCGCGCACTGTCAGATCTTCCGGCGCCAGATCGCAACCCATGGCGTGGGCCAGTTGCCCGGCATCCGCGGCCATCATCAGCTGATGGGCCGCGTGGGCGAGGGCGGCGAGGGCGCCATTGGCGATGGGGGCTGGCTCGTTCACGGGGGCCTCGAAGGCCGGCAAAGCCTGTGTCATTGTCATCGCTCCCGCAGTGCCTCGGCCTGGTACTCACGGATCGGGCTCAGCAGGTAGTCGATCACCCGGCGCCTATCCGTCTTGACCTCGGCCACCACCGACATGCCCGGGGTGAGCCGCACCGGCTGATTGTCTATCTGCATCTCGCCCCGGCTCAGCTTGACCCTGGCGGGAAAGACCAGCCCCAGTTGCTCATCCGTGGTGGCATCGCGCGACACGCTGACCAGCTCGCCGTCTATGGTGCCGTAACGGGTATAAGGAAAGGCATCCACCTTGATGCTGACCGTCTGCCCTTCGTGCACGAAGCCTATGTCCTTGTTGAGGATCTTCACCTCGGCGTACTGGACTCCCTCGTTGGGCACTATGACCAGCAACTGCTGGGCCGGCTGTACCACGGCGCCCTGGGTGTGGATGGCCAGCTGCTGCACTGTGCCCGCCACCGGGGCGCGAATGACTTCCAGGTGCTCCCGCTCGCTCAGCTTGGCGAGCTCCTGCTCGATGGCGGTCAGTTGCAGCTGGGCCTGCTGGCGTTTCTCGACCCACTCCCGCTGTTTCTGCGCCTTGAAGCCGGCCAGCCGCTCCTGCAGGCTCTGCTGCTGGGATTGCAGCACCTCGAGCTCGGCCCGCTGCTGGGCGAGCTGGCGCTGGGTTTCCAGCAGCTCCTTCTCCTGCTCCAGATACTCCACCCGTGAGATGGCCTGGGACTGGCTCAGGGTCTGGCGCGCCTGCAGGCGGGGCCGGATGTTGGCCAGCAGGATAGTGAGGGAGGCCATGTCCCCCCGTCGGGCGGCCTGATTGGCCTGATTGACCCCAAGCTCGGCCTGCAGGTTGTTGAGGGTGCTCCGGTATTCGTGCAGCTCGCTCTGGTGGTTCTCCGCCAGCGCCTGTTGCTGCGCCGGTGTGAGCCTGGCGTAGTCGGGGTGCTGGGTGACGGTTTCGTTGCCATAGAGCGCCTGATAACGGATCAGGGTCTGGTACTGGAATGCCTGTTGCTCGCGCAACCGGCTCAGATCCTGGCTGACCCCCAGGGTGTTGAGGGTCAGCAGCGGCGCGTTGGCGGCGACCGCCTGGCCATCTTCCACGTGAATGGTGATCACCCTGGCCTGCTCGTAGGACTGGATCATCTGGCTGCGGCCAAATACCAGCAGGCGCCCGCTGGCGGTGGCCTGGATGTCGAGCTGGCCCCAGCAGGCCCAGAGCAGGGTGAGCAGCACACCGGCGCTCAGGGTGAGCGCCGTGATGCGGGCAAAGGGGGAGGGCGGCGTCTCGGCCAGCGCCAGATGGGCGGGCAGGAAGCCGTAGTGGGTCTCCTGCTGCCGGGCTGGACCGGGTCGGCGCCAGCGGTTCAGCCAGGTGCGCAGATTCATGGGGTCTCCTCGTGCAAGTCTTGTTGCAGATGCCACAGGCGGGCGTAGTGCTGCCCCAGTGCCAGCAGGCTGGCGTGGTCGCCCTGCTCCACTATCTTGCCGCGCTGCAGGACTATGATGCGGTCGCAGTGGCGCACTGTGGAGAGGCGGTGGGCTATGGTGATGACGGTGCGGCCGCTGGCGATGTGGCGCATGTTGTGCTGGATCAGCGCCTGGGATCCGTCATCCAGGGCGCTGGTGGCCTCGTCAAAGATGAGGATCCTGGGGTCGGCCAGCAGGGTGCGGGCTATGGCCAGCCGTTGGCGCTGACCGCCGGAGAGCGAACTGCCCCCTTCCGCCAGCACAGTGTCGTAGCCAAGGGGCAGTCGCAAAATGAAGTCGTGAGCGCCAGCCAGGGTAGCGGCTCGGATGATGTCGTCCAGGCTGGCGTGGGGCACTGACTGGGCTATGTTGTCGCGCACCGACTTGTTGAACAGATGGTTTTCCTGCAACACCACCCCCATTTGCTGGCGCAGGTGGTGGAGGGGGATCTGCTGGATGGGCTGGCCATCGATGAGGATCTGCCCCCGCTCCGGCTGATAGAGCCGCAGCAGCAGACGGGCCAGGGTACTCTTGCCCGAGCCCGAGCCGCCGACAATCCCCAGCGTCTCGCCGGGCGCCAGGGCGAGGGAGAGATCGTCGATGATGAGAGGGGCATCCGGTTGATAGCGAAAATGCACCCGCTCGAGCACTATGGCGCCGGCGTGGATGCGGCCATCCCCATCGCGCTGATGTTCCGGGGGGAGGTTGAGCATGTCGCCGAGTTTGTCTACCGCGATCCGGGTCTGGATGAACTGGCCCCACAACTCGACCAGGCGCGATAGCGGCTGCGCCACGTGACTGGCCATCATATTGAAGGCGATGAGCTGGCCTATGGTCAGCTGCAGCGCGATCACCTCGCTGGCACCGAGCCAGAGCACTATGACTGTCACCAGTTTTTGCAGCCACATGACCCCGTGCTGGGAGGCATTGTTGAGTTGCTGCACCTGGTAGCCGGCCTCCACCATCTGGCGGGTCTGCTCATCCCAGCGCCGCACGAAACGCGGTTCCAGCGCCAGGCTCTTGAGGGTCTCGGCCCCGGCGACCGTCTCGTTCAAGAAAGCGGTATTGGTGGCCGCATGGCCGAACTGCTGCTCGACCGCCTGTTGCATGCGCGGCGTGATCCACCAGGCGATCAGCACATAGGCGGGAATGGAAAGCAGGATCACCAGGGTCAGCATGCCGGAGAGGCTGGCCATGACGGCCAGGAAGACAAACATGAACAGCACGTCCACCGTCAGGGTGAACAGGGTGCCGGTCAGAAATTCGCGTATGGTGTTGAGCTCCTGCACCCGGGTCACAATGGCGCCCACCTGGCGACTCTTGAAATAGAGCAGAGGCAGTGCAAACAGGTGCTGCACCATGCGCAGCCCGAGCTGGATATCGATCCGGTTGGCGGTATGGGCATACTGGTATTCCCGCAGCCCCCGCAGACAGACCTCCACCAGGGCCGTGATCAGCAGCCCGAACACCAGCACATCCAGGGTTGCCCAGGCCTGATGCACCAGCACCTTGTCCATCACCACCTGAAAGAAGAGCGGTGAGATGAGCGCCAGGATCTGCAACACCAGCGAGAACAGCAGTATCTCGCCGAGCAGGCGTTTTTGCTGCAAGAAGGCGGGGATGAACCAGCGGATGTCGAAGCGACTCTGCCGTTTGCCGACCTCGAGCAAGCGGCCATCCCAGCGTGCCAGCAGTTCGTCTTGTGCTATGACTTGCGGCTTGCCCACGGCTGGATCCAGGATCAGCGCCTGTTCACCCTGGCGCTGGGCCAGCACGAGCGCCTTGCCAGAGGGGCTCAGCAGTACCGCTGGCAGAGTCAGTTTATCGAGTTTTCGAGATGGGATATGACGCTGACGAATGCGGGTTCCTGTCTGTTGCTGCAGCGTATCGATAATATTGTCAAAGGTGTCGTCTGGCGTGGGTGCTATATCTTTAGAGGGACAACCCAGCATCCCGATAATAATATTGATACACGCTAAAACAGACTCTTCACTCGCCGTCATAATAATATCCGTTTGCCGCTGTGACACCCCTCCTGTTTATATGGGGCAAGGTGGCCTGTTGCAGGCAGGGCGCGCATACTAGCGAGCCATTATTTTACTGTCAAATATTATGTTGGCTGACAAATCTCATAATAGAAGGGCCGGGTTGAGTACTGCATCAGGCTAATCTTTAGATATGGATGTATTAACCTTGACGATTGAGTTGATATCTCTATTGACGTATTTGCTCTATTTTTAGGTCATTGTTTAATTGAACATGATAATAATTTCAAATATGGTAAATATAGTGAAATGCGAAATGTTAAGCCCATGTTGTATTGCTTGTGGTGTTATTTTTCATTTTTGTTTTTCTTTATATTTATTGATAATGGAATTTATATGACAGAGCAGTTTGTACAGACAGTATCCAGCGTCAACTATAACAAGGGGATCTTCTCCCTCTATTTCGTCGGACAAGATCCGCTGAAGATGGCGCAAGGGGTCATGGCAGAAAGTGACAACGAGTTGGCACTGAAACAGACGGTCCATATGCCTGCCGCTGGCTTTATGTATATGGTTTCAATGATAAAAAATATGCTTGAAGATCCGCGAATGGCCGCCGAGTTTGACAAGTTGATCGCCGCAGGCCTGATCCCGTCAGCCCCTTCTGACGAGCAACAAGCCGCACCGGCTGCCACAGCACAGGCCGCGCCGCGCAAGAAAAAATAATGTTCCGGTTGGGGATCCAATGAGCTTGGTATTGCAATCAACGGAACCGAACTGGCAACAAAATCAACATATTCTGGGGGGAGTCATGCTGCTGAGTCAGCACTCCTCCCTGCACCGGCGTTATTCCGTCGCCGAGTGGCAGCAGCGAATATTGCCTGCCTTCGAATTGAACCAGTTCAGCTATTATGAAGACTCACACGGGCGCCCGGTTGCATTTTGCAACTGGGCGTTTGTCTCTTTATCCATTCGTGACACCTTGCTGGCCGCGGAGCGGGAGCTGATCCGTGAGGATTGGCAATCCGGCGACCATATTTTTATTCCGGAGATGATAGCGCCATACGGACATGCCCGCACTGTGGTGAGCGATCTGCGTCGCCGGATATTTCTGCCATGGAAAGGGCAGCGGGTCTGTACCGTGCGCGGTCATGTTCATGCCGAACTTGGCCATTGTGTGCGCAGGGTGCAGTGGTTTTCCATTTAATCATAATGAGCTAATACATGGGAAAGAGTGTATGGAGAAGTATTGAGTACTTCTTTACCGGTAATTACACGGCAGATGATGGCAATAATGACATCAATGCCTTTGGCTTCGGCGGCGTCATCCGTGCCTATGGCGGTGACGACACCATCAAGATCGGCTCCATTGGCGCCACCGTCTATACCGGCACGGGCAATGACAGCGTGTACGGCGGCGCCGCCTACCTCAAGGTGGTCGACGACTCCGGCAACCTGACCGTCAAGGGGGCGGCGGGCTACGCGGACATCAGCAAGTCCGAGTCAGGCAATATCCACTTTGCCGGCGCCAGCGGCGGCACCAATATCGATCACCGGGGGCGCGAGGGCGACATCCGCTATCAGGGGGCGGCTATTGCCAACTTCCTGACCCGCAAGGGGATCAGTGGCAACGTCAGCTTCGAGGGGGCCGGGGGTTACAACAAGCTCTGGCACCAGACCGACAGGGGCGATCTGACCTTCAGCGGTGCCGGTGCGGCCAACAAGATAGATCGTACCTGGCACAGCCAGTATCAGGGATCGCACGGCAACATCAGCTTCTATGGCGCTGGTGCGGCCAACATCATCAGCTCCCTGGTGGAATCCGGCAACATATCCCTGAACGGGGCCGGCGCCTACAACAAGGTGTTCCGCAAGGGACGCGAGGGGGATGTCGCCTTCAACGGCGCCGGTGGCTGGAACGAGATCTCCCGTTTGCGCCATGAGGATGATGCCTATCTGCAGACCCGTGGCGACATCCGTTTCAACGGCGCCGGGGGTTACAACCGCCTGTTGTCCGATGTGGCCGAGGGCAACATTCACTTCAAGGGAGCCGGGGGATACAACCACCTTTCCCGCAAGGGGTCTGGCAGCGACAGCTCGCCCTTTGCGGGTGCCAGTGCCGACGAGATAGTGCTGACCACGGCCACCATGGGCGGTAGCTGGATTCAAAAGTCCCAGGCGGTCACGGCCATCAAGTCGACCCTGCAACCCAATACCTACCTGTTTGCCTTCTTCGATGGCATGTACACCAAGATAAATCGGGTCGAACTCTCCAACGAGGGCGAGCAGGGTCCCCTGCGTTACCTCTCCACCTCCTGGTACAAGGAAGGTGATCACCTCGCCAGCCTGGCCAGCCGCCAGATCAATGAACAGCAAGGGTTTACCTCGACCCGGACCGACGGCGCCTATCGCCTGACGGATCTGGTGTTTGAACGGCGTCAGAGCATCACACTGCAGGCGGTGGAAGCGGATCTGACCGAAAACAGCTGGATCAACTACGGCGGTGGCGTGACTGTGGCCGCCGCCGATGTCACCCTCTCCACGGCCAACATGAGTGGTCATGCCATCTATAAAGATGGGACCAAGGTCGCTGTCAGCGCGGTGAAATCCCGGGTACAGGCCAACACCTATGTGTTTGCCAAGCAGCTTGGCCCCTACACCAAGATAGTGGTGGTGGAGCTGGCCAACGACAGGGAAACCGGTGCGCTCAAGTACCTGGCCAGGGCCTGGTACAAGGAGGGCAACCACATTGCCAGCCTGGCCGATCAGGTCATCTCGGAGCAGACGGGTTTCAGCGCCATGGGCACGGGGGGCTACTCCCTGAGCGAGGTGCACTACCAGCTCGACACAGTGACCGCTGTGTCGGATCGGCTGCCTGCCACCCGGGAGTTTGACTCCCAGCCGTTGCTCCCCCGCCAGCAAGGCGGCGGCAAGAGCAAGGGCGACATCTTCTTCGACGGCGCCGGTGGCGGCAACGTGATCGAGTCCGACGTGACCGAGGGCAACATCCACTTCAACGGCGCCGGGGCCGCCAACGTGCTGATCAAGCGCGGTCAGCTCGGCGATCTGGTGTTCCGTGGCGCCGGTCTTGCCAACGTGCTGGTACATCAGGGCGCGCAGGGGAAGATGGATGTCTATGCCGTTGGCGCGGCCAACGTGCTGGTACGCAGCGGGGACGGGGAGTATCTGGCCCGCCTGCTGGCCTATGGCAACATCTCGGTGCAGCAGGGGCGTGGCGACAGCCAGGTTGTGATGCTGGGTGGTTACAACACCCACACCCAGATCGGCGATGGCAATGGTCTCTGGCTGGCTGGCGGTGGGGCAAACGTGCTGACCCAGGCCGGTGAGGGGCAGCTCGATGCCATGCTGGTCGGCGGTGCTAACGTGCTGACCAAGCTGGGTGCCGGCCAGCTGACCGCCGGACTGCTGGGGGGCGCCAACGTGCTCACCCACATCAGTCAGGGGGACGAGGCTGCCGATACCCGCGCCGTGCTGCTGGGGGGCGCCAACGTGCTCACCAAGAAGGGCAACGGCAAGGTGCAGGCCATCCTGGGGGGCGGCGTGAATGTGCTGACCCAGATTGGCCGGGGTGATACCCAGGCGCTGCTGCTGGGGGCGGCCAACGTGCTGACCCGGGTCGGTGACGGCGATCTCTCTGCCGTGATGCTGGGGGCGGGCAACGTGCTGACCCATGTCGGCGATGGCGCCACCCTGGGGGTCATGGGTGCCGTTGGCAACCTGTTCACCAAGGTGGGTGACGGCACGGCCATTGCCGCCATGATAGGCGCGGGCAACCTGTTTACCCAGATAGGCCAGGGCGACGCCTGGGCCCTGATGGGCGGGGTAGCCAACGTCTTCACCAAGGTGGGGGATGGCAATGCCCTGGCGCTGATGGTGGCCAAGGCCAACGTCTTCACCCATGTCGGTGACGGCCTGACCGTCGCCCTGATGCTGGCCCAGGGCAACCTGGCGACCAAGGTGGGCAACGGCATGACGCTGGCTGCCATGGTGGGCAATGCCAACGTCTTCACCCATGTCGGCCTTGGTGAGACCTTCGCCGCCATGCTGGGGCAGGCGAACCTGATGACCAAGGTGGGCGATGGCCTGACCGCTGCGCTGATGATTGGCAAGGCCAACATCTACAGCCACATCGGCAACGGCACCAGTCTGGGGTTGTTCGCCGGCGAGCTGAATGTGATGACCAAGGTGGGTGATGGCACCACACTGGCGGCCCTGTTTGGCAAGGCCAACATAGTGACCCATGTGGGCAGCGGTCTGACAGGGGTACTGGCGCTGGGCAAAGCCAACATCATCACCAAGGTCGGGGATGACTTCCTCGGCGTCATCGCCAAGGCCGATGCCAACGTGCTGACCCACGTGGGCAATGGCACCACGGCTGCGGTGTTGTGGGGCAAGGGCAATCTGCTGACCAAGATAGGTGACGGTACCACTGTGGGCCTGCTCATCTCCGAGGTAGGCAACGTCATGACCCATGTCGGTGGCGGCAGCACCATAGGCCTGGCCAAGGGCCGCGCCAACCTGATCACCAAGGTGGGCGACGGCCTGGTGGTGCAAGGGGCCTGGGGGGATGTCAACCTGCTGACCCAGGTCGGTGACGGTGACCGTTACAGCTTCGCCAAGGGCCGCGCCAACGTGCTGACCAAGGTCGGCGATGGCCGCGAGCTGGCTGTGCTGCAAGGGGAGGCCAACCTGGTCACCCAGGTCGGTGACGGTGACAGTTACACAGGTGCCTGGGGTCGCGCCAACATCATCACCAAGGTGGGGGATGGCCGTCAGGTCGTGCTGGCCAAGGGGGATGCGAACATAGTCACCCAGGTGGGGGATGGCGAGAGCTACCAGGCCCTGCTCGGCAAGGCCAACGTCGTCACCCGGGTGGGGGACGGCATCCAGGTCACCCTCGCCAAGGGGGAGATCAACCAGACCACCACAGTGGGGGATGGCCTGAGCGTCACCGCCGCCTACGGCAAGTTCAACAACAACATCAAGGTTGGCGATGGCACCTCCATCAACCTGGCCTGGGGTGATTATAACCTCAACACCAAGGTGGGGGACGGGCTCAACGTCGCCGTCATGAAGGGCAAGGGCAATGCCAATGTCCAGATCGGTGACGGGCTTGACGTCACGGCGGCCTATGCCCGCCACAACGTGGCCATCAAGATAGGCAACGGCGACTTCTACAGCCTGGCCATCGCCAGCAGCAACACCAGCAGCAACAAGCTCGGTACCCTGTTTGACAACATCAAGCAGACCCTGTTCGGTGCGGCAGGCAACCAGGCGATCAACTATCTGGTACAGGGCGATGAAGAGGGCCCGGTCAAGGCGCCACAAGCGGCCAGTCTGGGGGATGTTCAGGCCCTGAGCGGCTTTGGTCTGGACGAGATTGGCGAGGTGAAATCCTCGCTGGCGAACGGCCTGACCGGTCAGGTGAGCCAGACCGGCGAGCGGGATGAGCAAGCCATGAACAAGGCGTTGCAGCTCGATGAGCAAGGCCTGGCCAGAGGGGGCGAAAACCACATCGTCAACGGCGATTTCGAACAGGGCGCCCACGGCTGGCAGCATGCCGGTGACGGGATCGAAGCAGATCATTCCGCCAGCGCCTACGGGCTGGCCACCGAGGCGCACGGCGCTCGCGTCAGCGAACTCTCTACCGACAGAAATACCCAAATCTCCCAGGATCTTGCCGGCCTCAAGGCGGGCGAGACTGTCACTCTGAACTTCGATTTTGCCCGTCGGGCCAACATCTCGCTGCAGCATGGCATCGAAGTGCTGTGGAACGGCGAGCGTGTCTTTGCCAGCGAAGGCGACGCCGACAGCTGGCAGACCAAACAGTTGACCCTGACTGCCAGAGAGGGCCGCAATAGTCTGGCGTTCCGGGGCACGGGGGAGAACAACGGCCTTGGTTATCTGCTCGACAACGTGGTCGCCACTGCGGCTGGCAAGGCCGAGATAGGCCAGGTGAGTGCCCAGCTGGCGCAAGACGGCAACGCCGCCCAGGCCCAAGCCGATCGGGCCAGTGCCGATGCCGACAAACAGCGGCTGGAGCAGGAGAAGGCGCAGCAGCTCGCCGCCATTTCGGGCACTCAGGCCCAGCTGGAGGCTACCGACCAGCAGAAGCTGGCGGAGAATGGCCAGCAGCAGCGTGCCACCATCGAGGCGGAAGCCCGCGACATGACGGCCCAGCTCGACACCCTGGCCCGCCAGTTTGAACAGCTCAAGCAGCCCGAAGCGGCCACCATCCCGTCCGGCCAGCACTGGCGCAATGGTTTTGCCGACCGCTTGTTGACCGATGCACAGGAAGATCTGGAAGAGGCCAGCGGCAGGGCAGGCGAGGCGATCGCGGATGCCAAAACCCGCCGCGAGCAGCAGAACCAGCAGGTCGAGGCCGCCCTTGCCCAGTCCAAATCTGGCCAGCAGCGCAGTGAACAGTTGCAGGGCGAGGCCTTGGCGCAGGGGCAGAGCCGGACCGAGCAGGCCGAGCAGCGTCGTCTCGATGCCCTGACCCGCGAGGCCGATGCCCAGCAGCGGCAGCAAGAGGGCGAGTCGAGCGCGAGCCAGGCCCAGGCCGTAGGCGAGCAGGCCAGCAGCCAGGCCAGCCAGCAGGCAACACAGGCCAGGCAGAATGCGGCAAGCCTGAAACAAAGCGGCGACAAGCCGAGCCGTCAGGAAGCGAATAACGGCCAGAGCCCGATGGCGGCACCCCGGTTGCCACAGGCCGGTGAGCTTGATGTGCCGGATGCCAGCGGTCTGTCGACCGACGTCTCGGCCAGCGCCCAGCCATCGGCCATCGATGCCGCCAATGGTTTGAGCGAACAGGAGCAGTCCGCCCTCGATGGCGCCCTGGCTGCGGTCAACCGCCTGCAGATCAATGCCGGGGTCCGGGCTAATGGTACACCCACCATCACACTGCCCGATATGGTCGGTGAGCACGAGTCGGGTGCCACTGTGCCGACGAGCCATGCGTCTTCGCGCCGCAGCGCCGAGCTGGGCCTGTCCGGGGTCTTCCTGGCCGGGCTGGGAAGCCCGGTGCGAGGCCCGGCCGTAGCCGTCCCCGAGACCGCCGGTTTTGCCTTCCAGCTGCTCAAGCGCGAAGACAGTGACTTCATTGACTCTACCCGTCGCCAGCTGGGCAAGCTCTCGACCGACTTGCCAAGCGATCGACTCAAGGCGGTACGCGAGGCCGTGGTTCGGGTGCAACAACAGCCATCGGAGGCGAATCTGGGGCTGCTGGAGCAAAGCCTGTCCCAGTGGCAGGTTCGCGACCCCAAAGAGTTTGCCCTGCGCGGTGAACAGGTGAAGGCGCTGCGCTTCGAGGTCGCCTCCTTGCTGAGCCACACCTTCGCCTTCAGGGCCAAGGCTGCCGGTGTGCATGGTCTGGCACTGCCGCCTGAACAGAGAACCCGCTTTGAACATCAGCTGGTGTTCGACGGCATAGGCCGGATCACAGGAGTAGTGGGTGAGTTGAGTGCCACCGACATAGCCCGGGTGACCGAGCTCAGCATTCGTCCGCTCACCGACACCAACTCCAACGCCGAGCGGCAGGCGCCCCGTACCGAGCATGACAGTCTGATCGCGTTTGCCCATCAGCTGGGTCAGTTCGACACGCCGCAAACCCGCCAGCTGGCCGCAGAGGTCAAGGCGCTCTGGCTCTCTGGCGAGGTGAATGGACCTAGTACCATCGCCTTGTTTGAGACTGCCTGCAAGACGCTGTGGGATCAGCCGCAGCTGCAGGTGCTGGCACAAGCCTTGCTGGCCGATGCGAACAAGAGCAAGGCGACCGGCCAGTACATAGACAACCTGTTTGGCCGTCGTTTCGACTCAGAGATTGCCCATGCGCTGGTGACCTCACCGTCGCAGGCGGCGATCGATACCTCGGCGCAACTGGGCGCCAGGCTGGTGAAGGAGTTCGGCGACTGGATCCAGACACTGCAGCTGGACGAAGCCACCCAGAGCCAGCGCATCGACAAGAAGATGGCGGCATTCGCCGAGGCCATCAAGAAAGACACCCGTCCCTGGTTCAGCCGGGTGCCCAGCCTGACCGATTTCCTGGCCGAGCCGAATCTGGCCAACTTCAAACAGATGATGACCCGGGTCGACAACGGCTTCGATGTCATCAAGGTGCCCTTCCTGGCGGTGAAGATGGCCACCCATCCCGAGCTCGGCATGGACACGGCCGACTGGAAGAGAGAGGGGGATCGCTTCTATGGCAGCGTCATTACCAAGGCGCGCTCGACCAGCACCGAGATCGCCTCTGCCAAGGACAGTCTGCTGCAAGTCGACTTGCCGGGTCGCACCACCAGCGACTACGGCACGGGTCTGCACTATCAGCCAGGCGGCGACAAGTACGACGACTTCCTGAGCGGGCGCAGCGTGGCCGATGGCCGCATACTGACGCCGGGCAAGGAGACCACCTTCGAGCGCAACGCGCTGGACAAGGGTTTGCCCGTGGTGACCGGTGCTTCCGGCTCCACCAACATCATGGTGCACCTGAACAACTATCTGGCGGCGAAAGACCCTGCTTACTCCCCGAGTCAGGCCTACCTCAACACTCTTGCCTTCCTGGTATTTGATGGTGGTCACTCGGTGAACGAGAGTCTGGCGGTCTATCAGGCGTTGCAGGCGAGCGGGGATGCGCGCAAGCAGGTGCTGGAGAGCTATACCGCCAACTACCGGGATCTGGTAGAGCTGGCTGGCGAAGACAGCAAGGCGTCGGTGCAGGCTGCACTCGATGGTGCCTTCGGCCGCACCCTCGAGTTCTATCAGCAGCATGCCTATACGGCGCAGCTCGATGAGCTGGCCGCACTCGGGACACCGCGCAAGGTCAGTGCCCCTGTCGAGGTGGTTGAACCCGCCTCATCCGGCAAGCCCGTCTCCATGGAGAACGACGGCTCGGCACCGGTAGACAGGCAGCCGCTCAACCCTCTGACCCGTTTTCTCAACGACAACCTGTATGGCACCCGTGATGAGCGCCGCCAGGTGGGCGACATCACCCGGCAGCTGCTCGACCATGCGGTGAGCAAAGGGGAGGCTGCACAAGTGACCCTGCAAGGGGACGCCGGCCGCCTGTCCGGTTACCTGCACAAGGGGACCGAACGGCAAGGGACGCAGGAAGATGGCAAGCCCGAGGTGGTGCTGTTCCTGCATGGCTCAGGCTCTTCTGCCGAGGAGCAGGCCGATGCCGTTCGCAGCCATTACCAGAAACAGGGCATCGACATGCTGGCGGTCAACCTGCGCGGCTATGGGGCCAGCGATGGCGGTCCCAGCGAGCAGGGGGTCTACCAGGATGCCCGCACCATGTTCCGCTATCTGATGGAAGAGCGTGGGGTGGCGCCTGGCAAGATCCTGATCCACGGCTACTCCATGGGCGGCCCCATCGCCGCCGATCTGGCCCGTTATGCCGCCGAGCAGGGCAAGCCGGTGGGCGCCCTCTTGCTCGATCGCCCCATGCCCAGCATGAGCAAGGCGATCACGGCCCATGAGCTGCCCAATCCGGGCGGTCTGGTCGGGGCTCTTGCCAAGGCGGTCAACGGCCGTTTCTCGGTAGAGAAAAACCTCGACGGCCTGCCCAAGAGCACGCCCATCATGCTGCTGACCGACAACGAAGGGCTTGGCAGCGAGGGTGAAAAACTGCGGGCCAAGCTGGCCGTGGCCGGGTATCAGGTCAGCGGTGAGCAGACCTTCTATGGCCATCTGGCCAGCAACCACTTGATGGGCCAGTATGCCGAGCAGATAGTCGGCGATCTGTTCAACCGCAGTCAGTCAGAGGCGGGTGCCGAGGCGCCGCTCAAGGGCATCGATGGCATCAAGCGCGATCTCAATCGCTACCAGGAGGCGCTCGCCCCGCAAGTGGGCAGCAACGGCGTGGCCAAGGACATACGTACCACCAAGGCGTTCCTCGCGGGTTACCAGCAGGGGCTGGCCGGCAAGGTGGTTGACGGCTTCCAGCCCGACATGAGCATGACCCAGCTGGTTGATCTGTTCACCCAGCCGACCCTGACGCCACAGCAGCAGGGGGCACTCGCCTGGGAGATCGAGAACCGGGCGCTCAAGAGCACCATCAAACCCAAGGTTGAACAGTTCAACCGCCTGTTCCGTGACGTGGCCTCGCAAGGGGGCGCAGATCCGCTGGCAAGGGAGCACCTGGCACCCCAGTTGCTGTTGCTGAACCTGGCGGATGACGGTTTTGGTGGCCGCTGCGATCCCCTCTCCAAACTGGTGCTGGTCGCCAAGCAGCTGGAGAGCGAGGGGCAGCCGGATCTGGCGCGGCACATGATGGAGAAGCTCTACTCTGCGGCCGCCGTCATCAACAATCCGGATCGCTACTCGGCCGCCGAGCTGGACAACGCCCGCAAGCTGGTGGGCAGTCTGGCCGAGATCCACAACAACACGCCGGCGTCCTACAACTACGACAGCCTGCGCAGCATCAAGTACGACATCGTCAAGGAGAAGTGGGAAGGCAAGAGCGCCATCTCGCTCGATAGCGTGCTCGGCAAGCTGACCGCCAAGGGGAACGCTGCCCCCGTCTTGCTGGAGCTGGATGCGCCGGGCCACGCCATGGCCGCCTGGTCCAAGCAGGGGGAGTCGGGCCGAGTCTACGGTTTCTACGATCCCAATGTGGGCATAGTCGAGTTCTCCTCCGCCGAGAAATTCAGTCGTTACATGACCCGCTTCTTTGGCAAGGAGGGGCTCGACATGGCGAACGGCTACCACCTGACGCCGGGAGCGGATGGCAAGCCGCTGTTCTTCCGGGTGACCGAGATGAACGGGGACGCGCTTGCCCGCTTCAAGCCGTCCAAGGATCTTGCCAACAAGGTCACGCTGCAGGAGATCCTGCAGTTGCCGGTGTTTGACGAGAGCCCGATGACAGGGCTGCCGGGCAAAGTGGTGACGCAGGAGCGGGCAACCAGCCTGTTTACCGATGCCTACAGCCCGGATGAGCTGAAAAAAGCCGCCCAGGTATTTGCCAAGCCCATTGGCGAGTCTTATCAGGGGATCCTGGATCAGCTCGCCGTGCTGCACGGCGCCACCGGGCAGGCGCAGGTGGAGGCCGCATTGCGGCTGAACAAGCTGATCGACGACTACCAGACCAGGCACGAAGGCTCCGGCAGAAATCCGGTGCTGAGCAAGCTGCAGAGCCAGCTCAACGGCGGGCTCTATCGCGGTGAGCTGGCGTCGCTGCAAGCCGATGTCGCGACACTGGCCAAGAGTCGCCCCGATCTGGCAGCGCTCGTCATCGGCAAGGCTGCCGAGGAGGCGAATGGCAAGCACCCGGGTCTTACCCAGATGTTGCTGCGCTGGGTGTCACAAGATCCCTATCTGGCGGCCAAGGAGGGATACCAGGGGCAAGCGCCTGCGGATCTGCCGTTTGATGCCAGCTTCCATGTCGCGCTCGGCGAGCAGTATGGCGAGCTGAAGACGTGGCTGGCAGATGCCCAGTCGAAGGGGCTGCTGAGCAAGACCGTGCTGGACGAGACCGGCAAGGTGCTGCACCTGGGCTACTCCTACCAGGAGTTGCAGGACATGACGGGGGATCAGTCTGCCCAGATGACTGTCTACTTCATCAAGGAGGCAGCCAAGCAGGCGGCGCCCGGCTCCGAGCTCTCTGCCGAGATGATCATGCTGGACAAGTTTGCCGACCGCCGCTATCTCGGCGAGCTGGAGTCACGCCGTATCGCGCAGGTCGAGAACATCTATCACAGCAGCAAGCAGACCGATGTGGCGGCCTGGGATGCCCGCTATGCCGGGAACGCCCTGCGGGATCTGAACGATCAGGTGGCGCAGGAGAGCACGCTGGCGGGACAATTGTCACGCCTGCTGGAGAACCGTAACGGCCTGCTGATCGGGGAAACCCATGGCAGCGATGTGAATGGTCTGCGCTTCGTCAACGAGCAGATGGATGTCCTCAAGGCGCAGGGGGTGACCGTCATCGGTCTGGAGCACCTGCGCGGCGAGCTGGCGCAGCCGCTGATAGACCGCTATCTGGCGGGGGGAGACATGTCTCCCGAGCTGGCAACCATGCTCAAGAGCAAGCACCTGGAGCCCTCCCTGTTCGAGCGGGCCCGGGAGCGGGGGATGCGGATCGTGGCGCTGGACGATGGCAGCACCGCCAGACCCGTCATCGCCGGCACCGAGCATGGTCTGATGTATCGCGCCGGGGCAGCCAACAACGTCGCCGTCGACGTGTTGGGCAAGTTGCCGGCTGGCGAGAAGTTCGTCGCCATCTACGGCAGTGCGCACCTGGCGTCCCACAAAGGGATCGAAGGCTTCGTGCCGGGCATTACCCACCGTCTGGGGCTGCCGGCCCTGAAGGTGGATGGGGACAATCGCTTCCACCTGCAGGCGGACGATGTCAGTCAGCGGGTCGAGTACTCCGATGTCGCCAAGAAGTGGACGCCGGTGGCGGCGCTGGATGGCGATGATCTGCCGGTTCGCAACCAGCGGGTCAACCAATGGCAGCAACCTGACGTGACGCCGGGCAACCAGGGGGGCGAGACCCGCTTCGATGGCCAGATCATCATCCAGACCGAAGATGATCCGGTTGCCGCCAAAGCGGCGGCCAGTCTGGCGGGCAAGCACCCCGATCGCAGCCTGGTGGTGCAGCTGGATGCGGATGGCAACTATCGGGTGGTGTATGGCGATCCTGCTCAGCTGGCTGGCAATATTCGCTGGCAGGTGGTGGGTCACGGTCGTGACGGTGACGAGCAGAACAACAGCCGACTCAGTGGCTACAGTGCCGATGAGCTGGCCGGGCGTCTGCGCCGGTTCGGCGAGCGTCTGCAAGAGGCGGGTGTGGCGAGCAAGCCGAGCTACGTCAGCCTGGTGGGTTGCTCCCTGGTGAGCGACGACCAGCAGACAGGGTTTGCGAGCCGCTTCATCAAGGCATTGAAAAACGAGGGGATCAGTGCCCAGGTATCGGCCCGCAGCAGCGAGGTGGCGGTCGATCTGGCTGGTCGCAAGCACACCCGTGGTGAAGATGATGTCTGGGCCCGCAAGGTGGCCGGCAACAAGGTGGTGCTGACCCTCAACGAAGCCGGCGAGCCTGTGGCGCACACCGAGCTGGTGCGCGGCGGCGTGGCCGAAGGGGATATCGATCTGGCCAACGTGGGCCGGGGTGACGGCGAGAGTCGTGCCCGCGGCGCCATCGCCGACAATGACGAGACCTTTGTCGCCCCCGAAAAACAGCGTCAGTCCGAGCCTGCCGCTGGAAAGGCCGACAATGCGGTCAGCTACTCGGGCAACATCCAGGTCGACGTGGGGGATGGCGAGTTCACCGCCCTCAACTGGGGGACCACCAACCTGGGGGTCAAGGTAGGCACGGGCGGCATGAAGTCACTGGCCTTCGGCGACAACAACGTCATGGTGCACATCGGGGATGGCGACAGCAAACACAGCGTCGACATCGCCGGCTACCGGGCGCTGGAAGGGGCCCAGCTGTTTGTGGGGCAACGCAACGTCAGCTTCAACCTGGGGCGCAGCAACGATCTCATCGTGATGCTGGAAAAATCCATCCCCACTCCGCCGCTGGTCAATCCGTTTGACGGGGCCGCCCGTATTGCCGGTGCCCTGCAGCAGATCGCCGGTGACGGCGCCAAGCCGGATTGGGTTGCCAGCCAGTGGGATCAGTGGACCCTGGCCGGCGCCAACAAGTTCGTGGCCGACATGGCCGGTCTGGATCAGACCAGCAGCGTCGAATACGGCTCGCTCACCACCCTGGACAGCGGCAACGAGCGCAGCAGTCACGGGCTCAAGAGCGACCTGGAAGCGACCCTCAACAAGGAGTTCAACAAGCGCATTTCCGGCGGTGGCCTGAGTGCGCAGGGCCCTCTGGACCGGGCAGGCAAGTTGCGCCAGGCCAACGAGAAGCTGGTCTTCAACTTTGCCGTTGCCGGTCAGGGGGCCGATATCCAGGTCACCACGGGCAACTGGAACTTCGTGTTCGGTGACAACATCCAGGCGATCCTGGACACCAACCTGGGCTCCCTGTTCGGGTTGATGACCCAGGAGTTCACCGCAAGCGGGCAGGCCAAGACCACCTTTACCTTCACCCCGACCGATCTGCCGCGCCAGCTGCAGAACCGGTTGCTGGGACGACTGGCCGGGGTCGGGGCCGATACCACGCTGGCGGATATCTTCGGCGTGGATTACAACGCCCGTGGTGAGCTGGTGGCCCGTGATGGTGCGGCCATCGATGCGCCGGCCCTGTTGCAGGAGATGCTGGGGGTCATCGCCGAGTTTGGCGGCGATCAGCTCAAGAGCCTGACCGATCCGGCCAAGTGGCGCGATCAGCTCAAGGCCGGGCTGGATTTGGGGGAAGATGCCCTCAGCAGCTTTGCCCGTACCCACGGCCTGCAGGATGAGGCCCCCGATGAGGCCAAATCCGGGGCCGTGACGGCGCAGCAGGGTAACGACGCCAAGCCAGCGGCGCTGCCGGCCGCCACCGAGGAGCGGGCCTTCGGCTTCAACGCCCTGAGCCTGCCCAACCTGTTTGCCACCCTGTTCAACCGGGACAAGCAGGCAGAGGTGGTGGCGCTGGCCAAGAACCTCAAGCAGAACCTGACGGCGGATCTGCTCAACATGAAGGAGCAGACCTTCGACTTCCTGCGCAACAGTGGCCACTTGCAGGGGGATGGCGACATGCATGTCTCCCTTGGCAACTACAACTTCAACTGGGGGGGCGACGGCAAGGATCTGGGGGCCTACCTCGGCGACAACAACAACTTCTGGGGTGGTCGCGGGGACGATGTCTTCTATGCCACCGGTACCTCCAACATCTTCACCGGCGGTGCCGGTCAGGACACTGGCATCATGATGGGACGGGAGAACATGATGTTTGGCGGGCAGGGTGACGATGTCGCCGTGCTGGCCGGCCGTGTCAACCGCGCCTTCATGGGCGAGGGCAATGATCAGGCCTTCATTTTCGGAGAAGAGGGGATAGTGGAAGGGGGCGCTGGCCAGGATTATCTGGTCACCTCCGGCAACTACAACCAGATCGATGCCGGTGCGGATCAGGACTTTGCGGTGACCATAGGCCATCACAACCAGATCCGGCTGGGTGAGGGGGATGACGTTGCCATTGTGTTCGGCAACCACAACCGCCTGCTGGCGGAGCATGGCAACAATCAGGTCAAGCTGATGGGTTATCACGCCAGTATCCGGGGCGGTGACGGCCGGGATCGGCTGATCGCCGACCGGGTCGCCAAGTTCAGCCAGCTTGATGGCGGGGACGGCGATGATCTGCTGGTGCTGGGGGGGTATCAGAACCGCTTCAGTGGCGGCACCGGTGTCGACAGCTTCGTGTTCAGTGGCGAGGTGATAGAGAACCTGGTGCAGGACATCGGCAAGGAGGACTTCATCGTCTTCAACGACGTCAGCTGGCGGGATCTCTGGTTCAAGCGCAGCGGCTACGACTTGCAACTGCTGGTCAACCGTCACACCGACGGGGCGAGCGAGCAGGGCAAGTTCGAGCAGCTGGGCAGCGCCACCTTCAGCAACTACTTCGCCGACAACCGGGCCCAGCTGGTCATAGGTCTTGGCGAGCAGCAGGCAGAGGGCGAGCGCGCCTACACGGCGCTCTCTCACCATGCGGTCGACAGCCTGATCCAGGCCATGAGCAGCTTCGCCCCCGAAGCGGGCGACATGGGACTGATCAATCGCCTCGACAGTCAGGCCAACAGCCTGGTGCAGTCTGCCTGGGGGGATGTGATACAGGGTCGGGCGCACGTCGCCTGAGCGACCTGAAACCAACCCAATGACATGCAAAACCTGCTCTTCGGAGCAGGTTTTTTTATGGGAAAACGGTGGGCGTGAGCTTCCTTGCCGGTGCGTGACGGCGGGAAAGTGCGCCTTGGCTCCCTGCTCCTTCGTACAGCCTGCTCGCGGTCCATTTCAGGCTTGACCAATGGATGGGGCTGCACCTGCCTTTCCAGCCATAGGCGCCTTCCACTCTCAGGCTGGTTATGATATCCATTCGATAACCTGGTCTGGAGCAAGCGGGTCCATGGGGACGCGCTGCCAGCGGCCAGGGCGCCGCCTGTCGGCGCTACCCGGGGCTTCGCCTCGCCGTGTTCATTCCTCCCTGCAGGTCATGGGTTATACGCAAAAGAGGCTTTATGGAGTTGTTGTTACTGGCGGATGCGCCATCTGCCGCAGGCGTGGTTGCCTCATGGTATTTTGACGAATGGTGCCGCGACAGTGGTCGCTTTACTCAAGAGCAGGTGCTGGCCAAGGTCATGGCGGCCACCCAGGTTGACCGGGCTCCGCTGATGGTACTGGCCCGCCAGGCCGGTGAATGGGTGGGGTCTGCGGAGCTCAAGATCCGTGAAATGGCGATGTTTCCCGAGTACGAATATTGGTTGGGTGGGGTATATGTCGTTGAAAAAGCGCGCGGGCAGGGTGTCGCCTCCTTGCTGGTAACAGAGATCCTCAGCCGTGCTCGCAGGGCGGGGATCAGCAAGCTGTACTTGCAAACCGAGAACCTGAGCGGTGGCGTTTATTGCCGCCATGGTTTCAAGGCCCTTGAGGAGGTCAATGATAAAGGCGTTCATGTTCTGGTGATGGTGGCGGATACCGGCATCTAATCCTCGTCAGAAGCGCTGATCTGGTGACGCCTGGCACAGCAGCTTGCTCCCCGCTTCAGCGCGCATAACCATTTTGTGCGATCAATAAAAAAAGCCAGTCAGGGTCACTGACTGGCTTTTTTATTGGCGCCTGCCGGGCAGGTGCCGTCATGGACTGCTGGCTTAGCCTATCAGGCTGGCCCACAGGTCGTATTCGTCCGCTTCATCGATGCGGACCTTGACCAGATCGCCGGGCTTCAGATCGGTTTCACCGTTCAGGTAGACCAAGCCGTCGATCTCGGGGGCATCGGCGAAGGAGCGGCCGGTGGCACCCTCTTCGTCCACCTCGTCGATCAGCACTGTCATCTCTTTGCCGACCTTGCGAGCCAGCTTGCGGATGGAGACCTGCTGCTGCAGCTCCATGAAGCGCTGGAAGCGCTCTTCCTGAACGTCTTCCGGTACCGGATCCGGCAGCTCGTTGGCCTTGGCGCCTTCGACCGGGCTGTATTTGAAGCAGCCGACCCTGTCCAGCTCCGCCTTGTCGATGAAGTCCAGCAGCATCTGGAACTCTTCTTCGGTCTCGCCGGGGAAGCCGACGATGAAGGTGGAGCGCAGGGTGATCTCGGGGCAGATCTCGCGCCACTTCTGGATGCGCTCCAGGGTGCGCTCGACGGTACCCGGGCGCTTCATCAATTTGAGGATGCGCGGGCTGGCGTGTTGCAGCGGTATGTCGAGGTAGGGCAGCACCTTGCCATCGCGCATCAGCGGGATGACGTCATCCACGTGCGGGTAGGGGTAGACGTAGTGCAGGCGTACCCAGATGTCGAGCTTGGCCAGCTCTTCGCACAGGGCGACCATGCTGGTCTTGACCGGCATACCGTCGTAGAAACCGGTGCGGTGCTTCACATCGACGCCATAGGCGGAGGTGTCCTGGGAGATCACCAGTATCTCTTTGACGCCGGCTTCTTTCAGGCGCTTGGCCTCGGCCAGTACCTCGCCGATGGGACGGCTCACCAGATCCCCGCGCATGGAGGGGATGATGCAGAAGGTGCAACGGTGGTTGCAGCCTTCGGAGATCTTGAGGTAGGCGTAGTGACGGGGGGTCAGCTTGACGCCGTGGGCCGGCACCAGGCTGGTGAAGGGGTTGTGGGTCGGCTTCGCCACGTATTTGTGGACGTGGCCCAGCACCTCTTCATAGGCGTGGGGGCCGGTGATCTCGAGCACCTTGGGGTGGATCTCGCGGATCTGGTTCTCTTTGGCGCCGAGGCAGCCGGTGACGATCACCTTGCCGTTTTCGGCCAGGGCCTCGCCGATCGCTTCCAGCGACTCTTGCACCGCGCTGTCGATAAAGCCGCAGGTGTTGACCACCACCAGCTCCGCATCGTCATAGCTGGGCACCACATCGTACCCTTCGGTACGCAGCTGGGTCAGGATGCGCTCGGAATCGACCAGGTTTTTGGGGCAACCCAAGGAGACGAATCCTACTTTGGGGGCCTGTTTTGTGTTGGACATCGCTCAATCACTCTTAGGTGGCTCTCTTATAAGGGCGCGGATTTTACCGGAATGGCTAACCAAAAACTATACAGCCAGCACGGTAGAACGGAACAATATCTCTGGCGGAGGCCGATTCCCCTACACAGCACCCAAGTACTGCGCCAGCCAGGCTACCCCTTTTGGGTGCGTCTCGACGGGGTCAGCCGAATCGTCGACCCGCTCACATCTTGTTGAGTTTTCAGTTAACGAGATGGGGGCTGCTGATGGGCGTCACTATACTCCCAACAGGCACACCAGCAGGGAGGACGGGATGGAAAGCTCATTTGGCGAGAGAATGCAGCATGTGCATGCCACGCTCAGGCAGCGCTTTGACAAGTTGAGCCGGGTGGCCATCGCTATCTATGACCCGCATACGGACAGGCTCAAGACCTTTGCCCACAGCTCTGAGGGGAGCTCTCCTCTGGTGCAGTACGAGGTCAAACTGAGCGAGGTGCCCTCCCTGCGCTATCTGGCGGAACACAAACAGCCCAGGGTGCTAGACAGCCTGGACTCCCTGCTGGGGTCGAGCTCGGAGCACAGCCGCAAGCTGCTGGCGGCGGGGTATGCCTCCAGCTACACGGAGCCGCTGCTGTTCAACAGCAAGCTGTTCGGTTTTCTGTTTTGCGATGCCAGGGAGCCCGGTTATTTCGATGCACCCATTCGCACCGAGCTGGCGACCTATGCCCAGATGCTGGCAGCCATCATAGCCGTTGAGTTTTTCTCCATTCAGACCCTGAGTGGCGCCCTCACCACGGCGCGGGAGTTCAGCCGTTATCGGGATGAGGAGACCGCCAACCACCTGCGCCGGATGTCGGCCTACTCCCGGCTGATCGCCCGCTCTGTGGCGACGCGCCATTCGCTGAGCGACGAGGAGGTGGAGTTTATCTACCTCTTTTCCGAGCTGCACGACATCGGCAAGATTGCGGTGCCCGATGCCATCTTGCTCAAGCCGGGCAAGCTGACACCGGAGGAGTTCGAGATCATGAAGATCCACCCCGGCAAGGGGCGGGAGATGATTGCCCTGATGATCAGTGAATTTGGCCTCGATGGCATTCATCACACCGACATGTTGAAAAACATCATCGCCTGCCATCATGAGCGTTTTGACGGCACCGGTTACCCGCAGGGGCTGGCGGGGGAGGCTATTCCGCTGGCGGCGCGTATCGTTGCGGTGGCAGACGTGTTCGATGCCCTTACCAGCGAGCGTCCCTACAAGCAGGCTTGGCCGTTTGACAGGGCGTTTGCCTATCTGGAGGAGCATGCCGGCAGCCAGTTTGACCCCGTCTGCGTGGAAGCCGCGCTTCGCAACAAGGAGGCGTTTCGCACCATACATCAGCAGTATCAGGAGCCCGCCACCAGCCAGGTCGGCAGCGATCTTTCGAGACCTAGCCGCGGTTCAAGCCACTGATGTCAGCAATTTTCCCCAGTATTGCCGGTTCTCACCTTTCTACTTGGGCCCTGGTTCGCTTATCTGGTAGAGGTGATCGGTGCAGGTGCTCGCGCAGCCACAGGGGCGCACCGCTTTATCCGCGCGCTTTTGCGCCAGCCTGTACTGGCGCCACCAGAGCAGGGAGCCCATGGCGACGATCAGCACAAAGGCGGCCAGTATGGTGATCAGCAGCAGTGACATGAGTTTGCCTCCTTGGTGTTGTGGCACCCTGCGTTCCCTTCGCCGTCGCAGTCTCCCTGACAAGGGGGACGCTCAGCGCCGTCATGGCCATCGCGTCTGATGGCGTGGATGACGGGTTTGCCAGCCTGGCGCTGTGACCTGCGGCCCTGGCTTGGCTCGGTCAGAGGTTGCAAATTGCCCTCAGCCAGCAGTGCCGGCCACGGCAGTCGCGCCGAGCGACACTGCACCACCTGCATGCCGCCGGTCAACAAGCGTCCCAGCATTCGCTCACCGATATTGCGTACTACTACCTGGTTGACTTGATGAGCCTTGAGGGTGACCAGCAGCGCCTGTTTGCCGCCACAACCCTCACCGGCTGCCGGGTTGGGCAGGGTGGCGAGCACAGTGCCCTCGGGGCTGACTATTTGCAGCTGTTCGGCGCGGGTAAAGTGACTGGCCAGCTGGCCCCGGGTCAGCATGACGGCGCGGTTGGCTGCTGGCGCCATCATCAGGCCATGTTCTGTATTCATAGGGATATGTCTCCACTGGTGTCGGGCTCGCTCGCCTGCATCATCAAGGCTTTGCCCTGGCTCAGACAGTCCACCACCTTGTAGCGGGCTTTTTTAAGGATGTTGGCCAGGGTCTGACGGGATACCCCCATCACGACGGCGGCCTCCTGTTGCTGCATGCCTTCCAGGTCCACCAGGCGCAGTGCCTCGAATTCGTCGGCAGCGAGGGCGACCTGTTCCAACTGGTGCATGGGGCGGCCATTGGGCTTGAAGCAGCTGTTGGCGGGGCGGCCACAGATCTGGCGGGCAATCTTGGGTCTGGGCATAAGCACTCCTATTTGGCATATGCCATTTATACGCCGGACAATCAGGGTATGCAAATGAATAAAACATGTGTTTTCATTGCATATCAGGGATGAAGGCCCTGTTACAGTGCGCTGGTCGCAAGATGGTTGGGTCTGGCTGTGCAACGATTAGTGCTCGTTCCCGGGAGGGACGAGCTGCTTGTCTCACGTATGTTAATCGTACGTATCTTGCTGAAATAATGAGTTATTGATGAAAATTCAAGGTGAATGACATGAACAAGGCGATAGCCACCAAGGTGTTTGAATCCCTCTCCTCCGGCATTCGGCTCGATGTCTGGCGTCTGCTGGTGAAAGCGGGTCTGGAGGGACGGGTGGCCGGGGAGCTTTCCAGCAGTCTCGATATCGCCCCCAACACGCTGTCATTTCACCTCAAGGCCATGTTGCACGCCGGCTTGCTGTCGGTGGAGCAAGAGGGTCGCTTCCTGCGTTATCGCGCCAACATCCCTCTCATGCTGGCATTGATAGGCTACCTCACGGAGGAGTGCTGCGCCGGTCACCCCGAGGCATGCGGCATGATGCGTGCCGAGTCCAGTTGTTCCCCTCATGTTCTGCCTGCCAACGCCTGCTGCGACAAGGAATAACGCCAGCGCCGTCATGGGGTAACTGACCCTTTCAACCAGGCTTGCCGGGCATCTCGGATACCGGATTGGGTGCTCAGGTGTTCATATGAGGTCAGGCCGTGCGTCATCCACTGACTGGTGTTGTGGGCCTCACACTTATCCGGCGGTCCCTTATTCTGCTACTGTGAGGGTCAGCTCATCACAGATGGTGGAGAACCCATGAAGATTCGATTCCTGGTATTGGCAACGACATTGGCGCTGGCCTCGACCCCCATCCTGGCCGATTGGGCCAAGGTAAAGGAGGCCGCCGCCGACCTCGGCACGGCTGTGAGCGACACCAGCAAGGAGGCGTGGCGGAGCGTGACCGATTTCTCCAAGGCGACCTGGGCGTCCGTCTCCCAGTGGGGCTCGGAGGCGTTCAATACCGCCGGGGCCTGGACCGACAAGAGCATAGCAACCGGCAAGGAGTGGCTGGTGGTCGCCGACAAGAAGCTCGACGAGATGCGTGAGCCCAAGACGGCCGACGAGGCGCGGCTTGCCCTCGATACCATGGCCGATACCGCGCTGGTGCGACTGTTCAACGAACAACCCTCTGCCAAGTTGTTGTTTGACCGGGCGTATGGCTATGCGGTGTTCGATTCACGCAAGTTCTCCCTGATGTTGCAAACCAATCAGGGGGCAGGGGTGGCGATCAATCGCGGCAGCGGCCAGCACACCTACATGAAAATGCTGGGCGCTGGCCTCTCGGCCGGCCTTGGCGGCAAGTTCTACCAGCAGGTGATCCTGTTTGAAGACAAGGCCAGGTTCGATGCCTTCGTGACCAAGGGCTGGGAGGCGACCTCTGAGGTGGGGGCGGTAGCGGGCAAGGAGAGCGCCGGGCTCACCGCCAAGTACAATGGCGGCATGGCCATCTATCAGATCGGCGAGACGGGGCTGCTGCTCGATGCCAGCATCTCGGGATCCAAGTACTGGGTGGACAAGGATCTGACTGAAAAAAGCCGATAATCGAGTCGTTATCAGCTGGTCACAGCAGGTAATGGTTTTGCCATGACCTATTCATGAAGGCCCGCATAGTGGGCCTTTTTCCGCTCTCTGGATTAGAGGGCCTGATAGACCCGTTTGCCTTTGAACATGGTCCACAGCACCTTGGTATCCTTGATCTGCTCGCTCGCAACCTGCTCCAGATTGCGATCCAGCAATACCAGATCAGCACTCTTGCCTACGCTGATTGATCCTGTCTGTTTCTCCTGTCCAATCACCTTGGCGGCGTTGAGCGTGTAAGCCTGCAAGATAGCCTGGCGGCTGATCTGCTCGCTGGCAGGGGGCAGCAAGCCAAGTTCGCCCTGGCGGGTGATCGCGGTATATATCGCAAGGAAGGGGTTGGGGCTGGATACCGGCCAGTCACTGGCACCGGCGAGAATGGCGCCGCTTTGCAGCAGGCTGCCTGCCGGATAGAGACGGGACAGCAGGGCAGGGGGCACTTTCCCCTCCAGCAGCATGGTGGTCGCCACGTTTTTCCCGGCCCATAGCAGTTGCATTGAGGCAGCCACATTGAGTGGTTTGAAACGGGCAATGCTGGCCGGGCTCACCACTTCCAGGTGGGTGATGCTGTGCAGCAGGCGGCGATCTTCATTGTGGGCCCGAGCATAGGCGATGGCATCGAGGGATTCACGGACGGCGCGATCGCCGATGGCGTGGAAATGAGCGATCAGTTGATGGGCATCCGCCGTGCGGATCAGCTCGTTGAAGCGCTGCTTGTCCAGATCGTCTCTGCCGCTGTAACCGGGGCGGTTGAGATAGGGCTCGCTCAACTTGGCGGTCTGGGATGGAAACTCGATGACTCCATCTTGCAGGATCTTGATCCCCACCAGTTTGACATCCGGGGCATCTTGGAACTGCCGCTGGAGCGCCAGGACGTCATCAATGATGGCGGGCGATGCGTGGATCCCCACCAGTGCCAGCGCGGATACATGCCCGGTCAGCTTGCCTTCCCGGGATAGCATGCTGTATGCCGGCAACAGGCCGGTGTCACGGCGATCCGGCTCGGCGTTGAAGATGGGCGCGAGGGGGCGAATATTGCTGATAGGGTCCATCCAGGCGGTAATGCCCACCTGATTAAGTTGCTTGGCAGCAGTCATGATGGCATTGGCAATCGTCTCGTCGCTGACGGGTGGCAGCGCCTTGAGGATGGCATCCCAGCCACCTTCCGAGGCAAAGCCATTCAGCTTGCCGGATGGGGTGAGGCCAAAATTGCCTTTCAATGGGGCATAGCGACCGGCAAGGGACTCGCCATCAATGCCTGCCTTGCGCAGCATGGCCTGATTGGCCCAACCTGTGTGGGCATCCGATCCGGCCAACACTACGGGGATTTGCCGGTATTGCGGGCCATTGAACACCTGATCGAGCAGGGGTAACTGATGCCAGTAATCGAGCGAGACATTGCTGTATAGCTGCACGTCACCGAGTGTCAGACGGGGGTCATCCTGGCTGCTGGTCAGAAATTGTTGTAGTTGCTTAACCTGACTCATGGCATCGGGAAAGTTCACCGTCATGGCCTGAAATCCGGCAAAGGCCGCATGCACATGACTGTCGATGAGCCCCGGCATCAGATACTTTCCTTTCAGATCAATCTGGTTGGCATGGCTGCCGAGCCGGGCACTGACCTCCTGGTAACTGCCGACCGCCACGATCTTTTTACCTTCAATACCGACCGCCTCCGGGTGAGGGTTCGCCGGATCGCCGCTGTAGATGGTGCCGCCAAAGATCAGGGTCTGGCTCTGTGACTGGGCATTGGCTGCCATCGGAAGGCTCACCAGCAGGCTGGCAAGAAACAGCGTTTTGACATTCATGGGCATGACTCCGTCGCTTCGGCGCTCGAAGGCACCGAAGAGGGTGAATGGAAATGGGGTATCGGCTTATGGGTTGATAAGCGGGATACAGATATCAAACACGTAATGATCCCGGTCGGGGTCAGTGCCCGCGTGGTATTGCTCGTAACACGGACGGTCGTCGCAGCTCAGCCCTTTGCTCACCAGCCAGCCAAACGCCATCTCCCAAGTGGTGACCAGCTGATCGCCGCGAGCGATAAACTGGCATACCGCATAGGGGCCAGCGGCGATGGTCTGGGTGGTTAACTGGCGCCCTGCGTGGATCTCGGGATCCAGCTCAATGCAGACGTCAGTACGGCAGCGCGTCTCATCGGTGATGTCAGGAATATCCCAATAGAGACTCAAAGTGCCTGCCGGTGTCATCGCCTCGTCTGACACGAACAGTGCGAGTAAATCCCGATGGGCTTGCTCGCAGGTCTCCTTGCCATAGGGCCCCATTCGGCGCATATATGCAACGCGCCGGGCGGGCATCTGCTTGATGTTCGCCCCCTGCAGCAGACCCTGGTGTTCAGTGACCGGGTGCATGACCAGGCCATCATAGGTTTCAAAGGGAAGGGGATCGTTTCCAATCTTGCTTTTCCAGTTTCCCCCTTGTTGCTGGCGGTATTCCGAGGGGCTCATGGCGAAGTGCAGGCGAAAGGCTTTGGCGAAATTCTGGGAGCTGGAGAACCCGGCTGCGATCGCAAGGGTGGTGATATCGCTCTGCGGTGCGGCCAGCAAGCGACGGGCCGCACGTTCCATGCGCAGGCGCCGGGTAAAGCCGGCGATAGTCTCTCCGACCATCGTCTTGAAAATGCGGTGAAAGTGAAAGGTGGAGATGGCGGCCGCCGTCGCGACCTCATCCAGACTGGGATTGTCATCCAGATGCTGGCTTATGTAGTCCATCGCCTTGAACACAGGTTTGCGATAATCCAGAGATGACTCCTTGCCAACCATCAAAAGTGGGCGTCAACACCGGATTTAATCAGAGCCATCAGTCCTTGTCGAATCCGCCTGCTCTGGTCTGGCCACGTATCCTCACGCCACTCCTAACGTATTGGCACTCTAATTGCTTATTGGATGCCAGCGTCAATGATTTGTCTGGGGATGAGATATGGAAATTAGTGCAAGCAGCCTGATGCAAGAGATGCAGGCTCTCAAGGTTGAAGCTGGCGCCACGCCGCTGACTCAGCCCGGTCGTCAGGTCACCTCTGACTTTGGTCAGTTGCTGCAGCAGGCGCTCGGCAACGTCAACGAACTGCAAGGCGCCGCCAATGATCTGCGCACCCGTTTCGATATGGGCGACAAGTCCGTTGATCTGTCCGATGTGATGATCGCCGGCCAGAAATCCTCTATCGCCTTCGAGGCAACGGTGCAGGTGCGCAACAAGATGGTCGATGCCTACAAGACCATCATGAACATGCCGGTATAAGAGATTACTGAATATCATGCACATGTCAGCAATAAGGACATAAATCGTGGCTACTGACCAAAATGGCGAACTGCTGATCAACGAGGAGAGCTCCGCTGCCCTCGATGAGAACGAGCAAAAGAGTTCAGCTCTCGGCTTCCTGTCCAACACGGATGTGCTGCGGCAAATTACCCTGATCCTGGGGCTGGCCATCTGTCTGGCGATCGCCGTTTTCATCCTGTTGTGGGGCAAGGAGCCGGACATGCGTCCCCTTGGCACCTACAGCACCCAGGAGCTGGTCAAGACCCTGGACTACCTTGACGCCCAGAAGATCCCCTATGAGGTGGATGGCAAGAGCGTGCTGGTCAGCGCCGAAAGATATGCCGATATCCGCCTGCGCCTGACCCGCGCCGGCCTTGCCACCAATACCGATGCCAGCAACGATGGCGAGTCCATCCTGCTCAAGGACTCCAGCTTTGGCGTCAGCCAGCGCATGGAGACGGAGCGCCTCAAGTTAAGCCGCGAGCGCCAGCTGGCGAGCGCCATCGAGCAGTTCCAGAACGTGGCCAAGGCCCAGGTGCTGCTGGCCATTCCCAAGGACAACGTGTTCGCCCGCAACGAGCGCAAACCCAGTGCGACCGTGGTGCTGAGCCTCAAGGGCAATGCCCTTGGTCAGGGGGAAGTGGATTCCATCGTCGACATGGTCGCCTCCGCCGTACATGGCCTGGAGCCGACCCGTGTCACTGTGACCGATCAGAACGGTCGCCTGCTCAATTCCGGTTCGCAAGATCCTGTCTCTGCCCAGACCCGCAAGGAGTTTGCGATGCAGCAGAAGCAGGAAGTGGAATACAAACAAAAAATTGACGCCATCCTGATACCCGTACTGGGCGCCGACAATTATACGGCGGAGGTTGACCTCTCCCTCGACTTCTCCCAGCAGGAGCAGACCCGCAAGACCTATAACCCGGACCTGCCTGCCGTGCGTTCCGAGATGACGCTGGAAGAGAACAGTGCCAGCGGCAGCAACGGCGGTGTGCCGGGTGCTCTCACCAATCAGCCACCCGCTGCATCGAATATTCCCGAGGAAGCCGCAGGCGGGGATGGCGGAGCCGCCTCTTCCTCTGGTCGTTCCCGCAAGGAAGCAACCCGCAACTTCGAACTGGATACCACCGTCAGCCATATTCGCCGCCAGATGGGGGGCATTCGCCGCATGACAGTCTCGGTAGCCGTGGATTACAAGTCCATCGCCGGTGCCGATGGCGCCGTCACCCGTGAGGCCCGTTCCCAGGCCGAACTCGATACCCTGCGTCGTCTGTTGAGCGGCGGGCTTGGCTTTGATGTGACCCGCGGTGATACTCTGGAAGTGGTCGCCATTCCGTTCAACCGTCCCGAGCTTGAAAATGTGGCCGACGCGCCCATCTACGAGCAACCCTGGTTCTGGCGTGCGGTGCGCATAGCAGCGTCAGTGCTGGTGATTATCGTATTGATTGTCACAGTGGTACGCCCCATGCTCAAGCGTCTGCTTTACCCGGATGCACGACCGGAAGGGGATCTGGATCTGGACAACAGCATAGTGCTGGGTGGGGATGACGAGCTCAGTCTGCTGGCCGCTCAGGCCGAGTCCGAGCCGGTATTCGGCGTACGTGACGGCCATTTGAAACTGCCGGATCTGCACCGTGACGAGGATCTGCTCAAGGCGGTACGTGCGCTGGTGGCGAACGAACCGGATCTGGCCGCACAGGTCATTAAAGAATGGGTAAGCAACAAAGATGCCTGAAGAAATTAAGACCCAAGTCACCGGGAATGACATTACCGAGGGACAGCGCCTGATCCTGGATCAGATGAGCGGGATGGAGATGGCGGCCGTATTGATGCTGAGCCTCAATGAAGAGGATGCCGCCCAGATCTTCCGTCACCTCGAGCCCAAGCAGGTACAGCGACTCGGTATGTCGATGGCCTCCATGTCTGACTTCAGTCACGATCGGGTGGCGGCGGTGCATCGTCAATTCATCGACGATATCCAGAAGTACACCAACATCGGCATCGGCAGCGAAGACTTCGTGCGCAAGGCGCTGGTGGCGGCCCTTGGCGAAGACAAAGCCAGCAACCTGGTGGATCAAATCATATTGGGGTCGGGCTCCCGCGGCCTCGACTCCCTCAAGTGGATGGATGCACGCCAGGTGGCCAGCATCATCCTGAACGAACACCCGCAGATCCAGACAATCGTATTGTCCTATCTGGAGCCTGAGCAGTCGGCCGAGATCCTGAGCCAGTTCCCGGAGCAGGTGCGCCTGGATCTGGTGATGCGGATCGCCAACCTGGAAGAGGTGCAACCGGCGGCGTTGCAAGAGTTGAACGACATCATGGAGAAACAGTTCGCCGGTGCGGCGGGTGCCCAGGCAGCCAAGATGGGCGGCCTGAAGGCGGCAGCCAACATCATGAACTACCTGGATACCAACATCGAAGGCCAGCTGATGGACTCCATCCGCGAGTCGGACGAAGAGATGAGCCAGCAGATCCAGGATTTGATGTTCGTGTTCGAGAACCTCATCGACGTGGACGACCGCGGCATCCAGACCATGCTGCGGGAAGTGCCGGGCGAGCTGCTGCAACGGGCGCTCAAGGGCTCGGACGATCAGATGCGCGAGAAGATTTTCAAGAACATGTCCAAGCGGGCCGCCGAGATGCTGGCGGACGATCTGGAGGCCATGGGGCCAATCCGGGTCTCCGAGGTGGAAGCTGCCCAGAAAGAGATCCTCTCCATCGCCCGCCGTCTGGCGGATGCTGGCGAGATCATGCTGGGCGCCGGTGGTGGCGAGGAGTTCCTCTAAACCATGAACCATCAAGTGTTCGGTTTCGTTGGCCCGTATCTGACCGTGGCGAGGGGCGCATTTAAAGCATGAACAACAAGCTGCGTGGTTATGTTCGCCCTGACGGGGATGATACCCGGGTCGAGGCATGGGGTTGGCCGGAGATGGAAGTCGAGGCTGCGGTCGAGACCAATGCACTGGGTTATTCTCCCGACTGGTATCAGCAGGAAGAAGAAGTGCCGGTGGAAGAACCGGTTCCCGAACCCACCCCCAGCATAACGGCAGAAGAGCTGGAAGCCATCCGCCAGGCCGCCTGGGATGAAGGCATGGCCGAAGGTCAGGCCACCGGATTCGCCAAGGGACTGGAGGAGGGCAAGCTGGAAGGCTTGCAACAAGGCCACCAGGCCGGGCTCGAGCAGGGCAAGGAGGAGGGGCTGGCTCTGGCCCGCGAGCAGGTGGAACAGCAGATGGCCCATTGGCAGTCGCTGATTGACCGCCTTGCCAATCCTCTCCATGAGCTGGATCAGGCGGTGGAGCAGCAGCTCATCTCGCTGGTGATGCAACTGGCCCGCACCCTCATGCGGCACGAGGCAGAGACCTCGCCCCGTATCCTGCTGGAAGCGCTCAAGCAGGGGCTGGCCTTGTTGCCGGCCGCCGAGCAGGGCGTCACCCTGATGCTGCATCCTGATGACATTGCCCGAGTCGAGCAGGCGTTTGGGGTGGAAGAGTGCGCCAAGCGTCACTGGCGGTTGCAAAGCGATCCCACTCTCTCCCCCGGTGATCTGCAACTGGCGACCGAGCTTTCCAGCGTCGATTTGACCCTGCAGGGGCGTATCGATCAGCTGCTGCGCAGTTTCTTGCGAGACAATGCGTCTCGGGACTTGCCGAATAATTGACACCGGGCTGGCGCCAGCGGGCCCGGTTGACCTTTTTCTCTCTCAGGAGGCCAGATGAGCGGCTCGTTACTCACTCGGTTGCAAGGGTATCGGGTCCGCGATACCGCGCCCAAGCCGCCCGTTGCCGGTAAATTGACCCGGGTGGTGGGACTCACGCTGGAGGCCATTGGCTGCCGCGCCGCCATTGGCGCCCTCTGTCGAATCGATACCCAGGATGGCGAGTTGGAGGCCGAGGTGGTGGGCTTTTCTGGCGACCGTCTGTTCCTGATGCCAAGCGAACAGCTCAAGGGGGTCATTCCTGGCGCCCGTGTGGTGCCCATGACCGAAGAGCACGGCATTCCGGTCGGCATGAACCTGCTCGGGCGGGTCATCGACGGCATAGGCCAGCCGCTGGACGGGCTTGGTCCCATCCTCTCGTCCCAGACGGTGCAATTTGCCCAGCACCGTATCAACCCTCTCTCCCGACGCCCCATCCATCAGCCGATGGACGTAGGGGTGCGCGCCATCAATGCCGTGCTGACGGTAGGGCAGGGCCAGCGGATGGGACTGTTTGCCGGCTCCGGCGTCGGCAAATCCGTGTTGCTCGGCATGATGACACGCGGCTCGGTGGCGGATGTGGTGGTGGTGGGCCTCATCGGTGAACGGGGCCGGGAAGTGAAAGAGTTTATCGAGGACATATTGGGGGAGGAGGGGCGCGCCCGCTCCGTGGTAGTGGCGGCGCCGGCCGATGCCTCGCCCCTGATGCGCCTCAAGGGGTGCGAGACGGCGCTCGCCATCGCCGAGTATTTTCGCGATCAGGGCCTCAATGTGCTGCTGCTGATGGACTCCCTTACCCGCTATGCCCAGGCCCAGCGTGAAATCGCACTGGCGGTGGGTGAGCCGCCGGCGACCAAGGGCTATCCGCCATCGGTCTTTGCCAAATTACCGGCGCTGGTGGAGCGAGCGGGCAACGGTAGCGACGGTCAGGGCTCCATTACGGCGTTTTTCACCGTCTTGACCGAGGGGGATGACTTGCAAGATCCCATCGCCGATGCGGCGCGGGCCATCCTAGACGGCCACATAGTCCTGTCGCGGGAGCTGGCCGATGCAGGCCACTATCCGGCCATCGATATCGAAAAATCCATCAGTCGTGTCATGCCCATGGTTACCTCACCCGAGCACATGGATTTGGCGCGCACCCTAAAGCAGTTTTACTCCCTCTATCAGCAGAACCGGGATCTCATCACCATAGGCGCTTACAGCCAGGGGTCTGACCCTCGCATCGACCGTGCCATCGTTCACAAACCTTATCTGGACCAGTTCTTGCAACAGGGTATGCGCGAGGTCATTCACTATGATGAGGGCCTGCAATCCCTGCAACTGGTGGCCATGCCACTGATGCGTTGACGATGTAGTAAGGGTGGAGCGCGCTCATGAGTAAAGGGTTGGTGATGTTGTCCGAGCGGTTGCTTGAGGCCGAACAGCAGGCGGGGTTGGCACTGGCCAAGGCCCAGCAGGATCTGAAAATCTTCATGGAGCAGCAGGAAGCGCTCAATCAGTACCGCCAGATTTACCATCAACAGTGGACCGACCGTGGCTTGCAGGGCATAGGTGCCCAGCAGAATGCCCAGTATCACGCTTTTATCAGCAAGCTCGAACAGGCGGCTACCCAGCAGTATGAAGGGGTGAGGCAAGTGCGTCAGGCGCTGGAACTGCGACGGCAAGAGTGGCTGTCAGCCCAGCAGAGGCGCAAGGCGGTGGAGTTGTTGCTGGCCAAGCAGGCCGGGCGTGAGCAGCAGAAGGCTCAGCGTCAGGAGCAGAAGATGCTGGATGAGTACGCCATGCTGCGCCGTTTTCATCATTCTGGCCTGTAACTTGCTTTATTCTGACCATCCAGTGTGCGCCTCACCCCTCTCTTTCGCGTGAGGGCTGCACCCGAACCCGATTGCCGTCAGGGACCTTCATCATGATGCAGACATTGTTAACCAATACCCCCTCCGCTTCGGCTGCGCCCTCTGCCGATAAAAACGCGTCGCTCATCTCATCGTCCGATAAAGGTGATCAGGCCTCGCAGAGCGATCTGAAGGGGGGCTTTTCCGATGAGATGGTCAAGGCTCAGCAGGCGGATAAGGCAACAGGTGCCAGGCAGGGCAGCAAAGTGGCTGCCGGTGAGCAAGTCGCCCCCGATCCGCTGGTCAAGGAGACGGTCGTCACTGACAAGGGGGAAGGTCGCAAGCATGGTGATGCCAAATCTTTGGCGGATACCACAGGGGAGACAGCCGCCACGGACGACAAGGAGAAAAAAATGGACGAGGCTGAGAGCAGTGCCTCTCCCATTGATTTCTTGCAGCGTCTGCAAGACGCCCTCAAGCAGGATACCAGTCTCGTCTCCCCCGCCGTTCTCTACCTTGCCCCGGCTGTGGAAGGTGACGGCAATATGTTGCCGCAAGAAGATGAGGCCACCGCATCTGCCGATGCGCTGGCGCTTGACGGCAAACAAGGTGATGGCAAGCAGGCCGCGCCCGGTGAGGCCGCCTTGCTGGCGCAACAGGCGGCCAGCCTGCTCAAGGGGGCTGATGCAGGGGCCGCGGCTGCAAACGATGAAACGCCAGCCACCGAAGCCGTGGATGGGGATACGTCCGCGGCCATGGCGGTTGAGCTGAAGGGTGATGAAAAGGGCAAAGACACGGCGAGTGCCGACAAGGGCGGCAAGGCCGCACTTTCCGATGCTGAACGGACAGCCTTGTTGAGCAAGGTGTTGCCGACCGAAGGGGTGGATAAAGCCCCTAAAGGCGAGGGGAACAATCCTGTCGAAGCTGATGGCAGCCCCAAACCCGCCATCCCCCCTATGGGTCACAAGGAGGGGGCTGAAAAGCCATCTCCCCTGCACACCATGAATCAGGCCGTGCCTGCTCAGGCGGGCGCCACCAGGGCGTTTGAAGAGGGATTGGGCCGGGCCGACAGTGACACTACAACCTCGACCGATGCCGCACAGACCCAGGCTGTCACTGAAGAGGGTGAGCAAGCCAAGGCTGCCCCTGCCGCCAAATCAGATAGCCAGACTGTTGTATCCAGCATGGTGACCGCTGCTCAGACGACACTGGTTGCACACGCTGCCGAGCCTGTACTGACGGCGCCGCAACAGGCGCTGGCCAGCAGTGAATCACAAGGGCCGCAAGCATCATTGAACGCTTTGTCGGCCGGTCTCAAGCAGATGGAAGCCAGCGATGCGCCCAAGACCAAGGCGGACGTCAAACTTGATGTGAAGCAGAAGGTGGCCGAGCTTGGCAGAAACAGCGCTCTGGGCACAGAGTCCACTACCCAGGACAACAACCACAGCCAGCAGGTGCAGCAAAACAGTCAGCCCCAGGCCGTGAACAATGACAGCAAGTCGACCACAGACATATCGGCGCGGCGGGATCCCCAGCATTTGGCTCACCTCAAGCTGGCCAGTCCGGAGACCCCTGCCCAGTTGCATCAGAAGGTAAACCTGATGCTGACGGACAAGTTGCAGCAGGCGGAGATCCAGCTCGATCCCCTGGGTCTTGGCAAGATGAAAATCCAGATCCAGATGGGATCCGACAACCAAGCCAACGTGCACTTTGTGGTGCAGCATGGGCAGACTCGCGAAATGCTGGAGCAAGCCATGCCCCGCCTGCGTGATATGCTGGCCGGACAGGGCATCCAGCTTGGTCAGACTCTGGTACAACAACAGCCACAGCAGCAGTCTCAGGGACAGTCCGCTTTTTCCGGCCAGGGCCAGTCAGGTCAACATGGCAGCGGATCGTTTTCCGAAACAGGCCAAACTGAGGCAGAGGTCACGGCGGCAGGCAGTCGTTTGTCGATGGAATCGACAAACGATGCCGGAATTGATTTCTATGCTTGATGCCAGCCTGAGTAAGTTTATGATATCGAACAAGTTTGAGACTAGGGTGGACAAGGGATGGCAGATGACAACGAACTGACGCTTAAAGATCCGGCGGCAGGCAAGAAAAAGAAGCTGATCATAATCATCGCCCTGGCCGTGATAGTGCTGGCGGGCGGCGGTGCTGGTGCCTGGTTCATGCTCTCCGGCTCCGACAAGCCGGCGGCTGACGCTGCGGCCGAAGGGGCAGATGCCAAGCCGAAAGACGCGGCACCGAAACCTTCGCTCTATGTGGGCATGCCGCGTCCCTTTGTGTTCAACGTCTCGGGCGCACAGCGGGATCGACTGGTGCAGATCAAGGTGCAGTTGATGGTGCGTGGCACCGCCGACGAGAACCTGGCCAAGCAAAATATCCCCCTGATTGAAGGCACCTTGCTGCGGATCTTCAGTGCCGCCACCAGCGAGCAGCTGATGACTTTCGAAGGCAAGGAGAAGCTGCGCAAGGATTCACTGGAAGAGTGCCGTCGGGTGCTGGGTGACCTGGTCTCTTCCCCCGTTATCGAACAAGTGCTGTTTACCGGCTTTGTAATGCAATAAGGGTGAAGCGTGAGCGATCTGTTAAGTCAGGACGAAATTGATGCCCTCTTGCACGGTGTCGATGATGTCGAAGAGGAAGAGATAGGCGCAGCGGGGGATCCCGGTGTTGCCCAGTTTGACTTCTCCTCCCAGGACCGCATCGTCCGTGGCCGCATGCCGACCCTGGAGCTGGTGAACGAGCGCTTTGCCCGTCACATGCGGATCAGCCTGTTCAACATGATGCGCCGCACCGCCGAGGTTTCCATCAACGGCGTGCAGATGCTCAAATTCGGCGAATATGTACATACACTGTTCGTACCGACCAGCCTGAACATGGTGCGTTTTCGTCCGCTCAAGGGCACGGCACTCATCACCATGGAGGCCCGACTGGTCTTCATCCTGGTGGAAAACTTCTTTGGCGGCGATGGTCGCTACCACGCCAAGATCGAGGGTCGCGAGTTCACACCCACCGAGCGCCGCATCATACAGATGCTGCTCAAGCTGGTGTTCGAGGATTACAAGGACGCCTGGGCCCCCGTCATGGACGTGGGCTTCGAATACCTCGACTCCGAGGTGAACCCTGCCATGGCCAACATCGTCAGTCCCACCGAGGTGATAGTGGTGAGCTCCTTCCACATCGAGCTTGATGGGGGCGGCGGTGACTTTCACGTGGCCATGCCTTACTCCATGCTGGAGCCCATCCGCGAACTGCTGGATGCTGGTGTGCAGAGCGACAAGGGTGACACGGACGTACGCTGGAGCAAGGCGCTGCGCGACGAGATCATGGACGTCAAGGTCGAGCTCAGAGCCAAACTGCTGGAGACGGACTTGACACTGCGCGAGCTGATGGAGCTCAAGCCCGGTGACATAATCCCGGTGGAGATGCCTGAGAACCTGCTGGTCTATGTGGAAGATTTGCCCACCTTCCATGCCAAGATGGGGCGGACCAAGGATAACGTGGCCCTCAAGATTACCGACAAACTCAAGCGCCCTGAAGGGGTCAAGACAGAAATGCATCTGGTGACCCGGGGCGGCATACGTATCGATGGTGAGGCCGAGCTGGAAGAGCTCGAGCGCAGCATCGAAGATCAACAGCGATAATCGACAGTCTGTCACGACAGATGGTCACGAATGAGCATAAGGAAGCAAGATGAGCGGAACTGATGAAGAGGATCTGATGGCGGACGCCTGGGCAGCCGCACTGGAAGAGCAGGTGATTGCCGAAGCCAAACCCGCTCCCCTCGAGGAGCTCACCGATGACGCCCCCATCAGTGCCGAGGAGCGGCGCAAACTCGACACCATTCTGGATATTCCGGTCACCATCGCCATGGAAGTGGGCCGCAGCCAGATCAGCATCCGCAACTTGCTGCAACTGAACCAGGGATCTGTGGTGGAGCTGGATCGGGTGGCGGGTGAGCCGCTGGACGTGCTGGTCAACGGCACCCTGATCGCCCACGGCGAGGTGGTGGTAGTGAACGACAAGTTCGGTATCCGTCTGACCGATGTCATCAGCCAGATTGAAAGGATCAAGAAACTCAAATGACCTGCACCATTGCGCTGACCGATGTCATCATCACTCAGGCCGACAGGATCCAGAAACTCACATGATCCGCGCGCTCCCGTTACTCTTGTTATCCTGCCCTGTACTGGCCAATCCGGGGGCGGGAGCCAATCCTCCCAGCCTCACCTCCTGGTTGCTCTCCAGCCTGATGGTGATCGGCCTCATCCTGGTGCTGGGCTTTCTGCTCAAGAAGAGCAAGATAGCCAACGCCATGGGGGGCGGTCAGATGCGTGTCATCGCCAGCCTGCCGGTGGGTTATAAAGAGAAGCTGCTGGTGGTCAAGGTGGGTGAACAGCAGTTGTTGATCGGGGTGACACCGCAGCAGGTCAATTTTCTCTATCGCCTGGATACGCCGCTGGACGAGAGCCAGCCCCAGGCGTTTTCCCAGCAACTTGGCAAACTGATGGGCAAACATGAAAAAAGCTGACGGCTTGAGGTTACCAATGGGGCTGCTGGTCGGCCTGTTATCAACGCTGGCGCTGTTCTCGCCGCTGGCGTTGGCCCAGGATGGCATGTCGGCCGTGACCATCAAGACCCTGGCGGATGGCAGTCAGGAATACAGCCTGACCCTGCAAGTGCTGGCGCTGATGACGGCGCTATCTTTCTTGCCTGCGGTTGTCATCATGATGACCTCGTTTACCCGCATCATCATAGTGCTTGGCATATTGCGCCAGGCGATCGGTTTGCAGCAGAGCCCCTCCAACCAGGTGTTGATCGGCATTGCCCTCTTCATGTCGTTTTTCATCATGTCCCCCGTGCTGGATCGGATCAACGACGAGGCGCTGCAACCCTATCTGGCCGAGACCATTCAGGCCAGGGAGGCGCTGGAGAGGGCCGAACTGCCCATCCATCAGTTCATGCTCTCCCAGACCCGGATCAAGGATCTCAATACCTTCATGGAAATCGCCGACGTGCAGGTGGATAAACCCGCCGAGGTGCCACTGCGCGTGCTGATCCCGGCGTTTGTGACCAGCGAGCTGAAGACGGCATTCCAGATAGGCTTCATGTTGTTTTTGCCCTTCCTGGTGATCGATCTGGTGGTGGCCAGTATCCTGATGGCCATGGGTATGATGATGCTGTCACCCATGCTGGTTTCCCTGCCATTCAAATTGATGCTGTTCGTCATGGTGGATGGCTGGAACCTGATACTGGGCTCTCTGGCCAACAGTTTCGGCCTGGGCGCCGGTGGTTAAGTCGGACAAACGCAAGGAGCAAGGAGCATGAGTCCGGAAACCTTTGTCGACGTATTCCGTGAGGCACTCTGGCTGGTGACCATCATGGTGTGCGCCGTGATTTTACCGAGTTTGATGATAGGTCTGGTGGTGGCCATCTTTCAGGCCGCTACCTCCATCAACGAACAGACCTTGAGCTTCCTGCCGCGTCTCATCGTCACCCTGTTTGCACTGGGGGCGGGGGCGCACTGGGGCTTGCAGAGCCTGATGGATTTCTTCCTGCTGATGGTGAGTCAAATTCCCCAGGTGGTGGGATGATGCACTCCACGGCGTTGCCAGGATTACCGTCTGACAGCCTGCTGCTGATGGCGGTACCTTGCGATAGTCCCAAGGTGGCGGTATGACCTACACGACCGCTCTTATCATGGAGTGGTTGTCTTCCATCCTCTGGCCGTTGGCGCGGGTGAGCGGCCTCTTGATGGTGATGGCGGTGTTCGGTAGCCGCCTGACGCCGGCCCGGATCCGTATCGGGCTGGCGCTGGCACTGACCTTCATGATCGCCCCCTTGTTGCCTCCCATGCCCAAGGTTGAGTTGTTCTCCGTCGGCAGTTTTCTGGTATTGACCCAGCAGCTGCTCATCGGCATTGCCCTCGGCCTCATGACCCAGTTTCTGATGGAGAGTTTCGTGATGGCCGGTCAGGTCATCGCCATGCAGACCAGTCTGGGTTTTGCGACCCTGGTGGACCCCATGAATGGCCAGTCGGCCCCTGTGGTAGGCCAGTTCTACCTGATGCTGGCAACCCTGGTGTTTCTGGCGGTGGATGGTCATCTCATCATGCTGCGCATGGTAGTACTGAGTTTCGAGACCTTGCCGGTCTCCGATACCGGGCTCACCCTGCCTGCCATCCGCAGTCTGGTCGGTTTTTTGGGGGTCATGTACCAAGCTTCCCTGGTGATGGCGCTGTCGGCCATAGTCGCGCTGCTGCTCATCAACTTTTCGTTCGGTGTCATGACCCGGGCGGCACCCCAGCTCAACATCTTCAGTATCGGTTTTGCGGTCAGCATGATGTCCGGCCTCTTTATCCTCTGGCTCACCATAGGCGGTTTTCTCGGTCACTTCGATTCCATGTGGGAGCGGGTGCAGGAGACCAGCTGCGAGCTGATTAATGTCCAGTGCTTCGGTGATCAGAATGGTTGATTGCGCGTGGCTTGGTACCAAAGTGCTTCACTTCCTCTGGAGGCGATTGCTGCTGAGCCGCGTCCGGTGTTGCGGAGGTCAGCAAGATGGCTGATACCGATCAGGAACGTACCGAACAACCCACGGGCAAACGACTGCAACAGGCCCGGGAAAAAGGGCAGATTGCACGCTCCAAGGAGCTGGGTACCGCCAGCGTCCTGCTGGCAGCTGTTTTCGGTCTGCTGATGGTCAAGGAGAGTCTGGCCGGCGCCATGGTCAAGATCCTCACCATTGGCTTTACTCTGGACCGGGATCAGGCTTTTGATCCCAATGCCATGGGCGCCATGTTGCCGGCCTTGCTAAGGGAGCTTGTCTATCCGCTTGGCTTGCTGTTCATGCTGGTGGCCATAGCGGCTTTCGTCGGCAATACCCTGCTGGGGGGGATGAACTTCTCCTCCGAGGCCATGATGCCAAAGTGGAGCAAGCTGAGCCCGCTCAGCGGCATCAAGCGGATGTTCGGGGTGCAGTCACTGATCGAACTGGTCAAGTCCATTGCCAAGGTGGTTTTCATCAGTTTGTTTGCCTGGTGGATGTTGTCGAGCCAGTTCACCCATCTGCTTAATCTCTCCATGGAGGGGTTTCCCGGTGGCATCATAGATGCGCTGGACCTGCTGCTGTGGATGCTGATCATCCTCTGTTGTGCCCTCATCCCCATAGTGGCCATAGATGTACCCTTCCAGACCTGGAACCACACACGCCAGCTCAAGATGACCAAGCAGGAAGTGAAAGACGAGTTCAAGGACAGCGAAGGTAAACCCGAGGTGAAGGGACGGATACGGCAGTTGCAGATGCAGATGGCGATGCGACGCATGATGGGAGATGTGCCAAAGGCTGACGTCATCATCACCAACCCGACCCACTACTCGGTGGCGCTCAAATACGACATTGCCAAGCCGGGTGCCGCGCCCAAGGTCGTTGCCAAGGGGACAGATGAGATCGCAATGAAGATCAGGGAGATAGCCAGGGAGTACGAGATCCCCATCATGCCGTCCCCGGCACTCACCCGCGCCATTTTTCACTCCACCGAGATTGGGCACGAGATCCCGGAAGGCCTGTTTGCCGCCGTGGCCCAGGTGTTGGCTTATATTTATCAGCTCAAAAAATTCCGTCGTGGCAGCGGCCGGCGCCCCAATCCGATCGCCCGTGATCTGCCCATTCCGCCCGAATTTCGAAAATGACAAACTTCTGACGCAGTCAAAATAAAATCATTTAAAATCAATGCATTGAATTGTTGGCTTGATGTTTGCTTTAATCGGACACCAGCGGTTTAAGATTGAGAAAAACGATGAAATTCCAGGCATCATTGGGCCGATTGAAAGAGCACAGGGGATTGCTGACCAAGGGGGTGGGGACACCGCTGCTGGTGCTTGGCTCCCTTGGCATGGTCGTGCTGCCCATACCGCCAATGCTGCTGGATGTCCTCTTCTCCTTCAATATTGCCCTATCCATCGTGGTCTTGCTGGTGGCCATCTATACCCGCCGCCCCCTTGAATTCGCCGCCTTCCCGACCGTCCTGCTGATTGCAACCCTGCTGCGGCTGGCGCTCAACGTGGCGTCAACCCGGGTGGTCTTGCTGGAAGGCCATAATGGCAGCGCGGCGGCCGGTCATGTGATCGAGGCCTTTGGTAACGTGGTGATCGGCGGCAACTATGCGGTCGGTATCATCGTCTTCACGATCCTGATGATCATCAACTTTGTGGTCATCACCAAGGGCGCCGGACGTATTGCTGAGGTGAGCGCCCGTTTCACCCTGGATGCCATGCCCGGCAAACAGATGGCCATCGACGCGGACTTGAACGCTGGTCTCATCAACCAGGAAGATGCCAAAAAACGTCGGCAAGATGTGACTCAGGAAGCCGACTTCTACGGCTCCATGGACGGTGCCTCCAAATTTGTGAAAGGGGATGCGATAGCAGGCATCATGATCCTCTTTATCAACATCATCGGCGGCTTCATCATTGGCATGATGCAGCATCAGCTCACATTCGGTGAGTCGGCCGAAATATATACCCTGCTCGCCATCGGTGACGGTCTGGTTGCCCAGATACCCTCCCTGCTGCTCTCCATCGCTGCCGCCATTATCGTTACCCGCCAGAACACGGAACAGGACATGGGCACGGCGGTGCTGGGTCAGTTGTTTGACAATCCCAAGGCGCTGATTATTTCGGCAGGTATTCTGCTGTTGATGGGGATAGTGCCAGGCATGCCGCACTTTGCCTTCCTGAGCCTGGGAGCCATTTCAGCCACCGGTGCCTGGTGGCTGCTGCGCCGTGAGAAGCGTGCTGCGGCCAAGGCCGCCAAGGGCGAGCTGATGCCTGCCACGACCGACCAACCCCATGAGCAGAAAGAGCTGAGCTGGGACGATGTGATGCCGGTGGATATTATCGGTCTGGAGGTGGGCTATCAGCTCATCCCTCTGGTGGATCGCAATCAGGGCGGGGAACTGCTCAGCCGGATCAAAGGGGTGCGCAAGAAACTTTCTCAGGAGCTCGGCTTTCTGGTACCTGCCGTACATATTCGGGACAATCTGGATCTGGCGCCCAATCAATACCGCATCACCTTGATGGGGGTCAGTACCGGCGAGGCCAATGTTTACCATGATAAGGAGATGGCCATCAACCCGGGCCAGGTGTTCGGCCAGATCCAGGGCATTGCCACCCGGGATCCCGCCTTCGGGCTGGAGGCGGTGTGGGTTGCCAAGGAGCAGGTCTCCCAGGCGCAGACTCTGGGTTACACAGTGGTGGATACCGCCACCGTGGTCGCTACTCACTTGAGCCAGATCCTCTCCAACCATGCCGCCTTGCTGCTGGGGCATGACGAGGTGCAGCAACTGCTCGACATGATAGGGAAGCACCAGAGCAAACTGGTGGAAGGATTGGTTCCCGAGGTCATCAGCATGGGTAACCTGGTGAAGGTATTGCAGAATTTGCTCAATGAAGGCGTGCCAATCCGCGATATGCGCACTATCCTGCAGACCCTGGTGGAATATGCCCCGCGCAGCCCGGACCCGGAAGTGCTCACGGCCGCCTGCCGTATCGCCCTGCGCCGCCTGATAGTGCAGGAGATTGCCGGCCCGGATCCCGAGTTACCGGTGATCACATTGTCGCCAGAATTGGAACGTATATTGCATCAATCCCTGCAGGCAGGGGGTGGTGATGGTGCTGGCATAGAGCCGGGCCTGGCGGAGCGGATGCAGCGCTCATTGGTGGAAGCCACTCAACGACAAGAACTGGAAGGCCAACCGGCCGTGCTTCTGACATCAGGGATACTGCGCAATACCCTGGCGAAATTTGTCAAGAATGCCATTCCTGGATTGCGCGTTCTGTCTTATCAGGAAGTGCCTGATGACAAGCAAATCCGCATCGTCAGTGCGGTAGGACAGAACTAGTTAGCGGAGATGACGGGTGAAGATTAAGCGGTTTTTTGCCAAGGATATGAGAACGGCGCTGGCTGAGGTCAAGGAGACTCTCGGGCCCGATGCCGTCATCATGTCCAACAAGAAAGTCACCGGAGGGGTGGAGATAGTCGCCGCTGTCGATTATCAATCCCAAGTTCCGGGACCCAAAGATGCGCCGGTTCGCCGTCAGTTGAACGATGAGAGCGTCAATATCTCGTCTGCCGGGCGGCAGATGACGCGCCCTGTGCCCACCCCGGCCAAGGAACAGAACGAACACTATGCCGATACCCTGGCCGCGCTGCTGGCACGCCAGCAGAAGCTGAATCCATCCAACCCGGCCGGTCTCAACGGCGGGGCACCGATGGCGGCTGCCGGATCTGCGCCTCGCACCCTGGCAGAACAGGGCCAGTGGGGAGCGGCCCCCGAGCCTGCCAAGCCCAAAGCCAGAGTGGCGACCCCGGGTCGCGCTCCCCAGCCTGCGCCGCGAGAGCAGGAGATGGAAGGGATGCGCAAGGAGATGGCCAGCATTCGCAAGCTGCTTGAGCACCAGATCTCCGGACTGATGTGGCAGGAAGTGGAACGCCGTGAACCTATGCGGGCCCTGCTCATCAAGGAACTCAAGAAGATAGGCTTTGACGATGCGTTTGCCGATCAGCTGGCGGGCCTTATCCCTGAGGATATGTCCATCCATCAGGCCATGGCCCAGTTGGCCGAGGTGCTGACCGCCCAGCTCAAGATCAGCGAAGACGACATTTTACGACAGGGTGGGGCCGTTGCCCTGCTCGGACCGACCGGGGTGGGCAAAACCACCACCATCGCCAAATTGGCGGCGCGATTTGCCATGAAGTATGGCGCCGAGCAGGTGGCGCTCATCACCACGGACAACTACCGGATCGGTGCCCATGAACAGTTGCAGACCTATGGTCGCATCATGGGGTGTCCGGTTCGGCAGGTCAGGGATGCAGAAGAGCTGGCCAATGCCCTCTATCAGTTCCGCCATCGTCGGCTGGTACTCATCGATACCGCAGGGGTCGGGCAGCGGGATATACGGTTGACCGAGCAGCTCGATACCCTGGTGAAAAATGCCAAGGTTCGCATCCGCAGCTACCTGGTGATGTCAGCCACTTCCCAGCGTCGGGTGATGCAGGAGGCGGTGGACCATTTCCGGCGTATTCCATTAAGCGGCTGCATACTTACCAAATTGGATGAGAGTCTGAATCTGGGCGAAGTGATTAACGTGTGTATCCAGAATGCATTGCCTATCAGCTATATCACTGATGGACAAAGGGTTCCGGAAGATATTCAAGTTGCCAATGCGGCGCAGCTCGTCGGGGCTGCCATGGGCTCGCTGGAGCAGGAAACAGAAGAACCCTATTTCTGGGGGGCAGGCTTTGGCGAGGCCGAAGATTCGGAGTTTTATGAGTAACATACATATGGATCAGGCGAGTGGTCTGCGCAAAATGCGTCAAAACAATCGAGTAAAAGTGATCGCCGTTTCCGGTGGCAAGGGTGGCGTGGGCAAGACCAACGTGACCCTGAACGTGGCGGGTGCCATGGCTGCCCAAGGCAAACGCGTGATGGTGCTGGACGCCGACCTTGGCCTTGCTAACGTTGACGTCATGCTGGGGCTGCGGGTACACCGCAACCTCTCCCATGTGCTGGCCGGCGAGTGCACCATAGACGACATCATAGTCGAGGGACCTTACGGCATGATGATAGTGCCGGCGACATCCGGCACCCAGTCCATGGTGGAGCTCTCTCCGGTGCAGCATGCCGAACTTATCCGCGCCTTCAGCGAGATGAAGACCCAGGTCGACATCCTGATGGTGGATACGGCGGCGGGCATTTCCGAGATGGTGCTGAGTTTCACTCGCGCCGCTCAGGACATCATGATAGTGGTGTGCGACGAGCCAACCTCCATCACGGATGCCTACGCCCTCATCAAGATCCTCTCCAAGGATCACGGTGTGTTTCGCTTCAAGGTGGTGGCCAATATGGTGCGCAGCCTGCGCGAAGGGCAGGAGCTCTATGCCAAGCTGACCCGGGTAACTGACCGGTTTCTGGACACCTCGCTGGAGCTGGTGGCTTGCGTGCCTTACGACACCAACCTGCGGGCTGCCGTGCGCAAGCAGAAGCTGATCGTCGAAGCCTTCCCCAAGTCGCCTGCAGCGCTGGCGTTTCGCGCCCTCGCCAACAAGGCGGCAAGCTGGCCCATTCCTAACCAACCCGGCGGGCATCTCGAATTTTTCCTGGAAAATTTGCTGCAAAAGCCGGTCATAGCACAGGAAGGTTCCCGTGAATAAAGCCCAAGCGTACTTGCGTCATCAGGATTCCTATGTGCTGGTCGAGCGTCATGCTCCACTGGTGAAGCGGATTGCCCAGCATTTATTGGCTCGCCTGCCAAGCAGTGTCTTGCTGGATGACCTGATCCAGGCAGGTATGATTGGGCTGCTCGAAGCTTCCCGCAACTTTGACGGCAGCAAGGGCGCCAGCTTTGAAACCTACGCCGGGATCCGCATCCGTGGCTCCATGCTCGATGAGATACGGCGGGGCGACTGGGTGCCGCGTTCCGTGCACCGCAACAGCCGTGCCATCGCCGAAGCCATCGAAAATGTTGAACAAGCGCACGGCCGTGATGCCCGCGATACCGAGGTGGCGGTCCAGATGGGGGTCAGTCTCGGCGAGTATCACACCATGCTGCAGGATGTCTCCTGCGGCAAGATAATCGGCATCGAGGACCTGGGGGTCAGCGAGGATGTGATTGGTCATCCCGACGATGCTGGAAGCAACAGTGGTTTTGACGAACTGGCAGCCGAGCGTTTTCAAGGTGCTCTGGCCGAACACATTGGACGCTTGCCGGAACGGGAAGCGTTGGTACTCTCCCTTTACTACGATGAAGAACTGAACTTGCGTGAAATAGGCGAGGTATTGAACGTAAGCGAGTCTCGTGTGAGCCAGATACACAGTCAGGCAATGCACAGATTACGCGCTCGTTTAAGAGATTGGCATGTATAAGTGTTTGTACTAGCTACACTGAAACAAAACTCTAAGGCATAATCCGCAAAACAAAACCTGCGATCTGCATCATGTAAGTGAGCCGCTATGGCGGCTATTTAGGAGGGAATTTTGGACAAGAACATGAAAATCCTCATTGTTGACGATTTTTCAACGATGCGCCGGATTATCAAGAACTTGCTGCGTGACTTGGGATTTAACAATACCCACGAAGCAGATGACGGCAACACGGCCTTGCCAATGTTGAAAAATGGTGATTATCAGTTCGTGGTCACCGACTGGAACATGCCCGGTATGCAAGGTATCGACTTGCTCAAGGCAATTCGCGTCGATGACAAACTCAAGCATCTGCCGGTGCTGATGGTAACGGCTGAAGCCAAGCGCGAACAGATCATTGAAGCCGCCCAAGCGGGCGTCAATGGCTATATCGTCAAGCCTTTCACCGCTGCAACGCTCAAAGAGAAACTCGACAAAATCTTTGAACGAATCGGCTAAGGAGCAGCAGGGATGAAGGCCAAAACGAGTGCAATGATTTCGCTCGATCAGGCAAGGATGCTTGTTGCCCATCTTGAGCAAGGCGAATTTGAACAGGCTGATACCATCATTGCTGATGCATGTGCCCCCAATGCCGCCGCTCTGTTTGACAAAGTGGGTCAACTGACCCGACAACTGCACGATTCCCTACAGGATTTCCGGCTGGATCCGCGGATCCCCGACCTGGCGACCCATGATATTCCCGATGCCCGGGAGCGTCTCAGCTACGTTATCGACATGACTGACAAGGCAGCCAACCGCACCATGGATGCGGTGGAAGCCAGCCTGCCGATTGCTGACCGACTCAATGACAACATTCAGCTGGTTCTGCCTAACTGGAATGCCCTGATGAGCAGGGACATGAATGTCGGACAATTTAAGTCTTTATGTCACCAACTGGATGATTTTATTAAGGCTTCTGAATCTGATGCCGATAAATTACGGCAACTGCTGACAGAAATCCTGATGGCGCAAGATTTTCAGGATTTGACTGGCCAGATGATCCGCAAGGTCATCAAGCTGGTTCAGGAAGTTGAAACAAAATTAATAGAAATGCTGACTATGTTTGGTGAGGCTGCGGCTGAGCATTCATCTCAACGCCTTCCTGTAAGCGGGATTGAAGCCGAAGGCCCCATCATGAACCCTGAGACGCGTTCCGATGTGGTCAATGGTCAGGATGATGTGGACGATCTGCTGTCTAGCCTGGGATTCTAATGGAGTGACGCATGGCCTTCGAAGTTGATGAAGACATACTGCAAGACTTTTTGGTCGAAGCATCCGAAATATTGGAACAGTTGTCCGAACAACTGGTCGACTTGGAAAAGCGACCCGATGACAAGAATCTGTTGAATGCCATATTTCGAGGCTTTCATACCGTTAAAGGCGGCGCCGGTTTTCTCTCTCTGGGGGAATTGGTAGACGTCTGTCACGGTGCCGAAAACGTGTTCGACATCTTGCGCAATGGCAAGCGAACCGTCACTGCCGAGTTGATGGATGTCATTTTGCAGGCACTGGACGCCATCAATGTGATGTTCGCCCAGGTGCAGAATCGCGAACCACCCAGCCCTGCATCCGCCGAAATCCTGCATGATCTGCATGAGCTCTGCAAGCCCGAGGGGCAAGAGCAGCTGCTGACTGCCTCCGCTGGTAATAATGCCCCTGCCCAGGGGGAAGAACCGATTGAGACTGCTGCCGTGGCTTCCGAACCCGAGACGGTTGCTACACCATTGCCCGTCAATGGTGGCGGCTCCATCGATGAAATCTCTGCCGATGAGTTTGAGCGTTTGCTCGATGAATTACATGGTGCTGGCGGCGCGCCGACCCCGGTTGCCAATTCCATATTGACCGGCACCGGTGACATCACCGATGACGAATTCGAAGCCTTGCTCGACCAGTTGCATGGTCAGGGTCAGCATAGCGGTGCCCTCGAGGTCAACCCCTTGACGTCGGTACAAAAAGAAGTCGACGAACTTATCGATGACGATGAGTTCGAACGTCTGCTTGATGAGCTGCATGGTCGTGGCCAGGGACCGAAAACCAGTATCACGCCACCTGCAGCACCGGTAGCAACCGCCCCAACACCAGCAGCTCCGGTGAGCGCTGCCCCCGCGGCCAAGCCGACGCCTGCGCCGGCACCAAAACCCGCCGCCGCGCCGGCTGCTGCCGCAAAACCGGCACCAGCCCCCGTCAAACAACCGTCAGCACCGGCAGAAAATGCAGTGCAAAGCGATACCACGGTTCGGGTAGATACCAAGACATTGGACGTCATCATGAACATGGTGGGTGAGCTGGTGCTGGTTCGTAATCGTCTGGTGAGCCTCGGCATCGCCAGCAACGATGAAGACATGTCAAAAGCGGTTGCCAATCTGGACGTGGTGACGGCCGATCTGCAAGGCGCGGTAATGAAAACTCGCATGCAGCCCATCAAAAAAGTATTTGGTCGCTTCCCGCGCGTCGTGCGCGATCTGGCTCGCACTCTCAAGAAAGACATTGAGCTGGTGATGGTCGGGGAAGAGACTGATCTGGATAAAAACCTGGTCGAGGCCCTGGCTGATCCGCTGGTTCACTTGGTGCGCAACTCCTGTGACCATGGGGTCGAGATGCCGGATGTGCGTGAAAAAGCGGGCAAGCCACGTCAGGGCACCATTACCCTGAGTGCCTCCCAGCAGGGTGACCACATCCTGCTTTGTATCGAGGATGATGGTGCCGGCATGGATCCGGAGAAGCTCAAGTCCATCGCTATCAGTCGTGGTGTGCTGGATGCAGACAGTGCGGCTCGTATGAGTGACAACGATGCCTACAACCTGATTTTTGCGCCTGGTTTCTCTACCAAGTCAGAGATATCCGATATCTCAGGCCGTGGTGTCGGTATGGATGTGGTGAAAACCAGTATTGTGAGCCTGAATGGCTCCGTCTATATCGATTCTACCTGGGGTAAAGGGACCCGCCTCGAGATCAAGGTGCCTTTGACGCTGGCTATCTTGCCGACGCTGATGGTGGAAGTGGGTGAACAGACGTTTGCCTTGCCGCTGGGGTGTGTGAACGAGATTTTCCATCTGGACCTCAAAAAGGCCAATGTGGTGGATGGTCAGCTCACTATCATAGTGCGTGACAAGGCCATTCCGCTCTTTTACCTGCACAAGTGGCTGGTGAAAGGGACGAACAAGAAATCACGGCAGGATACGGGCCATGTGGTGATAGTGCAGATTGGCACCCAGCAGATAGGTTTTGTCGTGGATAACCTGATTGGCCAGGAAGAGGTGGTGATCAAGCCGCTGGACAACCTGTTGCAAGGAACCCCTGGCATGGCCGGGGCCACCATCACCAGCGATGGTGGTATCGCACTCATTCTGGATGTGCCGAGTCTGCTCAAAGCGTATGCGCGTAGACATTGATAGCTCAGGCCCAAGGAGTTAGAAAAATAACAATGGCAGTCAAGGTACTAGTTGTCGACGATTCGAGCTTCTTCCGCCGCCGGGTCAGTGAAATCATCAATCAGGATCCCATGCTGACGGTGATAGACACGGCCCAGAATGGACGGGAGGCAGTAGACAAAGCGCTGGCTCTGCGACCTGATGTGATCACCATGGACATAGAGATGCCCGTGATGGATGGCATCAGCGCCGTACGCGAGATCATGGCCAAGTGTCCCACTCCGATCCTGATGTTCTCCTCTCTGACCCATGAAGGGGCCAAGGCCACGCTCGATGCGCTGGATGCTGGTGCCCTCGACTTTCTGCCCAAGAAATTTGAAGACATTGCCCGTGACAAGGACGAGGCGATCCGGCTGTTGCAACAACGGGTCAAGGATATTTCGCGCAAGCGCTTCCTGATGGCGGCACCGGCTCGAGCCAAAGCGCCGGAACCTGCTGCTCGCAGCCCATTGGGCAGTTCGCTGTCACGTCCTGGTGATCGTCAGGCCGAGCCACAGCGGAGTGTGCCGTCGGCGGCGTTCAAGCGCAGTGGCAAGACTTATCAGTTGGTGGCTATCGGTACCTCCACCGGCGGTCCGGTTGCATTGCAAAATGTGTTGACCAAGCTGCCCGCTGATTTTCCTCACCCCATATTGCTTATCCAGCATATGCCGGCGACCTTTACCGCCGCCTTTGCCGCTCGTCTCAATGGCCTGTGCCAGATCGGGGTCAAGGAGGCGGAAGATGGTGATGTACTCAAACCCGGTCATGCCTATCTGGCGCCCGGTGGCAAACAGATGCTGCTGGAAGGGCGTGGTGTCGGTGCCCGTATCCGGATTGTCGAGGGTAACGACAAGGTCAACTACAAACCTTGTGTCGATATTACCTTTGCTTCAGCAGCTAAAACCTATGCCGACAAGGTGCTTGCTATCGTATTGACCGGCATGGGGGCCGATGGCCGGGATGGCGCTCGCCTGCTCAAGGAGCAGGGCTCTACCATCTGGGCTCAGGATGAAGCGTCCTGTGTCGTATATGGTATGCCGCAAGCCGTTGCCAAGGCGGGTATCGCCACTGAGTCACTGCCGCTGGATCGGGTGGCACAGCGTATTCTGGTTGAGCTGGGTCGCTAAAGATGGGCATGTTCGGCCTGATCCTGGCGCTGGGAGCGATTGCCATTGCCCAGTTGTGGCATGGCGGCACCCTGCTCACCCTGCTCGATGGCCCTGCCTTTGTCATCGTGGTGGGTGGCACCTGGGGCGCGGTCATTTTGCAGACACCGCGCAAGTATCTGCTCGAAGCAATCAGGCAGTTGCGCTGGATGTTGATCCCTCCTGCCTGGGATCTGCCCAATCAAGCCGAGCGGCTGCAGGGATGGGCGGTATTCGCCCGCCAGCAGGGACTGCTGGCACTGGAAAATCAGGCCGATCAGGAGAGTGACGAGTTCACCCGTCAGGGCCTCACCATGATAGTGGACGGGGTATCGATAGAGGATATCCGCATGTTGCTGGAAGCGGACATCGATATCGAGCAGGAGCGCAACGAGCACTCCGCCCGGGTCTTTGAGGCCATGGGGGGATATAGTCCGACCATTGGCATCATAGGTGCAGTGATTGGTCTGATCCAGGCCATGTTCAATCTGGAAGATCCCGCTGCTCTTGGGGCTGGAATTGCCGTTGCCTTTGTTGCCACCATCTATGGGGTTGGCTTTGCCAACCTCTTTTATCTACCGATTGCCAATCGTCTGCGCGCCTTTCACTATCATTACGCTCTGTTTCAGGAGATGACGCTGGAAGGTTTGATGGCGATTGCTCACGGCGAAAATGGCCCGCAGGTTGAACGGCGGTTGAAGGCTTATCTGAAAGGAGAGTAGCCATGCGCAAGCGCTATCGTTTGCACCTGCAAGGTCGAGAGCACCTCGATCGGTGGCTGGTTTCCTATGCCGACTATATGACGCTGATCTTTGCTCTGTTCGTGGTGCTCTACTCGGTGGCGCTGGTCAACAAGGACAAGTATCGCGCCGTCATTGATGGCATGACTCAGGCTTTCAGCGTCATGCCGCCACTCAGTGATGGCTTGCTGGAAGGGCAGGGGACATCCCTGTTGAACGGCGAGGTCTCTGCCACATCTGCAGTGCTGGAGAGTGCCAGACAAGACTCCCCTTCGATTGCTCCCATCTCTGGTGTCCCCATCAAGCAAGATGGTACGACTCTTGCGACGATAGATACCCAATTGCAGGAAAACATGGGCTCACTGGTGGAGGCGGGCGTAGTCAAGCTCACGCTGGATGACAACTGGTTGACGATAGAGCTGAGCTCTGGACTCTTGTTTGGCAGTGGCAGTGCCTTTATGAGTACTAATGCCGAGCCTGTGCTCAATACTCTTTCAAGTATTCTCAAACCGGTCGATAACTATGTGAGAGTGCGGGGCTACACAGATAACCAGCAGATAAATAATGAAATTTTCCGTTCCAACTGGACGTTGTCAGCGGCAAGAGCGGAGGCCGTGCTCACGGCTCTCATCGCCAAGGGGGTTGCCCCCCAGCGGCTTGCTTACGAGGCCTACGGCGAGTTTTCTCCCTTTACCGGGAATGACAGCGAGCAGGGACGTTTACAGAATCGCAAGGTGGTGGTCGCTATTTCCAAGTTCGCCTGGGTGCCACCCGCCCCCGCTCCCGTCAAGCCTGTGACGGTGGAGCCGGTTCCCGCAGTGCAACAGGCAGTCGAGGCAGGCGAGGTCAAGGTGATCACTCTGCCAGGTGGTGGCATACGTATAACAACAAGGCAGGATTGATACAGTGATTGTTTGGACGGTTGCCAACCAAAAAGGTGGGGTCGGTAAAACCACCACAGTGGTCTCGTTAGCCGGTATTCTGGCTCAGCGTGGACAGCGTGTGCTATTGATTGACACTGACCCCCATGCTTCCTTGACTGCATATCTCGACTTTGATTCAGACCGGCTGGACGGCACTCTCTATGAGTTGTTTCAGGCTGCCAAACCTACTGCCGAGCTGGTCAATAAACTGACGCTGAGAACCAAATTCGACAATATCCATCTTCTGCCGGCTTCCATCACATTGGCTACCCTGGATCGGGTGATGGGCAACCGGGAAGGGATGGGATTGGTGATCAAGCGTGCCCTGCTGCGTATTCAGGATCAGTATGACTATGTGCTCATCGATTGCCCGCCGGTGTTGGGCGTCATGATGGTCAACGCTCTGGCGGCCTGTGATCGTATTCTGGTACCGGTACAAACCGAATTCCTGGCGCTCAAGGGGCTGGAGCGGATGATGAAAACTTTCGAAATCATGCAACGCTCCAAGCGGGAGAAGTTCCGCTTCACCGTGATCCCCACCATGTTTGACAAGCGAACCCGCGCCTCCCTGATGACCCTGAAGTCCATCAAGGAACAACATGGCGATGCCGTATGGAACGCCGTCATCCCCATCGATACCAAGTTTCGGGATGCCAGTTTGCTCCACATTCCCCCTTCTATTTATTCGCCGAGCAGCCGCGGCACTTATGCCTATGAGACTTTGCTCAACTATCTTGATGCCCAGGAGCGTCAACGTGCTCATGAGGTGACATCATGAGAGACACAACTCAAGTGAGGGCAATGGATGATTACTTCCATTCCCTGTTGCTGGATGAGGTCCTGCTGACGGAGCCGTCAGAAGCGCTTGAACCTGCGCCCGTGATCTTGTTGCAACGCCAGCCTCTTGCTGCTCCCGAGGTAGTCGTTCAACCCTATCTGGAAGCGGATGAACGGCTCGAACAGCTGAGCGAGTTGCTCGCCCAGGTGGGTCAGGTGCAGTTTGAAATGGATGCCCTGAGCCATGAAGAGGTCGTCAGCGAGCCCTTGCAGATCGAGGCTGAAGATGCCTTGTTGCCGGTTGAGCCTGTCTGGCCAGAGGAGATGCCGGCCCCGGCGGTGGTCGAACCGTCAACGCTGGTGATGACAGAAACGACGGTAGAGCTGGCGCCTCAAGAAGAGGTGGCACCATCGACTTGGGAAAACATCGATACCGGCAAGGAGTTTCAGGCGCTGTTCTTCGAAGTTGCCGGCGTCACCTTTGCAGTGCCCCTGACCGAGCTCGGCGGGATCCATCAGATGGGCGAAGTCTCGTCGCTATTTGGTCAGCCCGACTGGTATCGTGGCATCATGACTTCCCGCGAGCAGAAGATGAACGTGGTGGATACCGCGCAGTGGGTGATGCCGGGTCAGCATCTGGAGATACCGGATTACAAGTATCTGATCATGTTGGGTGAATCTCCCTGGGGGCTCGCCTGCCATCATCTGAAAGGCACAGAGTTATTGCATCGTGATCAGGTCAAATGGCGCCATCAGGAGGGTAAACGCCCCTGGCTAGCTGGCATGGTCAAGGAGAAGATGTGCGCCCTGCTGCATGTCAGGGAATTGCTCCTGCTGCTGGAGCGCGGGGTCAACATAGAAGGTCGCTGATAACTTCTGCACTTGTGCTGTTTTATTGCTAGTTTTACCAGTAGACGTTTTCATAAAAGGAATAAAAACATGACAGAAAAGCGCAATATTGCACAGAATCTGGCCGAAGATGAAGTGCTGCAATGGGTCACCTTCCAGCTGGAAAATGAAACCTACGGCATCAACGTGATGCAGGTGCAGGAGGTGTTGCGCTACACCGAAATCGCCCCTGTGCCGGGTGCGCCCGAGTATGTGCTGGGTATCATCAACCTGCGCGGCAATGTGGTGACCGTCATCGACACCCGTTCCCGTTTCGGCCTGCCTTCCGGCGATGTGAGCGAGAACTCGCGCATCGTCATCATCGAGGCGGAGAAGCAGGTGATTGGTATCATGGTCGACAGTGTGGCCGAGGTGGTCTATCTGCGTTCCTCCGAGATTGATGCCGCCCCTGCGGTGGGTACCGAAGAGAGCGCCAAGTTCATTCAGGGTGTCAGCAACCGTGATGGTCAACTGCTGATTCTGGTCGATCTGAACAAGCTGCTCTCCGATGAAGAGTGGGAAGATATTGGTTCCCTCTGATAGAAAGGTGATGTTTTGATTATTGAAATAGCTGCCTTGGGGGTGTCCTTGTTGGCGTTGGTGCTGGCCCTGTACGGGGTGATCAGCAGCCGACGTGGCCAACGAGAGTCCGAGGCCAGGGTGGAGACGCTGCAAGGCCAGCTCGAGAGTCTGCGCAAGCAGATGATGGAACTGCACACGGGGGCCATCGGCATGGGCCAGCGTTTGCAGTCGGTCGAAGGGGCTATGCAGCAGGTCAACGATCGCCAGCAGGAGCTGACCCTGCAGGATCCGGAACGCCGCCTTTACAGCCGTGCCGCCAAGATGGTCGAGCTTGGTGCCGACCTCGACGAGGTCATGAATGAGTGCGAATTGCCAAAGGCCGAGGCTGAACTCTTGATTTCATTGCGAAAAGGCCGCTCATAAATCATCGGGAAGGCGCTCGCCTTCCTGATTTTCATCTCCCGCTTTGCGCGCCGAAAAGGCGGGATCTTCCCCACAAATCCTGCTGATAATTGGCATCTTTGAAAAGACGCATTCTAATACTGTGTTAATATGCAGGCCGCCTCTTTTCATCTGATTACATCCTCATGCTGCTTCAAGTTAACAATCTGAGCTGCGTGCGTGAAGATCGCACTCTGTTTGAACACCTCTCCTTTGCGGTGGCTCCCGGCGATCTGGTGCAGATTGAAGGTCCCAATGGCGTGGGCAAGACCAGCCTGTTGCGCCTCTTGACGGGTCTGTCCCAGCCGTTTGCCGGTGAAGTGTGCTGGAATGGCGAAAATATCCGCCACTGTCGCGATGCATATCATGCCAACCTGCTCTATCTGGGCCATCAGCCCGGTGTCAAGGCGGCGCTGACACCGCTCGAAAATCTCGCCTTCTATCAGAAACTGCATCATCCGACCCAAACCGGGGTGGATCTGTGGCGAGTGCTGGCCCAGGTCGGGCTTGCCGGTTTCGAGGACAATCCCAGCGGGCAACTCTCCGCCGGTCAGCAGCGCCGGGTGGCACTGGCAAGGCTTTGGCTCAGTGATAAACCGGCGCTCTGGATCCTGGATGAGCCCTTTACCGCCATCGACAAGCAGGGGGTCAAGGTACTGGAACGCCTCTTCCTGGACCACGCCGAGCGGGGAGGTATGGTGATCCTCACCACCCACCAGGACATGACTCTGATGCAGGGACGGTTGAAGACCCTGTCGCTGACCCCTTTGCTGCAGGAGTAGCTTGATGTTGCGCGCCGTAATCCAGCTTATTCACCGCGAGTTGCTGATGGCTCTGCGCCAGCGCTCCGACATTTTAAACCCGCTCTGGTTTTTCCTGATCGTCATCACCCTGTTTCCCCTCGGCATAGGCCCTGAGCCCAAGCTGCTGGCTCGCATTGCCCCTGGTATCATCTGGGTGGCCGCCTTGCTGGCGGCCATGCTCTCCCTTGAGCGGCTGTTTCGGGATGATTTCAGCGATGGGGCGCTTGAGCAGATGATGCTGATGCCTCATCCCCTCGGGCTGTTGGCGCTGGCAAAAGTGATTGCTCACTGGTTGCTGACAGGGCTGCCACTGCTGCTGATCTCACCGCTGCTTGCCATCCTGTTGTCACTGGACATGAACTCCTATCTGGCCGTGGTCGCGACCCTGGCGCTGGGAACCCCTGTGCTGAGTCTGCTCGGGGCCGTCGGCGTCGCCCTGACGGTGGGGCTGCGCAAGGGCGGTGTCTTGCTGAGCCTGCTGATCCTGCCGCTCTATATTCCGGTACTCATATTTGCCACCTCTGCCATCGATGCGGCGGGGATGGGCTTGCCCTATGCTGGCCAGCTCGCTATTTTGGCCGCCATGCTGGTGGGAGCTTTGACCCTGACCCCGCTGGCGGTATCGGCGGCGCTCAGGGTCAGCCTGAACTGACGATGGACATGAGCACAGGGCTCCTGATGGGTCATTGTGGAAAAATAATGTTGCGATGGATCAAGAAGAGGGTCGCTTATTGCTTTCGGGGTATTTGATGTCACCCCGAGGTCAGTATGGTAGGCCTCGCCAAACAATTAATAACAAAAAGGTTTTGTGAGCTATGTGGAAATGGTTGCACCCTTACGCTAAACCCGAGCGAGCCTATGGGCTGGCAGGGACCTTGCTGCCCTGGTTTGCCGTGACAAGTCTGCTGTCATTTATCATCGGTACTGTCTGGGGGCTGGCCTTTGCGCCGGCCGACTATCAGCAGGGTGACTCCTTCCGGATCATCTATATCCATGTGCCCTCCGCCATTCTCTCCATGGGGGCCTACTCCACCATGGCGGTGGCCGCCTTTATTGGGCTGGTGTGGCAACTGCGAATGGCCGACATGACGGTGGCGGCCATTGCGCCGGTCGGTGCCGTGTTCACCTTTATTGCGCTGTTTACCGGTGCTGCCTGGGGCAAACCCATGTGGGGCACCTGGTGGGTATGGGATGCGCGCCTCACTTCCGAGCTTATTCTGCTGTTTCTCTATCTTGGTGTGATCGCGCTTTACAACGCTTTCAGCGACAAGGTGGTGGCGGGCCGCGCCGCTGGCATTCTGGCACTGGTGGGGGTGATCAACCTGCCCATCATTCACTACTCGGTTGAGTGGTGGAACACCTTGCACCAGGGCGCCAGCATCACCAAGTTTGACAAACCCTCCATTTCCCCCGAGATGCTGTGGCCGCTGCTCATCATGATACTGGCGTTTGCCGCCTTCCTTGGAGCCTTGACCCTGATGCGTTTTCGAAACGAGCTCTTGATGCGGGAGTGGCATCGCCCCTGGGTCATCGATCTTGCCAAGCAGGAGAAGTAAGCATGCACTTTGCCTCTTTCAGTGACTTCATGGCGATGGGCGGTTACGCCTTCTATGTCTGGCTCTCTTTTGGTCTGACCCTGATCTGCTTGGTTGGCATCGTCATTTCCACCCGTATAAAAACCCGCAGCCTGCTTGGCGAGTTGCGTAGCAAGCAGGCGCGAGAGGCCCGCCGCAAGGCGGCCCAGCAGATGGAGAACACCCTATGAACCCGAGACGCAAAAAACGCCTCACCATCATACTGGCGATCAGTGCCGGTTTGGCCGCCGTGATCGGCCTGGTGCTCTACGCCCTCAGCCAGAACATCGATCTCTTCTACACCCCGAGTGAGCTGGTAGAAGGCAAGGGACCGGACAAGATAAAGCCCGAAGAGGGGCAGCGTCTGCGTATTGGTGGGCTGGTGGTACCGGGTTCCGTGCTGCGAGATCAGCAAAGCCTCAAGGTAGCCTTCAAGCTGGTGGATAATGGCGGACATCTGGTGACCGTCGAGTTTGACGGCATACTGCCGGACTTGTTCCGGGAAGGGCAGGGCATAGTGGCCCAGGGTACTCTCAAGAACGCCACTACGGTGGAGGCGTTCGAGGTGCTGGCCAAGCACGATGAAAACTACATGCCGCCGGAAGTGGCCGATGCCACCAATGGTATGCATTTCAAGCCGGAATATACCGAGGCGCAGTTGAAAGGAACCAAACAATGAGTCTGGCTACCCGCTCACCGTTTTCATCGTTTCTCACCCGCGCACAGGTGTGTGCTGTCACTCAACCTGAAGGAACTCTGAAATGATCCCGGAATTAGGGCAGTTTTCACTGATCCTGGCCTTTGCCACCGCCATCTTGCTGGGGGTTTATCCCTTGCTTGGCGCTCAGTGGGGGCGCCTTGGCATGATGTCGACCGCCCGTCCGCTGGCCTATGCCCAGTTTTTGCTGCTGTTGCTGTCGTTTCTGTGCCTGACCTGGGCCTTTATCGACCACGACTTTACCGTGCAGTATGTGGCCACCAACTCCAATACCCTCTTGCCGCTGGCGTATCGGATCTCTGCCGTCTGGGGGGCCCATGAGGGCTCCTTGCTGCTCTGGGTACTGACGCTGGCAGGCTGGACGGCGGCGGTGGCCCTGTTCAGCCGCAGCCTGCCGCTCGATGCGGTAGCGCGGGTACTCGGGGTTCTGGGGCTTATCTCGGTTGGTTTCACCGCCTTCGTGCTCTTTACCTCCGACCCTTTCACCCGGACCCTGCCTTACTTCCCTGTGGATGGCCGCGATCTTAACCCCTTGTTGCAGGATCCGGGTCTTATCTTCCATCCGCCCATGCTCTACATGGGGTATGTGGGCTTCTCGGTCGCCTTTGCCTTTGCCATCGCCTCCCTGATGACGGGGCGTCTCGACGCCACCTGGGCGCGCTGGTCCCGTCCCTGGACCATGGCGGCCTGGGTCTTCCTTACCTTGGGCATAGTGCTTGGCTCCTGGTGGGCTTATTACGAGCTCGGCTGGGGTGGCTGGTGGTTTTGGGATCCGGTAGAAAACGCCTCCTTCATGCCTTGGCTGGCAGGTACTGCCCTGCTGCACTCGCTGGCGGTAAGCGAGAAGCGGGCCACTTTCAAGGCCTGGACAGTGCTGCTGGCACTCTCCGCCTTCTCATTGAGCCTGCTCGGCACCTTCCTGGTGCGTTCCGGCGTATTGGTGTCGGTGCATGCGTTCGCCTCCGACCCGACCCGAGGCCTGTTCATTCTGGGCTTCCTGCTGGCGGTGATCGGCAGTTCGCTCCTGCTGTTCGCCTTCAAGGGCTCGCAGGTGAAGAGTCACGGCAAGCATGAGCTGTGGAGTCGCGAGACCCTGCTGCTCGGCAACAACATCATGTTGGTGGCGGGTCTGTTGACCGTGTTGCTCGGCACCCTGTTGCCGCTGGTGCACAAGGAGCTGGGACTTGGCAGCATCTCCATCGGCACTCCCTTCTTCAACCACATCTACAGCTGGCTGATTATTCCGTTTGCCCTGCTGATGGGGGTTGGCCCGCTGTTTCGCTGGCGCCGTCAGGGGCTGGGCGAACTCAAGGGCAAGGTGATCCTCGCCCTGGTTCTGAGTCTGGTCTCCGCCATCTTGCTGCCACTGTGGCTGGCCGAGGAGTTCAAGCCCTGGGCTGCTGTGGGAATTGGGCTGGGGACCTGGATCATCATCACCAGCATCCAGGAGACCTGGGTACGCGCCACCCACAAGCACTCCTTCGCTACCGGGGTGCGCAAGTTGGGCAACAGCCATTGGGCCATGATCCTGGGTCACGTGGGGCTGGCCGTCAGCATCATAGGTATCGCCTGTACCCAGAACTACAGCATCGAAAAAGATCTGCGCATGCAGGCCGGTGACAGGGTGCAGTTTGCCGATTACGAGTTTGTTTTCACCGGCATTCGGGAAAAGAATGGCCCCAACTACGACGGCTTCAAAGGTGTGCTGGAAGTTCACAAAGATGGCAAGCAGGTGGCCCTGCTCAAACCCGAGAAGCGGATGTACACAGTGAGCCGGATGCCGATGACGGAAGCGGCGATTGACGCCGGTTTTACCCGGGATCTCTATGCGGCGCTCGGCGAGCAGCTGGACAACGGCGCCTGGGCGGTACGGATTTATTACAAACCCTTCGTGCGCTGGATCTGGTTCGGTGGCGTCTTCATGGCCATTGGCGGCGTGCTGGCCATGCTGGACAAGCGTTACCGTTTTGGCCGTCGTGAAGAGGAGGCCAAGGCATGAACAAGAAGACCTGGCTGTTTCTGATCCCCTTTATTATTTTTCTGTTGGGTGCTGTCTTCCTGTTCAAAGGGCTCTATTCCGACCCCACCAAGCTCGAGTCAGTGATGGTGGACAAGGAAGTGCCCGTGTTCACCCTGCAGGACATCTACGACCTGAACAAGCTGCATGATCGCAGCATCCTCAAGGGGCGCCCCATGCTGCTCAACGTCTGGGCTACCTGGTGCCCGACCTGCTACGGCGAACACACCTACCTCAAGCAACTGGCGGAGCAGGGCATCCCCATTGTCGGCATGAACTACAAGGATGAGCGGGACAAGGCCATCCGCTGGTTGACCGAGCTTGGCAATCCCTATCAGGTCAACCTGTATGACCCGGATGGCATGCTGGGGCTGGATTTGGGTGTCTATGGGGCACCCGAGACCTTCTTTATCGACAGTCAGGGCATCATTCGCTATCGCCATGTGGGGGATGTGAATCCACAAGTCTGGGCCACTACCCTCAAGCCCATCTTCGAGTCCATGAAATGAGAAGGCGCCTGATGAAAACACTGATTGCCTCCCTGCTGTTACTGGCGGGATTGGGTGGCGCAGGACCGGCCCTGGCTGCGATTGATGTCTATACCTTTGACACTCCCGCGCAAGAGCAGACTTTTCGCGAGCTGACCCGCGAGTTGCGCTGCCCCAAGTGTCAGAACCAGGACATCGCCGATTCCAATGCAGGGCTTGCCAAGGACTTGCGGGACAAGACCTACCAGATGGTGCGCGAGGGCAAGGAGAAGCAGGAAGTGGTGGACTACATGGTCGCCCGCTACGGCAACTTCATTTTGTATAACCCGCCGCTGATGGCGTCGACCCTGATCCTCTGGCTCGGCCCGCTGCTGGTCATCGTCATTGGCGCCGTCACTGTGGTGGTGCGCAGTCGCCGTCGTCCCGTCATGGCCAAACAGGCGGATAGCGCCCTGAGCGCACAGGAGCAGGAACGTCTGGCTGCCCTGCTCAAAGAGGAAGAGAAACAATGACCGCATTTTTGATTGTGATCGCGGCCTTGCTGGTGTTGGTGAGTCTGACTCTGGCGATGCCGCTGTGGCGTGGAGAGGGCAAGCAGAGCATCAGCCGTTCGGCTCTCAACAAGCAGCTTTATCGTCAGCGTTTGCTGGAAATCGGCGAAGAGCGCGAGCAAGGAATATTGGCGGAGGAGCCGGAATCCCTGGTCGAGCTGCAACGCAGCCTGCTGGATGACATCCCCGATGTGGAGCAGAGCGCCCGTGGCGGCAAGAGCCTGATCTGGATCCCGGGTGTGCTGGTGCTGGTGCTGGTGAGTCTGGGGCTCTATTACAAGCTGGGTGCCTGGCAGGAAGTCCAGCGCTGGCAGGATGCCAGCAGTCGACTGGGTGAACTGAGCAACCGCATTCTGGTCGAACGGGATGCCCAGGTGACCGAGCAGGACCTGCTGGACTTCATGCTGGCGTTGCGCACCCGTCTGAAAGACGAGCCGAATGATTACCGTGGCTGGCTGCTGCTGGGTCGTTTGTCGCTGGATGGCAATGATCCTGATATGGCCCGCGAGGCCCTTGAGCGCGCCTATGATCTGGCGCCACAGAAGACCATGGTAGCCGTGCCCTACGCCCAGGCGCTGATGATGACTGGGGATGACGCCCAGGCCGATGAGCTGCTGCGTAGCGCCATCGCGCTGGATCCGGCCAACATAGAGGCACGCTCCGTCTATGCCTTCATGGCGCTGCAAAAAGAGGACTTCAAGACAGCGCTGATGCGCTGGCGCGAGATGCTGCCGCTGATGGAGAAGGGCTCGACCCGCTACGCCATGGTGGAGCGCTCCATCGACTATGCCGAGCAGCAGTTGAAACAGCGTGGCATAGCGGTGACGACCCCTGGTGCAGCCAACAAGAGTGATGAGCAGGGGCAACAGCTGGAGGTGAAGAAAGGGGAGTTTCCGATCCATGTCACCCTGGCTGCCGGCATTCAGATGCCGGAAGATGCTCATCTGTTCGTTTTTGCTGTGGTGCCCAATGGACCGCCCATGCCCATTGCCGTGAAGCGCATCGCAGGACCCACTTTGCCTGTCACCCTTTCCCTGGGGGATGGTGATGCCATGATGGAGGGCAGCAAGCTTTCCGCCTATCCGCAACTGCAGTTCAAGGCACGGCTTTCTCGCGGCGGCAACGTGATGAACAAGGAAGGGGCGTTCGAAGGGGTATCGACATCTATCCCGACGGATGCGATTCCTTCAGCGCCGATTGACATCCGTATCGATCACGCCCTCTAATACCCCTTTGCCCCGCCCCTCTATGGGGCGGGTGCCTATAATTCGGATTAATCACAATAAGAAACTAGGACTTCCATATGTATGTGCGTTCAGTGGCATTGATGGCGGCATTGTTGTTGGGAGGCTGTGCGGGTGGCCCACCCAAGCCGGGCCCCGAGAGTCTTGATCTCAATGAAGCACCGGGTCGGCCCGAGGCGACCAGCACTGCCAGCGATGGCCGCGACCCCTTCCAGGGGGCAAACCGGGCCATGTGGGTGGTCAACTACGATGTGCTGGAGCCCTATGTGGCCCGCCCCGTGGTGCATGGCTATGCCCGCTATATTCCGCAAGGGATGAAGGATGGCATCGAGAACCTGGTTGAGAACTTCAACGAGCCGAGCAGCATGGTCAACCACCTGATCACCGGTGACTTGCAAGGCGCGGGAACCAACCTCGGCCGCTTTACCCTCAACACCACTATCGGTTTGCTGGGTATCTTCGATGTGGCCAAGCATGCCGGGCTCGAACGCGACAAGCTGGAACTCAATACAGTACTGGGTCGTGCCGATATCGGCGATGGTGCCTATCTGATGGTGCCCGTCTACGGTCCTACCACGACGCGCAAGCTGGTGGGGGATACCATAGATACCATCTACTTCCCCTATGCCCTGTTGACGCTGCCGCTGCGAGTCACCCACTGGATGCTGGATGGATTGGGTACCCGATCCAAGCTGATCGATCAGGAGAGGATCATCGACAACGCGCTCGATCCGTATGCCCTGACCAAGGATTTCTATCTGCAGCACAACCAGAACAAAGTGACCGGTCGTCAGACCGAGTTCAAGCAGACGCCGGCGGAGAAAGCCGACGATGCCAATCTGGATGACTATCTGGACGAGATAGACCAGTGATGCCACTGGCTGTCGATAACAGGCGCCTTCGGGCGCCTTTTTCATATCTGCTGCCGGCTCATTTCTGCCATAAAAAAACGCCCCGCAGTGCGGGGCGTTTTGGCAAGAAGCGGCTATCAGGCAGCTAGGTTCTTGGCCACGAATTCCCAGTTCACCAGGGTCCAGAAGGTTTCCATGTACTTCGGACGCAGGTTGCGGAAATCGATGTAGTAGGCGTGTTCCCACAGGTCGACGGTCAGCAGCGGTGTAGTACCGGCTTCGGTCAGCGGGCAACCGGCGTTGGAAGTGTTGACGATGGCCAGGGAGCCGTCGGCTTTTTTCACCAACCAAGTCCAGCTGGAACCGAAGTTGCCGATGGCAGACTTGGTGAAGGCATCCTTGAACTCGGCGAAGGAGCCAAACGCCTTGTTGATGGCATCAGCCAGGGCGCCGGTCGGCTCGTTGCCACCGTTCGGGGAGAGGCAATGCCAGTAGAAGGTGTGGTTCCAGATCTGGGCGGCGTTGTTGAAGATGCCGCCAGTGGAGGTCTTGATGATCTCTTCCAGAGACTTGCCTTCAAACTCGGTACCTGGCACCAGGTTGTTCAGGTTGACCACGTAGGTGTTGTGGTGCTTGCCGTGATGATATTCCAGAGTTTCCTGGGAGATGTGCGGTTCCAGGGCATTGATTGCGTAGGGCAGAGCGGGAAGTTCGAAAGCCATTTTCTACTCTCCATTGGCTGGCCGTGCGAAGGCGACGGTTGCAAGACATTGCGTACTCTTTTCTATTTTGAAAAGAATTGTTCTTGAAATGATGGGGCCAGATGGCCCAAAGCCCGTCGATTGTACCAGCATCAAAGATGGGCTAACAACTCTTGATTCTCGCCATGATCCGGATCAAGCTACGGCGTATTGATTCATCACTTCTTGCATCCAGGACGGTTTGTCAGTTTGTGGTCTGCAAGGATTGCAGTAGAATGGCCGCCGAAATCGCTCTAGTGAGGCACCTATGGAAACTATTGAAAAGATCAAACAGCAGCTGGCTGACAATCCCATCATCCTGTACATGAAGGGTTCCCCCAAGCTACCCAGCTGCGGTTTCTCTGCCCAGGCCTCCCAGGCTCTGATGTCCTGTGGCGAGCCGTTTGCTTATGTCGACATACTGCAAAATCCGGACATCCGCGCCGAGCTGCCGAAGTTCGCCAACTGGCCCACCTTCCCGCAACTGTGGGTAGAGGGTGAGCTGGTCGGTGGCTGCGATATCCTGATCGAGATGTTCCAGGCTGGCGAGCTGCAGACCCTGATCAAGGAAACTGCCGCCAAGCACAAGCAGGATGACGTTGCTGCCGAATAAGGTCGCATCTGCATCATGCAAAAAGGGGAGCCAATGGCTCCCCTTTTTTTATCACGGCAGACAGGATCAGCTGATGCGCTCGATCCGCGCCATATAGAAGCCGTCAAAGCCGGTCGCGGACGGGCTGACGGTGTGGTCATCCCGCAGACGATAGTTGTCGTTGGCAGCCAGGAATTTGTCCACTTGCTGACGGTTCTCTTGGGGCAGGATGGAGCAGGTTGCATAGACCAGCAGACCCCCCACCTTCACCATCTGGCTGTAACGCTGCAGTATCTCCTCTTGCAAGGCAACCAGCACCGGCAGTCGCTCGGCGGTGTCACGCCATTTGGCATCCGGATTGCGCTTGAGCACGCCAAGACCGGAGCAGGGCACGTCCAGCAGTACGCGATCGGCAGTGCCTTTGAGGCGCTTGACAGTCTTGCTGCTCTCGATGACACGGGTTTCCACGTTGTGGGCACCGGCACGGCGGGCGCGCTGCTTGAGGTTTTCCAGCTTCCACTCTTCCACATCCATTGCCAGCAGACGGCCCTTGCCTTCCATCATGGCGGCGATGTGCAGGGTCTTGCCGCCGGCACCGGCGCAGGCGTCGATGACTCGCATGCCAGGGGTGACTTCCAGCGCCGCTGCAACCAGCTGGGAGCCTGCGTCCTGCTGCTCGAACCAGCCGTCGGCAAACGCCTTGGTGCGAAACAGGGCCGCATCAGAGGTGACCTGCAGGGCGGTAGCGACCCCTTCAACCGGAATAGTGTTGACCTGCTCCTTGGCCAGTGCGGCTTGCAGCTGTTCCCGCGTGCATTTGAGGGTGTTGACCCTCAGGTAACGTTTGGGCATCCAGGCCAGGGCGGCGCGCTCTGCAGGCCAGGCCTCTCCCAACTGCTCGCTGCCCAGCTTTTCCAGCCAGGCAGGGCAACCATCCATCAGCACCGGATTTTTCTTCGCTTCTGTCAGGCGGCGGCGGAATGCCTCTTCGTTGAAGCGATCCAGGGTCGGGTGGTTGGACTGAACTATCTTGTGGAAGGCGTGCCAACTGTGCAGCAGTGGCCAGACGTTTTTTTCGGCCTGACGCACCTGAATACCTGTCAGGGCGCAGTAGAGGCTGAGGCGACGCAGCAGGTCGCCGGTGACCAGGGCAATCCTTGCCTGTTCTTGTGGTTTGATTTCGATGCCGGAGAAGTGGCGTGCATAGGCTCTGTCCAGGGTGAGACCCTGGCCTAATACATCGTCAACTATGGCAACGACCAGATCCCCGGAACGGGGCAACAGTGGGGACTTGAGCATGAGATTAACCTTGGCCAGATAAAGATGAACCGCCTCCCTATCGAGCGCGGTTCTAAAACTGATAAATCCGCGCAATGATAGGGGTTAGACAGGGTTGGCGCAACACTCCCCATTCGGGGAATGTACAGACGATGGCGCTGGACTAATCGGACCAGCAGGAAAATGATGCCGATGGTTGTTCAGCTGAGTGCATTTAAAAGGACTAAAAAGATGCAGTTGATGAAATATTCGCCCCTGGCGCTGGTTGTGGCCAGCCTGATGAGCTCTGGTGGCCTTGCGGCCAATGAGTGGAGCACTGTAGCGGCGCGCGCCACTGTGACTGACGGTTATGACGTGCGGGCGAACCAGTTTCGAGTGGCCAAGGTGCCCCTCGATTACTTTGCCGGACTGCAGGCCGGGGGACGCCAGCTGACCTTGCCCCTGCCTGACGGAGGGGAAGTGACCTTCGCGCTGCAGGCCTATGACCTGCTGCCCGCCGATCTTGTCGTCAAGTATCCCGATATCCTGACCTTCAAGGGTCATAATCCGGCTGCGCCGGTAGAGACGGGCCGTTTCGATCTTGGTCCGCAGGGCTTCCACGCCATGTTCAGCCATCAGGGCAAGATGGTGTTCGTCGATCCGCTGCCCAATGCCGAAGGCTATGCCGTCTACTACCAGCAGGATGCCTACAGCCGGCTGGAAGAGGAGGCCGACAAGGTGATCGGCCGTGACGCCAACACTCTGGCCCGCAAGGTGCAGGTGGATGGCAACGAGCGCAAGCGCTATACCATCGCCATCTCGGCAGCCGGGGAATATACCCAATTCCACGGTGGCTCCAAGGTGCTGACCATGGGGGCGATTGCCACCCTGCTCAACCGGGTGAACGAGGTATATCAGCGCGACGTGGGGGCCGAGTTCCAGCTGGCCAGCGGCAATGACGCCATCATCTTTACCGATCCGGCGAGCGATCCGTTCAGCAATGACGACACGGATTTCAATGTCAACGGCCTGGTACAGGCCACTGCGCAGACCTTGCCCAGCGGGGCGCTGGGGCCATTCGACATAGGTCATGTGGTCAATACCGGCGGTGGTGGTCTGGCCGGATTGGGTGTGCTCTGTACTGCCACCAAATCGAACGGCATGACAGGCTCATCCAACCCTGTGGGAGATGCCTTCTTTATCGACTATGTGGCACACGAAATCGGCCACCAGTTCGGTGCCGACCACACCTTCAACGGTACCACCAACAGTTGCGGCGGTGGCAACCGGGTAGCCAACCAGGCCTGGGAACCGGGCAGCGGCACTTCCATCATGGCCTATGCCGGTATCTGTGGGGATGAAAACATCCAGCGGCAAGGTGATCCCTATTTCCACAGCAAATCCATCGAGCAGATGCGTGCGCACATGGCCACTGTGCCGACCTGTGGCACCACACTGAGCCTCAGCAACAACGCACCTCAGGCCGCAGCGGGTGCCAATTACGCTATTCCTGCCAATGTCCCTTTTGTGCTCAGAGGGGCAGGGGCGGATCTGGACAAGGATCCCCTGACCTACACCTGGGAGCAGATCGATCTGGGCACAGAGTCCAGCAGTACCCTCGACATGATCGACGATGGTACCCGCCCGCTGTTCCGGTTCGTCTCGCCCACCAGCTCGCCAGAGCGGATCCTGCCCAGCTTGCCCTCCCTGCTGACCGGTACCCTGGCCAAGGGCGACGCCTGGCCCACCACCAACCGGGAGCTCAACTTCCGGCTCACTGTGCGTGATGGCCAGGGCGGCGTCGCCAGCGATGATATGAAGGTGCAGGTGGTCAACACCGGCAGCGCCTTCCGCCTGACCAGTCCGTTGGGCGTGACGGTGACGCCGGGGGCCAGCCAGGCCGTCAGTTGGGATGTGGCTGGCACCCATGCTGCGCCTATCAACTGCAGCAAGGTAGACCTGTTCGTGACTCAGGATGAAGGGGCAAACTGGTCGACCCTGGCTAGCAGCCAGCCCAACAGTGGTTCGGCCACCGTGACTCTGCCGACCAACCTCACCAGCAGCGTCAGGCTGAAGGTGGCCTGTAGCGACAACATCTTCTTCGCCATCAGCCCGCTCAAGTTGTCGGTCGCGCAAAGTGGCGGCAGCTCGGGTGGTGGTGGCGGTGGTGCTCTTGGCTTCTGGGCACTTGCGCTGGCCCTGCTCGGCTGGCAACGGAGGCGGGCATGAGAGCCACCGGCTTGCTGCTGCTTGCTCTGCTTGGCGGGTGTCAGGCGGATGCCGACACCCTGGAGCAGACGGTCAGCGCCAGCCTTGCCAGGCAGGATTACCGGCTGATTGTGCGGGCCGGGCGCGGTGAAGTGGCGCCCGGCATTGCGGCAAGTGAGCAGGAAGCCGCCAAGGCGCGTTGTGGCGTGCGCTACCTCGATGGACTGGGAGATGTCATCAGACCCGGTCAGGAAGAGGCTCAGGCCAGGCTGAGGGCCTATGCGGCCGAGTATAACCAGCGCATGCTGGCCCATTGTCCATCGGCTGTCGGCAAACAATAAGTCCGCAGCCGGGTGTGGGCAGAAAAGGGGAGGCGCAAGCCTCCCTTTCTTTTTTGGCGCTGGCATTTGACCGCCCCGAGGCTTGTACCCATGGCGTGCTCGTCGCACAATGCCAGCACGCATGGCCGCATCGGCGGCAAAAAGAGAGAAGGAAAATCAAGATGATGGATGTGGCTGATCTGCGCCGTGAATACACCCGGGGCGGATTGCACCGGGCCGATCTGCCGGCCGACCCCCTGGCCCTGTTCGAGAAGTGGCTGGCCCAGGCCTGCGAGGCCAAGTTGACCGATCCCACCGCCATGGTGGTGGCGACCGTGGATGCCGAGGGGCAACCCTGGCAGCGCACCGTGTTGCTCAAACACTACGATGCCCAGGGTATGGTGTTCTACACCAACATGGGCAGCCGCAAGGCACACCAGCTGGAAGGCAACCCGCGTATCAGTCTGCTCTTCCCCTGGCACACCCTGGATCGCCAGGTGCACGTCACCGGCCGGGTGGAGAAGATGAGCACCTTCGAGGTGATGAAGTACTTCCACAGTCGCCCCAAGGATAGCCAGATAGCTGCCTGGGTTTCCAAGCAGTCGACCCGCATCTCGGCCCGCGGCGTGCTGGAGGCCAAGTTCCTCGAGCTCAAGCAGAAGTTTGCCAATGGCGAAGTGCCGCTGCCAAGCTTCTGGGGCGGCTATCGGGTGGTGATCGACACGGTAGAGTTCTGGCAGGGAGGCGAGCATCGCCTGCACGATCGCTTCTACTACACCCGCGAGGGGAATGGCTGGCACATAGAGCGGCTGGCACCCTGAGAGTCTGTTTTATCCCGTTCAATCTCCTGCGCTGACAAGGAGTCTGTATGCGTCTGTATGGCGACCTGAGATCCGGCAACTGTTACAAGGTGTGGCTGCTGGCCCGTTGGCTCGAGCTGCCTCTGACCTGGGTACCGGTGGATATACAGGCCGGTGATACCCAAACCCCGGCCTTTCTGGCCATGAATCCCAACGGCAAGATCCCCGTGCTGGCCATCGATGAAGGGGATGCGTTGGCGGAATCCAATGCCATCCTCTTCTATCTGGCGCAGGGCTCGGCGCTCTGGCCGGCAGATCCCCGCCAGCAGGCCGAGGTGCTCAAGTGGCTGTTCTTCGAGCAGTACAGCCACGAGCCCTACATAGCCGTGGCGCGCTTCATCGTCCACCATCTGGGGCGGCCGGAAGCCCAGGAGGCACGGCTCGATGGCCTCAAGGCCGGTGGCGAGCAGGCGTTGGCGGTGATGGAGCAGCAGTTGAAACAGAGTCCCTACCTGTGCGGCGAGGCACCGACCATCGCCGACATGGCTCTCTATGCCTACACCCATGTGGCGGAGGAGGGGATCTTCTCCTTGCAGGGCTGGCCTGCCATCCGGGCCTGGATCGCCCGCATTGAGGCCCATCCCCGCCATCTGAGCCTGCCTGCAGCCTGTCAGGCAAGCTGATGGAGCTGCTTATCGAGCGGGCGCTGTGGCAACCCCATTGGTCTCCTGTGCTGCAAGCCTGGCAGCGGCAGGGTCATTGCTGGAAACTGCTGCTGTGCAAAGAGAGTGAGTTCCATCTGGGGCAGGTGGCGGACCTCTGGTCTGGCTGCCCCCCTGATGGCATCTTGTCCGCCAGCGGGCTGCTGGCGGTCTGGCTCGACGGCGATCTGAGCGCGGATCTCTATGTCGATCCCAGCCGTCAGATCCTGATCAGCGCGTCCCCCTCTCTGCTGACCCTGGCCAAGGAGAGCGGCCTGCTCACCCTGGGGCCGCTCGGGGCCGATCTGGTGCTGACCGCGGATGACGACATGGGCGCCGTGCTCAAGCGCCTGCTTGCCCGCCGCTTGACCGTGCCCCTGCTGCGTGAATCCGGTCTGGCGTCACCCTCTGGCAGCCCCCTGGTGTTGCGGCCATTGCTGGCCGACGACGAGGCCGAGGTGGTGCGCTACTGCGCCGACGAGGCGCTCTCCCGCTATACCCTCAATATTCCTCACCCTTACCCGCCGGAAGGCGCCCGTGACTGGCTCGCCAGCAGTGGGCGCAAGGGCGCGCTGGGGCTTGGCTGGAGCTGGGCCATGACGCTGCCGAAGGGGGCTGAAGTGGCCCCGCTGGTCGGGGTGATTTCGCTGCACTGGAACGGCGAGCTGGCCTGGTGGGTCGGTGTTCCCTGGCAGAACCGGGGGCTGGCTACCCGGGCTGCGCAGCTGGTCAAGTCATTTGCGTTCGACACCTTGCAACTGCCGGCGTTGACCGCCCGTCACATGCCGGGCAACCTCGCCTCCGGTCGGGTGATGGCCAAACTCGGCATGCACTATCGCGGGCTGCGCGCCCGAACTGCCCAGCAGCCGTGCGAGGTAAGCTATTGGCGACTGGACAGGGCCATCCCCCTGCCCGAGCCAGTGATGCAGCAACTGGCGCCCTGGCTGGCGAACGAGCGGGTGGCCGTGGCTATTTTGCATGGTGCCGATGCACAGGCCGGGTTGGATCATGACGGCTCGTTGCAGCTCACCCTGTTTCTGGATGACAAGTGCATACCCACCTTGCCCGGTGCAGCACCCTATGATGGGGCCCTGTTCGACATTGTGTGCCATCCGCTCAGTCAGCTGGAGCAGGTCGAGCCTGAGCAGTTGCATCTGCTGGGTGGTTTGCTGCTAAAAGACAGGGACGAGCAGGGGCTTGCCTGCCTGCTGCAACTGACCAGTCTGCTGCGCCAAGGGTCCGTTCTGCTCACCCGCACGCAGCGGCAGCAGCGGCTCGACTGGATTGACAAGATGGTGCGCCGCACAGGTCTGCCCGCGGCAGGGGGGCGTGATGGGGCTTCGGTCGCGGGGCGTTATCATCAGCTTTGGCTGCTGGTGGAGCTGCCAGAGCTTATCGATGAGCTGGCCGGGCGCTGGCATCAGGGACCCGAGCTTGCTCTGGCAAGGTTGGAACAGGACGATGCCGAGCTGTTCGCGGCCTACGGTGAGGCCATCACGGCCATGACGCCGGTGGCCTTGCAAGGGGTACTGCGGCTGCTTGCGGCTCGCTTTCCTGAGTCCACCCTCCCATTTCTGGACAAAGGTGCTCAGGCCGACCGGCACTTTGTGGAATAATGCCCGCTCTGCTGTACGAGGAGTAACGCTGTATGCTGAGAACCGAGCGCCCCGGCGACATGCTGCCGGTCTATGAACTGGTGAGCGCCGCCTTTGGCCGTTCCGATGAGGCCGAACTGGTCAACCGCCTGCGCGAATGTGGCGCTGCCGTGGTGACCATGGTTGAAGAGGAAGAGTACGAGTTCATGGGGCACCTGATGCTGAGCCCGATCACCATTAACGGCATGGAAGGGCCCTGGCTCGGTCTGGCGCCTGTTGCCGTCCATCCGGACTGGCAGGGGCAGGGTATCGGCTCGGATCTGGTGCGTGAGGGGCTGGATACTGCGCTGGAGATGGACTGGAAGGCGGTGGTGGTGCTCGGCGATCCGACCTACTACGGTCGCTTCGGTTTTCGTCCCGCCAGCGAGTTTGGTCTGCACTGCATCTATGAAGTTCCCGCCGACTGCTTTCTGGCGATGGAGCTGCAGGAAGGTGGCCTGGCAGGCATGGCCGGCGAAGTGCTCTACCACCCCCTGTTTGACGAACTCCCCGAAGACGAGTCCGAAGAGGTTGGCGAGGCATAAGCCGCCGCTCATGAAAAAGGCGCCATCAAGGCGCCTTTTTCGTCTTTGTCAGCCAGCCCGATTAGCTGAAGAACCAGTAACCGCGATTGACCAGACGGGTCAGCAGCTGCAGGAAACTGGCCTGATCGGTAAGCTCCACCATGTCGGCCTGGGTGATGATGTCCTTGTCACACAACAGGGAGATGGCGGCCGCATCATCGCTCGGCAGGGTCCAGGCCTCGCCGTCGATATAGCAGGTACGGCTCTCGCCGCTGAACCAGACGGAGCGCAGGCCCGGCACCTTGATGACGGGTTCGCCCTGAGTCAGCAGGTCGGCCACTTCCTCGGCGCTGTAGTCAGGTTCCATGGGGCTGACGTCCAGATCGTGCTTGGCCTCGGAGATCATGGTGCCAAACCACTCCTTGAACAGGGTCTCGTCGTCCAGAGCCTGCTGCATCAGTTCGCGCAGGCGGTGCAGCTCATGGGGCTGGATCTCGCCGTGACGGACGCGGGGCTTGAGATCCCCATCGCCGTAGCGCTCGGTACGCATTTCGTTGTCGATCAGGTGATCGGCAAAGGAGGAGATGAGTGCCTTGGCATCCGGCGCGCGGAAGCCTACCGAGAAATTCATGGAGGGTTCGATGGCGTAGCCTTCGTGAGGGAATCCGGGCGGAATGTAGAGGATGTCGCCCGGCTCCATGATGACGTCGATGATCGCCTCGAACGGCTCGCAATGCAGCAGGGCGGCGTGGGCGGCAAACTCGTTGAGCGGCTTGGCATCGCCCACTCGCCAGTGACGCTTGCCCTGGCCCTGGGTGATGAAGACGTCGTAGTTGTCGATGTGGGGGCCGACACCACCATGAGGGGTGGAGAAGCTCACCATCACATCGTCAAAGCGCCAGCCCGGAATGAACTGGAACGGCAGTGCCAGCTCGTGCACCTCGGGGGCCCAGTGGTTGCAAGCCTGCACCAGCACAGTCCAGTTCTCTTCCCCCAGGTGATCGTAAGATTCGAAGGGGCCATGAGCCGCTTCCCACTTGCCGTCGAAGCGGGTCACCAGACGGGATTCGATGACCTCTTCCATGGCCAGACCCGCCAGCTCGTCCGGGCTGATGGGATCCTGAAAGTCGGTGAAGCCGCCTTTTATAAGGAGGGGGCGTTTCTGCCAGTAGTGCTCGAGGAAGTGAGCGATATCCAGATTGAGTTCGTACATAGTGCTTCTCGTCAAAAGATCAGAAAGAGTCAGGAGAGGTCTTGCCCAAGATGGCTGCGGGCCTTGGGCAAGGCCTCTTGTATGGCAAAACGTATGGCTAGACGTATGGCCGTCAAAAATAACAGGGGCCCTGTTGCGCAATGTGCACAGGGCCCCTGATATATCAGGTTATCGGCTTATTTCAGCAGATCCACCAGACGCTGGGCCTGACCGATATAGTTGGCCGGGGTCAGCTTCTTCAGCTCGACTTTCACGTGCTCGGGGAGCTCGAGGGTGTCGATAAAAGTACGCATGCCTTCGGCATCGACGCGGCGACCACGGGTCAGCTCTTTGAGCTTCTCGTAGGGCTTCTCGATGCCGTAGCGACGCATCACTGTCTGGATGGGCTCGGCCAGCACTTCCCAGTTGGCGTCCAGATCGGCTGCCATGGCACCGGCGTTGGCTTCCAGCTTGGAGATCCCCTTGAGGGTCGCCTGATAGGCAATCAGGGAGTAACCGACAGCCACACCCAGGTTGCGCAGCACGGTCGAGTCGGTGAGGTCTCGCTGCCAGCGGGAGATGGGCAGCTTGGAGGCCAGGTGCTGGAACACGGCGTTGGCCAGACCCAGATTGCCTTCGGAGTTCTCGAAGTCGATGGGGTTGACCTTGTGCGGCATGGTGGAGGAGCCGATTTCGCCCGCCACAGTGCGCTGCTTGAAGTGACCCAGAGAGATATAACCCCACACATCGCGATCGAAGTCGATGAGGATGGTGTTGAAGCGGGCCATGGCGTCGAACAGCTCGGCAATATAGTCGTGGGGCTCGATCTGGGTGGTGTAGGGGTTCCAGTTCAGGCCCAGGGAGGTGACGAACTCCTCGGAGAACTGGTGCCAGTCCACTTCCGGGTAGGCGCTGACGTGGGCGTTGTAGTTGCCCACGGCACCGTTGATCTTGCCGAGGATCTCCACCGCCATGATCTGCTTGAACTGGCGCTCCAGGCGATAGGCGACGTTGGCCATCTCCTTGCCCATGGTGCTCGGGGTGGCCGGCTGACCGTGGGTGCGCGACAGCAGCGGCATGTCGCGGTACTCGTGGGCCAGACGCTTGAGCTCGCTGATCAGCTTCTCGCAATAAGGCTTGATGACCTCGTCACGGGCTGTTTTCAGCATCAGGCCGTGGGAGTTGTTGTTGATGTCTTCCGAGGTGCAGGCGAAGTGAATGAATTCGCTGACGGCGGCCAGCTCAGGGTTCACTTCCACCTTCTCTTTGAGGAAGTACTCCACCGCTTTCACATCATGGTTGGTGGTGCGCTCTATCTGTTTGATACGGGCGGCGTCACTCTCGTTGAAGTTGCTGACAATACCGTCGAGCAGGGCGTTGGCGGCCGCGCTCAGGGCTGGGACTTCCGGGATCCCGACGTGGCTGGCCAGTTTTTGCAACCAGCGCACCTCAACTTCGACGCGAAAACGCAGCAGACCGAATTCGGAGAAGATAGGGCGCAGGGCATCGGCCTTGTCGCCATAACGACCGTCAATCGGGGAAACAGCAGTCAGCGCGGACAGCTCCATGGGGTGAACTCCTGATGATTGGTGTGGGGGATTCTCATCAACTCGCGCTCCTGTTACGAGACCGTTATCAAGGCTCATGTGCTGCTCGGCATCCTTATTTATCGACATAAACTCCGGTACCTGCGCTGCTCTTCACCTTGCTTCCGGCCTCTCACTACGGAGCTCGAGCCGATTCTTAGAAACGTTTGGCCAGTTCGACCATTTTCTTGCGAGCGAAAATGATCTGGGTACGGCTGCCGCCAAGCTGGCGCCACAGCACGCAGGCACGGATGCCTGCCAGCAGCAGGGCGCGCACCTTGTGCTGCACCAGGGGCTGCTGCAGGAACAGCGGGGTACCCGCTATCTGGATGCGCGGCCCTATGGGGCTGATGAGATCGCTGTAGATGCTCGCCATGTTGGCCAGGATCTGCTCGTCGAGAAGATCGAAATGCTGTTGCTGGCGGCCGATCTGGCTGATCCGCTCCCCCAGCATGTTGAGAATGTCCTTGCGCTTGGCCAGCTTGCGCTCCAGCGCAATCAGGCTCACCACGTAACGGGTCAGCTCGGCATTTTTCTGGCTGCCGTCGGATCCCAGTTGCTCGACCAGGGCGCGGTAGCCATCGCGAATGGCCAGATGGTTGCCAAACACCTCCAGCGGCTGCTTGGGATCGGTCACCAGCACGCTTTGCAGGCTCTCGCGCAGGGACGCTTCATCGCAAGTGCCATCACGGGCCACTTTTTGTACCAGATAGGCCGCCTGGCAGATGCCGGCAAAGGCCATGGTTCTGTCTTGAAATTTGTCGCTCATCGTTTCACAGCCCTGTTATGTTGGTTCACCGGCTGATGCCGCAGCAGGCCATGATCCGGCCCTGGAATTGGTCGCTCACGTTCGCTGCCTTCTTTGTTGGCCCAAACCGCATGGCTGACGCACTGTTTCAGCGTGCTTGCAAAGGCCATGGTTCAGCTCTGGTATTTGTCGATCATCGATGTCACTGCCGTCAGGATTTACACCGGATGGCTGAAACGCTGCTCGATGATGCCGCCGCCCAGGCACACTTCCCCGTCATAAAAGACGGCGGATTGACCCGGGGTCACGGCTGCCTGTTTCTCGTCGAAGATGACCCGTATGGTCTCGTCATCGATGGTCTGAATGAGGCAGGGGATATCCTGCTGGCGATAGCGTGTCTTGACGGTGCAGCGACGCGGTGCGCGGATCGGGGTGCGATCCACCCAGTGCAGCTGGCTGGCAATCAGGCCGTCTGAGTAGAGACGCGGGTGCTCGCCCTGCGCCACCACCAGGGTATTGCGCTCCACCTCTTTGTCCACCACGTACCAGGCCTCTTCGGTGGCGTCTTTGCGACCACCAATGCCGAGCCCCTTGCGCTGACCCAGGGTGTGATACATCAAGCCCTGATGCTCGCCGATCACCTTGCCGTCCACGGTTTCGATGGGGCCGGGCTGGGCGGGCAGGAACTTGGCCAGGAAGTCCTTGAATTTGCGCTCACCGATAAAGCAGATACCGGTGGAGTCTTTCTTCTTGGCGGTGATGAGATCCAGTTGCTCGGCGATGCGGCGCACCTCCGGCTTCTCCAGATCCCCGACCGGGAACAGGCTCTGACCCACCTGGGCTTCGCTCAGGGTGTAGAGGAAGTAGCTCTGATCCTTGTTGGTATCGAGACCGCGCAGCAGGCGCGGGTGGCCTGTGCTGTCGTCACGGCGCACATAGTGGCCGGTGGCGATGTAGGTGGCACCCAGCTCTTCGGCGGCAAATTCGAGGAACGCCTTGAACTTGATCTCCTTGTTGCACAGGATATCCGGGTTCGGCGTGCGCCCTGCCTTGTACTCTTCCAGGAAGTGCTCGAACACATTGTCCCAGTACTCGGCAGCGAAGTTGATGGTATGCAGCTTCATACCCAGCTTGTCGCAGACGGCCTTGGCATCAGCCAAATCCTGGGAGGCAGAGCAGTACTCGTCCGTGTCGTCTTCTTCCCAGTTCTTCATGAACAAGCCTTCGACCTGATAACCCTGCTGCTGGAGCAGGTAGGCCGAGACGGAAGAATCCACGCCGCCGGACATGCCGACGATCACCTTGATTTGGCTGTTGTCTGTCATTAGTCGAAGTTACCAGTTCGTTTAAACGGGGCGTATTCTACCAGAGTTTTGCGCCCTCGGTCACATCTCCCTGTCCGCTTCCCCTTGAGGGGTAGCAAGGCAGGAAATCGTTTTTCTGTCAGCTGGCACGCCAGCAATAAATCGGTGCCAAATGGCCTCAGATAAAGGCCTTGAGCGCCGACAGCGGCAGGCGGGTGCCCCCCAGATAATCCTGAATGCACTGCCACACCAATGGGCTACGCAGGGCCGGTTTGCACTCGGCTATCTCCTCCAGGGTGAGCCAGTGGCAGGCCAGCACATCGCCGTCAGGATCCTCTGGATGGTGCTGACCCGGCGCCTTTTCAAGGTCGAAGATGACGGCAGTGCGCACAAAGGTGGCCTCGCTGTCGGCCGGTTTGTAGAGATAGACCCCGAGCCAGGCGCTGGGCGTGGCGGTCAGTCCTGTCTCTTCTTTGAGCTCGCGGCAGGCCGCTTCAATCAGGTTTTCACCCGGTTCCACATGGCCGGCAGGCTGATTGAAACGGCGCTGGCCCTTGATCTCCTCTTCCACCAGCAGGAAACGACCCTGCCAGTGCACCAGCGCCGCCACCGTCAATCTGGCCGGCATTCTCTCTTCCATCGGCGGGCGATCCATCATGATGACTCCTTGTCTGTGGTGTGACGGGCAGGACGGCGGGCCGTGCCGCGACCGCTGCTACGGGGCTTGCTCTCGGCAGGGGGACGAGAGCCAGCCTGTTCGATGGCTGGTTTGCCTGCGCTGCGTGGCGGGTTTTTCCGATTGGACTGGGCCGCTCTGCGTGGTCTGTCGCCCGCAGGTTTGGCGGCGCTACTGCCGGTTTGAGGCTTGCGCGGACGAGCAGGCGATACCGGTGCTAGCTCGGGGGCAGGCAGGCTGTGGCTCTGCCCGGGGGCCAGCCCGTCTTCTTGCCAGTTACCCAAGGTCCAGTCGCCGATGGCGTAGCGGATCAGGCGCAGTGTGGGGTGGCCGATATGGGCCGTCATGCGCCGTACCTGACGGTTGCGCCCCTCTACTATCTTGATCTCGAGCCAGCGGGTGGGGATCTCCTTGCGCTCGCGGATCGGCGGATTGCGTGGCCACACATTAGGCTCATCCATGAGCCTTGCCTCGGCGGGCAGTGTCAGGCCGTCGTTGAGTTCAACCCCGGCGTGCAGGGCGGCCAGTTTCTCTTCGCTCGGTATGCCTTCCACCTGCACCCAGTAAGTCTTGGGCGTCTTCTCTCCCGGCTGGGTGAGGCGAGCCTGCAACTTGCCGTCGTTGGTGAGCAGCAAGAGCCCCTCGCTGTCACGGTCCAGCCTGCCGGCGGCATAGATGCCGGGCTCCTTGATGTAATCCTTGAGGGTCTCCCGTCCCGCCTCGTCGGTGAACTGGCACAGCACCATGTAGGGCTTGTTCAAGAGCAGCAACTTGCGATCGGCGGGTGCCACCTGCGGTTTCTGCCCGGCCTGTTCAGCTGCCTGTGCATGCCGGGTGCCGGGCCGTGAGCGTGTCAGACCAGGCCGGTTGGCGTCCTCTTGTGGGGGGCGCTCAGCGGCGGTCGTGCGACCTTGGAGGGAGAGACGGGGGCGGGCAGATTTCATCGCATGCATACCAAAAACAGGGGATGCCGGAGTGTATCACAGGGGGCCGCCGCCATGGGGCATGTGGGGCTTGTTAGCCTAACTCAACAGTCCTTCGATGACGATGGCCTGACGGGCGGGGGCCGAGCTTGCGTGCAAGAGCGCCGTGCTGACCACCTCGTCCATCATGGCGCGAGCCAGTCGGGTGAGGGGGCGCAATTGCTCGGGGGCGAGCCCGGCCGGGATCGCCAGCAATATGATGGTCCGTACCGGCCCGAGCGCCGATCCCCACTCGATGGGCTCGGCGCAACTGAGCAGCGAGAGGGCGGGCTGGCGGATGGCGGGGCAGATCACGTGGGGCATGGCGAGGCCGGGCCGTATGATGGTGGCGGCGATCTGCTCGCGCTTGGCGATGGCCTGCTCAAGCGCTGGCCTGTCGCGTACCAGCTCGGCGGGCAAGAGATCGACCAGCACCCTCAGGGCTAGGGATTTGTCCAGCGATGCCGCTGCGTGCCCCAGTTGGGCGAGGGAAAAACAGTAGTCGGGCTGGGCGAGGCCAAGGCGCTGCTCGGCCGGGGCAGCGCTTCCCGGTCGGCCAAGGGGCTGGCCCAGCTCCACACACCAGCAGGTGAAGGCCATGTGGGCCAGTTCCGCATCCAGCCCTTCGATAAGCAGCAGACAGAGATCGCCGGGCTGGGTGGCCAGGGTGAGCAGGGAGAGCTGGCTGGTCGCCTCCACGCGTTGGCGGCGGGTGACATTGATAAGCTGGATATGGGATTTGAACAGCCCGGCCAGTCGACTCAGCTGCTTGGCCTGGGTGATGGTCAGCCCCAGCCGGCAGAAAAAGGTGAGCTCGCGGGTGAGCATTCAGACGCCGACGGTGGCGGTTTTGAGTACGGCGCTGGCATTGAGCAGCACGGATTCCAGCGATACCTGGCGAACCGTGCAACCAAGGAAGCGATCCTTCTGCTCTATCTCGATGTCGGAGGCGATCAGCACCAGGTCGGCGCTGGCGATGTCCCGCGCGGTGAGAATGTTCTCCAGTCCCATGGCGCCCTGGGTTTCAACCTTGATCTTCAGCCCCAGCTTGTCGGCGGCTTTTTGCAGCGCCTCTGCGGCCATATAGGTGTGGGCTATGCCGGTGGGGCAGGCTGTGACGGCGAGGATCTTCATCGGTTCTCGAAGCAAATGGCGGTGGGGCAACAAGATAGCGCCAAGGGGCGGCTTTTGCCAAAGGCGTGGGGCAACAATGGGATCTTGGCGGCGCACTGGTGCTGGCTTGCACAGGGATGGCGAGAATCTGGATTCATCTGCTGACGGCGGGCGTGGCAATAAAAAACCGGCCCTGCCAGAAGGCGGGGCCGGTTGTATTCAGTTAACGCGGGTTCAGACGGATTGGGTAGCCAAGGTGGCGGCTTTCAGTTCACGCTTGATACGGCGGATCTTGCGCTCCTCGGCCACGGCCACGCAGGCCATCAACACCAGACAGGCGGCGGCGGCCATGTCCAGCGCCGCGAAGGTACCGGCCCAGCCGGTCAGACCGAAGATGGGGGTGCCATCGGCGATCATACCCAGACCCAGCTTGGCGAAGCTGTCACCGATGAGGTAGGCAAAGGTGCCCTTGACGCCATCGGCCACGCTGATGCCCTGCTTGGGCACAAAGCCCACGGCGGCCACGCCGATCAGCAGTTGCGGACCAAACACCAGGAAGCCCAGCAGGAACAGGGAGCCCAGGAACATGAACTGGGTGGTGGCATGCTGGTAGAGACCCAGAGTGGCGATAATCAGCGCCAGTGCCACACAGGCCACCAGACCGCGACGACCGTTCGCCAGATCCGAGAGGTAGCCCCACATCAGGGTGCCGACCAGGGCGCCCACTTCGAAGAAGGTAAAGCCCTGGATGGCGATCTCCTTGGAGAAGCCCAGCTCCTGGTGAGCGTACACGGTGGACCACTGGTCGATACCGATGCGCACCACATAGAGGAAGATGTTGGCAAAGCAGAGCAGCCAGATCACCTTGTTCATCAGCACGTACTTCACGAAGATCTGACCCTTGGTCAGCTTCTGCTCTTCGGTGGCGATGTCTTCTTCACTGGCCACTTCGTCAAACAGCTCTTCCACCTTGCCCAGACCATAGGCTTCCGGTGAATCGCTGCCAAAACGCAGGCCGATAAAGCCGACCACCAGCGCGATCATGGACGGGAAGATGAACATGCCGAGCACATTGCCATCGAACAGGTAGTTGGCACCGAACAGCGCCACACCGGCCGCACCGGCACCGCCCACGTTGTGGGAGAGGTTCCACATACCGAGGTAGGTGCCGCGCTTGTTGCGAGGTGTCCATTTGGTGATGGTGGAGTAGCTGCAGGAGCCACCACAGCTCTGGAAGAAGCCGCTCAGGGCATAGAAGAAGATCATGAAGTAGAGGCTGAAACCCGTGCCGCCCATGCTGGCACTGAAGCCCAGCATGCACAGGGCGGAGAGGATCAGCATCAGCGGCAGGAACTGCTTGGTGTTCTTGCCATCGGCATAGTAGGAGACGACCGTCTTGCCCACCCCGTAGGTGATGGAGAAGCCAAGGCCAATCATGCCAAGCTCGGTCATGGAGAGACCGTACTCCTGGATCATGTCGTTCTGCGCAATGTTGAAGTTCTTGCGGATCAGGTACATGGTTAGATAGCCAATAAATACAACCAGATAAGATTGCATAAACGGCTTGAACCAGAGCTTGCGCCGGGCTTCGACCGGCAGTTCCAGGGTCGGCACCCGGACCTGTTGGAGAAATTTCAACATCTTCGTTCATCCTCTGCGAGATAGACGGTATTTCCGCCGCGCCCCTCATTTTTTGGTTGGTGTCAGAGGTCACGCCACGGAAAGGACAACAGAAAGAGGTTGGACTGTGCACCTCGCTCCCCTGTCGATTGAACCCATGCCCGAACCTGCGCCACTGCGGGGATCGGGTCACTACATCAGGTAGCGTGACTTTAATGAGGCGCGGTGCAAATGGCGTGAGAGCCATCCCTAGTGGCATTAGGAAAATTTCCTAGTTTGACGGGATCCGGCCATGAAGCGTGAAGAGGATCACACAGTGACGGCCCACGGCGGGGCCATGCTACGAGAAGAGTGGCAGCCAGACAGGGCTGGGGGCGTGAGGTTGTGCTATGGGGTGAGCAGGCTATCGTCAGCAGGATTGGCGGATATCTGACGCCATAAAAGAGGCCACCCGCAGGTGGCCTCTTGTCGTATCAGTGCGAGAAGGGGATCAGGCCGCCTTGGCCAGTGCCACTTCATCGGTTTTCTTTACCCGCAGCTTTTTCAGGGCAACCGCCACCACGCCGGTGACGATGGCGCCACAGATCATGCAGAGCAGGGCCAGCAGCGGCTTGTTGACCGCACCCAGCAGGGCGACGATGGGGCCGCCGTGGGCGACGCTGTTGGTGATGCCAAACAGGAAGGCCATCACCGCAGCTGTCATGCTGCCCAGCACGTTGGCGGGGATGACGGCCAGCGGGTCACGGGCGGCGAACGGAATGGCACCTTCAGAGATACCCACCAGGCCCATGGCACCGGCGGCTTTGCCCGCTTCGATTTCGGAGGCATCGAAGATACCCAGCTTGCGGCCGAGCACGGTCGCAAGCGACATGCCGAGCGGCGCCGCTGGTATGGCGCAGGCCATGGCACCCATAAACTGGGTCTGGCCGGAGGCTATCATGCCCACCGAGAACAGGAAGGCCACCTTGTTGACCGGGCCGCCCATATCAAAGCCGGCCATGCCCCCCAGCACTATGCCCAGCAGCACCAGACTGCCGCCGCTCATGGAGAGCAGCATTGCGTTCAGGCCAGTCATCATGTCGGCAATGGGCGCACCTATGATGAAGATGAAGACTGCGGCGATAAACAGCGACCCGACGATGGGGGCGATAAGGATCGGCACCAGCGGCTGCACCATCTTGTGGTAGTGACGGGTGGCAATCCAGCGCACCAGATAACCGACCAGCAGGCCCGCTATGATGGCACCGATAAAGCCGGTCCCGGCATCGGCGCCGTAGAAGCTGCCGTTGTTGGCGATCCAGCCGCCGATAAAGCCCGGGGCCAGTGCCGGACGGTCACCGATGGCGTAGGCGATATAGCCCGCCAGTATGGGGATCATCAGGGTGAAGGCGGCCACGCCCACGTTGAGGATCTGATTCCACATGCTCCCTTCCGGGATCTGCATGCCGCTCGGGGTCGGGTTGCCGCCGATGGCCAGCGCCAGCGCGATCAGCAGACCACCGGTCACCACGAACGGGATCATGTGGGAGACGCCGTTCATCAGGTAGCGATAGAGATCGGAACTGCCGCCCGTGCTCTTATCCTCTCCCTTCTTGTCCTCTTTGCCTGCCACATAGGCTGGCGCCTTCAGCGCTTGCTCAATGAGACCCTTGCCATCCTTGATGGGGGCTTTCACCCCAGTCTTGATGAGCGGCTTGCCGTTGAAGCGGGCCATGTCCACCTGCTTGTCGCAGGCGACGACGATGGCGCTGGCACGGGCAATCTCGGCCGCGGTCGGGCTGTTCTTGACACCGATGGATCCGTTGGTCTCCACCTTCACCTCATAACCCAGCTCGCGAGCGGCGCGTTCCAACGACTCGGCCGCCAGATAGGTGTGGGCGATGCCAGCCGGGCAACCGGTGACACCTATGATGAAGCCCTTGCTGGTGGTCGGGGCAGCGGTTTGCTCCTCCTTGCGCTCCAGCAGCAGCGCCAGCGCGGCAGCCGAGGTTTTGGCGGCCAGCAACTTGGCAATGAAACCTTCTTCAATCAGCTTGGCGGAGAGCTCGGCCAGCACCTCGATATGGTGGTTGGCGCCACCGGCCGGGGAGGCAATCATGAAGAACAGCCGGGACGGCTTGCCATCCTCGGCGCCGTAATCGATACCGCTGCGGCTGATGCCGATGGCCACCGCCGGTGTGCTCACAGCCGTACTCTTGGCGTGGGGCAGGGCAACACCTTCTTCAAAGCCGGTGTTGTCCAGCTCTTCCCGGGCCCACAGGTCCTTGATGAACTGCTGCTCATCGCTGACCTTGCCCTGCGCGACCAGCAAGCGGGCCATCTCGCTGAAGACCTCCTCCTTGCTCGTCGCGTTCAAATCGAGATTGATCAGATGTTCGTTGATCAGTGTGGTGATCATGGCGCTCTCCCGCTCCCGTGAGGGAGCCTGTTGGCATGCCGCCCGTGCTGGCACGGCATGCAGACAAAATTGACCTCACTATTATCGCGCTGGTAGGCAAGCCTCCCTATCGGACAAATGTGCGAATGACTGGATTTTTGTGCGATATCGTCCCGAGTGTGACCCCGATCTCACAGCAGACCTGCTGACAAAATAGATCTGAATGGAATCGAGATATGATTTTATATCGTTAAAAATCAATTGTTTGCGATGTAGCGCGCCGATGCGTATCAGCCATGGCGCGGGCCTCCCCTTGGACGAGAGTCGCCGCCAACCTGTAAATTTGTGAGGTAAAAACGGGCTGCAGGGTGTGAGCCAACGCACACAAATGGCAGTGACTGGGGAAGAAATGAGAGGGGATCAAGAGAAGGAAAACACTGGAGAAATGGGTTTGGCACCTGGTCTGGATGCCGCTGGGCTGTGCCTTTTGCGGCTGAGTGTTGCCCCCTGAGGGAGCCAGCCAGGCGTAAATCAACGGCAACAGTTTATTGCATATGCCACAAACAAGGCGTATACATGGCATATGCCACTTACTTCACCACCAGTTAAAGCACCGCATTAGCGGATGTGCTGTGAGTAAAACAGCCAGCAAGCTTTCATTCGACACTTTCGATGGGTGGTAGCAAGGGGTAGAAAGCAGGGTCATGTCAATCTGGATCCTCCGGTGTTGTTATCGGATGGGGAATCGGACTCACAAGTGGTGATAAATGGCATGGTCTGACAATTAACCGTAATAGCAGGAGATCTTATGACCACCATCACCGCCATTCCCATGAAGGATGACCATATCGCAGGGCATTTTGCCAAGGCAGAACGCTTCGTTTTCATTGATGAGCAAGGCACCACACTAAAGGAGATTTCCAATCCGGTAGCACCCAATGAGTGCAAGGGCATGTTGGCTGATCTATTCCAGACCCATGGTGCAAACCGTGTGGTATTGAAAAATATTGGCAAGAAGATGCTCAAGAAGCTGTTGGATAACGGCTTGTCCGTCTATCAGGCACTGCAGGGACGCCTTGCCATATCAGAGATGCTGAAAAATGATTCCACCAGCCTGATCCAGCTTGTCTCTGCAGATCAGGGTCAGGAATCTGCCTGTTCCCATGGCCAGCGTCATCAGAGAGAGAGCGCCAATAGCTGTGGCGAGCATGAACATGGCCACTCAGGAAAAAAAGGGTGTGGCAAAGTCGGTTCAGCCCAACGACACCAGTGTCAGGGCGCTGCTCAACCCCATGCACATAAAAGATGCTGTGAAGAATAAACGCGATAAATAAGTAAAGTTGGAGGGTATATGTCTAATGAAAGCCTGAACATGGAGGGGGTGACATTACCCTCTATCAGCAGGATTGCCTATATGCCGGTGACGCTCTTTTCGATCATCATGGGGCTGACGGGGGCCGCCATTGCGTGTAGAAAAGCCTTTCCTGATTCGGTGATGATGCACTCTGCGGGTTTCTTTTTGGGCGTCATGTCTTCAGTTTTGCTGACTGTGTTTGTGGCAATGTATGTCTTCAAAATGCTCAAATACAGGGATGAGTTTCTGCATGAATTGAGGCATATGGTCAGGATTAATTTCTTTCCGACCATCTCGATCAGCCTGTTATTGCAGTCAGCATATTGGTCTGGGTGGCATGATATCTCGCTATATCTCTGGTCTGCCGGCGCCATGCTGCAGCTGATGTTTACCTTGTTCATCATGAGCAGCTGGATCCATAGAGAGCATTTTAATATTGCCCATACCAACCCTGCATGGTTTATTCCTGTCGTGGGGAATATTGTCGTGCCACTTGCAGGGGTAGGGCTGGGTTTTCATGAAACCAGTCTGTTCTTTTTCAGTATCGGCTTGATATTCTGGTTCTGTTTGTTGACCATAGTATTATACCGTTTGTTCTTTCATGAAAGTCTGCCTGACAAGCTGATGCCCACCATGTTTATATTGCTGGCACCCCCCTCGATAGGATTTATTGCTTACACTGACATCATAGGCTCGACAGACTTGTTTGCACACATCATCTATTATTTTGCACTGTTTGTATTTATTTTGTTGATGTACAACACACTCACCTTTATGAAGCTGAAATTTTATCTCTCTTCATGGGCTTATTCGTTCCCGCTGGCCGCATTTTCAGCCGCGTCGGCCAAGTTTGCCGATAGCACAGGCAGCGTCATTCCGTACTTTCTGGCCAAAATAGTGGTCTGTGCCCTGATCGGATTGATAGTGTGGTTAATCAGCATGACGGTGCTCTCGTTCTACAAAGGTGAATTATTCATCCCGGAGAAATAGCTATCCATGAAACATTACAAAGAGATCAACAAGGAGCAGCATCAGCTTGGGTCTGCCTATAGAAAAAGCAGCCCGGATACCATGAATGCGTTTATTGCCCTGCACAAATCGGTGATGAAAGACGATAAGGTGTTGGCGCTGAAATACAGAGAGATGATCGCCCTGGGGATCGGCATTGCATCAAGATGCGACGGCTGCATTGCAGCCCATGTTGCTGGCGCCTTGCAGGCCGGGGCCTCCAGAGAGGAACTGGTCGCAACCATAGACGTGGCCGTACTCATGGGGGGCGGGCCATCCATCATCTATGGCACCCAGGCCCATGCCGCCATTGAAGAGCTGTTGTCGTAATGGACCGTTATCAGCAGGCCATGAGATCACATGCCAACTGCATGGTATGTGGCATCGACAACCAGAGCGCTCTGGGCATCGGCTTTCACCAAACGGGAGAGCACTCGACAGAGGGTGTCTTCTTGACTGATGAAAGATACCAGGGTTATACCGGCATACTCCATGGTGGCATGACCAGCACACTGCTTGATGCTGTCATGACGCACTGCCTGTTGCAGCAAGGCATCAAGGGCTTGACTGCCGAATTGACCATTCGTTTTGTTGTACCGATTAATATCGGAAGCAAAATATATCTTTCGGCACAAATAGTAGACCAAGGTCACGGTATTTACCGGTTGAATGCCGTAGCGTCGGTCGATGGGGTTGTTGTTGCAAAAGCGTCAGCAAAATTCATTGAGAAAAAAGTGAATGACAGGAGTTTTATTAATGAAGAATGACATCATGGTTTTACCAGAAATGGATATAGGCATCTCAACCGCCGATCGCCAAAAAATTGCAGATGGTCTGTCGGCACTGCTTGCAGACAGTTATACCTTGTATCTGATGACGCATAATTTCCACTGGAACGTGACCGGCCCCCAGTTCAATAGTCTGCACAACATGTTTATGGACCAGTACACGGAGCAGTGGAATGCACTGGATATTATCGCAGAGCGGATCCGCGCCCTGGGATTTCCGGCACCGGGTACTTACAAGGAATTTGTACGGCTCTCGTCCATCAAAGAAGTGGAAGGGGTGCCTTGTGCCAATGAAATGATCAAGCATCTGGTGCTGGCACAAGAGGCCACGGCCAGAACCGCCAGAAAGTTGTTCAATCTGGTGGATAAGGCCAACGATCAGCCCACCGCCGATGTGCTGACCCAGCGCATCGATATTCATGAAAAAACCGCCTGGATGCTAAGAAGCATGCTCTCCTGACACAGTGTGCCTTGGCCTTGTGTGGCCAGCTGCAACGAGATCAATAAAAAGGAGCCCATTGGGCTCCTTCGTTTTTTGGGGTGGTAATTTCCTGTCAGCTGTCTCTTGGTCCATCCTCTCAAGTTGGCGGTTAGCTCACCGCCACAGGTCAGGCGGTGAGCCTCGCGGAACTGCCACAGGGCTACCCTGGCCCTGTCTCCCCGAGTCTGGGATTGAGGGAGAGGATGCGGGTCTTGCTGACCCTGTGGCGATAGATCTCCCGCAGATAGAGCAGTGCCTTTTTCACCGACTCGCGGCTGAGGCGAATGTCGTTGATGGAGACGAACTTCTCTTTCTCGCGGATGAGCTCCCGGTACTTCTTCTCGTACATGGGCTTGATTGCGTACCAGTTGGTATCGAGGATCTTGGCCGGGTTCTCGAACTCGTTGAGCATGCTGTCGAGCAGCTCTTCGTTCCACTCCTCGTTGCAGATCATCTCGATCACCACCTTGTCGAGGTGATCGTCGAAGCGATAGTGATCCTTGGCAAAGCAGCGCTTGATAAAGGCCACTATCAGGGTCAGGAAGTCATCGCTCAGGCAGGGGCTCTTGACGATCAGGGTGGTGAGGGAGATGTTGGCCGACGCACCTATGACCAAGGCATAACGCTTGAGAGTGGTATTGGGAAAGAGCCCGTTGAGGTGTGACTTGAGCCGGTTGAGATCCATATAGGAGAGCTTGTACTCCTTGGGCAGGGAGATGATCGACACCACAGAGGAGCAGTTCTTGAAGAAGTGCAGCTCGTTGAGGTGGGCCGGGTCATGGCCGCTTTTCACATAGTCGTCCAGATACTCCCGATAGTTGCCCGCCTCGATGGGCAGCAGGCTGATCCCCTCTATGGCCTGGGTCATCTTGTTGAAGTGGGGCAGCTCGATGGATCGAATGAAGAGGTCGTCCACATTGAGCCCGCCCTCCTTGTCAAACATGCCGCCGGGGGGCGAGATGGATTCGGCATACGCCACCGCCACCGGCCCCGCCAGACTCATGAACAGATCGTTGGCATCGAGGCGAATGGTCTCGCTGATGTCGATGCCCGCCCGGCGAAAGTAGTTCTCGTCGTAGTCGGTGGTGACGGCCTGGGCGGTGAGAATGTTGAAGATCTGCTGGGAGATGTACTGGTTGGCGTACTTCTCCATGGTGTTGACGTCAACGTGCTGGATCTCGCCATCGTCGCTCTCTTCGGCGTAGCGCATGATGTCGTTGGAGATCAGCATCATGGCATTCCAGGGCCTGATCCGCTTGAGCATGCTGGCGTCGCACGCCTGCTCGTTGTCGAAGTGATAGGAGAAGTCCCACTCCTCGGCCAGGTACTTGCACAGCAGGCGCCCGGCATTGATGTGCAGCGCTTCGGAAATCTCGATGCCCCGATCACAGATATTGGGCAGTATGCAGATGCCACTGGTGAAGATGGGATCGAACATGAAGTGCTCCCCGAGGGAGAGGTGCTCCTCCTCTTCTGACGGGGGCGAAAAGGTCTTGCTCATGTAGGAGTACTGCTGGGCCAGCCCGAATTCGGAGGCCATGCCGGAGCCGGTGCCGCCCCCGGCACTGAAGATATAGAAATAGAGGCGTGACTGGTTGGCCTTGATGCCGCAGGAGTCCACCAGATAGGTATGGATCGCCTGCCACTCGGAGTTGGCGAAGTAGTGGGGGCTCTTGTTGAGAATGATCTTGGCCAGATACTGACCCAGTATGGGGGCGTTCCCCGCGCCCCCGGCATGGATCTCCGACAAGTCCATCACCCGCATCTTGGCGTAGTCGCGCAAGGAGCCACCTTCGCCGCTGCGATTGGAGTGGCGGATACGGCCATCTATGTCCTTGTCCAGGTCCCCCAGCATCACCATGGGTTCGATCAGAAAGACAGGGCGGGCGCCATTACTGGGCAGTCGCAGGTTGCGGCGGATCCAGCTCAAGGGGCCAAACTCCTTTTCCCGCTTGCGCTGCTCCTCGCTGTTGAACTCGTTCATGTAAAAGCTGCGGGCGTTGTAAACCAGCGAGGCGACATCCTGGGCGATGTTGGAGCCGCAGCGCCCCAGCCCCACCAGGCAGACGGACGGAAAATTGTGCGGCACTGTGGTGCCGGTTTCGTTATCCCCCGGGGCGGTGGGGAATACAGCACTGCGAAGCTGCTCAAGATTGTCGAGAATGCGGGCCAGGTCCCCCTCTGTGTAGTAGAGATAGCGGTTGCCGGCGCTTTGCTCATCATCCGTGCTGGTGGGCAGCAGATCAGTATGCTCTGTCATGAAACAAGATCCCTCTTTGGCGGCGAATGTATATAAATCAGCAGCTTTTGCACTGCCTGGTAACTCTAGATGATAAAAAGCAAGGGGGCGGTGAGAGGGAAGTGAGAGTTGTCACTGTGTGATCATGGGCACAGCAACTGGCCGCAAATCCGTGAGTTCGTTTGCCAAGCGTGCAGCAAGAGTTGGGCTGGTTGGGAGAGTGACCTGCCTCCATGGTCTGGTGACAACTGCTGATTGGGCCACGGTGCAGCCTGTGCCTGGCAATGGTGGCAAGGGCGCTCAACCTTGTTTCGGTAGCGTGCCAGATAGCCCAGCTCGGCGGGATGGTCTGTCTCACCATGACGATGGCGGCATCTGTATGCTGTTTTAACTCGCTGTAAAGTCTCACATTGGCCTGGTCGTACCGAACAACCAAACGTGTACGATGGTGCACTTCTGATGGTCTTGGTGCTGGTTGCGAGAGAAAGGTGTAGAGGGAGTCACTTTTTTAGAAAAGGAAGATGATGAGGAAGGGACTGATCTGGCTTGCAGAGTCGTGCGGCACTTCATGTTCACTTCACCGAGCGGGGGTAGGGTAGGCGCCAGTTTTCAGTTGGAGCTTTTCGTTATGCCCACCATCGTCACTCACGCCGCCGTACCGCTCTGCCTTGGGCTCGGGCTTGGCAGCCGGATCATCCCACCGCGCCTGCTGTTGGCAGGAGTTGCCATCGCCATGCTACCCGATGCCGATGTGCTCGCCTTCAAACTGGGGGTCGCTTATGGCCATGTCTTTGGCCACCGCGGCTTTACTCACTCCCTGCTGTTCGCCTTTGCTCTGCCCACTCTGGTCATGCTGTTTTACCGCCAACTTAGAGCCAGCGCCGCCACTGTCTGGTCGTTCCTGCTGGTGTCGCTGCTTTCCCACAGCCTGCTCGACTCGCTCACCACCGGCGGCAAGGGGGTGGGCTGGCTCTGGCCGTGGCGTGACGAGCGCTTCTTCGCCCCCTGGCAGGTGATCCGGGTTGCCCCCTTCAAGCTGGAGGCCTACCTCACCGCCAGAGGGGAAGCGGTGATCCTCTCCGAGCTCTACTGGGTCTGGCTGCCGGGGTCTGTATTGATGCTGATATTGATGGGATGGCGGGTGTGGAGCAGGGGTCCTAGGGGATGCTGAGACTGGCGGCCAGGTGATGAAGATAGTTATAACTGTGCCACTGCACGGCACAGAGGGCGAGTAGGGCTGAGGCTCCCAAGGCCCCTTGATCCCAGTGCCGGAGTAATATCCACAGGGCATGCAGTATGCAGAGACCCAGACTCACCAGATATATGAGTGCTAACGCCACTTCAATTAAATCCGATATACCGTAGGGATCATTTGGATTGTGATAAAACAGGTCATAGCCAAAGGCGCGAAGTCCAAGTCTGAGTAGAAACAGGGAAAAGCAGAGGGTAGCCAGTCGTTTTGTTCTTCGGCTGATTTCTGTCATGCAACCACTCAAATCTTCCAACGCTAACTTTTAGGGCTGAGATGCAGCAGAGCTGGGACACCCATCATTTTGAATATTGGCTATGCCATGTCTGCGTCAGAAAGGTGGGTGTCCCAGGTTTGTGTTCTGACAAAGATCCCAAATAAAAATAAGGACGAAGTGTCAGTAATGCTTCAGCAACTGACCTCAAATAAGCGCTATCATTTCAATAAATGAGCTTTCATATTTCCTAGTTAATAAATAACGTCCGCATTTGCTGCTGGTTTAGATCGCAGCGGAACACCAGTCCGGCAACATGCGCTTGTTTAGTGCTACCCTAATTAAACTCCGTTTCAATATTTTCATTTGACCATGACGTCTTTGTTTTATGTTCGGTAACAGTCCATGAGCTAAAAATGCAGCCATAAGAAAGAGCCACATCGTGCATGAACTCTACCCAGCCTAAATGTTGCTCAGTGGATAAATTCACAGCATATGGTCGAGAGGTGCCTGAAATTTTCCAGTATTCGCCATCCTGATACATCGACATTTCATAGTTTTCACTAAGCTGCTCTTTTATACCTTTGGCACCTTCTTTATCTTGAGTGAATAAATTGAAGTCTAGTATTAGAACGGTTTCTGCAGTGATGCCATTGCTGCCAAGTTCAGAATTTATAATTTTCGCTTCTGCAAGGCGGCGCATTTTTATTCTTTCATGGTACTCGTCCCAAGTTTTTTTGGCTTCTTCTTGAACCATTGATTTGTCCTCTGCATTTAGGTTGCAGCAAATCATCAGTAATAGAGCAATGATGCTGACGATTCTCATAGGCGCTTAACGCCGTCAACAGCGGCCGAGCATAGCGAGGTCCAGCCCCAAGGGGGCGATGCTGCTTGGCCTTGTTAAGTGTTTTATTCTGAAGCCCATCGCTCTAAATTCTCAACTGTGTTTGGCAATCGACCAATTAACCACTCTGCACAAGTGCCGAGCCTAAAATCTGGATTATGACACTCTGTTACCTAGGATAAATATTCATCTGGGCCACCATTCATATAAGGAGGTGGAGATACAGGATGAAAAGATGTTGGCAATCGTTCGTTGACAGACATGTAATTTAAAACATGCCCAAATTCTTGGGCTGTATGCCAAGCAAACTGGTGATGAATGTCGATTTCAAACTTCACCCACCAGCGACCATCCTCATCAACCCCCTTTCCGATGGCACCATTAATCGCTGGAACTTTTTCAGAAATTAAATTAACTTCGTAAATGCTCGTTCGTCCATAATTACACTTAACGTTTGAATTCAGTGGGCCAGCTAGCGCAGCTCCACTTCGATGAAGGGTTATGCCGCTTGGCTCAGCCATTCATGGAACCATTCCGTCGAAATCCGCACTTGCTCAAAATTACCGGATCTTAATTCGTAAATTGAATAGGTATTGGCCAAGTACAAGTCCCACTGTGTTTCGACCTCGGTGAGGCTCGGAAGTAGCTTCTCAATTTCAGGCTCCGCATCGACCTCAACCGATCACACCACTCCGCGATTGCCTTATGAGAGTAAGGAGACGACTCGGGCATCGCTCCCCACTTCAGCATTTGAATCGCGGCCTCCCTAGTGAAAGGCATCTCCGCTGGCTGGCTCACGTTCACTTCGCTTGTCCTCTATTCATACGGCATAACGTTTGGTTAAGGGGTGGGCTTTAGCCCGTCCCAAGCGATTTGAACCATTTGTTATAGGACTTGCCCCTCAAGCGCCATTTTTATGAAGCACTGGAGCAAGCCTTCATCTTCATAAAGCTCTCGATACTCTGCGAAAGGCAGGTTTCCTTCGTTGTATTGTTTTTCAAAGAATACTCGTAGGTGCCATTCATCTGGATCTATTTTATTGAAATCGAAATCAATTCCGCCTGCATCTGCGGTTCGATATATGTCTACGCCAACTCCATGAGTTCGATACATCCAGTTCGTCCCGGGGATTGGGTTATTGCCTCGGTTTTCTGGTTTTAGTATTTCCTCAGCGGATTTCAAATAAAATGCACGGACAAGAAGCTCCTCGGCCCATTTTCTTTGGGCATGCCACAGCGGTATGAGTTTTCGGATCTTGTCGAGGTTATCCATGTTTGCCCTATAACGTTCGGTTAAGGGGCGGGCTTTAGCCCGCCCCAGCGAGCGATTTGAACCATTTGTTATGCCTCTTGTGCTCTGGGTCAATGTATTATTTAGCCGTATTAAAAACGCATAAAACCACTCTTTATGAACAGATGAATCGTTAGTTTCTGTTTATGCATTTTTTACTTCCCCGTTACTATTAACGGTAGGATTTTTTTGCAGATTTTGAGTGTGATTATTTTGATAGTGGTTCTAATATCTCCCAAGCAGAATCTTTAATAAATTCTTGGGAATCTATAGCTTTATTTATAAAATCATGTTGCGCTTCACGTAAGCAGCTAACATTAGCTCCACCTTCATAATCAGGCTCTGAGTTTTGTACCAAGTCATCTTCCCAGCCACAAAGCTCACAAATATCGAACGTACCTATAGCAGGCTCATCCAAAGTCTTATAGCCACAGCAAGGGCAGGTATATTTCAACAGTCTCTCCATAATGTATAACGCTCAAAGCAGCTGCGCGGTACGCGTCGGCTGCCTTTGCTTGCTATGTTTTTAATACCACCCCAACGTTGAGGTAGTATTGGTTAATTAATTTCCAGCGTTGTTCAGCTGCTTGCGAAAACTCTTCGCGCCAGTCAGCACATTCACTAAAATATTTATCCGATGCAAAACACAAAAACTTGTCTATTTCAGTCGCTTCGAAGTCGACGCCAAAGCTTTCAAAGTGCTTTCGATAATTATCAATAATTTTCAGCGAGTTGAAATCACCTGCAAGCTTTAGAGCCCTTAAGACTAGAGGATACCATTCCATACTGTGTGTAAAAAAGTGATCCCAGCCTTCCATATCAGCTATTGATTCTAAGTACGCCACCGCGAAAATGGGCCACTCTTGTTCCGAAAGTTTGGTTTCATCGCTAATCCCTTTATCAAGAATTTCATCAACAGTTAGAGATTTCATAGCACCTCAAACATAATGTCCGCATTTGCGGAAAATAGAAGCGAAGCGGAAATTTGTCCGAAACATGCGCTTGTTATACATTTAAAGACGCTGCCTTATTTTCCCTAACGATCTTATGTAAGAGCTCAGCAAGATTGTCTTCATATTTGTAGAATTCGGTATCTAAATTTTCTAAATCTGCTTCATAGTTTTCATCATCTTTATAACGTGCAAGTTGCTTCCATCTCGTCTCTCGGTCTAACGAGGGTTTAGACTCTGGAAACCAGCGCATTGCCTTTTCAAGTAGTCCATAAGACTTGATGGCATTGACTTTTTTGAGCCCCGCTAAAATCTCCAAACAATGATCGCCAAGTGAATTAAAAAAGAACTGGTCAAAGCCGCCGTTATGGACTTCACCATCAAAACACCACAGCAAATAAACTAACCTTGCTTCTGGGCTGATTCGTTCTAGATATTCAGTATTTCCATCACTGCCCGCAAAAACTATTTCATGGCAGGCATTGAAGACATAAAATGCCGGTTCTTCATTATCTGAAAAGTCTGAGAAGTGCATTCATTTCCTCACTTATGCATAACAGTGATTAGATAGAAGGCTGCACTAATCCGATAGCAGTGCCTTCCATATAACTCCACTTTGCCTCTGACACTGAACGTATTCGCTTGGCTTCTTCGTCGGTGATGGCAAGTGTCGGCATGGCTACCGCCCCTGAGTTTCAGCCCCCAGTCCGCTGCTTTTCACCCGTGAGATAGCAACAATCGCTACCACTGCGCTCTCCCGAGAGCTGGATTGTCGTTTGGCTATTTTAAGGGGTCTGATTGAGACATTGAAAGAAGATGTTGATAGAAATCTGAGCTGGTTCAATCAATTAGGGAAAACTGTTGCTCAAGTGAGCTGCCGGATTCGCAGAGAGTGCGGAAATACCCTCACCCCAACCCCTTCCAGAGGGAGCTTGTTTGCGGTTAGACGGGAGCTGAGGGCTGGCACTGTCTTGATCCCCCTCCAAGCCGCCGAGTCGAGCTCAATGGGTCAGGGGCGCCGTCAGGGATGACGGCGCAGCCGCAGTTGGTACAGGGATGTACCATCTGCGGCGTACCGTCCAACCCAGAGAGCGAGATGAGGGAAACCGCCGAAGGCGGGCGGCTTGGCGGGGGAGAAGACCTTTGGTGACTTTGGGTCTTTCCAAAGTCACTCGCCCCTGCCCGAAGGGCGGGCGAAACCCCGTCGAGGGCAGGGCCCTCGCATCCTGCGTGGCAAAGCCATGCCATCAGGAATATCCGCTAGCTCGGGCGTTCGGATTAACTCCGCCCGGATCGCGAACGTCCGAATACGCTGCGCTATTCGAACCTACGATTCGATAACGCCGGGGGATTATGGGTTCCCTCACCCTGACTCTCTCCCAAAGGGAGAGGGGACAAAGACGCCGGAAGTGGCAACAAGCAGGAAAGAGGAAGGGAGCCGGTCAGGCTCCCTTTGATATGGCGATGCAACGATGCAGTGATTGCCGCTATGCGTGATGTGGACACGCGGCCCCTCACGGCCAATGGCATGTAACCAATGCCGGCCCTTATCGATTTGTCGCGGCCTTCATCCCTTCTACAAACTCTTTCAGACGAGTGAGCATATGCTCCGGGTTCTGGTGGTGGGTCTCGATGATCTTCACCACGGCGGAGCCGGAGATGGCACCGGCGGCGCCAGCGGCAATCGCTTCGCGTACCTGAGTCGGTTCGCTGATGCCAAAGCCGAGCAGGGTGGGGGGCGCCTTGAACTCGCGCAGGGTATTGATCAGCCCATCCACCGGCATGCCGGCCTTGGTCTCGGCACCGGTGACGCCAGCGCGGCTCACCAGATAGGTGTAACCACTGCCCAGCTCCGCCACCTGTTTCAGGGTCTCGGCATCGCCATTGGGCGGGGCGATAAAGATGCTGTCGATGCCGAACTTGTCGGCGGCCGCCTTGTAGGGGGCGCACATCTGCACCGGCACGTCGGCGACCAGCACCGAATCCACGCCCGCCTGCTGGCACTTCTCATAAAAACCGTCGATCTGGCGCACATAGACCAGATTGGCGTAGACCAGCAGGCCAATGGGCAGTTGCGGGTACTTGGCGCGGATCCGGCCGAGCAGCTCGAAGCAGTCGTCCGGGGTGGTGTGGCTCTCGAAGGCGCGCAGAGCTGCGCCCTGAATGGTGGGGCCGTCCGCCACCGGATCGGAGAAGGGAATGCCGAGTTCGAGGGCATCGGCGCCCCCCTCGACCAGGGCATCGACGATGGCCAGGGAGAGTTCGGGGGTGGGGTCACCCAGCATCACGAACGGCACGAAGGCGCCCTGATTGACCGCATCCAGACGGGAGAAAAGTTGTGCGTAACGGTTCATGACAAGGTTCCTTCTTTTTCAAAGATGTCGGCAACGGTGAAGATATCTTTGTCGCCACGGCCGGAGAGGTTGACGATGAGCACCTGCTCTTTTTCCGGTTCACTGCGGGCCATCTTGAGGGCGTGAGCCAGCGCGTGGGAGGACTCCAGCGCAGGGATAATCCCCTCGGATTTGGCCAGCTCCTGGAAGGCGTCCAGCGCCTCCTTGTCGGTGATGGAGACATACTCGGCGCGGCCGATGGAGGCCAGATGGGCATGCTGCGGGCCGACGGAGGGGAAGTCGAGCCCCGCCGAAACGGAGTAGGACTCCTGAATTTGCCCCTGCTTGTCCTGCATCAGGTAGGAGTGCATGCCAAAGAAGACCCCCTTGCTGCCGTGACCCAGCGGCGCACCGTGCTCGCCACTCTCGATGCCGTGACCACCCGGCTCGACCCCGATAAGACGCACCTCCTTGTTGTCGATGAAGTCGGCAAACATGCCGATGGCATTTGACCCGCCGCCGACACAGGCGATCACCGCATCGGGCAGCCGCTCCTCTTTCTTGAAGCACTGGGCCTTGGCCTCTTCGCCAATCATCTTCTGGAACTCCCGCACGATAGTGGGGAAGGGGTGCGGACCGGCGGCGGTGCCGAGCAGGTAGTGGGCGGAGTCGTAGTTGGCAGCCCAGTCACGCAGCGCCTCGTTGCAGGCATCTTTGAGGGTGGAGGAGCCGGAGTGCACCGGAATGACGGTGGCGCCCATCAACTTCATGCGAAATACGTTGGGCTTCTGGCGCTCGCAATCCTTGGCGCCCATATAGACCCGGCACTTGAGGCCGAGCAGGGCGCAGGCCAGTGCGGTGGCCACGCCATGTTGACCGGCACCGGTCTCGGCGATGATCTCGCTCTTGCCCATCCGCTTGGCCAGCAGCGCCTGACCCAGTACCTGGTTGGTCTTGTGGGCGCCGCCGTGCAGCAAGTCTTCGCGCTTCAGATAGAGGCGAGTCTTGGTGCCCTTGGTCAGGTTGCGAGTCAGGGTGAGCGGGGTCGGGCGACCGGCATACTCGGTCAGCAGCTCCTGAAATTCGGCGATAAAGGCCGGATCCTCCTTGGCATCGACGAAGGCTTTTTCCAGCTGAAGCAGGGCGGGGATGAGGATTTGGGGCACATACATGCCGCCAAATTCACCAAAAAACGGGTTGAGCAGGGTCATGGTTTCTTCCTTATACCTTGAATCAAAAAGACAATATTAAATTCGGTGTTATCGCTCTGCGCTTTCAAAGAGGCGAAGGGCATTGTTACAAGCCGCGCAGGGCGCTAAAGGCCGCAGCTAGCTTGTGTGGATCTTTCTGGCCCGGGGCGCTTTCCACCCCGGAGTTGAAATCAAGGCCGAGGCAGCCGACCTCTGCCGCCTGCAGGGCGTTGTCGGGGTTCAGGCCGCCTGCCAGCATCAGCTTGGCTTTGTCGAGATTGGCCAGCATGGCCCAGTCGAATGCCTGACCGGTGCCGCCGCTCTGGCTGCCCACTTTTGTATCCAGCAGCAGACGATCCGCCGGATAGTCGAGGGCGGGCAGCGGCTCGCCACTTTTGATGCCGACTGCCTTCCAGACTTGGCAGGTCGCCGGCAACAGGGGACGCAGGTTGTCGATATAGGCGGCGTCTTCATCCCCATGCAGTTGCACCGCGGCCAGTCCCAGCGCCTCCACCGTCTGGACTATGGTGGCGGGCATGGCGTTGCGAAATACCCCGACATAGGCGAGCGGCGCACCCGCCATCACGGTACGGGCGGTGGGAATGTCCACATAGCGCGGGCTTTTGGAAACAAAGATCAGGCCGCCAAACACGGCGCCTGCCTGATGGGCGGCGGCGGCATCGTCGGCGCGGGTCAGGCCGCACACCTTGTTCTGGCCCAGAACAAGTTTACGTACCGCGGCCTCCAGATCGGCTTCCTCCATCAGGGAGGAGCCCACCAGAAAGCCCTTGGCATGGTGGCGAAGGTCGGCCACCTGGGTGCGATCCTTGATGCCGGATTCGCTGATCACGACCCGATCGGCGGGAATGTCTCTGGCAAGCAGCTTGGTGCGGTTGAGATCCACGCTCAAGTCCCGTAGATCCCGGTTGTTGATGCCGATGACCGGCGCCCCCAGCGCGATGGCGCGGGTCAGCTCTTCCTCATTGCTGACCTCGGTCAGCACGCCGAGGCCCAGCTCCTTGGCGACCGCGAACAGGGCGCGATAGCCCTCGTCGGTGAGCACGGAGAGCATCAGCAGTATGGCGTCCGCCTGATAGTGGCGGGCCAGATAGACCTGATAAGGGTCAATCATGAAATCCTTGCAGAGCACCGGCTGCTGGACGCGGGCGCGCACTCGCGGCAAAAAGGCGAAATCCCCCTGAAAGAATTTCTCGTCGGTCAGCACAGAGATGGCGGTGGCGTATTTGCCATAGATATCGGCGATGGCCTCTGGGCTGAAATCATTGCGGATCAAGCCCTTGGAAGGGGAGGCCTTCTTGCACTCCAGAATAAAGCGGGTGGAGCCCGCCTTGAGCGCACCGACAAAATCCCGATCGCTTTGGGTCAGTTCGTTCTTGAAACTTTCAAGAGGCTGGGCCAGCTTGCGGGCGGCAACCCATGCCTGTTTGGCTGCCACGATTTTGCCGAGAATGGTCTGGTTGATGGAGGCCATGTTCAGGTAGGCATGGGGGGCAATGGGGTCTGACATCTCGTTATCCTTGCGAAACTGGGTACTGCCCTGCGGGCGATCTGAGCTAGTGCCTGAGTGAGTGCCGTGCTGGTTCGTGGCTGACATCATGCCTCCTGATGGCTCAGGGTGGCGAGGCGGGCGGCGAGCTCGGCCGCCTTGCCGCTCGCCAGCACTGCCAGCACCTCGGCCGCCGCGCTCTTGAGATCCGCGGCCTTGCCCGCCATCAGCAGCAGCGGGGCCACGTTGGCGGCGATGGCGGCGTTGTGGGCCGGGGTGCCACGCCCTTCCAGAATGTCGGCGGTGATGGCGCTGTTCTCTTCGGGCTCGCCCCCCTGAATGGCGCTGACCGGATAGGTTTCCAGGCCAAAGTCAGCCGGGGTGATCATGAATTCGCGGATCTCGCCGTCACGGATCTGGGCCACCTGGGTCGGGCCGTGGATGGCAATCTCGTCGAGCCCGGCGCCGTGAACCACCATACCGGTTTTCAGCCCCAGTGCCAGCAGGGTTTCTGCGATGGGGCGCACCAGCTCGGGGGCATAGACCCCCATCAGCTGATAGGTGGGGCGAGCGGGGTTGATGAGCGGCCCCAGCACGTTGAACAGGGTGCGGGTCTTGAGGGCCTGACGCACCGGCATGGCGTGGCGCACGCCAGCGTGGTACTGGGGGGCGAACAGGAAGCAGATGCCAAGCTCGTCCAGGCAACGGCGTGCCTGCGCCGGGCTCATGTCGAGCTTGATGCCCATCTTGTCGAGCAGATCGCTTGAACCCGACTTGCTCGATACCGAACGGTTGCCGTGCTTGGCCACTTTCAGGCCGCAGGCGGCTGCGACCAGCGCCGAGGTGGTGGAAACGTTGATGGTGTTGAGGCCATCGCCACCGGTACCGACTATGTCGCAAAACTCATAATCCGGACGCGGGAAGTCGCGCGCCTCCGCCAGCAGGGCTTCGGCGGCGCCGGCGATCTCCTCCGGTGTCTCCCCCTTGATCTTGAGGGCGGTCAATAAACTGGCGAGCACGATGGGATCCACTTCGCCACGTACCACTTGCCCGAAGGCGTCACGGGTACTTTCACGGCTCAGAGACTGACCCTGATAGAGGGTGTTGAGATGATGATGCATGTTGGTCTCCTTACCGCGCGTCGCTTCGTGAAAAAAGGCTATCTGGACGACAGATATGGGCGAGCGCCTGGGTCAGCAGACGGGCCCCTTCCGAGGTCATGATGGATTCCGGGTGGAACTGGAAGCCCAGCACCCGCTCATCCTGCTGCTCTATGGCCATGGGCATGCCTTGATAGTGGGCAATCACCGTCAGCTCTTCCGGTACATAGGTGGCGACCAGCGAGTGGTAGCGGGCCACCGGCAGCGGGCTCGGCAGACCGGCGAAGGCGCCGTGGCCGTTGTGCTCAATCAGGGAGCGCTTGCCGTGGACGATTTCACCCGCCGCGCCGACGGTGCCGCCGTAGGCTTCGCACAGGGCCTGATGACCGAGGCAGATGCCGAGGATGGGCACCTGACCACGGGCCAGCTTGATCAGATCAATCAGGCAACCTGCTTCATGGGGGGCGCCCGGCCCAGGGGAGAGCACCAGCACTGCATCCCCTTCGCAGGCGGCAATTTCGCTCATGATGCGGCTCGCGGGCAGGCTGTTGCGGTAGATCCGTACCGGATAGCCGAGGGAGCGGAACTGGTCGACGAGGTTGTAAGTAAACGAGTCGAAGTTATCGAGCAGGAAGATATCAGTCATGGCTCACGTCCTTATGTTGCTCCTGCTGGGCGCTCAGGGCTTGCAGTGAGGTGCCATGGCTGGCGGCGATAGCGGCCAGCACGGCGGCCGCCTTGGCGCGGGTTTCATCCGCTTCGGCCTGGGGTTTGGAGTCATAGACCACACCGGCACCGGCCTGCACATGGGCCATCCCATCTTTGACAAACGCCGAGCGAATGACGATGCAGGTATCCATTTCCCCTGCGCCGTTGATGTAGCCGACGGCGCCGCCGTAGCTGCCACGACGCTTGCCTTCCACCATGCGAATGAGCTCGCTGGCGCGGATCTTGGGGGCGCCAGTGAGGGTGCCCATGTTCATGCAGGCCTGATAGGCGTGCAGGGCGTCAAGGTCGGAGCGCAATGTGCCCACTACCTTGGAGACCAGGTGCATCACGTGGCTGTAGCGATCCACCTTGAGCAGCTCCTTGACGTAGCGGGTGCCCGGCTCCGAGATGCGGGCTATGTCGTTGCGGCCCAGATCCACCAGCATCAGGTGTTCGGCCACCTCTTTTTCATCCTGGCGCAGCTCCAGCTCGATGCGACCATCGAGATCCCGGTTGATGCTGCCATCCGGGTTGAAGCCGCGGCGGCGGGTACCGGCGATGGGGTACATCTCGACGTCGCGGCTGGCGGCGCAGAATTTCACCGCGCTCTCCGGCGAGGCGCCAAACAGGGTGAAATCCTCATCCTGTACATAGAACATGTAGGGGCTGGGGTTGGTCTGCTTGAGGCGGCGATAGGCGGCCAGCGGGCTCGGGCAGGGCAGCGAGAAGCAGCGCGACGGCACCACCTGGAAGATGTCACCCCGGCGGATGAAGCCCTTGAGCTTCTCCACCTCGGCGCAGAACTGCTTGTCACCCTTGTCCACGCTCATGCCGCCGGTCAGGGGCTGGGTGGTCAGCTCGGCGCTCAGGGGTTGCTGGCAAATCTGTTTGAAGTCGGTGAGTCGTTCAGTCAGGCGGGTATATCTGTCATCCACATTGCTCTCGTTACTGTCGCCGCCAAAGATGCAGGCGAGCAGTTGAGTGGTGCGCTCGATATGGTCGATGGTGATCAGGGTTTCTGCCACATAGAAGCAGTAGTCGGGGCAGTTGTTGCTCCCCTCCGGCACCTCTGGCAGATCCTCGAAGGAGGCGATCAGGTCATAGGCGAAGCTGCCCGCCATAAACAGTGCCTCTTTACCCAGCTGGCACTGCAGCTCCTGTTGCAGGGTGCGCAGCACGTCCAGCACGCTGGTTCCCTTGAGGCGGCTGTCTTCATCCAGTGCCCGATCGGAGGCGGGGAAGTCGAGCTGCAACTCGCCATCCACCAGTGTCTGGCTGATGACGGCGGGCAGACGCTCGGCCAGCAGGCTCTGCAACTGGGCGCCGTTGTCGTTCAGGGTGCGAACCCGCACAGTGCGGCCACGGCATTCGATGCGCAGGCAGGCATCGACCAGCAGCAGGCTCTGCTTGCCGGCCTTGGAGTCGATCTCGACCGATTCCAGCAGCAGGTTGTTGGGGCGCCCTTGGCAGAGCTGGGTATAGAGCGCCAGCGGGTCAGCCACATAGGGGGCATTGAGCTTGAGGGTATCGAATTCACCCAGGGGCAAGCGAGTCGTATTGACGGTCATAGTGCGTTCCCTTGCGTGTGATGCGTTTTACCGATGTTCATGACGTTGAATACCTTGAAAAAATGCCTTGGAAATTACGTTGGTTTGGCAGCTTCAGTAGGGTTGCCATCGCCATGTCAGTGTTCTTGTCTGAATTCTCGGTTTCATCACAGGTCCATTTGCCGGATAATAAAAAAGCCCGCTGGGGTCAGCGGGCTTTTTCTTTGGGTTCTTAATTTGCTGTCAGATTACAGATACAGCAACGACCACACGCCCGCATGTCAGGGAGTGTGCCACCACCAGATGGTCAGGATGGAAGTCGTTTGCATGATAAAGTCCTGTAAAAAGATGTTTGCAATGAAGTGCCTACAGAAAACGATAAAGCCGCGGCCAAGTCAAGTCGCTTTTTTGCCTATCTATCCCGATGGGGACCTGACCATGAGAGCGGAATAACCTGATGAGATTCGATCTTCACTGCCATACCACTGCCTCCGACGGCGTGCTGAGCCCCGCCGATCTGGTGCGCCGCGCCGCCGAAAAACAGGTCGAGGTGTTAGCAGTCACTGACCATGACACCCTTGACGGGCTTGATGAAGTACGCCGTACCATCGAAGCCGAGCAGCTGCCGCTGCGACTGGTAAGCGGGGTCGAGATCTCCACCGGCTGGGAGCACCACGAGATCCATGTGGTGGCGCTGGGGGTGGATGAAAAAAATCCGCAGCTGGTGGCGTTTTTGGCGGGTCAACGGGCTCGCCGCGAGACGCGCGCGCTGGAAATAGGGCGCCGTCTGGAGAAGTGCCTCATCCCCGGCACCTATGAAGAGGCCAAGGCGCTGGCCGGTGATGCTGCCGTGACCCGGGCCCATTTTGCCCGTGTGCTGGTGGCGCGCGGTGTGGCCGACAACATGCAGAAGGTATTCAAAAAGTACCTGAGCCGTGGCAATAAAGGGTATGCCCCGGCCGAATGGCCCGAGATGAGCGAAGCCATCACCGCCATTCACGCCGCCGGTGGGTTGGCGGTACTGGCTCACCCCAGCCGTTACGATCTCACCGCCAAGTGGATCAAGCGGCTGCTGGTGGCCTTCAAGGCGGCCGGTGGCGATGCCATGGAGGTGTCACTTCCCCAGCAGAGTCCGCAGGAACGGGCCAATCTGGGCCAGTGGGCCAAGGATCACGACCTCTATATTTCGGTGGGGTCTGATTTTCATTTTCCGTCCAGCTGGACCGAGCTGGGCCGCCACCTCTGGCTGCCAAAAGAAGGCATGCCGCTCTGGCTGGCCTATCCGGACCACTTTGGTCTCACCACCGAGCAGCACGCTACCCTGCTGGCCAGTCGCTAGCACAGGGTCTGCCGGTTGGCCCTCTGTTGCATGGGAGGGTAAACCGGCGTCAAACAGGTTAAGGTAGCGTCATGGGTCTGGAACCCGTGACCATACGAGCGGGCAGGCATTGCCGCCCCCATTGCGAGAACGAGCTATGAGTCAGCATTTTTACGTACACCCGGAAAACCCCCAGGCCCGCCTGATCGGTCAGGCGGTGCAGATCATCCAGAACGGCGGCGTCATTGCCTATCCGACTGATTCCGGCTATGCGCTCGGTTGCCAGATGGGTGACAAGGGCGCGCTGGAGCGCATCTGCCGCATCCGTCGCATTGACCCCACCCACGATTTCACCCTGGTGTGCCGGGATCTCTCCGAGATCTCCACCTATGCCAAGGTGGACAACACTGCGTTTCGTCTGGTCAAGGGCAACACACCCGGGCCCTACACCTTCATCTTCAAGGCGACCAAGGAAGTGCCGCGCCGCCTGATGAACGAGAAGAAGAAGACCATCGGCATCCGGGTGCCGGCCAACAACATAGCGCTGGCCCTGCTGGAAGCGCTCGGTGAGCCGCTGCTCTCCACCACCCTGATCCTGCCGGGTTCGGAGATGGCGGAGTTTGATCCGGAAGAGATCTTCGACAAGCTGGGCAAACAGCTGGATCTGGTGGTCAACGGTGGCTATCTGGGCGAGCAGCCCACCACAGTGGTGGATTTCTCCGACGACGAGACAGTACTGCGTCGTCGCGGTGCCGGGGATCCCACGCCGTTTGAGTGATACTGCCGACCCGGCACCTGTGATGGCCACGCCAGCACAGGTCACCATGGGGGAGGGGCTTGCCCCATCCCCCATCGCGAAAGTGCTGGGGCAGCCCTATCATGAGCTGCCCCAGGATCTGTTTATTCCGCCCGATGCGCTGGAAGTGTTTCTCGATACCTTCGAGGGGCCCCTCGATCTGCTGCTCTATCTCATTCGGCGTCAGCAGCTGGATATCCTGAACCTGCCGATCCTGCAGATCACCGCCCAGTACATGGAGTACGTGGAGCTGATGCAGGGGCTCAATCTGGAGCTGGCGGCTGAATATCTGCTGATGGCGGCCTGGCTCGCGGAGATCAAATCCCGTCTTTTGCTGCCCAAAGCCCCCGAACTTGAGGACGAAGAGGAGGGAGAAGATCCCCGCGTCACCCTTATTCGTCGACTGCAGGAATATGAGCGCTTCAAGGTGGGGGGCGAGCGCCTCAATGCCTTGCCACGAGTGGAGCGGGAGATTTATATCGCCGCCGCCCTGCCGCCGGATTTCGGCTCTCTCAAGCCACTGACTCCCGATGTTTCACTGGTTGAGCTCGCCCTTTACATGCAAAGTGTGGTAAAACGCGCGACTCATTTCGAACATCACCAGATCCGCCGTGAGCAGATCCCGACCCGGGTGCGCATGGCGGAGATCTTGGCCATGCTCTCTCTGGGCCAGACATTGCGGCTGGAACAGGTACTCAAAATGGAAGAGGGACGCATGGGGGTACTGGTGACGTTTCTGGCGCTGCTGGAGCTGTGCAAGGAGTCCCTGATCTGGATCCTGCAGGCTGAACCCCTGGGTCCGATCCATTTTGCCCTGGCGAGCCAAGAGGAGACCGGGGAGCGTGAACATGCGCACTGAGTTGTTTTCTTTGTCATTTCCTCGCAGCCAATTTGCCGGGGGTTACGTGCATTTCCCGTTGCCCAGCCAGCCTGACGTCATGAGCAAGGAGGGTGACCGTGGCACTGCCTGCTGAACGACTCAAGACGCTAGTCGAAGCCGCGATTTTTATTGCCGGGCGCCCCTTGACCGTGAGCGAGCTGAAAAGCGGTGTGCTGGCTGATTACCCCGTCACCGGCCGCTATATTCAGCTGCTGCTGGCCGAATTGCGGCAGGATTACAGCGAGCGGGGAGTGGAGCTTAAAGAAGTTGCTTCCGGCTGGCGCTTTCAGGCGCGCCAGGAGTATGCCGAGGAGCTTTCAAGGCTCTGGAGTGAACGGGCTCCCCGTTATTCGCGCGCCGTGATGGAGACGCTGACACTGATTGCGTATCGTCAGCCCATCACCCGGGCCGAGATCGAAGCCATCCGCGGGGTGGCGGTGTCGAGCCAGATCGTGAATACCCTGAAAGACCGTGGCTGGGTGCGCAGCGTCGGTCACAAGGAGGTGGTGGGTCGCCCGGAGCTGCTCGCCACCACCCGGGAATTTCTGGATTATTTCAATCTGCAGAGCCTGGAGCAGCTCCCCGAGCTGGATCCTGAACTGCAAACCCCCCTGGCCGTTATGCCGGCTGAGGGCCGTGAAACCTGATCCATGTTGTTGGCATTTGCCAAGGCGTGGGCCAGGTCTCTTAATGATCAAAGTGGTGCCGGATTGCCCTGACGGGATCTGGCACAGTAGTCAACGTTGCCCGTTATGCTGGCGGGCAGCGATCAACAATCAGGTAACCCCGATGAGTGAAAAACTGCAAAAAGTGTTGGCCCGCGCGGGTCACGGCTCCCGTCGTGAGATGGAGGCCCTGATCACCGCAGGTCGGGTCAGTGTGGATGGCAAGGTCGCCACACTGGGAGATCGCGTCGAAGTGAACGCCGTGATCCGTGTCGATGGCCATACGGTCAAGACCCGTGCCGAGGAAGAGATGATCTGCCGTGTGCTGGCGTATCACAAGCCCGAAGGGGAGATGTGTACCCGTCATGATCCGGAAGGTCGTCCGACCGTGTTCGATCGTCTGCCCAAGCTGGACAGCGCCCGCTGGATCGCGGTTGGCCGTCTCGACGTCAATACCTCAGGCCTGTTGCTGTTCACCACAGACGGTGAACTGGCCAACCGCCTGATGCACCCGAGCCACGAAGTGGAGCGCGAATACGCGGTGCGCGTGTTTGGCGAGATCACCGAAGCCATGTTGCAGCGCCTGCGCAAAGGCGTGCAGCTGGAAGATGGCATGGCCAAGTTCAACAAGATCAAACCGGCCGGCGGTGAAGGTCTGAACCAGTGGTTCAACGTCACCTTGACCGAAGGTCGCAACCGTGAAGTGCGCCGCCTGTGGGAATCCCAGGAAGTGCAGGTGAGCCGCCTGATGCGGGTGCGCTACGGCGATGTCACCCTGGATCGTGGCATCCCCCGCGGTGGTTGGCAGGAGCTGAAACTGCCGGAAGTGAACTACCTGCGCGGCCTGGTCAACATGCCGCCGGAGACCGAATCCAAGGTCGACCTGCAGCAGGATGGCAAGAGCACCCGTCACAAGCAGGCTGCCCAGATCCGTCGTGCCGTCAAGCGTCACAAGGACATGCAGGGTATGGAGCCGCGCGCCCGCAGCACCACGGCCCGTCGCAAGCCGACTTCCTCTACCCGCAACTCGGGTACCGGCAGCAAGTAAGCATTGCGCTGAGCCTCATGGGTTCATGCAACAAAAAGGCCCGCCTCTCAGGCGGGCCTTTTTGTTGCTGATGTTTGCCGCTTATTATTCCAATCCCCTCCTTGCTGAATTAAACCACCCGACGGACCCGCTGGGGGAGAGGGGCAAGGTTGCTCTGCCAGAGCGGGCTTGTTAGCCTTTGCGGCACTGATACAGGAGATAATAATGAGCAAGGTATTGGATGAGCTGCTGGCCCTGCTGGCGCTCGAGAAAATCGAGGAGGGCCTGTTTCGGGGCCAGAGCCAGGATCTCGGTCTGCGGGCCGTGTTTGGCGGACAGGTAATGGGGCAGGCCTTGTCAGCCGCCAAACAGACGGTGGCCGCCGATCGTCAGGTGCACAGTTTTCACTCCTACTTCCTGCGCCCCGGTGATGCCAATCGTCCCATCATCTACGACGTGGAGAATATCCGTGACGGTCAGACCGTCTCTACCCGCCGGGTCAAGGCCATCCAGGGTGGCAAGCCCATTTTTTATCTCAACGCCTCGTTTCAGGTCGAGGCCGAAGGGTTCGAGCATCAGATCAGCATGCCGGCGGGGATCACCCCACCCGAGCAGCTCAAGAGCGAACTGGAGCTGGTGCGTCCCTACGAGCATCAGATCCCGCCCGCCCTGCGCGACAAGATCATGTGCGAGAAGCCCATCGAAATTCGCCCTGTGACCCTGGTCGACCCGATCCGTCCGGATGTACACGAGCCGCTGCGCCATGTCTGGTTCAGGGCCAACGGCCAGATGCCGGACGATCAGCGGGTCCACAAGTACCTGCTGGCCTATGCCTCCGATTTCCACTTCCTGTTTACCGCCCTGCAGCCCCATGGCGTCTCTTACTGGGAGCCGGACATGCAGGTGGCCACCATAGATCACTCCATGTGGTTCCACCGGGACTTCAGGCTGGATGACTGGCTGCTCTACGTGGTGGACAGCCCCAGTGCCAGCGCAGGCCGTGGTCTGGTGCGCGGCCAGTTCTTTACCCGCGATGGGGTGCTGGTGGCGAGCACGGCGCAGGAAGGGGTGATCCGCCGACGCGGTTGACCTCAGATGCCAGCCATAAAAAACGGGAGCCAGTGGCTCCCGTTTTGTTTTCCGAACCGGCAGTCAGGCCGTTTCACGCTCGGGGGCGAGCTGCGCTTCCCCACCCTGGGCGAAACGGTCGGCCCACAGGGCGATGACGCCGTCACCTGTGACGTTGCAGGCGGTGCCGAAGCTGTCCTGCGCCAGGTAGAGGGCGATCATCAGGGCGATAGAGGCTTCCCCGAAACCCAGCATGGAGGTGAGCAGACCCAGGGCCGACATGACGCCGCCACCCGGTGCGCCCGGTGCGGCTATCATGATGACGCCCAGCATCATGATGAAGGGCAGCATGGTGCCATAGCCGGGAATGGCCAGGTGCTCGGAGAGGAACATGACGGCGGTGGCGCAGGTCACCAGCGTGATGGTGGAGCCACACAGGTGGATGGTGGCGCACAGCGGCACTGTGAAGTTGGCGATGCCATGGCTCACGCCGTTGTTCTTGCTGGCCTGCAGGGCAACCGGAATGGTGGCGGCGCTGGACATGGTGCCGAGAGCGGTGAAGTAGGCGGGCAGCATGTTCTTGATGAGCATGGCGGGTGAGCGACCGAGCGCCAGACCCGTGCCGACGAACAGCACGCTGAGCCAGAACCAGTGCATGACGATGGCCATCACCAGCACCACGCCGAAGGTCTTGAGGGTGGCGAAGACGGTGCCCTCCACCGTCATCTCGACGAAGACTCCGGCGATGTAGAGTGGCAGCAGCGGAATGATCACGCGGGCCAGCAGGCGGTCTATGATGTCACGGCCCTGATCGGCGACCCGGCGCAGGTCGGTGGCCTGGGTGGCGCTGATGCCGATGCCGAACACGAAGGCGGCGGCCAGGGCAGACATGACCCCGAACAGCGGTGGTATCTCCAGACTGATGTAGGAGCTGAGCTTGACGGCGGTTTCCGTGGTGGGCTCGGCGGCTGTGGTCAGCAGCGGGATCAGATGGCTTGCCACTGTGAAGGCGAACAGACCTGCCAGTATGGTGGAGCAATATGAGAGCGCCACCGTCTTGCCCAGCAGCTTGCCGGAGTTCTTCGGCAGGCTGGCGATACCGCTCATGATGAAGAACAGAATGATGAGCGGAATGGTGAAGGTGATCAGCTGACCTATGACTGTCTTGGCCGTAAACAGCAGGCGTGCAACCCATTCCGGGGCGTAGAGACCGAGCAAGAGACCGGCAAGAATACCGGCAACCAGTTTGAGGACAAGTTTCATAAGGAAATCCAGGTGTTAGTGTCTGATTTGTTATTTAATTCTGATTTTAATGCCGCTTTTTAACACAAGCGCCGCATCTTGTCTTCCAACACCTGGTTAATTCAGGGTTAAATATTGTTAGCTGGATGGTGAATTGCGGGGGATGGGCCCCTTGAAGCGACGGCGGCGATACTGATTCGTGGTGGGGGGGAAATCGGGTAGCCGGATCAGCAGGGCATGCAGCCAGCGGCCGTGCTCGGCATCCTCGCTGCACCAGCACTGATGCAGCTCAAACGGCAGGGGGGCGATCAGTTGTTGCAGGCGGGCTTCATCGAGCCGGGTCTGCAGCGGGTATTCGTCCTGTGAGGATGCCACTGGGTTGCCGGGTTTGCCCTCGTCATAAGGGAAGGAGCAGTAGAGCTGCGCCCGGGGTTTGAGCAGGCTGGCGAGATGCATCAGGGTGGGTGCAAGCTCCTCCTTGACCAGGCAGGGCAGGGAGCCGCTGGCCCAGATGCCGTCAAAGGGCAGGACGTTGTGCATCTGCTCGAAGCGGCAGACCCGCACCGGCTGGCCGCAGCGGCGCGAGGCCAGCTTGGCCTGGGCCAGGCTGGCATCAAAGGCGGTGACCATGAACCCCTGCTGCCGGAAAAAGAGCAGATCCTCGCCCGCTCCGCAGCCCGCTTCCAGCAGATGGGCGCCTGCCGCCAGCGGTTTCAGAAAACGCTGACGGGCTGACAGTGTGCTTGAATCCACCACAGATGGCAGACTGGAGGAGGCATCATGACTGGGCAGTGGCGATATGGACATGGCAGGCACCTTCTTTCGGGGGCGCTACTCTAGCAAATTTGGCGGCGCGCTACCAAAGGCTCAGGTAAGTGAAATAATACCGCCTGGGTGGACACTGATCCGTGACGCTGTGACGACCTCCTGGCTGGGCAAGAAGCTGGGCAAGATCCCGTTGCGCCTTGCCAGCAAGGAATGCGGGCCAGCTCGGGGCTGGCCCATGCAGATCAGGGGCGGCAGGTGGCCGGGCCGTTTGGCAGGGCTATCAGGGTAAACAGGCTGTCGAGCAGGAAATCGGCCTCGCGGGTCAGGTTGATACGCTCAGGGAAGTGCAGCCAGTTGATGATGTAGCCATCCAGGGTGCAGTGCAGCAGGGTGGCGGCGCGCTGGGTATCCAGCGTCTTGGGGAGTTGACCCTGGCGGATGGCATTGGTCAGTGTGATCTCAAGATCCCGGAAAAAGTTGGCGGCCTGGCCGCGCATATGTTCGCGCAGGGAGATGGCTTCCCCTTCCAGCGATTCCAGATTGAACATGATGGTGAACATCTGCTGATGAGCCGGATTGGTACTGATCTTCACCAGCACCTCCTTGAGGAAGCTGCGCAGCTTGCCGAGGGGGTTGGGCTCCTGCTCGGCAACGCAGGCATCGAGCTGGTGGGAGAGCGGCTGGCACAGCTCCTCCCATAAGGAGACGAACAGCTCTTCTTTATTCTTGAAGTGCCAGTAGATGGCGCCACGGGTCAGGTCGGCGGCCCTGGCAATATCGGTCAGGCTGGTCTTGGCCAAGCCGTGTGAACAGAACAGATTAAGGGCCGTACTCATGATGTGGCAGCGGGTCTGCTGCGCCTCTTCTTTGGTTCTTCTGGCCATCGATATCTGCGCCTTGTAAAAGTAAAAAAAGTCACTTACATACATTTATGAATGTATGTATATTGCCTCATCTTTCCGATTTTACCAACAGGGACCTGTAAACCCTGTGGTTATTCATTGACTGACAAAGGTTAAGGTTCTCCATGCATAAACATATTCTCGCACGTTCGGTTGGCCTTGCCCTGCTGGCAGGTGGTCTGCTGGCAGCTTGTGGCGAACAGGGCGGTGCCCAGCAAGGGCCGGGTGACATGCCACCCGCCGCCGTGGATGTGGTGACCCTGCACACGGCACCGCTGCAACTCACCTCTGAGCTGACCGGTCGCAGCGCGCCGCTGCGGGTCGCCGAGGTGCGTCCCCAGGTGAGTGGCATCATTCTCAAGCGTCTGTTTACCGAAGGCAGCGACGTCAAGGCCGGGCAACTGCTCTATCAGATCGACCCTGCGGTTTATCAGGCCAACGTGGCCAGTGCCAAGGCCAATCTGGCGAAGGCGCAGGCCAACGAGCAGAGCGCTCGCCTCAAGGCCAAGCGTTATGCCGAACTGGTGAAGGTGAAAGCCATCAGCAGCCAGGAGTATGACGACGCCGATGCCGCCTGGAAGCAGCAACTGGCCGAGATAGGCGCTGCCAAGGCGGCCTTGCAGAGTGCCAACATCAATCTGGCCTATACCCGCATCACGGCCCCCATCAGCGGTCGCATCGGCAAGTCAGCTGTGACCGAGGGTGCCCTGGTGACAGCCCAGCAGGCTGACAGCCTTGCCTCCATCCAGCAGCTCGATCCCATGTATGTGGATGTGCGTCAGTCCACCGCCGACCTGCTGCGCCTCAAGCGCCAGATCGCCGATGGCAAGCTCGTTCAGGACGAGAACAAGGGCGCCAAGGTGCGCTTCCAGCTGGAAGATGGCAGCAGCTACAGCGAAGAGGGCTCATTGCAGTTCTCCGACGTGACCGTGGATGAGACCACCGGCATGGTGACCCTGCGGGTGATAGTGCCGAACCCTCATCAACTTTTGCTGCCCGGCATGTTCATGCGCGCCACTCTGCAAGAGGGCGAGCGTGCAAAAGGGCTGCTGGTGCCGCAAACCGCCGTGACCCGCACCCCCAAGGGGGGCGCTACCGTCATGGTGGTGACGGCGGACAACAAGGTCGAGCTGCGCGAGGTGCAGGTGAGCCGCATCGTTGGCAGTGACTGGGTAGTGGAATCCGGTCTCAAGACGGGTGAGCGGGTGATCGTCGCCGGTCTGCAAAAGGTACAACCCGGGGCTGTCGTCGCGCCCACTGAACAGGCGGCCACCGCGCCGTCTGAACAGACCCCGGCCAACAAGTAGGATGGAGTAGTCGCCTCATGGCACGATTTTTCATAGACAGACCCATTTTCGCCTGGGTAATTGCCCTGGTGATCATGCTGGCAGGGAGCCTGGCCATCATAGGCCTGCCGATCGCCCAGTATCCCAGCATTGCACCGCCCGCCGTGGGCATCTCTGCAAGCTATCCGGGAGCTTCTGCCAAGACGGTAGAAGACTCTGTGACCCAGATCATCGAGCAGAACATGACGGGGCTGGATCACCTGCTCTATATGTCTTCTCAATCTGATTCCTCCGGCAATGTGTCGGTGACCCTTACCTTCCAGGCGGGGACAGATCCCGATATCGCCCAGGTGCAGGTGCAGAACAAGCTGCAGCAGGCGATGTCGCTGTTGCCGCAAGAGGTTCAGCAGCAGGGGATCCGGGTTCAGAAGACCTCCAGCAGCTTCCTGATGGTGGCGGCCTTCATCTCCGGTGACGGCAGCATGAACAACGATGACCTGGCCGACTATGTGGTGGCCAACATCAAGGAGCCGCTGAGCCGTCTGGACGGGGTAGGGGACATCACACTGTTCGGCAGCCAGTACTCCATGCGTGTCTGGCTCGATCCGAACAAGCTCACCCGGGTACAGATGACCCCGATGGACGTGCAGAACGCCATCAAGGCGCAGAATGCCCAGGTGGCGTTTGGCAAGGTGGGGGGCACGCCCTCGGTCGAAAGTCAGCAGTTTACTGCCACCATCATGGGGCAGACCCGTCTTTCCACCGTGGAGGAGTTCAACAATATCCTGCTGCGGGTGAATCAGGACGGCTCCAAGGTACGCTTGCAGGATGTGGCACGGGTTGAGCTGGCGGGTGAAAACTACGACGCCGATGCGCTCTACAACGGCCAGTCTACCGCGGCGGTTGCCATCAAGCTGGCGACCGGTGCCAACGCGCTGGATACCGCAGAGAAGATCCGCGGCAAGCTGGACGAGCTCTCCGCCTACTTCCCAGCCAACATGAAGGTGGTCTATCCGTACGACACTACCCCCTTCGTGCAGATCTCCATCGAGGAGGTGGTACAGACCCTGATCGAGGCGATCTTCCTGGTGTTCTGCGTCATGTATCTGTTCTTGCAGAACTTCCGTGCCACCCTGATCCCGACCATAGCCGTGCCGGTTGTGTTGCTTGGGACCTTTGGCGTCATGTCGGCGTTCGGCTTCTCCATCAACACCCTGACCATGTTTGGTCTGGTGCTGGCCATAGGCCTGCTGGTGGATGATGCCATCGTGGTGGTGGAGAACGTGGAGCGGCTGATGAGCGAGGAGGGGCTCTCCCCGCTGGAGGCGACCCGCAAGTCCATGACCCAGATCACCGGTGCCCTGGTGGGGATCGCTCTGGTGCTCTCTGCGGTCTTTGTGCCCATGGCCTTCTTTGGTGGTTCGACCGGTGCCATCTATCGCCAGTTCTCTCTCACCATCGTTTCGGCCATGGTGTTGTCTGTGCTGGTGGCCCTGATCCTGACGCCTGCTTTGTGTGCCACCTTGCTCAAACCGATCAAGCATGGCGAGCATGGTGTCAAACGCGGCTTTTTTGGCTGGTTTAACCGCGTCTTTGATTCAGGCGCAAACCGTTATCAAAGCGGTGTGCGCAAAGTGCTCAAGCAGGGGGTTCGCTACGGCATCATCTATGCGGCCATGTTGGCAGTGCTGGCAGTGCTGTTTATGCGCATGCCCACCTCCTTCCTGCCGGAAGAGGATCAGGGGGTCATCATGTCCATGGTGCAACTGCCGGTCGGTGCCACCAAACAACGTACCGAAGTAGTACTGGCTGATATGCGTGACTACTTCCTGAAAAATGAAAAGGACAACGTTGAAGCCGTGCTGACGGTGGCGGGCTTCAGCTTCGCCGGTAGCGGCCAGAACAGCGGCATGGCGTTTATCAAGCTGAAAGACTGGAAAGAGCGCAGCAGCCCGGATCGCAGCGCCAATGCCATCATAGGCCGCGCCATGGGTTATCTGTTCAGCATCAAGGAAGCCCAGGTGTTCGCCTTCAACCTGCCTCCCATTCCTGAACTGGGCACGGCCACCGGCTTTGACTTCTACCTGCAAGATCGCGCAGGGCTGGGTCACGAGAAGCTGATGGATGCCCGTAACCAGTTGCTCGGCATGGCGGCGCAGGACCCCAATCTGGTGCGGGTGCGCCCGAACGGGATGGAAGACACGCCCCAGCTCGACGTCAAGATCGACTACGAGAAGGCGCTGGCGCAGGGCCTCTCCATCAGCGACATCAACAGCACCCTCTCTACGGCCTGGGGTTCTTCTTACGTGAATGACTTCGTCGATCGGGGTCGGGTCAAGAAGGTCTACCTGCAGGCGGATGCCCCCTTCCGGATGAACCCGGAAGATCTCAAGCTGTGGTATGTACGCAACAGCACAGGCCAGATGGTGCCCTTCTCTGCCTTTGCCAGTACCGAGTGGAGCTTTGGTTCGCCCCGTCTGGAACGCTACAACGGCGTCTCGGCGATGGAGATAGTAGGTGAGGCCGCACCTGGCAAGAGTACCGGTGATGCCATGGCCGCCATCGAACAGATGGTGAAGCAGTTGCCGGAAGGGATAGGTATCGAGTGGACCGGCCTCTCCCTGCAGGAGCGGCAAGCGGGATCCCAGGCACCGGCCTTGTACGCCATCTCCCTGCTGGTGGTGTTCCTCTGTCTGGCGGCGCTGTACGAGAGCTGGAGCATTCCCTTCTCCGTCATGCTGGTGGTGCCGCTTGGCATCCTGGGCGCCGTGTTGGCGGCGACCATGCGGGGCTTGGAGAACGACGTCTACTTCCAGGTGGGCTTGCTCACCACCATAGGGCTGTCGGCCAAGAACGCGATACTTATCGTCGAGTTTGCCAAGGAGCTGTACGACAAGGGAATGGGCTTGGGTGAAGCCGTGGTTGAAGCTGCGCGTCTGCGTCTGCGTCCCATCCTGATGACCTCTCTCGCCTTTATCCTGGGTGTACTGCCGCTGGTGATCAGCTCGGGTGCCGGTGCCAGTAGCCGTAACGCCATCGGGACCGGCGTGATGGGGGGGATGATCAGTGCGACCGTGCTGGCCATCTTCTTCGTGCCGCTGTTCTTCGTGCTGGTGACTCGCTATTTCACCAAACACAATTCACGGGAAGAGCGGGCCGCCCTTGCCAAGGAGACCCATCATGACTAAGACACTGGTCGCCTTGAGCGTGACGCTGCTGCTGGGGGCCTGTTCCATGGCCCCTGATTATCAAAGACCCGAATTGCCCCAAGGCGCCTCATGGCAGAGCAATCAGACAGCAGGGGAGGCGGCCGTCTCCCCCTGGCAGCAACAGTTTCTCGACCCGACGCTGCAAAGGCTCATCGACACCGCACTGGAGAATAACCGGGATCTGCGGATCGCGGCGCTCAACGTCGAGGCGTATGAAGCCAGGTACCGTATTCAGCGGGCGGCACAACTGCCGACCCTGGCAGCGAACGGCTCGGGCACCCGCCAGCAGGGATCCGACGATCTCAGCAGCACGGGGCAGGGGACTATCAGCAGCCAGTACGATGCCAATCTCGGCATCACCGCCTATGAGCTGGACCTGTTTGGCCGGATCCAGAGCCTCAAAGATCAGGCTCTGGAGACCTACCTTGCCGAGATTGAGACCCGGCGCAGCACCCAGATTGCACTGATAGCGTCGGTGGCCAATGCCTATCTCACCTTGCTGGCGGATCAGGAGTTGCTGGCGCTGAGCGAGGCGACTCTGTCGACCGAGCAGGAGAGTTATGGCCTGACCGAGCACAAGTATCGCCTGGGCGCCGCCTCAGAGATGGAGCTTGCCCAGGGGCGTACCGCACTGGAAAGCGCCCGTGTCAGCCTGGCCCAGTACCAACGCCAGGTGAAGCAGGATCGCAATGGTCTGGCACTGCTCCTTGGCACCCAGGTTCCTGTGCTGGACAGCCAGCCAGTGACCCTGGCCGAGGTAAAACTGGCGGCGATCCCGGTGGGCGCGCCTTCGAGCTTGCTGCAACAGCGCCCGGATATTCTGGCCGCCGAGCACAGTCTGAAGGCGGCCAATGCCAATATAGGCGCGGCGCGCGCCGCCTTCTTCCCCTCCATCTCGCTCACCGCGACGGCGGGGACGGCCAGCAACCAGCTGAGCGGCCTGTTTGACGGAGGAACCGGCACCTGGTCGTTTATCCCCCAGATCAACCTGCCCATCTTCGACGGTGGGAAACGTATCGCCGATCTTGATGTGGCTGAAGTGAGTACCCGGCAGGCGGTGGCGAGCTACGAGAAGAGCATCCAGACCGCCTTCAAGGAGGTTGCGGATACCCTCGGTGCCCAGTCGGACTATCAGCAGCAGTTGCAGGCACAGCAGGCTCTGGTCGAAGCCAACCAGACCTATTTCAAGCTGGCGGAGTTCCGTTATGAGCAAGGTGTGGACAGTTACCTGACCCGGCTCGATGCCCAGCGTTCGTTGTTCAGTGCCAAGCAGGGCCTGATCAGCACCCGTCTGGCCCAGCTGACCAACCAGGTGGCGCTCTACAAGGCCATAGGTGGTGGTTGGCAAGCCCCCGGCACGACGACGGAGCAGCAGTAGCGATTACCTCCCACTTTGGGTTATCGTATAGCCACAGGGCGAACCATCCGGTTCGCCCTGTTTTTTTGAGCAAGATCATATGCATATGGCACCTTGATGACATAATGCGTCGTGCTTTATCAAGTTGGGACCCCTGTTTCCGATGTCCAGCTCATTGAGCAGTATGTGAATGGGCTGCAACACCGCAAAATGGTACTTGAACAGTGTTCGGAAGATAGGTAAGACCCTTTCAGGACCATACATATTAGTGCTTGCCGCAAGACCTGGTGAGTAAAAAATTCATTTTTGCGTTTAAGATCAAAGAAATAGTAACTCAACAAGCGAAAGACTAGCCGCAACTGTCCTCGCCTTATATAAGCAAAGAGCAGGAACGGAAAGAGAGTGAGCCAGGATGACGCATTAACCAGATCAAGGGTCAGATCTGACGGTGCAACAGATCGCTAAAGGCGTTAGAATCCATCGCTATCGTTGAAATGGAATAGCTCAATAAGATAGGTTCGAACATCAACGTCTCATCGAACCTTATTAAGCAAGTAGTTGGCAAGGGTAGTAGCCGCTACATCACAAGCTGGAGGGCATGATGGCCAACAGCACACTCATTCTGGTTAAAATCAGCGAACTGGGAGCTGTAACTCAGGGGCGGTAGCCATTGCACTTTTCCCCTTGATAGTCAGAAATCTGCCGGTCAGACAAGTTTATCCTTGTCTCCAGTCTCATTGTTGCAACTCGTTTTACCTTCATTTTTTATATTCATTTCAAGAGCATACCTATGAAAATCCTTGTCACTGGTGGCGCTGGCTTTATCGGGTCGGCGGTTGTTCGTCATATTATTCGAAACACGCAGGATGCCGTGGTCAATCTCGACAAACTCACCTATGCGGGGAATCTGGAGTCCCTGGCCGACGTGGCTGCCAGTGAGCGTTATGTTTTCGAGCAGGTGGATATCTGCAACCGTGGTGAACTGGATCGGGTGTTTGCTCTGCATCAACCGGATGCCGTGATGCATTTGGCGGCCGAGAGCCATGTCGATCGCTCCATCACGGGGCCTGCCGATTTCATCGAAACCAATATTGTTGGCACCTATACGTTGCTGGAAGCGGCGCGCGCTTACTGGAACGAATTGAACGATACACGCAAAGCGGCTTTCCGCTTCCACCACATCTCCACCGACGAGGTGTATGGCGATCTGCCCCATCCGGATGAGGTGAGTGCCGGTCATCCCTTGTGGAATAAGCCACTGCCGCTCTTTACCGAAACCACTCCTTACGCCCCCAGCAGCCCCTATTCGGCCTCCAAGGCCTCCAGCGACCATCTGGTCCGCGCCTGGCGCCGAACTTACGGCCTGCCGACCCTGGTCACCAATTGCTCCAACAACTATGGCCCCTACCACTTCCCCGAGAAGCTGATCCCGCTGGTGATCCTGAATGCGCTGGATGGCAAGCCACTGCCGGTTTATGGCAAGGGTGACCAGATCCGTGATTGGCTCTACGTAGAAGATCATGCTCGCGCGCTCTACAAGGTGGTGACTACTGGCTTGGTAGGGGAGACCTACAACATCGGCGGTCACAACGAGAAGCAGAATCTGGATGTGGTCCACACCATCTGCGATTTGCTCGACGAGATGGTCCCCAAGGCTGGTTCTTACCGCGATCAAATTACCTATGTGGCGGATCGCCCCGGTCACGATCGCCGCTATGCCATCGACGCCAGCAAGATGAGCGCCGAGCTGAACTGGCAACCGCAAGAGACCTTCGAGTCCGGCATCCGCAAGACGGTACAGTGGTACTTGGATAACCAGCTGTGGGTTAATAACGTGAAGAGCGGTGCCTATCAATCCTGGATTGAGCAGAATTACGATGGGCGTGCCTGATGCATGTCCTGTTATTTGGTAAAAATGGCCAGGTGGGCTGGGAGCTTCACCGAGCATTGGCGCCACTAGGACATATTACAGCGGTGGATTTTGACTCCACCGATTATTGCGGTGATTTCGCTAATCCTGCCGGTGTCGCCGAGACGGTACGTCTGCTCAAGCCGGATATGATTGTCAATGCTGCCGCTTACACTGCGGTTGATAAGGCCGAGAGCGAGCGGGCGCTGGCCCAATTGCTCAATGCCACCAGTGTTGCTGCGATTGCCAAAGAAGCAGAGGCACTGGGTGCTTGGTTGGTGCACTACTCCACTGACTACGTATTTGATGGCAGTGGCGAGCGCTCCTGGGTCGAGAGCGATCAGACCGCACCGCTCAACGTCTATGGTGAAACCAAGCTGGCAGGGGAACACGCAGCTGTGCTTTGCACTCGTCATCTTATCTTCCGCACCAGCTGGGTGTATGCCGCCCGTGGGGCAAACTTTGCCAGGACCATGCTGCGCTTTGGCAAAGAGCGTAGCGAAATGTCGATTATCAATGACCAGTTTGGCGCCCCGACCGGTGCAGAGTTGCTGGCCGATTGCACGGCCCATGCGATCCGTATTGCGCAGTACAAACCAGAGGTGGCGGGGCTGTATCATCTGGTCGCCTCCGGTACCACCACCTGGTTTGACTATGCCCAGCTGGTGTTTGCCAAAGCTAGAGAGGCAGGGGTTGAACTGTCGGTCACGCAACTCAATGCTGTGCCGGCCAGTGAATTTCCGACGCCTGCCAAGCGGCCTCATAACTCACGCCTGGATACGAGCAAGTTCCAGCGAACATTCAGTCTGGTGCTACCAGACTGGACTGTTGGTGTCGAGCGGATGCTGGTAGAGATCCTGAGTCAATATGAGGATGGCAAGCGAGACAAGGGGATTTCGTGTCTTGTCGATAGTAATAAAGGGTAAAAGAAGTGGCGCTTGGCCACACTTTTTCATGGTTAAATAATTCAAATATAAGAAATGAAGCATTATGACCAAACGTAAAGGTATTATTCTGGCCGGTGGGTCAGGCACTCGTCTCTACCCCGTCACCATGGCAGTCAGCAAGCAGCTGCTACCCATTTATGACAAACCAATGATTTACTACCCACTCTGTACCCTGATGCTGGCGGGAATACGGGATATCTTGATAATTAGTACGCCACAAGATACCCCCCGTTTTGAACAGCTGCTGGGTGATGGCAGTCAGTGGGGGTTGAATTTGCAATACAAGGTACAACCGAGCCCGGATGGTTTGGCACAAGCGTTTATTTTGGGTGAAGAGTTTATTGGTTCAGATGCATGTGCTCTGGTCTTGGGCGATAATATATTTTACGGCCACAATTTGCAGAGACAGTTGGTGTCAGCCGCAGACACTCCCAGTGGAGCGACCGTATTTGCCTACCATGTATATGACCCAGAGCGGTATGGTGTAGTAGAGTTTGATGACGAGGGGATTGCCATTTCCCTGGAAGAGAAACCGCAAGAGCCGAAGAGCAACTATGCGGTAACGGGTCTCTATTTTTATGACAACAATGTTGTGGAAATAGCCAAGAACTTGAAGCCATCTCTTCGCGGCGAACTGGAAATTACAGACATCAATCGAATTTATCTTGAGCAAGGAAATCTGTCGGTGGCCATGATGGGTCGTGGCTATGCCTGGCTTGATACCGGTACTCACGAGAGCATGATTGAGGCGAGCAACTTTATTCAGACCATTGAAACTCGACAAGGACTAAAAGTCTCTTGTCCGGAGGAGATAGCCTACCGTCAGGGATTTATTGATGCTGCTCAAGTGAAGCTATTAGCTGCGCCATTGATAAAGAATGCTTATGGCCAATACTTGATGAGATTGGTTTCCAAGGTGAAATAACAAGTATTTTTTAGGTTCGGGTTCACTTTTTTCATTTAAGTGTTTTAGTAACTACGCCGTATATTATGCAGATCTCCTTTTAAAGGTTTATTGGTCATTCTCAAATTAAGTCTTCAAGCCATTATCCTGACTTTGAACCATTTTATTATTTTATTTTTATATTCTTTTGGAGTAAAGATGCAAAACAAGAAAGTGGCCATTATTGGGCTAGGTTATGTTGGGTTGCCTTTAGCCGTAGAGTTTGGGAAATACCGTTCCGTACTTGGATTCGATATTAACCAATCTCGCATCAATGAACTGATGAGTTTTCAGGACAGTACTCTTGAAGTCACCCCTGAAGAACTGAAACAGGCGACAAGGCTGACCTATAGCAGTGACCAGAATGCCTTGAAAGATTGTGACATCTTCATCGTTACCGTCCCAACGCCTATTGATGGAGCTAACCGTCCTGATTTAACGCCATTGGTGAAAGCTAGCGAGACAGTGGCTAAGGCACTGAAACAGGGGGCTATCGTTATCTATGAGTCCACTGTTTATCCAGGTTGCACTGAGGAAATATGTGTACCTGTGCTGGAGAAGTTCTCAGGCCTTAAGTTCAATGAAGGCTTCTATTGCGGCTACAGCCCGGAGCGCATAAACCCTGGTGACAAGGTCAACACTCTGACGAAAATCAAGAAGATCACTAGTGGTTCAACTGCTGAAATTGCTGTAGAGGTAGATGCGCTTTACAACTCTATTATTTCAGCCGGCACCTTCCCAGCTACCAGTATCAAGGTTGCGGAAGCTGCAAAGGTGATCGAAAATAGTCAACGTGACCTCAATATTGCCTTCGTCAATGAACTCTCCATCATTTTTGATCGTATTGGCATCGACACCATAGAAGTATTAGAAGCCGCTGGTAGCAAATGGAATTTTCTTCCTTTCCGTCCTGGTATGGTTGGTGGCCATTGTATAGGTGTTGATCCTTATTATCTGACGCACAAGGCCGAAGAGTTGGGATATCATCCTCAGGTAATTCTTGCAGGTCGTCGCATCAACGATAACATGGCACGTTATGCTGCCAGAAATGTCATAAAGCTGATGCTGAAAAACGGTATTGATGTTGCTCGCAGTGTTGTTGGTGTGATGGGTATTACCTTCAAAGAGAACTGTCCCGATATTCGTAATAGCAAGGTAATTGACCTGATTACTGAACTGAAAAATTGGGGGTTGAATGTGGTCGTAATAGATCCTTGGGCTAATACTGACGAAGTGCAACATGAGTATGGTATTGAATTGGGTGTCATTAGCGAGCAATCTCCAGTCGATAGCCTCATTGTCGCCGTAGGTCATCAGGAGTTTCGAGAGCTCTCTCCACAACAGTTACGCAAGTTCTGTCGTACTGATCAACCTGTGCTGGCAGATATCAAGGCTCTCTATACACGGGAGGCCTGTGACAAGGCTGGGTTTACGCTTTTCCGTTTCTAATCTCCGGTGCAATTGTAGAGGCTGCAATAAGATACCTCTTGCAATTTTCAATGAACTATTGGAATGACTGAATACACTAAAAATTTAGCCATTAAAACTGTGATGATGTGCCATATTGGCGACTAATTTTTTCTTGTTGGTCGTTAGTGTGAGCCATAAACGGTTTTCACAATCCTGCGAGGATATGTGATGGGGCGAGTGAATGCAGTCAACCATCGGCACTCCAGGAAAAACGAACATATAGACAAACCGAGTAAACACTCTCCGTCTGGTGTTAAACAAATAAGGGAATTATTGTGCTAATTCAAAGCTACCCTATCATCAAAGATCGCAAGATCAGAATCGCCATTGTTGGCTGTGGCCGCATTTCCAAAAACCATTTTGGTTCCATTGCCCAACATGCAGATCACTTTGAGCTAGTTGCGATTTGCGATATCAATCCGACTACGCTCGTTGAGCACCAGCAGCAATATCAGGTCCCAGCCTATCAAAAGCTGCAAGAAATGTTGGAAAAAGAGCAGATCGATATTGTAAGTCTTTGCACCCCCAGTGGCTTGCATGCTGATCAGGCAATACTCGCTGCTGAGCATGGGGTACATGTCATTACAGAAAAACCTATGGCGACTCGTTGGCAAGATGGTCAGCAAATGGTCAAGGCATGTGACAAAGCAGGAGTGCGCCTCTTCGTTGTCAAACAGAATCGTCGTAATACCACTCTACAACTGTTGAAGCGTGCCATCACTGAGAAGCGTTTTGGCAAGATCCATATGGTCAATATCAATGTGTTCTGGACTCGTCCCCAATCCTATTACGATGTTGGCGGTTGGCGCGGTAATTGGGAGTTTGATGGTGGTGCCTTCATGAATCAGGCGAGCCACTATGTCGATCTATTGCACTGGCTGATTGGTCCTGTCGAAAAAGTTCAGGCGATGATGACCACGACTCGGGATATTGAAGCCGAAGACACTGGTGTGCTGAACATCAAGTGGCGTCATGGTGCAGTAGGTTCTATGAGCGTTACCATGCTTACTTATCCGCGTAATCTGGAAGGTAGTATTACCATCCTTGGTGAGCAGGGTACGGTGCGAATTGGCGGGCTTGCAGTCAACGAAATTCAGCAATGGCAGTTTGCTGAAGAGAAAGATTACGATGCCCAGATCAGCGAGGCAAACTATGAGACCACTTCTGTCTACGGCTTTGGTCATCCTCTCTACTACAAGAATGTAGTGGATGTTATGCGTGGCGAAGCTGAGCCAGAAACTGATGGTCGTGAGGGCTTGACCTCACTGGAACTGTTGATTGCCGCCTACCTGGCAGCCCGCGATGGCCGTCAAGTTGGTTTGCCGCTGGAGTATTAAGCATGAACTATCTGGTGCATGAAACCGCGATCGTTGATGTGGGTGCGCAGATTGGGGCTGACTCCAGAGTGTGGCATTGGGCCCATGTCTGTGCAGGGGCAAAGATTGGTGCAGGAGTTTCTCTTGGTCAAAATGTCTTCGTTGGCAATAAAGTAGTTATTGGTGATCGCTGCAAGATACAGAACAATGTTTCGGTATACGATAATGTCATTTTGGAAGAGGGGGTCTTCTGTGGTCCCAGCATGGTCTTCACCAATGTCTATAACCCAAGAGCCTTGATCGAACGCAAAGCTGAATATCGTGACACCCTTGTCAAAAAAGGAGCAACCCTGGGAGCCAACTGTACCATTGTTTGTGGTGTTACCATTGGCGAGTACGCTTTCATCGGTGCCGGGACAGTAGTGAACAAAGAGGTCAAACCCTTTGCTCTTATGGTGGGCGTACCCGCCAAGCAAATAGGTTGGATGAGTGCCTACGGTGAAAAGCTCGATCTCCCTCTTTATGGCCAGGCCACAACAGTTTGCCCTTTCACTCAAGAAACCTATGTTCTAGAGGGTGACACCCTCAGTAGATTGGAAAGATAATCATGCAATTTATTGACTTGGCTGCCCAATACCAGCATCTGAAACAGAAGATTGACCAACGAATTCAGCAAGTGCTCGAACATGGTCATTACATCATGGGGCCTGAGGTGGCCGAATTGGAGGCCAAGCTGGCTGACTATGTCGGTGTTAAACATGTCATTACCTGTGCCAATGGTACCGATGCTCTGACACTGGCGATGATGGCGATGGGGGTCAAACCTGGCGATGCTATTTTTTGTCCAACTTTCACCTTCTTTGCTACAGCAGAGACCATCGCTTATGAAGGTGCTACCCCTGTTTTTGTAGATTCCGATCCCGATACCTTCAACATCTCACCTCAAGACTTGGAAAAGCAGATTCAACGGGTTCTAGCCGAAGGCAAGCTCAATCTCAAAGCGATTATCACTGTTGATCTCTTCGGGTTGCCCGCCAATTATCCAGAGCTGGAAATTATTGCAAAGAAATACAATATGAAGCTCCTCGAAGATTCAGCTCAGGGTTTTGGCGGTGAATTGAACGGAAAACGGGCCGGTAGCTTTGGTGATATTGCAACTACCAGTTTCTTCCCAGCCAAGCCACTGGGGTGCTATGGCGATGGTGGCGCTATCTTCACCAATAGCGATGAATATGCCGAGCTTATCAAGTCTTACCGGGTTCATGGCAAAGGAGCAGACAAATACGACAATGTTCGTATTGGTATGAACAGTCGACTTGATACTATCCAGGCGGCAATTTTATTAGAGAAACTGGCCGTCTTCCCAGAGGAGTTGATTGCTCGTAATAAAGTGGCTAAAAACTATGAGCAGGCATTGGCAGGGAAATATAAAACACCCATGGTGCCGCCTGGTTATTTAAGCTCATGGGCACAATATACCATCATTACTCAGGATCGAGACGCTACCATGGCTGAATACAAGGCCAAAGGAATACCAACCATGATCTATTACGCAACTTGTCTGCATCAGCAGAAGGCGTTTGCTTATCTTGGTTATAAAGAAGGTGATTTGCCAGTGGCTGAGAAACTATCAAAGCAAGTGGTTAGTTTGCCAATGCACCCATATATGTAGGTGTCCCACTCTGATAGTTTTTTCTATTCAGTTAGGCGATTATAATTACTTTTAGTATATTGAACGGAAATTGTTTCGATAAATTAAAGGAATTATTCTAGGTTCGTTATTTATATGTAATAGTGCTGGGCGTCATTTTAGCTGTAAGAGGATGACATATGTCTAAAAAAATTGTGCATATAGGCCATGCATGCACGTTCATGTCTCCATTTATTGAACTTGTCAAAAGTGACTTTGATTTTGAGTCTCATCTTTTTTATTTAACATTAGGGGCCACAAAGTATAAAACGTTTCCCTCCCCAAACATTAAGCTCGCAAAGCGAACATTTTTTGGTAGAGCCAAATATTATCTTGGTATCTCAATTAAAATGCATCAAGCAGAAAAAATAATGCTGCATGGACTTTTTGATTATAAAACGATTACGCTGTTATTTTTTATGCCTTGGCTGCTTAAGAAATGCTACTGGGTGATATGGGGCGGGGATCTGTATTGCTATCAGTTAAATGAAAAAAGCTGGGGCTGTAGAGTTAAAGAGTTTTTAAGAAAAAAAGTAATAAAAAAAATAGGGCATCTTGTTACTTATATTAAAGGTGATTATAAATTAGCTCAACAATGGTATGGTGCACAGGGTCAATATCATGAATGCTTTATGTATCCTAGTAATTTATATCAAGAGTATACTATCCCTGATAAAGTCCATGAAGGAATAAACATTCAAGTTGGGAACTCGGCAGATCCAAGTAATAATCACCTGGATATTTTTAAGCGACTTGAAAAATACCATAAGCATAATGTGACTATATATGTCCCACTAACCTATGGTGGTGATGCTTATGCAGATGAAGTAATTAAAGAAGGTAGAAAGATATTTGGCGACAAGTTCATCCCTCTGACTGAACATGTACCATTTCACCAATACTTGGCATTTCTTGGTAGCGTCGATATTGCTATATTTAATCATAAGCGACAACAGGCCATGGGTAATACAATAACTCTGTTAGGCTTAGGAAAGAAAGTATATATGCGTAGCGATGTGACCCAATGGGATTTTTTTAAAGATCATGATATCGTAGTGTATGATATTGAAAATATAAATATCTATGATTTAGATGAAAAAGTTTTGGCTGAAAACAGAGGGAAAATAAAAAACTATCTTTCTTATGAAAACTATAAAAATCAGCTTGAATGTATATTCAATCAATGATGAAACTGCGAGTATATTAATGCATGCACTTATACCAATGATCTATTGGCTAAGTTTTTCGTTCTGACTATCACGCATTCAATATAAAAGTTTATATTCGTCATTTTTTGGGAAGGAGCGTTAGAATGAAAAAAGTCGCATTCTATGTGATGAACTCTAAAGGCTTTTATGTGCTGGATGAGTTTGTTAAAAAATTTGGTAGTGAAGCTATAGAATATGTAGTCAGTGAAAAAGATGATGCGGTTAAAGATGACGCCTACAATAAAATAATGAAGCTGACATCAAGTTATAATATTAAAGCATTCAATCGAAAAGAATTAGATTTAAATAAAGAGACTGTTTTTGATGGAATAAAATTTGCTATCGGTTGGCGATGGTTGATTGAGAATGAAAGAAATTTGATTGTTTTTCATGATTCAAAACTACCAAAATATAGGGGGTTTGCTCCTCTGGTAAATTCATTGATAAACAAAGAGAGTGAGTTGTCTGTAACAGCATTATATGCCAGCGAAAAATACGATTGTGGTGATATCATTGATCAGCTAACGGTAAGTGTTAAGTATCCCATAACAATATATGATGCAATAAAAAAAATAGAGCCATTATATTTTAAATTGATAGAGAATTTATTTATTGCATATAGTTCTAATCAAGCTCTGTCTAGAGTACCGCAAGATGAATTTCAAGCAAGCTATAGCCTGTGGTTGGATAAAGATGACTATTATATTGACTGGGAGTGGCCGGCAGAAAAAATAAAATTATTTGTTGATGCTGTAGGATTCCCCTTTGATGGGGCAAAATGTCTTTTAAATAAAGAGATAGTGATTTTTGAAGATGTTGATATATATCATGACGTGATAGTTGAGCATCGAGAAAGGCATATTGGAAAAATAATTTTTTTTGAATGTGGTGCTCCTGTAATTGTTTGCAAGAAAGGGCTTTTGAAACTAAACAGAGTTCTAGATGCAAATAAAGAGCCAATGAAACTTAAATTCAGAAGCAGGTTTTATTAATTATGTTGGTATTTAACAAACCCCCTTATACTGGTAATGAAGAAAAATATGTTCTTCAGGCAATGCAGAGCCCCAAAATGTGTGGCGATGGCGATTTCTCAAAGCGTTGCCAGCAATGGTTTGAACAGCAGTTTCATTGTCCGAAAACACTCCTGACTCCTTCATGTACAGCCGCTCTGGAAATGGCCGCTATCCTGATTGATATTAAGCCTGGCGATGAGGTGATCATGCCAAGCTTTACTTTCGTTAGTACAGCTAATGCATTTGTGTTACGCGGTGCCAAAATAGTTTTTGTTGATATTCGTCCAGATACAATGAATATTGATGAGACCTTGATCCAAGCAGCGATCACCCCTAAAACGAAAGCCATTGTTCCGGTACATTACGCGGGCGTCAGTTGTGAGATGGATTCCATCATGGAAATTGCCAACAAGCATAACCTGTATGTGATCGAAGATGCAGCTCAAGGTGTAATGTCTACTTATAAAGGCAAGGCATTAGGTACAATTGGTCATCTATCTGCATTTAGCTTTCATGAGACCAAAAATTATACTAGTGGTGGTGAGGGAGGGCTATTGCTGATTAATGATCCCAAATTTATGGAACGCGCGGAAATAATTCGTGAAAAAGGGACTAATCGTAGTCTATTTTTCCGCGGTATGGTGGATAAATACAGCTGGGTTGATTTGGGTAGCAGTTATTTACCTTCTGATATACAAGCTGCGTATCTTTGGGGTCAGCTAGAAAAAGCTAAAGAAATAAATAGCAATCGTTTGCAAACATGGTTGAGTTACAAAGATGGATTAAAAAAATTGGCCGAAGATGGAAAAATTAAACTGCCAATAATTCCAGATGGGTGTGTTCACAATGCTCATATGTTTTATATAAAATTAGCAGATATAGATGAACGTACAGCTATGTTAGAGCATTTAAAGAAAAAAGGGATAATGGCGGTGTTTCATTACATCCCGCTCCATTCATCTATTGCAGGTAAAGAGTTTGGTTGCTTTCATGGGGAGGATAATTACACCACCAAGGAAAGTGAATGCCTGATTCGTCTTCCACTCTATTACGGTATGACTTGTTCGGAAATAGAAGTTGTCAAGATAGGTATTTATGAGTTCTTTGCATGAATATAAAAAAAATTATGGGATTTGCTATCGGTCCTATTGGCGCGGCTGCTCTTGGATTTATAACTCTTCCAATCACGACTTGGTTTTATAGCCAAGAGGATATTGGAAAGATCTCAATGCTCCAAGTTGCAGCTAGCTTCTGCGTGCTAATTTTCAGTCTGGGTCTAGATCAGTCGTATGTTCGAGAATATCATGAGTCTGAAAATAAAACGGCATTATTAAAGATGGCTGTACTCCCAGGGTTGGTGTTATTGATATTGTCAATAGCTGTGGTAATGATAACCCCTACTTTTTTTTCAGAATTACTTTTTAATCTTCCCAGTGAGCATCTTAGTATTTTAGTTGTGGTATGCATCCTGGCTGCTTTCCTATCGCGCTTCCTTTCGTTGATTTTACGTATGCAGGAAAAAGGATTTGCTTATTCAATCAGCATGATTTTGCCTAAACTGATTTTTTTATTGGTAATAGGTTTTTATTACTTAATATCGATTGGTTTTAACCTGCCAGACTTGATTCTTGCACACACTATTTCAATGCTATCAGTTACTTTAATATATGGATGGAATACGAGAACTGAGTGGCTAGGAGCACTAAAAGAAAACATTGATTTAGAAAAACTGAAGGTTATGTTGAAATTTGGAGCCCCGTTGATAGTTGGTGGTGCAACGTTTTGGGGGCTGACTGCTATGGATAAAATATTTCTAAGAAATTTATCTACATTTGAAGAGTTAGGCATTTATTCTGTTTCGGTGAGTTTTGCTGGTGCGGCTGTTATTTTTCAAAGTATCTTTTCAACGGTCTGGGCGCCAACCGTATATAAGTGGGCGGCAGAGGGAATTAATACGGAAAAGATAGATCAGGTTACAGAACATACACTTGCTATAGTTGTGTTCTGTTTCATATTTATTGGTTTATTTTCTTGGGCGGTAACATACATATTGCCTGCTGAATATTCGCGCATTCAATACATCATTTCTGCCTGTATGGCCTATCCACTTTTTTACACACTATCAGAAACTACGGTCGTCGGATTAGGTGTCACTCGGAAGAGTAATTATGCAATGCTCTCTGCTATTGTGGCTGCGTTAATTAATCTGGTTGGTAATTACTTGTTAGTGCCAGAGTATGGTGCTACCGGTGCAGCGGTATCTACTGCATTATCTTTTTGGTTTTTCTTGTTTTTACGGACAGAGAGTTCGTGTGTTGCTTGGCGGAAGCTAAAAAGAACCAAGATGTATTGTATGACTTTGAGTTGCTTATTCTTATCGATAGTGAGCGCATTTCTTGGTGATTTGATATATCAATATCTCGTGATTACATGGTCTATATTAGGTATTTTTAGTATCTTCATATTTAAACGGTCATTAATGGCAGCAGTGAATTTTATATTTCCATAGCGAAGCATATTCATCTGTTATGATGAGGTTTTAGTTTTTTCTTGTTTCTATATGTATTTCACAGAGATAACATCAATGAGGTACTGTTCTTGTTCTGGCTTTATAGTGTGGATTATGTGTTCTATTATGTCTTTAGGACTTATGTTCTATTTTCCTGGTAGACCACTAGAGTTCATGTTCATATATATGTCATTTATATCTGTTTTGTTTTTTTTAATAACAAATAAAGATATATTTGAACCATTTTACTTGTTTTCTCTTTACTATCTATCTCTCATTGCTTCCTCTTTTATTTTGAGACTGTATGGGTTTGAGAATAATAACTTCATGTCCACTGTCTATTTTTACAATGATGTGGATGATTTGTATTTTATTGGGGTCGTTTCAGTATTTATATCTTATCTGTCAGCCTGGGCTGGTTATTCTATTTTTAATAGTAAAAATGAAATGCCTAAACCTATAGAAGTAAAAGCTATAGGGTCAAATTATGTATTCTTTATCGCTGTGGCATTTTATGCTATTGGAGTGTGTAACTTCGTTTTGAATATAGTGATACTATACGATGGAGATCTTCTTGCATACTATAAGAACATATCAATGCGTGCTTATGATTTTCAAAAATCAGTTACCACACTGGGCTATCAGTTTATGTATGTAGGGACCTACATACTTTTCATTTCCTCTCTACAGAAGAATAAAACAAGTGTGTTGGTCTTTTTGGCAATCATAATCTCATTCTTAATCTCTATATCTAACGGTAGAATCTCTCAATCTATTTTCTATATGGCAACATTTTTTATAATAAATTACTACTATAATGGAAAATCAAAACTTAATAGAAAATATGTACTCTTTGGTGCTATTGGTGTGCTGGTTGGAATATCCATGTACATTGTTAGGTTTGCCAGTAGTTTGTATGTCAATGCGGTGAATGACGACTTCTTGCTGTCTGAATTTATCAATAATGCAATCAATGTGGACTTTTTAATTGGTGCCCTGTTTGAAAGAGGAAATTTACCTAATTTCCCAGTTTTTCTGAAAGTCATTGATTCTTGGTCCAAGGATATCGGCCATATGTATGGGGTGACAATATTGCATCCTCTATTTAGTTTTATTAGTCCAAATGTTTTTGGCTTGGTTGAAATGCCAGCGAACTTGGCAAAGGAACAGTGGTATCTACATTTACCAACGGGCAGTTTGCCGGTAACTGGGCTAGGTGAAATGTTTGTAAATTTTTCATATGCCGGTTTTATATTTGGTATGTTTTTATTCGGTGCATTGGGTGCATTTATCAGAAATCTAACTATTAAATCAAGAAGCGGCATCTTCTTGATATTTTATGCAAAGTTTTCAATTGGATTTTACATGCTCTATCCAAAAGGAGAGCTAAATAATCTGTCTCTTTTTTGGATGTTATTTGCAAGCCTGGTTATATATATAATTATTAATTTAAAGTCGCTGCTAAGCTCTAGGCATCCTCATAGTTGATTCGATCTCTCAGGGTAAATTATCACTAATTTTTGAATGTAAAATTAACTAAAGTTGGAATGATATATGAAACGTATCCTTACGATTATTGGTGCTAGACCTCAGTTTATCAAAGCAAGTGTTGTCTCCAAAGCTATTAAAGAAAGTAATACACTGAGCGAAATCGTATTACATACTGGTCAGCACTTTGATGCAAATATGTCAGATGTATTTTTTGAACAACTAGGTATTCCACGCCCGGATATTCAGTTAAATATTCATGGTGGTAGTCATGGTGAAATGACTGGGCGTATGCTGATTGAAATTGAAAAAGCTTTATTGAGCTATAAACCTGATATGGTGATGGTGTATGGCGATACAAATTCAACCTTGGCGGGCGCCTTGGCTGCTGCAAAATTACATATTCCAGTGGTGCATATTGAGGCGGGACTACGTAGTTTTAATATGAAAATGCCTGAAGAGATAAACCGTATTCTTACTGATCAAATCAGTGACTGGCTTTTCTGCCCTACGGAGACTGCGGTGACAAATCTCACGAGGGAAGGTTTTTCAGATAAACCGGTCAAAATGATGCAGGTCGGCGATGTAATGCAAGATGCGGCACTGCTATTCGCTAAAAATGCTATTGCTCCCGTGGCAGTACTACCAGAAAAGTATGTTCTTGCGACGTTACACCGTGCTGAGAATACTGATGACCCCCAGCGCCTTGCTGCGATTGTGCTGGCATTAAACGAATTACATAAAAATGTTTCTCCAATAGTTCTGCCTCTGCATCCACGGACTCGTAAATTGATTGCTCAGCTTGGCCTGCAGCTAAATGTTAAAGTGATCGATCCTGTTGGGTATTTTGAAATGCTCTGGTTGTTAGATCATTGCCAGTTGGTATTAACGGATAGCGGTGGGGTGCAAAAAGAGGCATTCTTTTTTGGAAAAGCCTGTGTCACTATGCGTGATCAAACCGAGTGGGTAGAGCTTGTTGAGATTGGCGCGAATGAACTTGTCGGTGCTAATACAGATATAATAATCGATGCTGTAAAGAGAAATATTAACCGTAAAGTGAGCGATCCGGATAAATTATATGGCGGTGGTATTGCTGCTATAAAAATAATTGAGCAGCTAAGTTAACAAATATTGCAATAGTTTTCTTAAAAACCCACTCTAGAATAGATATAAATTAATTTAGGTATGATATGAAGCATATTGTTCACATGACATCTGTTCATCAGCGATATGATGTCAGAATTTTTCTAAAAGAGTGTACGTCTTTAGCTGAAGCTGGCTATAAAGTAACGCTCATTGTAGCGGATGGTCTTGGTGATGAAGTTAAAAATAACGTCAATATTATTGATGTTGGGGGTAAGCAACAACATGGCCGGATTTGGCGCATGTTGAACTCTACAAAGCTTATATATAAAGCCGCTGTTGATTGTAATGCCGATGCTTATCATTTTCATGATCCAGAGTTAATCCCTATTGCTTTAAAAATTAAAAATTCAGGCAAGGTTGTTTTCTTTGACTCTCATGAGAACTTTGCTGATGATATAAAGGATAAGCCATATCTTCATCCACTTATCAGTGGCGCCGTATCTTGGGCATATAGACGTTATGAAAAGTACGCCGTTAATAACTTCGATGGTGTTATAGCAGCCACACCATCTATTCGGGATTACTTTAGAGGGATGCAAGTTAACTCTATTGATATAAATAACTATCCATTTCAAGAGGAGTTTTGTTTTGATTCATCCCAAGAGGATATCGATTATAAGTATGATGTGGCATATATAGGCGCTATTTCTAGAATTAGAGGCGTTTATGAATTAGTTGATTCCTTATCTTATTCTACCAAGTACTCAATGGTAATGGCTGGCTCTGTCAATGAGCCTAATTTTATGACACTCCTTGAGTCATCACCAGGATGGCGTCAGGTTGATTTTAAAGGACAAGTGAGTCGCCAAGAGATAAAAGAGATTCTTTCAACATCAAAGGTTGGCGTTGTTACATTTCTACCTGCTCCAAATCATATTGAGTCACAGCCCAATAAAATGTTTGAGTATATGAGTGCTGGATTACCCATCGTAGGCTCTCATTTTCCTTTGTGGAAAATAATTATTGAAGGGAATGAGTGTGGTATCTGTGTTGATCCATCCTCACCCAAAAGCATCTATGATGCTATTGATTTTATTTTATCCAATCCAGAAAAGGCCAAGGTTATGGGGGAGAATGGTCGAAGAGCGATCATTGCAAAATATAATTGGTCTGCGGAATCAAAGAAATTAATTGACATTTATAATTCTCTGACGTGGTAATAAAATGCAATTTCACCCGTTGATTACTGTTGTTATTCCTTCATATAATCACGCGCACTATATTGAAAAAGCAATCAATAGTGTCTTTTCTCAAACATATAAAAACCTAGAAATAATAGTAGTGGATGATGGTTCTAGTGATACCTCCGTTGAATTAATTAAGAAGCTTTCATCAGAGGTTGGATTTACTTTTATTGAGCAGTCTAATGCCGGGATATCAAAGACTCTGAATAAGGCTATCCGGGACTATTCCAATGGGGAGTATATATGTATCTTGGCATCAGATGACTATTTTCATCCAGAAAAAATAGAAAAACAGATAAAAGCAATTGCACAGCATCCAAGCTCCGAGTTTTGTTATACCAAGGCGAGAGAGTTTGACTCTGAAAGTGGGGCGGCTATACGCGAGTTTCCTAAAAAAATTATTCAGGGTAAAGTTCTTGGAAGTGTTTTTTTTCATCAGCCTTATGCTGCCGGAACAATCATGTTTACTCGGTCGCTATTTGATCGGGTGGGTGGTTTTGATGAGGGATTGAAAATAGAGGACTGGGACTTTTCTATCCGATGCGCAGCTGAAACTAGCTTTAGCGTTGTGGATGAACCTCTGTTTTTTTATCGTTCACATCAGAATAATACGATTAAAAAATTGGATAGACGTATTGTTTTTAAAAATAAAATGCAAACATTAACCAAAAATTATATGCTTATATCCCCTTCTCGTTGGATATGGATTGTTATTGTTCACTTTGTTTTTGATCACTATTTGTTTAACTTTAAAAGAGCTATTCAGTCTATAATGAAAAAGTAATATTGATGTATTTTTGATACAGTTGGGGTAGTCTTATGAGTTTAATAAAAACTATTGATTTTGATATTCTTGGTGATGCGAGAGGATCCCTGGTTAGCTTAGAAGGCAGTAAGAATATCCCTTTTGACATTAGGCGAGTGTACTACATATTTGGTACGCAAAAGGATGTGGCACGAGGTTTTCATGCACACAAGCAACTGAAGCAGGTTGCTGTTTGTGTTAAAGGTAATTGCCGTTTTATATTAGATGATGGGCATCATAGGGTGTCTGTATTGCTAGAGTCACCCAGTAAAGGATTGTATATAGATGGAGTGACTTGGCGAGAAATGCATGATTTCAGTGAAGACTGCGTGCTAATGGTCCTTGCTAGTGAAAATTATGATGAAAGTGACTATATTCGGGATTATCAGGAATTTTTAGAGGTTACTCGCAATGTTTCTTCATCCCCTCAGTGATGTGCAAACGTCTGATATCGGTAAAGATACTCGAGTTTGGCAATTCTCGGTTATTTTAAAACAGGCTAAAATTGGTTCGGATTGTAATATCTGTGCACATACTTTGATCGAAAACGATGTCATTATTGGAAGTCGTGTTACGGTAAAGTCAGGTGTTTATCTTTGGGATGGTATAACTGTCGAAGATGATGTTTTCATCGGGCCTTGTGCAGCATTCACCAATGACAAACATCCTCGTTCAAAAATATATCCTGACTGCTTCTTGAGAACTGTATTAAAAAAAGGCTGTTCTATCGGTGCCAATGCGACGATATTACCTGGTATTATATTGGGTGAGTACTGTATGGTTGGCGCTGGTGCCGTAGTTACAAAAGACGTCCCTCCTTATGCTGTGGTCATAGGGAATCCGGCAAAAATAGTAAAGTTTGTGAATGAAGATTAAAATTCCCAATTAATTATCTGGCAATCCGGTGATGACAATGATTCCCTTTCTTGATCTAAAATCCATCAATGCACGATATCAAACTGAATTAAAGATTGCATGTGCTCGCGTTATCGATTCTGGTTGGTATGTCATGGGCAATGAGCTAGCCCAGTTTGAAAGCGAATTTGCGACCTTTTGTGGCACCAAGCATGCCATTGGTGTGGCCAATGGATTGGATGCATTGATTCTTACGCTAAGGGCCTGGAAAGAGCTCGGTATGTTGCATGCAGGTGATGAGGTTATTGTGCCGGCCAATACTTATATTGCGTCGATTCTGGCGATTACCGAAAATGACTTGGTTCCGGTATTGGTTGAACCTGACCCCTCTACTTATAACTTTGACCCTGCAACCGTGAGTGCTGCCATCAGTCACAAAACAAAGGCCATGCTGCCAGTTCATCTCTACGGTCAGCTTTCACCTATGCCGGAGTTAATGGCTATTGCCAAAAAATTCAACCTGTTGGTATTAGAAGATTGCGCGCAAGCGCATGGTGCCGAGCTTAACGGCAAGCGTGCTGGTAACTGGGGTGATGCTGCTGGTTTCAGCTTTTACCCAGGTAAGAATTTGGGGGCGTTGGGTGATGCGGGTGCAATCACCACTAATAATGATGAGTTAGCGCAGACTCTGAAAGCATTACGTAACTACGGTTCCCACCGTAAATATGAGAATTTATATGAAGGTGTCAACAGTCGCCTGGATGAGATTCAAGCTGCGATGCTGCGGGTTAAACTGCAGTATCTTGAAACTGATACTGCTCGTCGTCAGCAGATAGCTGCTCGTTATTTATCAGAAATAAATAATGAAGCCATTTATCTTCCACACCTGACAGAAACCAAGGCGCATGTATGGCATCTTTTTGTCATTCGTAGTGAAAATAGAACTACACTGCAGTCATATCTAACAGAACAGGGTATTCAGACTCTTATCCACTATCCAATCCCTCCCCATAAGCAGCAAGCATACTCTGAGTGGAGTAAGCTCTCATTGCCTCTAACCGAAGAAATTCATGAGCAGGTACTCTCGCTGCCTTTAGATCCAACAATGTCAGAAGAGGCCATCAGCAAGGTCATTTCAGTAATTAATGAATTTAAATAGCCCATCTAATGGGGATTATAAATAGCCAGAGGGCGTCTATGAGCAAGGTGATTTTAACCGGTTCCAATGGCTTTGTCGGTCGTGCGCTGTTAGGCCAGTTATTGGCCAAAAGTCATCGGGTGACGGCACTGGTTAGAAATGATAATTATGTCCCTGTGGGTAGTGAACAAGTCATATTCGGAGAGCTGTCAGCATTGTCAGTTGACACTGCAGCATTTGAACATGTTGATGTCATTATCCATTGTGCGGCAAGGGCCCATATTTTAAAAGATGACCAGCAAGATCCGCTCGCTGCTTTTAGGCAAGTTAACGTCGATGGTACCTTGGGTCTTGCAAAAATGGCAGCGACCAATGGGGTAAAGAGGTTCATATTCATCAGTTCGATAGGAGTTAATGGAAATTTAACACAGTCCCCTTTTACCATCGAGGATCAACCGGCCCCTTGGGATGATTACTCTCGCTCCAAGCTGGAGGCCGAAGAGGGGTTGAAGGCTCTCTGTTCAGCCACTGGCATGGAGTATGTGATACTCCGCCCTCCATTGGTTTATGGTGCTAATGCACCAGGGAACTTTGGCAAATTGGTAAAGGCAATAATGAAAGGCTTACCTCTACCCCTGGGAGCCATTCACAATCAGCGGAGTCTGGTTGCGTTGGATAACCTGATTGATTTGATAATGAATTGTCTCGAGCACCCCAAGGCTGCAAACCAAATATTTTTGGTTAGCGATGATCAGGATGTGTCGACAACTGAGTTGTTGCAAAAGGTCGCCCATGCCTTTGGTAAGAAAACAAAACTGCTGCCAATACCTATGAGCTGGATCCAGAGAGTGGCAAGTCTGCTAGGTAAAAAGGCGGTGGCGGATAGGCTATGTGGTTCATTGCAAGTGGATATTACCCACACCAAGGAGATGCTTGGATGGAAGCCACCGGTGACGATGGATCAGCAATTGGCTAAGATAGCCGCCTCAATGCAATCATCAGTACGGGATGTATAGAATATGACCACGTTTCTCATTCGCACACTTGACATTATTTTTTCTCTATTAGGATTGATGTGTGCATCACCAGTGATCTTGGTGCTGATTTTGATCGGTTTATTTGAAACAGGCTCACCGATTTTTTGTCAAGTTAGGGTCGGACGACATAAAAAACCTTTCACTCTCGTTAAACTACGTACCATGAAAGTAGGTACGGCTTCCGTTGCCAGCCATTTAGCCAGTGCGTCAGCCATTACCCCTTTTGGCAATTTCTTACGTAAAAGTAAACTTGATGAGCTCCCACAACTTTGGAATGTTTTGAAAGGCGAAATGAGCTTGGTAGGGCCGCGTCCCTGTCTGTTTAATCAGGAGGTGCTGATTTCTGAGCGTGAAAAGCACAACGTATTTGACGTTAGGCCAGGGATTACCGGTTTGGCTCAGGTTAATTCTATTGATATGTCAACCCCTCAGTTGCTGGCGGAAACAGATGCAAAGATGATTGAGTCTTTAACTCTGAAAAGTTATTTTACATATATTCTGCAAACAGTAACTGGTAAAGGGAGCGGTGATCGAGTGAAACACTGACTATTACTTTATGGTTGTCCCTCATGATTTCTGCATGGATATTATTATATGCTGACATTTTTTCTAGGATTATCTCGGCCATTCAAGCGCATTATTTCTGTTATTATAGATGCGGTTTTGCTTAGTATTGCTTTTTGGGGAGGGTATTGGGTAAGATTGGATACGGCAATGCCCGTTAAAAGTCTCCTGCACTGGGAGCTTTTGGCCATTCTCGTGCCCTTCACTGTTTTTGTTTTCGTCAAACTGGGTCTCTACCGTGCCGTATTGCGCTATGTCGGATTTAAAGTCTTATGGACTGTAGCGTTGGGTGTTTTTTGTTCAACCATATCTCTGGTCATGTTGGCATTTTTTATGGAAGTGGCCTTGCCAAGAACTGTATCTGTTATTTATTTTGCCTTTGCAGTACTGCTTGTTGGTAGTGTCAGATTATTTTTCAGAATGTTGGTGAATCAGGGTAAGCATAATCGTACACCTGTATTGATATATGGTGCTGGTTCATCAGGTCGTCAGTTACAGTTGGCCCTCAATCAGGGGCACGAGTTTTTTCCGATTGCGTTTGTAGATGACGATCCCGCGATTCGTAAAGCCGTGATCCAAGGCATAAATGTTTATAGCCCAGACTTGATTGGTGATTTGGTTTCTCGCTTTGACATCAAGAAAATTTTGTTGGCAATGCCCAGCGCGTCACGAGCTGTACGCCAAGATGTTATTCATCGTCTGGAACATTTCCCCTGTGAGGTACTATCCATTCCAGGAATGGTTGATCTTGTTGATGGCAAAGCACATATCGACGAATTGAAGGAAGTATCTATTGAGGATTTATTAGGTCGAGATGCTGTCAATCCTATACCTGAGTTAATGAACGCCAACATTAATGGCAAGCGTGTTATGGTCACAGGTGCCGGTGGATCTATTGGTTCTGAACTTTGTCGTCAAATACTTCGTTGTAAACCAGAAAAGCTAATATTATTTGAGCTCTCCGAATATGGTTTGTATGTCATCGATAAGGAGTTAAATGAGCTCTGTCGTATGGAGAGTATAGAAGTTGAAGTCATTCCATTGCTTGGATCTGTGCAGCGTCAACATCGTCTTAAAGCTGTGATGAGTAATTTTAATATTCAAACAGTTTATCATGCCGCGGCTTATAAACATGTTCCCTTGGTCGAATATAATGTTGTTGAAGGTGTTCGCAACAACGTTTTTGGTACATTGTATTGTGCACAAGCTGCAATAGAATCTGGTGTCGATACGTTCGTCTTGATTTCAACGGATAAGGCTGTTCGTCCAACTAATACCATGGGGGCAAGCAAGCGCTTGGCTGAATTGGTCTTGCAGGCGTTGGCTGCAGAGCAAAGCCATACTCGCTTTTGTATGGTTCGTTTTGGTAATGTGTTGGGATCTTCAGGGTCTGTCGTGCCATTATTCCGTCAGCAGATCAGAGATGGGGGGCCACTTACTGTCACGCATCCCGATATTATTCGTTATTTTATGACTATTCCCGAAGCATCTCAGTTAGTTATCCAGGCAGGTGCCATGGGCATGGGGGGCGATGTTTTTGTGCTTGATATGGGTAAACCGGTAAAGATTCTGGATCTTGCACATAGGATGATCAGACTAAGCGGGCTGGACTTTAAGAGTGAGCTGAACCCTGATGGCGATATTGAGGTTAAAATAACTGGTTTACGACCTGGTGAGAAATTATATGAAGAGTTATTGATTGGTGAGCAGGTAGAAGGCACTGAACATCCAAGAATTATGAAGGCTACCGAGCAAATGTTGGTCTGGTCAGAACTTCGTGCATTTCTGGTCGAGTTAGACGCGGCTTGCCATGGCTTTGATCATGAGAAAATTAGACAATTACTCTTGAGTATTCCTGCGGGCTTCACTCCGACAGATGGTATATGTGATTTAGTTTGGAAAGCCAGAGTGGCCAGGCAAGGAACACCAGTATTACCAGCTGTTACTGACATTGATTTTTTGACATCAGAGGCTGACTTGCCAATACATTGATAAGAGCCATTTTTTATACAGGAAAGCAAGACATTTAACACTCACTGGCTTTTAAGTTGGTTGAGCTTGAGTTATCAGATTGGTGGTAAATGACAGGAAATTCTTTGTCACTCTTGCTGAAGATCTGAACCTTGTCATGGTCAGGTAGATATTAATTTCGACCCGGCTCTACGATGGGCAGGGAACAATAATGAGTTTTTATATGCAATACCGTGCTACTGATATAGCTGATGTGATGATCCTCACGCCACAAATATACTGTGACCATCGTGGCGAATTCATGGAGTGTTTTCGTCAGAGTGAATTTGAGCTGCATTGTGGGGCGTACGATTTTGTACAAGACAATTTGAGCCGTTCCTGTGGGGGAGCCTTGCGAGGGTTACATTATCAGCAACGTCATCCACAGGGGAAGTTGGTACAGGCAATAACGGGCACCATTTTCGATGTTGCAGTAGATATCAGGGTTGGCTCTCCTACTTATGGCGCTTGGGTGGGGCATATATTGAGTGCCGAACAAGGGGAGTTGATGTGGATCCCCCCCGGTTTTGCCCATGGTTTCTATGTGATGAGCGAGATGGCAGATGTTTTTTACAAGTGTACCGATTATTATCAGCCTGGTGATGAGCATTGCATCCGCTGGGATTCTTCCTCATTGGCAATAAATTGGCCACTGTCGGATAAGTACCCTCTGTCTTTGTCTGATAAGGATCGTCAGGCGGCAGAGTTAGTCATCATGATGTGAGCTTGGATAAGACACCAGATCTTTTGAGTTTTAATGGATAAGAGATAACACATGAAAGAAAAAACGCCAGATGTGCCAGCACAGTGGGTGCCACCCACTGGCTCTGATGAGATTGATCTGCGTGAGTTGGTCTTGGTGTTGTGGAGCCAGAAGCTGTTGATCCTCTTGGTCGCAGGTGTGTTCTCCATCGCCGGGATTGCCTATGCACTATTGGCCCCGCAGACTTGGTCAGCCAATGCAGTCATACAACCGCCTCAGAAAAGTGATCTGCTCCCCATGTTGCGGGTTGCGAGCCCGGCTAAATTGCTCGGGATAACCGATTTTCCCGATAGCAAAACCATCTATGATGAGTTTGTTCGCGAGTTTAATACATATGAAAATCGCCGCGATTTTTTGAAAGGTAGCCCATTTTTTAAAGAGCATGTCCAAGGTGCCAAGCTGGATGAGCGAGGTCAGCGTCTATGGATCCGCGAATGGTCCAAGTTTATTACCGCCAACACTGTCGATAAAAATCGGGACAAGCCTGACGTCACACTATCTACCAGTGCGGATAGTGCAGGTCAGGCATTGACCATGCTGGAATCCTACATCCAGTTCATCATTGCAAAGCAACAGCAACGTTTGATCAGTGAACTGACAGAGCAACAGTCTATGCAACTTGATACCTTGATGACGAACTTGAGATTAACCAAGGAAGATGCCGAGCGTTCTTTGAAGAATGAGATCGAGAATATAGTGTTGACAATTTCCGTAGCTACTGCCGCCGGAGTTGAACGACCCCTCGAAAATTACAACAACGGCGAACGTTTCTCGATCACTCTGGGTACCAAAGGGCTGGAAGCAAAACTGAAAGTACTCAAGGCTATCGACTTGAGTCTTTATCAGCCGAAACTTGCGGATCTGCAGGCACAGATAGATCGTCTCAAGCAAGTGAAGCTTGATGACATCAGCTTCAGACCCTTCTCGTATCTTGATGCGCCGGAAGAGCCTCTGAGTCGCGACAAACCCAAGCGCGCCATGATAGTTGTGTTGGCTACCCTGCTCGGTGGCATGCTGGGCATCGGCATCGTGCTGGTACGCCATGCTTTCCGTCGGCCTGAACAGGCATAATATGTTTACCAAGTAAGTAATGGGGGGCTTTGCCCCCTTTCTTTTTTTGGGGTTGGTGATTGTGTTCAAAAGCATGAAAGCAAGGGGTCAGGGCCGATGAGGGTGACAACAAGGATCTTTGGGGTGGTCAGCGTGCTGTATTGGCTGCTGGCCATGCATTTTTTCATGCACAACCCCGGTGGGGCCGGGCTCTATCTGCCATTCAATGCCTGGGGCTGGGTCTTTGCCAGCCTCGTCATCGGCCTGGGGTTGTGGCAGGTCACCCTGCAACAGCGGTTGATATTCTCGTCTTTGCAGGCCTGGCTATGGCTTGGTGGATGCCTGTTGTTGCTACCCATGGCGTATCCCGGTTTTGAACTCAAGGACTATGCCATTCCCCGGCTGCTTGGGTTGTTTGCCGGTCTGCTGTTTCTGTTTTGTCTGTACCAATGGCAACTGGCTCGTCAGGCCCGTGATCAGTTGCTCTATCTGTTGTTGGGGGCAGTAGCGATAGAGGCCTTGCTCGGGCTGGTGCAGTATTACCTGCTGACCCCAGGCAACTGGCTCGGTTATGACACTCGGGCCAATCGCCCTTATGGCATCTTTCAGCAGCCCAATGTGATGGCGACCTTTATGGCGACCGGACTTTCCCTCGCCATCTGGCTTGAGCTGCGCGGCAATGCCAATGTCTGGCTACGAGGGCTGCGCTATGGGGTGATCCTGGCGGCCAGCTTGCTGCTGGTCGTGTTGCAATCCCGGGTGGGACAACTGGGTGGCTTGCTGGCCCTGATCCTGATTGCGCCACAGTTGCATCGTCAGCATCAACTGGCCCGTATTCTGGGCCTGGTTTCGCTCGGTGTCGGCCTGGGGTTGGCGTCTCAGTACGGGATCAGCGGCGTCAAGCGTGGGCTTGAGGTGTATCAATCCGGTGGCATGCGCTCCGTCTACTGGCCTTATGCCGCCAGGCTGATTGCGGAAGCCCCCTTGGCCGGTTGGGGCTATGGCAGCTTTGAGACCACCTTCCTGCATCACTACATGGCCGACAAGGCGCTGAACCCGGCCATGGTGCAGATTGAATACAACCTCGATCACCCCCACAACGAGTTTCTCTACTGGGCGGTGGAGGGCGGGCTGGCCCCCATGATCGGCATGGCGCTGATGGGCGGCGCTCTGTTGTGGCGAGTGACCAAGGCCGGTTGGGTCAAGGGATCGGCGCTGCTGGCACTAGTGACCCCCATACTGTTGCACACCCAGACTGAATATCCGCTCTATCACGCCATTGCCCTGTGGTGGGCCCTGCTGCTGCTGATCCATGTGCTGGATGCGGAAGTGGAGGAGGGGATGCAGACAGCCAGCTGGCGTGAATATGTCTATCGCCCCTGGTTGCTGCTGCGCTTCCTGGCTATCGCCATCCCTGTGCTGGTTGTGCCCTTCATGCTCACCGCCATTCATACCGCATGGGTGGTCACCAAGTACGAGCGCGGCGGTTACAAGGATCCAACCCTGCTGCTTGGTGTCGTCAACCCCATGGCCTGGTTGACCCGGGTGGAGTTTGACGTGAACTCAGTGCGCTTGATGGTGGGCTTGCAGACTGATAACAAGGTGGAGCTGGAAGCCTATCTCGACTGGGGTCAGGCATTTGTACGCCATACCCCCAGAGCCAATATTTACGCGAATATGGTGATCGCACTCGGTGCGCTTGGGCGACAAGAGGAGGCGCAGGCGCTACGAACGCAAGCCTTGATGCTCTATCCGGGTGATCCCTTGCTAACTGGCTCGGCCGCCAAATCCGTGGCCACTACGCTGGAGGATAAACCCTCCTCCTGATGCCCGGCGGCAGGTGCAAAGCAGGGCGGCAAGGTTGCGCGATGTTTCACCAACCGCACTACTGCTTCGCAAAAATAGGCGCCTTTGCTGGACGGCAGAGGCGCCATGGCTAAGATAGTGGCCTCAACGTCTTGTTTTAGAAAGGGAGTATGAAATGGAGTTAGTGCTAGGCCCATTGGAAGCCCGCGTGATCGGCGCTCTGATAGAGAAAGAGATCTGCACGCCGGATCAATACCCCCTCTCCCTCAATGCCCTGGTCAATGCCTGCAACCAGAAGAGCAACCGTGAACCTGTGCTGGATCTCTGTGAGCTGGATATCCGCGCTGTTGTGGATGAGCTGATCCGCAAGCGTCTGGTCGTCAACACTGCCGGTTTCAATGCCCGGGTACCCCGTTACCAGCACCGCTTCTGCAATACCGAGTTTGGCACCCTCAAGTTCAGCGAGCAGGAGCTTGGTATCGTCTGCGAGCTGCTGCTGCGCGGCCCTCAGACTCCGGGTGAGTTGCGCTCTCGCACCAACCGCCTGTGCAGCTTCGATGATGTTACTCAGGTGGATGCTGCCTTGGCCGCTCTGATTGAGCAGGGGCCTTATGTGGTCAAGTTGCCCCGCGAACCGGGCAAGCGTGAATCCCGCTATGCCCATCTGTTCAGCGGTGAGGTGGATCTGCAGGCGCTGGCCGAGGCATCCCCTGCCAGCAGTTATGCCTCCCCGGCGGCGGACAGGTTGAGCGCGCTGGAAGAAGAGGTCGAAACCCTCAAGTCACAGTTGCAGGCTCTGGAAGCCCGTCTGGCGCAACTGGAGGGCTGACATTTCGGCACGTTTCACCCTAAAGAGGCGCTCCGGCGCCTTTTTTATTGTCATTTCGCCGAGGTTCTCCCCTCTTGGCATGTCTTCTTCCATCCTTTGTGATCCTCCGTGCTCCTTGGTTTATATGAGCCAGTCGGCTTTTTTTGAGTTATTTCGCGGTTAAGGGTCGAGCCGCCGCCGCTTTCCCGTTAAAATTCCGCTTTTGCACCTGCCCGTGAGTCTTGATGTCTGCGTTCACCCTCTCTTTCGATTGTTATGCCCTGCTCAGTGAGCTGCAGTTGCAGCGCACCGCCAGTACCCGCTATTTGCAAGAACAGCTGCAAGCGCAGATGCCGCTCGGGCGGGCGTTGATCGACAAGTTGGAGCAGTTGCAGCAGCAGGGACTGGTGCGCCTGCGCGGGGAGCAGCAGTGGAGTCTGAAGGCAGAGGGAACCCTGGCGCTGATCCTGGCGGTACGTTCGGGTGCATGCCCCATGCCGAACTGGGCACGGGTGCCCTCGGTCACCGGCCAGGAGATGGCGCAGGCGCTGGTACGGGAGCTCTGTCTTGGTGAGGCGGGTCAGGTGCCGACCTACTATCTTGCGGCCGATTTGCTTGGCCTGCTCGACGTGACCGATGCCCATCGCCTGCTGCCGGGCTCTAGCCCGCAATGGCAGCAACTGATGTTGATGCACTTCTCCCTGCAAACGCTGCTCGATGCCGAGCCCAGGGCGCAGTGGCCGCTCGCATCGGTTGCCAGCGCCTGTGCTCCCGAGCTGAAAAGCGTGAGCGAAGGGTTCGCCGCCGAATGGCAGTGGCTCTGTGGCGACCTTGCCGGCGAGGTCACCACACACTGGCCCGCCTTGCAGCAGTTGGCGGAGCAGGGGGAAGATCAACCCCTCGCCGAACGGCTGCTCGGTGCCTTGGGCCAGTGGCAGGCAGAGGGTGCCAAGGGGCAGTGGCCGCTGATGTTCAGTGCTCTGCTCTGGCTCGGTTGGTTGCAACAAGCTGACCCCGTGATCGCCAGCGAGCAGCGCAAGAAGTGGCAACGCAGTCTGGGTAATCAGTTTCCGTTGCTGGCGGATCTGCTGGGTCAGTGGGCCGGTGATCGTCATGGTCAGGCGGTCGGTCTGTTCGACACCCTGCAACTGCCGTTGGAGGAGTTGCACTGGGGTTACCTCTGGCTCGATCTCTGCGCCCTTGCCCGGCACGGGGAGCAAAGCCCCCAGGTTGCCATACTGCACAAGTGGGATCTCTCCCATGTGCTGGAGGCGCAACCCCATCACAGACTGATGGCCTTTTGCCAGGATCTGCTGCGACTCCTGTTGGGGCAGGGGGCGCAGCGCGCACCGCTGCAGCAACTGCGAGCCGCCAACGGGGATGACGCACCCGCAGACCAGGACGAAGACGACAAGACGCCCGCCTCGGCCAGCTGGCTCAACTGGCTGCAGGGTTTGGGGCGTTCCAGCGGTGTGCGAAAGGCGCAGGAGCGGCTGGTCTGGCTGCTGCACGCCGAAGGGCCAGAGCTTGAGTGCAAGATCCAGAAGCAGAGCACCAAGGGGGAGTGGACCGCCGGTCGCCGGGTCGATCCCGCTCTGCTCTCGACTCAATATGCCGCCCTGCTTGACGAAGAGGACTGGGCGCTGGTGCGCACCCTGCCCCGGGTCATGGGCCAACTGCCACGAGAGGCCTGGGCGCCCCTTGCCACTCATCCGCGGCTGTTCAATGCCAAGGGGCAGAAGTTGCAACTGGCCGTCAGTGCGCCCCTGTTGCAGATTGTCGCCACCGAGCAGGGCATGAGTGCCTTGCTGAGCCCGTCCGCCGCCGCGCGCGGTGCCCATATACTGCCGCTGGCACAGGATTTGTGGCAGCTCATCCTCACTCCCCAGGCGCTGCTCGATCGCCTGCCTGCACTGGAATCTATCCCCCTGTTGCCCGCTGAGGGCTTAAGCGAATTGCAGCGCACCCTGGACGCCATCCCCGATCTGCCCTGGCACAGTCAGGTGGCAGGTCTGCAAGGCAATGCCGAACTGGCCCCCTGGCCCGGTATTCCCTCGGTACAGCTGGATTGGCAGGATGGTCAGCTGGCGGTCAAGCTGGTGACCCGGCAGGGTGAGTTGCCGCCACTTCCCCTTGGCAAGGGGGAGGCCATAGTGCGCCAGGGGAGCAAGGATTATCACTACTGGCAGCGAGATCTTCTCGCCGAGAAGGGGCAGGCCCAGCAACTGCGCAATTCACTGCCCATAGGGCTGCCAGGGAGTGAGTGGCTACTTCAGGGGGAGCAGGCGCTGGCACTGGTCAATGCCCTGCCCGAGCTGGTGGATGCCGGTGTGGTCATTCACTGGCATCAGGACAGCGCCCGCCTCAAGAGTCTGGACGAAGCGGCCCTGAGTCTGCGTATCGAGCGGCGCCAGGACTGGTTCCAGGTGGAGGGGGCACTGGCCCTCGATGAGCACCAGATCCTCGATTTGCGTCTCATCCTGCGCCAGATGACGCCAGGTCAGCGCACCGTCCAGCTCGACGAGAAGACCAGCCTGATGTTGAGTGACAAGCTGGTGGAGCGGCTCACCATGCTGGGCGCCATGCTGGATGAAGAGCAACGCATCAACAACAAGCTGGCCTATCCGCTCACCCGCCTGCTCTCCGTCATCACCACTGAGGGGGATGACGCCTGGCACTCCCTGCAACAGGAATGGCAGCAGGAGGTGGAGTGCCCCGCCGAACTGTTGACCCCGCTGCGGGATTATCAGAAGGACGGGGTACGCTGGCTGGCGACTCTGGCCCATCATGGCTTCGGCGCCTGTCTGGCCGATGACATGGGCCTGGGCAAGACCCTGCAGGCGCTCATAGTGCTGCGCATGCGCCAGCACCTGGGCCCGGCACTGGTGGTGGTGCCAAAGTCAGTGGTCACCAACTGGCAGGAAGAGGTCGCACGTTTCGCCCCCGAACTTGAGGTGGTGGTATTCGAGAACCCTTCCGAGCGGGAAGGGGTGATCCGCGATGCCAGGGCCGGTCAGGTGATCCTGCTCAACTACGGCATGCTCGGCAGCCTGGCGGAGGCGCTCAAGTCCCGCCGCTGGTCGAGCATGGTGCTGGATGAAGCACAGCAGATCAAAAATGCCGGCACCCAGCGTGCCAAGCTGCTGTTCCAGCTCGAAGGGGATTTTCGCCTCGCCCTCTCCGGTACCCCCATCGAGAACCACCTTGGGGAGCTATGGAGCCTGTTTACCTTTATCAACCCGGGTCTGCTTGGCAGCCTGGGCGAGTTCAAGCGCCGCTTCGGCAAGGCGGTAAAAGATCCCCAGCACATGGCCCTGCTGCGGGCCGTGATCAGCCCCTTTATCCTGCGTCGTCTCAAGCAGCAGGTGCTGACCGAGTTGCCGGACAAGACAGAGATCATTCATCACATCAGTCTCTCCCCCGAGGAGCGTCAGTTGTATGAGGCAACCCGGCGCGAAGTGGTGCAGCAGGTGCAAAGTGCCGATGGCCGCGCCCTGATGCACGTGCTGAGCGGTCTGACCCGGCTGCGCCGGCTCTGCTGCTCCCCCGAGCTGGTGATGCCCGAGTGGTCCCAGACCAGCAGCAAGCTGGACGAGGCGATGGCGCTGCTGGACGAGGCCATCGGCAACGGTCATAGGGTGCTGGTGTTCAGCCAGTTCGTCGATCTGCTGAGCCTGCTGCGCGCGCGCATTGAACAGAAAAAATGGGATTACTGCTATCTGGATGGTGGCTGCTCCGCCAAGTCCCGCCAGGACTCCATACTGCGCTTCCGGCACGAGCCGGTGCCGCTGTTCCTCATCAGTCTCAAGGCGGGGGGCACGGGCCTCAACCTGACCCAGGCCGATACGGTGCTGCACCTGGATCCCTGGTGGAACCCGGCTGTAGAAGATCAGGCAAGCGATCGGGCCCATCGCATGGGGCAGACCCAGCCGGTGACTGTCTATCGGCTGGTGTGCGAGCAGACGGTGGAAGAGAAGATAGTCGCCCTGCACGACGAGAAGCGTGCACTGGCCGATGGCCTGCTCAGCGGCCAGTCCGAAGTGCGCGGACTGGATGTGGAGAGCCTGCGCGCCCTGCTGATGGGCTGATCAGGCTGACGCTGTGTACAAGGGGGGATCGCCAGCAGGCGATCCCCCCTTTGTTTATGTCTGTGTCTGCAAAGGAGATCCCGTCAAAGAGGTGGTCGCTCAGCCAGGGCTGCGGAGCGGCGAATTGGCATCTTGCCGCACCATCAGGAGAGGGGGAGTCTGCCGGTTCGCAGCTACCCCTGATAGAGGTAGAGGTGCAGCCGTTCTATGATGGGCTCACCGCCAATCTTGCGATCTCGCCGCGCCTGCCGCTGCTTGGGCGGGTAGTGGCCAAGGTGGGTGACGCAGGGCTGGGTATCCGAGCAGAGCAGCAAGGGCAGGCTCGCCTTGAGCTGCTGCTTGCGGGGTTCCCTGTCCTGCCAGAGCAGGTTGATCATGGGGTGAGTCTTGACTGGTCGCCGGATCCTGAGCTCGGCATCGGCAGGCAGACGGCGAAGGTCATAGACTTCCTGATCCACCATCTTGCTCCACTCCTCATTGTTGGAGAGCGCTGGAATATAGCGGCGGCTGCGTTCCAGCATCTCCAGCACCTGCTCCCGGCTGAGGCGGTTGATGCTTTGTTTGTCGGCCCAGGTAAAGCCGAGGGAATGCAACTCACCCTCCAGCAGGGTCAGCTTGCGGTAGACCTGCAAGGTGATCACCCCGGGCAGGGCCCTGTGTACCAGCTCGAATTTCTCATCCCGCCCACCTGCCTGTTGCACCAGCCCCTTGAAAGCGAGTTTGCGGGTGTTGATCTCCTCGATCAGTGGGCGCAGCTGGCTGGCGCTGGCGGCAGAGAAGCGCAGCCAGCCCGGCAGGCGGTGGGTAGCCTTGGTGGAGCAGCCGGGGCGAGTACTGTGATCCTGATAGGCCGCCAGGGTGGCCGCCAGAGCTTCCTCTGCGCCCAGATAGCCCACTTCTATCTGCTCGATGGGCTCGTGTTCCTGCCCCTGGGGTACGGCAGGAAGGGGATAGACGTGAGCCTCCAGCAAGGGTAGCTGACCCAGCTGTCGGGCCAGGCGGGCCAGCGCCTCTTCGAGCGCGTCCATCTGTTGACGCAGGGCGGCAGTCGGAGTAAATGTGTCCATCGGCATGTCCTGTGGTCGCCCCTGTCACATCCTCTGAAGAGAGTTGGCAGGGGGTTGGCTGAACTACTGTATAAATAACCATACCAGTATGCCGGAAGTGAGCCAAGTGCCTCCTTTTTGATGCCCTTGGCGAGCATCAGAAGTGATAGCCATTTGGGTGTGTTGTTTTTGTATCTCTCTGTTAAATAAGGATCAATAAAAGATCTCTTGTTTAACAACTGGATGTAAACACCAGGTTGCCTGCCTCGCCTTTAGATCCGGTGACTGCATAGCCAAGGCAGGAAACTGCATAGTTAGAGGTGTGCCACGCAGGAGAATATGCTGTCGGGTTTTCATGCGGAATAAAATGGTTATTTAATAGTTAAAAATCAATTGGTTATATTTTAATGGCTGACGATATGCAGCATTAGCTTTACTAATGTGTTGTATCAAAATTCGTCAATTGAGTCGGTTGTCCCTCCTGACTAAGCTTTGCGCAACAAATGTGCACCTGCGCAGACATTATCAAGAGGAGCCACATCATGGCCAACATGACTTATACCGAAGCCGGTTACCAGCATTCCAGCCAATCGAATCTGGCTGCTCGCGTCAAAATGACAGTACTGACCTGGCTGGAACGCAGCCGCAGCCGTCGCCAGCTCTCCGAGCTGCCCGAGTACCTGCTCAAGGACATCGGCCTGAACGAATCTGATCGTTATCAAGAGACCACCAAGCCCTTCTGGCGTGGTTGATCTGCCGGGCATGGATGCCTTGTTTTTCTGCTGATCCTGATTGCTTCATCCCGACTTGGCCCGTGCCAGCGTGTGAATGACTGCCTGATATTATTGCTTCCCCGCAGTGCTGTTTTACTTCCCGTGATTACCCCATACCTTGTCGATTTGTCACTATCTGTCGCCAGCTTTGTATCCTTACTGTTTGAATTTGTTTAAAAACTGATTTTAAGCCCACACGCCTTGCGTATAATCCGCCCATAGCGTTCCTGACAAAAGGGTGAGATGGATGATTCCCCAGCATGATTTTTTGGCCCTGACCCGCCACCACGAGTGGCAGCTTGAGCCCTTCGCGTTTGACCTGCCCGATGGCTCCCGGGTGAGCGTCTGGGATACGGGAGTGCTCTGCCTGGAGCCTGCCAGTGGCGCGGGCGATCAGCCCGGGGGACGCAAGGATATCGTCCTCTCCTGCGGTATTCACGGCAACGAAACCGCCCCCATCGAGATCTGCAACCAGCTGCTGACCCGGCTGCTCAGCGGCGAGCTTAGCGCCCGTCATCGGGTGCTGTTCCTGTTTGGCAACCCGGCCGCCATGAACCTGGGGTTGCGGGAGGTGGAGGAGAACATGAACCGGCTCTTCTCCGGTGCCCACAGCAAGGGGGAGGGGCTGTGCAATCAGGAGCGCATTCGCGCCATGCGCCTCGAGCAGTATGTGAGTCGCTTTTTTGCTGATCCTGCCCGGCCCCGTTATCACTACGACCTGCACACCGCCATTCGCGGTTCGCGTCACGAGAAGTTTGCTGTCTACCCCTTCCCCCATGAGCGGCCGCACTGCAAGGAGCAGGTGCAGTTCCTCGGTGCTTGCGGGGTGCGTACCATACTGCTCTCCAGCGGCCCCACTACCACCTTCAGCTATTACAGCTCGCACAGCCACGGTGCCCATGCCTTCACGGTGGAGCTGGGCAAGGTGCGCCCGTTTGGCGAGAACGACATGACCCGCTTCATCGAGACCCGTCAGGCGCTGCAGGAGCTGGTAACTCGGGATGAGGTGACGCTCGAGCCTTGGCGCGCGGATGACTTCACCATTTTTGCCATCGACCGGGTGATCAACAAGCGTTCGGAGCAGTTTCGCTTCCTGTTTGCCAGCGATGTGGACAATTTCACCGAGTTTCCCCAGGGATTCGTGCTGGCCGAGGATGGGGAGCTGCGCTACACGGTAGAAAAGACGCGGGAGGCGGTGGTCTTCCCCAACGCCAATGTGGCCATAGGTCAGCGCACCGTGCTGCTGGTGGTGCCGACCCGCTTGTGGGGGTGAGCCGAACCCGTCTTCTGTGCCATAGACCTGCGCGTCGTCCGGTTGGTGACGCGAATCCATTAATGTGGGAGTGATCCCGCATCCACCCAAAAGGGAGCCCGAAGCGGCTCCCTTTTTCGTCTCTGCTCAGCCGAAAAGTTCAGTGTCTTTCTGAAATTAAAGAAGTTTCTACTGGTCTTACCTGGTTAAATCACATTGCTCTTTGGTTAACATCTTATTTACATTCTAAGGGTCACCTCATGGTGGTGACGTTGACAACGGCAAGGAGCCAGTTATGACCCATGTCGACATCCCTTTCCTTCGTTACCTCGATGAGGAAGGGCGCCCGGTCGCGACACTACCGACCTGGCTGGACAAGGCGATACTGCACACTTTCTACCGCAACATGGTGATGGTGCGCAGCTATGACAAGAAAGCAATCGCGCTGCAGCGAACCGGCAAGCTCGGCACCTTTCCCTCCCATCTGGGAGCCGAGGCGGTCGGGATAGGCGTCGGTCTCGCCATGCAGGAGCAGGATGTCTATGTGCCCTACTACCGGGACATGCCCACCCTCTATGTGCGGGGCGTGCCCATGGAGAAAAACCTGCAATATTGGGGTGGGGACGAACGGGGTAGTGTTTTTTACAAGGCCGACGGCGAGCTGTCGGAGGACTTGCCCATCTGCGTGCCCATCGCCACCCAGATCACCCATGCCGCCGGCATAGCGGCGGCCTTCAAGTTGCGCAACCAGCCCAGAGTGGCCGTGGTCACCATAGGTGACGGCGGTACCTCCAAGGGGGACTTCCTGGAGGGGCTCAACTGCGCCGGAGTCTGGCATCTACCCATGGTGATGATCATCAACAACAACCAGTGGGCCATTTCTGTGCCGCGCAAGTTGCAGTCGAGCGCACCCACCCTGGCCCAGAAAGGAGTTGGCGCCGGGGTACGCAGCATCCAGGTTGACGGCAACGACGTGGTGGCTGTTTATGATGCCACCCGCATCGCCGTCGAGCGTGCTCGCAGTGGCAAGGGGCCGACGCTCATAGAGGCAATCAGCTATCGGCTGGGGGATCACACCACGGCCGACGATGCGACCCGCTATCGGGATGCTGCCGAGGTGGAAGCCGCCTGGGCCAAGGAGCCGGTCAAGCGGTTGCGACAATTCATGTTTGAACAGGGCTGGTGGGACGAGCATCAGGAGCAGGCGCTACTGGCCGAGGCGAGCCGGGAGGTCGATCGCGCCGTGGCTGCCTATGAAAGCACGGCCCCGCAGGCGCCGGAAACCCTGCTCGACTATCAGTTTGCCGAGTTGCCCAAGGATTATCGCGGGCAGCGCCAGCGCATCATCGCCAAGGGCATGCAGCGTCACGCCGGGGAGGAACGCTCATGATCGATGAGATGAGACTGCAGGATGCCATCAAGCCTGCCTGGTGTGACGACATGACATGCCACGGGAATGCGGTGGCTGATGACGCCGAGTGGGGGAGGACGCATGAGTGAAATGACACTGCTCGAAGCCATCAATCTGGCACTGCACCATGAGATGGAACACGACCCTGATGTGGTTGTTCTGGGGGAGGATGTCGGGGTCAATGGCGGGGTGTTTCGGGCCACTGTTGGCCTTCGCGACAAGTTTGGCTTCAAGCGGGTGATAGATACACCGCTGGCCGAGGGGCTGATCGCCGGGGTGGCGGTGGGGATGGCAACCCAGGGGCTCAAGCCGGTGGCCGAGTTCCAGTTTCAGGGCTTCATCTTCCCCGGCATGGAGCAGATCATCTGCCAGGCGGCGCGGATGCGTAACCGCACCCGTGGCCGTCTCTCCTGCCCCATCGTCTATCGCTCTCCCTACGGCGCCGGCATTCACTCGCCGGAGCACCACAGCGAGAGCGTTGAAGCCCTGTTTGCCCATATTCCGGGCCTGCGGGTGGTCATTCCCTCCAGCCCGAGGCGCGCTTATGGCTTGCTGCTATCGGCCATTCGTGACCCGGATCCCGTCATGTTCTTCGAGCCTGATCGTATCTATCGCTCCATGAAGTCGGACGTGGTGGATGACGGTGTCGGTCTGCCGCTGGACGTCTGCTTCACCCTGCGGCCGGGGCGGGACGTCACCATGGTTGCCTGGGGGGCCTGTATTCAGGAGGTGATGCGGGCGGCGAGCCTCTTGGCGGAGCAGGATATCCAGTGCGAAGTGCTGGATTTGGCGACCATCAAGCCGCTCGACATGGAGAGCATTCTGGCGTCGGTGCGCAAGACAGGCCGTCTGCTGGTGGTGCACGAGGCGTGCGGCAGCTTCGGGGTGGGCGCCGAGATAGTGGCGCGGGTGACCGAGGAGGCGTTGGCCTCCCTCAAGGCGCCGCCCAAGCGCCTCACTGGGGTGGATGCCGCTGTACCCTATTATCGCAACGAAGAGTATTACCTCATCACAGAGCAGGATATCGCGGATGCGGCTTACCAGCTGATGGAGAACAAATGGCTATGACATTTTTCAAATTTTGGCGCTTCAGCAGCCGAGCAAAAAATAGCCATGGAATCTTCCAACGTTTGGTGATTGCCCCGCAGATGGAGAACTGGTCATGAAATTTTTCAAATTACCGGACCTGGGCGAAGGGTTGGCCGAGGCCGAGATCGTCGAATGGAAGGTGAGTACTGGCGATACAGTGAGTGTCGATCAGGTGCTGTTGTCGGTAGAAACCGCCAAGGCGCTGGTGGATGTGCCCTCGCCGGTGGCAGGGGTTATTGCCAGGCTTTGTGGTCAGGAGGGCGACATTCTCCACATCGGCGCGCCACTGGTGGAATTTGAAGGGGGTGAAGATGACGGAACTGTGGTGGGCAAGGTCAGCGCTCACCAACAGCATATCGAGGATCACTTCGTGGTGGGGGCCATAGCCCCGGGGGGTAGCCTGGTGCAAGCCATGCCTGCGGTGCGGCTGCTGGCACAGAAACTGGGTCTGGATATCGATCGGATCAAAGGCAGTAGCAGCGCCGGCATGGTGACCGAGCAGGATGTGCAGGCGGCATTCGAGGCGCAGCAGAGCAGCGGCAACGAGTTCCTCAAGGGCTCGCGCCGGGCCATGGCCAAGGCGATGGAGCTTTCTCATCAGACAGTGGTGCCGGTCAGCATCACCGACGAAGTGGATCTGCGTCACTGGCGCCCAGACGAAGATGTGACAGTACGGCTCATCAAGGCCATCGGTGTCGCCTGTCGTGCCGAACCTTCCATGAACGCCTGGTTTGACGGAGATACGCTCTCAAGGCGGCTGTTCAACGAGGTCAACGTGGCCATTGCGGTCGACTCCAGGCATGGGCTCTATGTGCCCGTGATGGAGAACGTAGCCGAGCGGGAGGGAGCCGACATCCGGCAGGGGCTGGATCGGATGATCGCGGATGTGAAGGCGCGCGCTGTGCCGCGCGAGATGCTGCAGGGGGCGACTATTACTCTCACCAACTTCGGTGCCATCGCGGGTCGTTATGCCAGCCCAATCGTGACGCCACCGCAGGTGGCCATCATAGGTGCGGGCAAGTTGTTCGAGAAGGTGGTGTTCATCCATGGGGAAGCTCGCCCGGTCAGAGTGCTGCCTCTGTCGATGACCTTTGATCACAGGGCCTGTACCGGCGGCGAGGCGGCTCGCTTCCTCAAGGTACTGGTTCAGGCACTGGAATCGCCTGCACTATAAACGGCTGTGCCCTGCCATTGGCAGGGCACAAATTTGTTTGCGTAATCCCCAAAGCCACGTATAATCTAAATCAGCTTGAAAGGGCCAAAGTTATGTCAATGAATATGATGTTTTACATCTTTTCCTGTTGTTCATAAGTTAATCCCGTTTTTGAGCTTTATCCGCTGAAAAGCATAAGTAATTATTTAGAATACAGGTTAAAGATATGTCTAACATGATCACCGGTACCGTTAAGTTTTTCAACGAAACCAAAGGTTTTGGCTTCATCCAGCAAGAAAACGGCCCGGACGTTTTCGTTCACTTCAGCGCTATCAGCGGTAACGGTTTCCGTACCCTGGCTGAAGGTCAGCGCGTACAGTTTTCTGTGACCCAAGGTCAGAAAGGCCCGCAGGCTGAGAACGTAACTGCTCTGTAATTCTTACAGAATTTAAGAAAGCCGTGGTGCCTCTGGTTCCACGGCTTTTTGTTTATGGGCCATCTTCACTGTTTTCAGCATCATCTTTGACCTTGAATTTCACCATGACCCCATCACTTCTTCTTGCTGCCAGCCTGCTGACCATTGCCAATCTTCAGACACAGAGTACATCCGCTACAGAAGCGAAAGCCGTATGCCGGCAGTTTGTTCAGGTACGTCTTGGGAATGGTAGTCAGCCTGATGAGATCAAGGCTCAGCCTTTGCCAAAGCGGGAAGGGGAGTGGATGGTCGATGGCAAAGTAAAAGGACCCGAAGGTCCTTTGCTGTTTGCCTGTTTGCCTGTTTGCTGCGCCAGGGCTTGCGCTGGGAGTTGATCAACTTTTCGCTCTGGGCCCCGCAGGCGATCAAAGCGGTTTGAGTGCGACTATCAGATGCTGCAGATGCTCAACCATTGTCATGCCAAAAGGAGTCAGGTAGCCGCCATCTTCTGCGCTGATGAGCCCCTGCTGATGCAGACGTACAGCCGCTTGACACAGCTCGTCGGACATGTCACTGCGCAACTTGATCCCCAGGCTCATGTTGGCCGGATCAAAGCATGCCAGTATTTTCAAGTCGTTTACAAAGTCGTTAGAAATCTGGTCGATCCCAATCATGAATGCACTCCTTACGCTAAAGATGTATGCAAACTAGCATTCCCGGATCCACTTTAGTGGGCGCTGGTTCAAACTATTGGGCTTTATCCGTGCGGGGAGTGCTTGAACGCTGTTTTTTTGGGCGCAGCTATCCGAGTTGAGCTGTGAAAATGTGAGTCCGCTCGCCAGCGTTCAAACATGATAGGATAAGGCTCTCCTTTGTCTTTCTGGCCGAGCACTGAATATCGGCCTTCCAGTTCAAGGCGCCCCTCATGGTAAAGATCACGCTAGTATCACTGCTTCACACTCTCGGCCCCCGTTTCCCTGTCTATCCCGCCTCTCTGCTGCTACCTCTGCTCGACAAGCATCAGGGCGATGTCTGGCTGCCAGCCATAAAGGGGGGGGATGTGGCCGTATTGCGTCAGCATGGCAAGGGTGCGGCTGCGCAAACCCTGGCGCCGCTGACGGCTGGCTGGTGTGATTTTGCTGCCAGCGATGTCGGAGCGACGCCCGAGCTGGATGCCCTTGCCAACTACGACAGCGAGATGATGGACAATCTGCTGATGTATTGGCACAGCCCGGCCAAGATAAACAGCCCGATCACCGATAACCTGTTCGAGCTGCGCCGCGAGGTGGTGGACGAAGCCCATGGATCCAAACTGGCCAACGCCTGGGAGCAACAACAGGTGCTGCGATTCGAGCAGATCATGGGTGGCGCATTGGCTGGACGGGATCAGCTCTGCTTCGTCGAGGTGGAGTCCGCCTACTGGCTGCGCCAGCGTTGTTGCGAGACGTCGGAGATCTCCCTGGTGACGCCTGAACTGGGCTGATATTGCCGAAAAATAGGTGACCGATCTCTCATACTGGACAAGCTGTCAGCAAGATGTGAACATGGCGCCCTTTATTGAAAGAGAGACTTGGCCAATGAGCTATGAACTGAGCGAAACCGAGCGCAATGCTGCGCTGCAACTGAATGCCGACTACCGTTACGAGCACTTCATCAGCAAGCTGGTCGAGTACGAAGAGCTGTTTGTCCTGACCGACGAGCACGGCGTCATGATGCTGACCACAGACGATGAAGATTGCATCCCGGTATGGCCACACCCTGAGTACGCCCAGGCGTGGGCCGAGGGTGAATGGGCCGAATGCAAGCCGCAGTCCATCACCCTCAAGGTGTGGCTGGAGCGCTGGGTTGACGGCATGGAGCAGGACGAGCTGTGTGTCGCCGTGTTCCCGACGCCGGATCAGGAAGGCATAGTGCTGTCGCCGGCCGACGTGGCTGACGCCATTGCCGAGAAGCAGGCCAAGCGCGCTTAATCGCCCCTCGCGTCAAGGCTGCAACCACGGTTGCAAACAAAAAAGACCCCGTCACCTCTGGTGCGGGGTCTTTTGTTTGATATGTACTTTGGTCTCAAGGTTGCCGATAAGTGGTGTCTATCTTCATGACGGCAGGAAAGGTCTTGCCGTTTTTGATGGCGGCTTTTGTCTCGGTTTTTAGCTGGTCGTCGATCCAGAGCAGACCGCCGTAGCTGTAGCCGCTACTTCCGCCATCGAGTGGCCAGTAAAGCAGGTCACTTTTGGGTGTGGCGGGCAGCTTGGGCAATTTTATCCAGCGCCAGGCCCCTTCCCGGGTATAGGGCACCTGATAGGCAGGGACAAAGCTGGCCAGTTCATACAGACGCTGCTGGATCTGCCGCGACAGCGCCGCTTTTTTGGCGAAGTCGAACTCCTTGTCGTACTGCTCCACCAGGGCAGTGATGGCGTCATCATCGATGTTCATGATGTTGTTGGTCTGGGGCTTGTTGGCATTGACCTTGTGGAAAAACTCCCAATAAGCGGGATAGCGACCGCCGCTCCATGCCATCCAGGCACTCTGGTGTTTTTTCTCCAGCATGGACTTGAAACCCGAAGAGGCATCCATCAGGTTGAGCTCGAGATTGAGCCCCGCCTTCTTGGCCTCCTCCCGCAGCAAAGTGAGCCGCTGGGCATGTTCTGCCGTGGTGTAGGTGATGGTCAGCGTCAGTGGCTGCCCCTTGTCGTTTTGCAAAATGCCCTGTGGCCCCACCTTGTTGAAACCAGCCTTGGCGAAATAGCTGCGCGCAAGTTTGGGATCAAACGGGCGTGCCTTTATCTCTGTGTTGGTAAAATCCCCTTGGCCCGACCCGTAGCTGTTGAGTCGCTGGTAATCCCCTCGAAGCAAGGTGACGAGCATCTTGTCTAGGTTGAGGGAATGCTGGATGCCGAGCCGTACATTGAGCTCGCTGAGCAGCGGGTCTGCTGTATTGAGATAGAGTCCCATGGGGGATTGGGGGGTCTGGTTGTAGAACCAGAGCCGCTCGATATAACCCTTCTCGAATTCTGCGGTTTTGGTCTTGTCATGCCACCAGTTGGGCATGACCAGCGGGAAGGTATCCAGATCGCCGCGCAAGAAGTGTTGCCAGGCGATGTTCTGATCCCGCAACACCTTGATCTCAATCCTGTCCGGGTTGAATCGGTGCTGAAAGTAGCGCTCCTCGTCTCCCCACCAATCTTTGATCCGCTTGAAGCTAACCGACTTGCCCTTTTTTACCTCGCCGAGCTGATAGGGACCTGTGACTGGCAGTATTTTCCAGTTGTACTCCTTGACCCAGTTGGCCGTGAGCTTGATGGCGTGGCTTGGCTCAGGGGTGAATGGCAGGGATTCCAGCAGATCTTCCCGACTCTTTTCGCTGCTGCTGGTGATAGATAGGGTGTGGTCATCGAAGCGTGTCACGTCTGCGATCTGGGTGCTGTAGTAGTTGTTGTACCAGGGGTCGTTTATTTCCTTGCTGCGCATCATCTTGAGGGTAAACACCCAGTCATCGGCGGTGACGGGCTGGCCATCTGACCAGCGAGCCTTGGGGTTGATGCGAAAATAGAGGGTCTTGTGATCGGCGCCAAAGGCCCACGCGTTTGCCAGCATGGGCATTGGGTTGCCTGTGACGGGATGGGTGCTCAGCAGCGGCAGGTTGCTTTCCCTGACATAGCTGGCAAAGCTGCCGTTGGAATCGGGCCCGAATTTGCGCAGGGTCAACGGAAAGCTGGTGACAAATCCGCGAAAGGTGCCGCCCCGTTTCGCGGCCTGGTCGGCGTAGACAGGGTCCGCATTGTTGCTCTCCCACTTGAGATCCGCAGGCAGGCCGGCGCCCCAGCCAAACTGACTCCAGCACAGGGTCAGGGTGATGGCGGCGGTGTAAGCAGTGGTGCGAATAAGGGTCGGGACGGGGCTCACCCCGGCTGAGGCTGTCGATGGCATATCCTTGCTCTCTCCTGATGGTCTGCATCCTGCAGACACGGTCTGGTGACATCAGTCCCGATAGGGACTGGCTCATGATGGAAATTTTTGCCAGTTGGGTCAATGGCGATGGGCAAATAACGCCCTGGTCATCAAGGAGCCGTCTGTGGCTTGAACCAGCTCAGCCGGCCACCCAGCAGATGGACCACGAAGCCGAGCAGCACCAGGCCAGAGCCCAGCCACTGCAACCTAGTGGGGTGCTCATCAAGCAGGACGGCAGCCGCCACCATGCCGACGCAGGGCACCAGCAGGGAGAGCGGTGCCACCTGGGCCACCGGATAGCGCATCAGCAGGCGGCCCCACAGACCGTAACCGAGCCAGGTGGCGACCAGTGAGAGGTAGAGCACACAGAGCAGCCCCTGCCAGCTGAAATTCATCAAGCTGGCAGCAATGCGCTCCGGCCCTTCGAACAACCAGGACAGGGCGAAGAAAGGCAGTATGGGCACCAGGCCGCCCCAGGCGATGAGGCTGGGCAGGGAAGTTTGATAGCGCAGGCCAATCTGGCGATTGATGACGTTGCCAAGGCCCCAGCAGGCGGCTGCGCAGAGCGTCAGCACGAAGCCGAGCAGGGTCAGGTTACCCTCGCCATGGGTGGCGATGAGATAGAGTCCTGCGCCCGCCAGTGGCAACGCTACCCAGTGATGGGGCTGCCAGCGCTCCCCCAGCCAGAGCATGGCGAACAGCAGGGTGAACACCACCTGGGATTGCAGTACCAGCGAGGCCATGCCCGCCGGCATGCCGAACTTCATGGCACTGAACAGGAAGGCAAACTGTCCCAGGCTGATGGCGCCACCATAGGCCAGCAGCCAGCGCCAGGGCATGGTGGGCCTGGGCACCAGCAAGATGGCGGGGAAGACCACGCCGACGAAGCGCAGCGCTCCCAGCAACAGCGGCGGTATTCCCTCCAGCCCCCACTTGATCGCCACGAAATTCAGCCCCCAGCAGAGGATGACCAGGGCGGCCAGACACTTGTCCTTGGTTTGCATTCAGCTTCCTTGTATGACTGCCTTGTAAAAGAGGTACGGCGATCCCGCTGCCAGCGGGACGGGTCGGCAAGAGGACGAGCATACCCTTGACAGGGTGGCTGGCGTCAAGTCGCCAGACCGGCTTGCACCAAAGGACGGATCACTTGCTGGTTGCCGGCCACTCTTGTGGCCAAGAGGCGGCAGGGCAGTGGTCAAGGCATCTGTGGTGGATAGGGCGTTTGCCTGCCTTGATCTCGGTTTTTTGTCTGCGGCAAGATGGAGGGGGAGATCGAGAAGGGGCGGCGAACGGTCTACGCTATACAAAGACAGCCCGACAGTGCGGCTGGTGCCAATGGCTTAACGGAGGTATCCCCCATGAGCGACCACACTCTGCTGCCCCATGGCGAAGATCTGCGCCGCGCCGTACGCTGGCTCAGCGAGCATCATCAACACGATATCCGTGCCATTGAAGAGGCCAGCATCCGTTTTGATCTGTCACCGCTGGATGAAGAGTTTTTGATCCAGCACTGTGTCGAACGGGAAGGGGGCGCCAACTAGACGAAGTTGGCGAGGCTGATGCCAAACTCTTTGGGATCGACCGTGCTTTCTATGCTCTCCTGTACCCCGGACTTCGCCAGATCCAGCCACTGCACCTCGAGGTAGTGGCGCTGGGTCGCGTGATAGATCACCTTCACCACCGGCTTGAGCGGCTCTTGCGGATTGCGCTGCATGACGATGGCCAGTCGCTGGTTGGAAAGTTGTACCAGGGTGCCCACCGGATAGACTCCCATGCATTTGATGAACTTGGTCACCAGCAGCCGATCAAAATGGTGGTCTGCCCCCTTGAGCAGGATCCGGAATGCCTGGGTCGGCTGCATCCCCTGCTTGTAGACCCGATCCGCCGTCACTGCGTCGTAGACATCGACGATGCCGCTCATGCGGGTGTAGAGAGACAGCTGGTCACCCTTGAGGTGGCGGGGATAGCCGGTGCCATCGAGCCGCTCATGGTGATTGGCGGCGACTTCCAGCATGGTGGCTGTGATGCCCGGGGTGCTGCTCAGAATGTCATGGCTATGTACCACGTGCTGGCGCATTACGGTGAACTCTTCATCGGTCAGCTTGCCTGGTTTGTTGAGCACCTCATCCGGGGTCATGATCTTGCCCACATCGTGCAGCAGCCCCCCCAAGGTCAGCTCCTTGAGCACGCTGCGCTCCAGCGCCAGATAACGGCCGAAGTTGGCCAGCAGTATGGCCACGTTCATGGAGTGCTCCATCAGGTAGGCATCCTTGGCACGAATGCGGGCCAGACAGAGCATGGCATCGCCGTGGGTGAACATGGTGTCCACCATCTCTTCGGCCACGGTTGCCAAGGGGGTAATGTCGATGGGCTCACCCGCCTTTAGCTGGCGAATGAATTTGCCTTGCAGCTCACGGGCCTCCTGATACAGGCGGCGGATCTTGAGCTCACGCCCCTCGCCGTTGGCGCTGCCTGTCGGGCGTTGTGACGCAATTGAAGAGGCTGCAGGGTCGGGAAAGATAATCTGCTCTATGCCAGCCAATTTGCTGCGGGCGAGATCGACGCGCACCGTGAGCACGCCGCGCCGGATCAGGTCATCAATTTGCTGACGAGTCGTCACCAGCCCCATCTGGGCGATCTCCATGCCGCCGGTCTGGCTGGTGATGGCGATCACATACATGCCTGCTTGTAGCTGGTTGACGGGAATGACGGGATGAGGAGTGTGTGACTTCATACGGCTTCCTGACTTTATTATTATGCGTAATGTTAGGCCCTCAGCAGGCAGTCTAACATCCGCGCCATGCTTCGTCATTGTGGTACGGTTTACGCCAGCACTGCTTATTGCTGGAGTTGTTGGCCTTGGCCTATATAATGGCGCCCCTTTATTGATGGACTCTGAGGTTGTGCATGCGGCTCGATAAATTTCTTTGCGATTGTTCCGATTTGACCCGTTCCCTGGCGGGCAAACTGATCCGGCAGGGAGAGGTCACTGTGGATGGCATAGTGGTCAAACAACCCGCCTTTCACATCAACGAGCAGAGCCAGGTTGAATTTGACGGCGTCATTTTGACGCTGGATCAGCGCAATCGCTACTTCATGCTGCACAAACCGGAAGGGTACGTCTGCTCCAACGAGGATCCGGATCACCCGACCGTTTTCTTCCTGATGGATGAACCCGCCATGGGCAAGCTGCACGTAGTTGGTCGACTCGATCTCGATACCACGGGTCTGGTGCTGGTCACCGATGATGGCAAATGGTCCCACCGCATCACCTCGCCGCGCCATGAGTGTGCCAAGACCTACCATGTCTGGTTGGCTGATCCCGTGCATCAGGACGCCATATCGCTGTTTGCCGATGGCGTGTTTCTGCGCAACGAGACCGAGAAGACCCGTCCCGCCCAGCTGGAAATTCTGGCCGAGTGCGAGGCGCGACTCACTATCCATGAAGGCAAGTATCATCAGGTGAAGCGGATGTTTGCCTCCATCGGCAACAAGGTGGTGGGGCTGCATCGGGAGCAGATCGGTACACTGGCGCTGGATGAAGCGTTGGCACCGGGCGAATACCGCGAGCTGACGGCAGAGGAAATCGCCCAGTTCTAAGCCGCTGACCCCCAGCACCATGGCCGTACCCAGGGTCGCCAGCAGGGCGCCCGCCCAGGCCGCAAGGGAGGGGCGCTGGCCCGAATGCCACCACAGCAGGGGTAGCAGAATGACAGGGGTGGTGGAGGAGAGGATCGCCACCATGCCGACTTCTCCCTGGCGCAGGGCGACCAGGATCAGTGTCATCCCCATGGCCATGGCCAGGAAACCGTTGATGCCAATCAACCCCAGCACCTGACGGTTGATGGGGTTGTGGGGCATGGCGAGCGGTACTCTCAGCACTCGTAAGGTGCAGTGAGCCAACAGGGCACTGCCCATGCGGATGCCGGAGGCGCTCACAGCGTCGACATTGCCACTCATCATCACTGGCTTGGCGATGATGGCACCCAGGCTCTGACAGAAGGCGGCGGTCAGCCCCAGGCCGATGCCGATGGCAAGGTGTCCACGCACCTGCTCCCACTCGTTGTGCTGATTGCCGCCACGCCGGCCGAACAGGATGGCGAGCATGACACCGGCAAACACCAGCAGCGCTCCCACCAGTCGCCAGCCGCCGAGCTGCTCACCAAACAACCAGAGACCGAGCAGGGCGGAGAAGAGTGCATGGCAGGAGAACAACAGGCCGCTGCGCCTGGGGCCCAGCCGGTTCATACAGGCAAACAGTGCTGTATCCCCGACAAAGATACCGATCAGGCCCGACAGCGCCAGCAGGGGAAGGGCGCTCTCGCTAAGGGATTGCCAGCCTCCGGTGGCGATGCTGGCGGTGCCCAGCATCAGACTGACCAGAAACATGCGCCAGCGACTGTAGGCAAATGCCCCCAGGTGGCGGGCCGGTTTGACGGAAATCAGGGCCGCCACTGCCCACAAACTGGCCGCTGCCAGCGCCAGCCACTCGTACCCCATAAAAACTCCTGAGAATGTAGCCAGAGCGAAAGACGTGCCAGGCCGTTACCAGCGACAGCCACTCGCATTTCATAAAAAACTACGGAAAAAAATAGCCCGAAAGACTCCATCTCTTGGGCAAGCCCGATACAATACGAGGCGTCTTCGGGGATAACAAGCGCAGCATCATGCATTCGTATTCAGGCGCGCTGCCGGCCTTCCCCCTTCTTGAAATAAAGTGAATTGAACGAGGTTTATGTCATGGTTTACCGCCCCGCTGTTTATCAGCCGGAACGCCGGCCAGCCCGTCGCTGGCTTTCTCCCTTGCTGCTGGGCCTGCTGATGGCCCCGTCGCTGCAAGCAACCACTGTTACCCAGGAGACTGTGCTGTCGGATCGCCAGACGCTGGTCAAGGGCAACGGTGATGAACCTGAGTCCCTCGATCCTGCCCAGATCCGCTCCGGTTTTCCGGGGGAAGTGGTGCTGGTGGATTTGTTTGAAGGGCTGGTGAGCGAAGATGGTCAGGGCAAGATAGTGCCGGCTCAGGCCCAGCGCTGGGAGACCAGCGAAGATGGGCTGGTGTGGCGCTTCTTCCTGCGACCCCAGCTCAAATGGTCCAACGGCGAGCCGCTTACCGCACAGGATTTCGTCTACGCCTGGCGTCGGCTGCTGGATCCGGCACAAGAGTCCCCTTCCGCCGGATTGCTGCTGGCGACCGGTATCAACAATGCTCAATCCATTTATGCCGGGGCTCTCGAGCTCACGTCGCTGGGAGTGGAGGCCGAGAGCAGCCAGATCCTCAAGGTGACACTGGAGCGGCCCGTACCCTATTTCCTGCAACTGGTCAGTCAACGCCCCTTTGTTCCCGTCAATGAGCAGGCGATCACCCGGTTTGGCAAAGAGTGGACCCAGCCCAGCAAACTGGTCAGCAATGGGGCTTACAAGTTGGTGAACTGGGCGCCCAATGAGCGTATCGAGGCTGAGCGCAACATCCATTATTGGGATGACTTGCACACCCGGATCAAGCGGGTGACCTATCTGCCGCTCTCCTCCCAGCATGCTGAACGGCTGCGCTATGAGGCAGGGGAGATCCAGCTCACCAACAAGGTGGCACTGGAGTATTACCAGAAGACCAAACAGACGACGCCAGAGCGGATCTGGGGTCTGCCGCTGCTTGGCACCTATCTCTATACCTTCAATCTGCGCCGTCCCGAGCTGCAGGATGTACGGGTGCGCCAAGCACTGGCCATGACCATAGACCGCCACGTGCTGACCGAACAGGTCAGTGGTCAGGGGGAGCGGCCTGCCTGGTCTCTGCTGCCTGGCATGCCAGGCTATGAGGTACTTGGCTCACCGCTGGCTCTGCAGGATCAGCCGACACGGCTGGCCAAGGCTGCCGCCTTGATGGCGCAGGCAGGTTACAACAGTGCCCGTCCCCTCAAGCTGACGTTGACCTACAACACATCTGAGAGCCACAAGAAGCTGGCGCTGGCGGTGGCCGCCATGTGGAAACCGCTGGGGGTGGAGGTGTCGCTCAACAACATGGAGTGGAGCGCCTATCAGGTGGCAAAAGACAGTGGTGATTTCCTGCTGGTCCGCTCCTTCCTGTTTGGAGATTATGTGGAGCCCTCATCCATGCTCAACAGCTTCCGCTGTCAGGACCCCCAGAACGAGAGCGGCTATTGCAATCCGGCCTTCGATGGCTTGCTGCAGCAGGCATCGGACACCCTGGATGGTAGTACCCGGACCGGACTCTATCGCCAGGCCGAGCAGCTGCTGATGGACGAAATGCCCGCCATTCCCGTGTATCACTACAACCAGATGCGGCTGGTGGATCCCACACTGCGAGGGTTGCCGAGCCAGAACCTCAAGGGGGCTATCGCCACCAAGGATCTCTATTTCAGCAAGCAGTAAGGGAGTTCGCGATGAAGATTGCCATCATTTCAGACCTGCACGGCAGCCTGAGCGCACTGGAACAGGTGCTGGCCCAGCTTGCTCCCTGGCAGCCCGATCACTATCTGCTGCTCGGCGATCTGCTCAACCATGGCCCTCGCAATCCGGTGCCGCCGGGTTATGCCCCCGCCGCCGTGGCGGAGCGGCTCAATCAGCTGGCGCCGCACATCATGGCGGTGCGTGGCAACTGTGATTCGGAAGTGGATCAGATGTTGCTGAACTTCCCCATGACAGCACCTTATAACCAGTTGCTGGTGGATGGACGGCGCTGGTTTGTCAGTCATGGTCATCTCTATCGCCCGGATGCGGTACCGCTGCCCCCCGGCAGCCTGTTTATCAGCGGCCACACCCATCTACCCGTGCTGCAGCGAGAAGGGGAGCTGGTGCTGATGAATCCGGGGTCCATCTGTTTTCCACGGGGAGATCTGGCGGCAACCTATGGCCGGTATGAGACGGGCGTGTTGAGCATCCATGCCTGTGCGGACAGCGAAGAACTGTTGAGGCTGGTGTTATAGGTTGGCGACGGGCAGAGCTTGCGCGAGGGGAAGCGGAAAGGGATCAGGCCTTGATGCCGAATGAGCGTGTGCCGGAGCGGGTGTTGCCCTTGGCGTCATAAGTCAGGGAGTTGCGATCCCGCAACTGGCTCAAAAAGCTTGCCAGGCGGCGGTTGGAGACGATGCTGAGCTCGAGCAGGCGACCATTCACATCGTTTTGTTCCTGACAGGCATCGAGTTTTTCACGCAGGGCATTCATCTGCTCTGGAAAGGCAGACAGCTGCTGTTGCAGTTCGGGCAGCCGCGCAAGGGTCTGGTCCAGCACTTCAATATCGGCAAGCAGTTTCTGCTTGCGCTCTGCCAGCTCGGGCAGCGCCAGTGCCTGGTGCTGCTTGAGCAGGTTGAATTCCTCCTCCAGCAAACCTTGCATCCGGGAGAGGTATTCGTCTTGGGTGTGCAGCAGCGAAGGTAAATCCATCATCCGAGCAGCTTGTCCAGAGTGGATTCAAAGCTGAACATCTTTTTGGCTACCGCCTCGCTGTTGACCTGGTATTCACCATTGGCCACGGCTTTCTTCAGACTCTCGACCCGGCTTTCATTGCCGGTGGAGGCTGAGTTGAGGTTTTTCTGCATCTGTTGCAATTGCTGCGCCTCATTGGTCAAGGAGACGGAGTCTGTCTTGACAGTCGCCGCACGGTTGTCGGGAGACGAGGTCGCTTGTTTGGTGTTGGCACCCTGGCTGTTACCGGTGTTTTGCAACCGATTATTCGCCAAGTTGTTGATATTGTTAATAGCCATAGTGTTTACCTTCGTCTGCTTTGCTGTTCGCTTACCTGTTTATCGGTGACCGTCGTCAGAACTTTAGAAAAAAATAACCTGAAAAACGTATCAGAAGGTGACCACCACAGAGCCGACTGCGCTGACCTTCCCTTGCACTGTTTTTCCTGAACGAATATTGACGAGGCTGATCATGTCTCCGAAGCTGCCATCTTGCAAGGCTCGGGCCATGGTTTTGATTTGCATGCTGCTGTTTTCTGCACTGAGTGTGACCTGGTCGCCTTTGCAAACCACGCAGACTTGGCTGAGCCGTATGGGCTGACCCGGCTTGAGTTCCCGTTTGCTGCGTACCCCTATCAGGGGGGCCGGATCGCTCAGATAATCACCGCGGATCTGGGTCTGATCTTGATAGGCCAGCGTCAAGACACTCTCACTGAGTATGTCGCCCTTGGCTACCGGGGTGGCCACGGTCACATAGGGTTTCTGGATGCTGACGCGCACCGGCAAATAGAGGTCCCAAGGTTTTTCTTCCTCACATTTGAGGTAGACGGTGGTGTTACGGCGCACTTCCATCCTGGCGGGAAGGCTGATGGTAAGATGCTGCTCGCAGCGGCTCAAAGGTAGCCTGTCATCAATGGAGGCAGCTTGCACGTGAGCCTGGGCATCGAGTGGAATATCGAGCTGGCCGAGCACAAACTCTTGCGCCATTTCTTGCAGATAACTGGTCACCTCGGATGCCGTGGCGTGAGATATGCCGCAAAACAGCAGTAAGATGAGGAAAAGTCTACTAATCATTTTCTCTCGCAGGCCGATAAGTTGTTCACGCATATCACCATATTTAACTATGCTTGCTTCAGAATTCGTTTGTAGTGACATCGATAGTCTGACGCAAGCCAATACGCATGCATGATTAATGCCAAGCGTTTTTAGGGAGTGTTTATGGCCAGTATTATGGACTCGGTCAACCAACGTACCCAGCTGGTGGGACAAAACCGGTTGGAGCTGCTGTTGTTTCGTCTCAATGGACGTCAAAGATTTGGCATCAACGTATTCAAAGTGCGTGAAGTGCTGCAATGCCCTCCCTTGACCGTCATGCCCAAGCTCAACTCCTGTATTCGTGGCGTTGCGCACATACGTGGCCAGACCATTTCGGTGATTGATCTCAGCATGGCGGTGGGCAAACGTCCCATCGAGGACCTGAGCAAGTGTTTCATTATTATTTCCGAGTACAACCGTTCAGTTCAGGGCTTCTTGGTGCATTCGGTTGAACGCATCATCAACATGAACTGGGAATCCATTCTGCCGCCACCCAAAGGGGCAGGGCGCATCAACTACATGACTGCGGTCACAGAGGTAGACGGCGAGCTGGTGGAGATCCTGGATGTTGAACGTATCCTCAACGAAATCTCCCCGGTGTCGACCGAAGTAAGTGCCGAGTTGGTGGATGCCAGTATCGAGCACAATACCCATGGTCGTCCCGTGCTGGTAGCAGATGACTCTTCTGTTGCTCGCAAGCAGGTGCAGCGAGCCCTCGAGGCGATTGGCGTGCAATGTGTGCTGGCCAAGGATGGGCGTGAGGCACTCAACATGTTGCTGGAGATGGCCAAGAATGGCCCCATCAAGGATCAGATTGCCTTGGTGATCTCGGACATCGAGATGCCGGAAATGGACGGTTATACTTTTACCGCCGAGATCCGTAACAATCCCAATCTCAAGGACTTACATGTTATTCTGCACACATCCCTCAGTGGGGTGTTCAATCAGGCCATGGTGCAGAAAGTCGGTGCGAACAATTTCATCGCCAAATTCCAACCGGATGAGTTGGCCAAAGCCGTACAAGGCGCACTCTAATCAAGAAGAACAAACTGCATGAAGACACTTTCGGACGACTTATACAAACAATTCAGCAACTTTCTGGCAGTACAGAGCGGAATCGTGCTGGGTGACAACAAACAGTATCTGGTCAAGAGTCGGCTTTCACCCTTGATGACTCAGTTTGGTATTGAGAGTCTGTCTGATCTGGTTACTCGAGCGATGAGTGTGCGTGAGCGTGACCTGAAAATGGCAGTGGTTGATGCCATGACTACCAACGAGACCCTCTGGTTTCGCGATACTTATCCCTTTCAACTACTCAGTGACAAGCTTTTTCCCGAACTGGGCAAGAGTGGCCGTCCGATCAAGATCTGGTCGGCTGCCTCCTCGTCCGGGCAGGAGCCCTATTCCATCGCCATGACGGCGCTGGAACAGCAGGTCAAGAAGCCTGGTACCTTGCCCGGTGGCGTGCAGATTGTGGGCACAGATATTTCCAGCACCATGCTCAATCAGTGCAAGGAAGGGGTGTACGACAGCCTGGCGCTAGCCCGTGGTTTGTCACCTGAGCGCAAAAAGTTGTTCTTCGAACCTTATGGTGACAACAAGATGCGGGTGGTGGAACGTGTCAGAAAATTGACCACGTTCCGGCCACTGAACCTGCTGGAGAGCTACAGCCTGCTCGGCAAGTTTGACATCATCTTCTGCCGCAACGTGCTCATCTACTTTGCGCCGGAAGTGAAGTCGAAGATCCTCAATCAGTTCGCAGCCAGCCTCAACCCTGGCGGTTATCTGATGCTGGGGGCCTCAGAGTCACTGGCTGGTCTGACCGATCGGTTCGAAATGGTCCGTTGTAATCCTGGCATCGTCTACAAAGTCAAATAACCCCGCTTAAAATCCCTCTTTGGCACACCTCTTGCTAATAATTTATCAAGCAGGAGGTGTGCTATGGCAATTTCATTCGACAAGGCATTCGGGATTCACCAATACACGCTGGGCGTTCGTTCCAAGCGTGCCGAGGTGTTATCCAGCAACATTGCCAACGCAGATACCCCGGGTTTCAAAGCCAGGGATATCAACTTCTCAGAGGCATTGGCGCAGGCCCAGCATCAGCAAGGGTTTGGTATGGCCACCACCAGTGAGAAGCACTTTGCCTTGCAATCGGATGCCCCTGGTCTGATGCAGTACCGTAATCCCCTGCAGCCGGATACCGGCGATGGCAACACGGTTGACGTGCAGCAGGAGCGCAGCGAGTTCTTGCGCAATAGCCTTGAGTACCAGACCTCCCTTGAATTTATGAACGGCAAGATCAGTGGCCTGTTGAAGGCTTTGAAAGGAGAACAGTAATGAGTTTGTTCAAGGTCTTTGACATTGCAGGCTCGGCCATGAGTGCACAGTCTGTTCGACTCAACACTGTGGCCAGCAACATGGCCAACGCCGACAGCGTCAGCTCCAGCGTGGAAAAAACTTACCATGCCAGGCGGCCAATCTTTGCCGCTCAACTGGATCAGGCGATGTCAGACAAGCAATCATCGGTCGGGGTCGAGGTGAAAGGGATTGTCGAGAGCAAGGCCCCCTTGCTCAAGGAGTACAACCCCAACCATCCCATGGCGGACAATGATGGCTATATTTTCAAACCCAACGTCAACATGGTTGAAGAGATGGCGGACATGATCAATGCCTCGCGCAGCTATCAGACCAATGTGCAGGTTGCCGATTCTGCCAAAAAAATGTTGCAGCAGACTCTCAACCTCGGCAAGTCCTGATAGGGGTAAGCACAGATGGCAGATACAAGTAGTGTGAACGGCATCAGCCGTACCACGACCCAGACCACTGATACGACGACGGCTCCGAAGAAAGAGCTTGATCAGGCGTCTTTTCTGAAGTTGCTGACCATGCAGCTTTCCTATCAGGACCCGTTCAAGCCGGTGGATAATGCCCAGATGTTGTCCCAGATGACGTCCATGTCTACTTCGGAGGGGATCAATAGCCTGTCAACCCAGATGGGTAATCTCAATACCCTGATGACCTCCAGCCAGGCGCTGCAGGCCTCTGCGCTGGTTGGGCAAAATGTGCTGTTGCAGAGCAACGTCGGATTTTTGGAGAAAGACGGCTCCCTTGGCGGTGTTGTGGCTGTCGGCGTCGAGAACAAGTACAAGAATGTCAAAATTACCGTAGAAGATGAGAACGGACAGGTTATCAGAGAGTTCCCTCTGGAAGGTGATCAGCGCGGTAACGTTGAATTCACCTGGGATGGCAAAGACAAGAACGGTAATCCCGTCGCGTCAGGCAAATATGTCCTGAAAGCCAACGGTAACAATGTGGAAGGTAAACCAGAAAGCATCGCTACGTTTGCTTATGGGAAGGTTGATAGTGTGGTTTTGGGTAATGGAACCAACCCGACACAGCTCAATCTGAAAGGCCTTGGCACAACAACCCTGAACAGTATCCTGCAGATTGCAGGAGCGACAACCACACCACCAACCACCACGCCTACAGCATCGATCTAAGGAGCTGGATATGTCATTTAACAATGCCTTGAGCGGTGTCAACGCGGCACAAAAAGATTTGAACGTTACCGCCAACAACATTGCCAACGTCAATACCATGGGCTTTAAAGAGTCCCGTGCCGAGTTTGCGGATGTTTATGCCAACTCGATCTTTGTCAATGCCAAGACGCAGGTCGGTAATGGTGTGGCCACCGGGGCTGTTGCCCAGCAGTTTCATCAGGGAGCGTTGCAATTTACCAACAACGCCCTGGATCTGGCGATCCAGGGCAATGGTTTTTTCGTCACCTCGGACGGTCTGACCAATCTTGACCGTACCTACACTCGGGCCGGCGCCTTCAAGCTCAATGAAAACAGCTATATGGTCAATAATCAGGGCCACTATCTGCAAGGTTATGAAATTAACACGGATGGGACGCCCAAGGCGGTCAGCATCAACGCCACCAAGCCGATTCAAATACCGGATCGGGCGGGCGAGCCAAAAATGACCGAACTGGTGGAAGCAAGTTTTAACTTGAGTATTGAGTCGAAAACAACGCCAACGGCACCCGCTGCGTTTGATCCCACCAACTCAGCCACCTTTGCACACTCAACTTCCGTGACGATCTATGATTCGCTTGGTGCCCCCCATGTGATCACCAAATATTTTGTCCGCCATGAGGATCCGCTTGTTCCTGGGACGCCAATGACGCCTGGGACCTGGAGCATGTACATGTATGAGGGGGACAAGCCCATTGATATCGCTAGTGGTGCACCCAGCCCGGGCCCGGGCATCCCCACAGGTGTTCAGATGACGTTTACCTCCGGTGGCAAATTGGACACAACTATTCCACCTGCCCCGATCAAAACCGTCACGCTGGGCACAGCGGCCGGGATTATTAACAACGGTGCAGACCCCACCCAGGAACTGGAAATTCGTCTCAGTGATGTGACTCAATACAACTCTCCTTTCAACGTCACCAAGCTGACCCAGGATGGCGCCACTGTGGGTAATCTGACCAAGGTGGAGATTACGCCGGACGGTATTGTTTCTGCCACCTACAGCAATGCGACGACGTTAAAGGTTGCCATGGTTGCGCTGGCCAAGTTTGCCAACTCGCAAGGACTGACTCAGGTTGGCGATACCTCCTGGCGCCAGTCTCTGCTTTCTGGAGATGCGCTGCCCGGCACACCTAATTCGGGCACCTTGGGCAGTATCAAGTCTTCGGCGGTGGAGCAATCCAACGTGGACTTGACCTCCCAACTGGTGAATCTCATCACGGCCCAGCGTAACTTCCAGGCCAACTCCCGTTCGCTGGAAGTGAACAGTTCGTTGCAGCAGACCATACTGCAGATCCGTTAATAATGACGGTGGTACAGGGGGCGCTTCGGCGCCCCTTTTTATTTTCCACACCTTCAGTTTTTCTTCCGTGCGTATTTCTTCAACAGACGTTGGCACCTAAATTGCAGTTATCTGATCAGAGTCATCGGTTTGACGGAGGATCTCATGGATCACATGCTTTACATCGCCATGTCAGGGGCCAAGGAAAACATGAATAGCCTGGCTGTTCGTGGCAACAACCTGGCCAATGCCAATACAGTCGGTTTCAAGTCTGACTTCGAGCAGGCGCGCAGTATGCAGGCGTTCGGTGAAGGGCTGCCATCCCGGGTGTTTGCCATGACGGAACGGCCCGGTCAGAACTTGCAGCACGGTATGTTGATGACGACAGGGCGAGATCTTGACGTGGCCGTTGACGGTCAGGGCTGGATTGCGGTGCAGGATCCCAAGGGTGGCGAAGCCTATACCCGCATGGGCAACCTGCAATTGAGCGCGACCGGCAACCTGCAGACCTCAACCGGTCTGAACGTGGTGGACGATGGTGGCCAACCCATAGTGCTGCCGCTGCCGATGGAAAAGATCGAGATCAACCGGGATGGCACCATCAGCGGTCGTCCTGAAGGGGCTGCCGCCAACCTGCCGGAAGACTTCCAGCGCATCAAGCTGGTAAAACCTGCGGCTGACGCCGTGGAGAAGGGCCAGGACGGACTGTTTCGTCGCAAGGATGGCCAGAATGAGGCGGCCTCGGCCACTGTGGGCCTGATCGCAGGCTCTCTGGAGGGGAGCAACGTCAACGTGGTCGACGAGATGACCAATCTAATCCGGTTGCAACGTCAGTTTGAAACTCAGGTCAAAATCATGAAGACCGCCGAGGAAAATGACGAAGCCCAAACCCAATTGCTGCGCATCAGCTAATCAAGGAGTTTTACATGAACCCTGCACTTTGGATCAGCAAGACCGGCTTGGATGCACAGCAGACCAACATCTCGGTCACCTCGAACAACCTGGCGAACGCCAGCACTGTGGGTTACAAGAAATCCCGTGCCATCTTCGAGGATCTGCTCTATCAAAACATTAACCAGCCCGGAGGTCGCTCTTCGGCGGATACCGAACTGCCGTCCGGTTTGATGCTGGGTGCCGGTGCCAAGGTAGTGGCCACCCAGAAGAACCACAGCCAGGGCAATGTGCAGACCACGGACAACTCGCTGGATCTGATGATCAGCGGCCGCGGCTACTTCGAAATTCAGTTGCCCGACGGCAGTGCGGCATATACCCGTAACGGCCAGTTCACCCTCAATGATGAAGGGACCATAGTGACCCCGGGCAACGGTTATCCGCTGCAGCCGGAGATCCAGATCCCTGAAAATGCCCAGAGCGTGACTGTGAGCACGGATGGTCAGGTATCGATCCAGCTCAAAGGGGATGGCGCTTCCCAGGTGGTGGGACAGATCAACCTTTCCGATTTCGTCAATGCCTCTGGTCTGCAGCCCATGGGTGAAAACATGTTCCTCGAAACCCAGTCCAGCGGCGCGCCTATCGGAGGTGTGGCCGGTGCAGACGGGCTCGGGGTCATCAAGCAGGGTATGCTGGAGACCTCCAACGTCAACGTGACCGAAGAGCTGGTCAATCTTATTCAGGCACAACGAGTCTACGAGATGAACTCCAAGGTTCTCTCGGCGGTGGACGGCATGATGTCCTTCCTGATCCAGCGTACATAAGTTGGCAGTGGACGGCATGAGCTCACTTTTGATCCCGCGCACATCAGTAGGAGGCGCATGATGAAAACCATATGGATGCTGGGACTGCTGGCGCTGGGAGGTTGCAGTAGCACTCTCAATACCGCCAAGCCCGATGATCCCGAGTTTGCCCCCGTTTACGGGGAGTCGGATCCCGTGTCGGTCAGGCCTACAGGAGCTATTTTCCAGCCCGATCAGGTCAACGGCATCTACTCGGACATCAAGGCGCACAGAGTGGGGGACATCATCACCATAGAGTTGGCAGAGTCCACCTCTGCCTCCAAGAAAGCCAACACCCAGAGTGGCAAGGATAACAAGCTGAGCATGGAGCCCGTTACGCTGGGCGGAGTGCCGGTCACGGCAGGTCCTTATGATCTGTCGGCGTCGCTGGGCCAGAACAGCACCTTCAAGGGGCAGGCCAAGGCGGACCAGAGCAACAGTCTGCAGGGCAATATTTCGGTGAGCGTGGCCAAGGTGCTGCCCAACGGCAATCTGGTGGTGCGCGGCGAGAAGTGGATCATGCTCAACAATGGCAACGAATACATCAGGATCACCGGCATGATCCGGCCCGAAGATGTGACGTCCGAAAACAGTGTGTCGTCACAGCGGGTCGCCAATGCCCGTATCCATTACGGTGGTACCGGTGATCTGGCCAACAGCCAGGAGCAAGGGTGGCTTACCAGCTTTTTCAATGGCCCCTGGTGGCCGCTTTAGGAGATGTTATGACGTCACTCCGTCTTGTGACCCTGATCTGCTGCCTGATGCCTTTGGGAATGGCCCACGCCTCCCGAATCAAGGACATCAGCTCGGTGGAAGGGGTTCGTAACAACCAGTTGATTGGTTACGGTCTGGTCGTTGGCTTGCCCGGTACTGGCGAGAAGAACAACGCCTTCACCGAACAGACGTTTCGCACCATGCTCAACAACTTCGGTATCAAGGTGCCGGACAACATCAAGCCCAAGATAAAAGACGTGGCACCGGTCGCCATCCATGCAGACTTGCCCCCCTTCTCCAAGCCGGGCCAGACCATAGATGTGACCGTATCGGCCATCGGTGAGGCCAAGAGTCTGCGGGGCGGCACCCTGTTGCAAAGCTTCCTGAAGGGGTTGGACGGGCGTGTCTATGCGGTGGCGCAGGGCAGTCTGGTGGTGGGGGGCCTCGGAGCCGAAGGGGCCGACGGCTCCAAGGTGGTGATCAATACGCCGACCGTGGGCCGTATCGCCAACGGTGCGACCGTGGAGCGGGAGGTACCGAATTCCTTCGGCCAGGGGGATACCATCACCTTCAACCTGAATCGGCCGGACTTTACCACTGCTCGTCGCCTGGCGGATGTGGTCAATGATCTGGTGGGGCCCAACACGGCGCAGGCACTCGATGCCACCTCGGTCAAGGTCTATGCACCGCGGGATCCAGGCCAGCGGGTCTCTTATCTGGCGACCATAGAGAATCTGGAAGTGGATCCCGCCAGTGAGTCGGCCAAGATCATCGTCAATTCCCGTACTGGCACCATTGTCATAGGCAGCAAGGTGCGGCTCAAGCCTGCGGCTATCAGCCATGGCGGCTTGACGGTTACCATCGCCGAGAACCAGCAGGTCTCCCAGCCCAATCCACTGGCGGGAGGAAATACTGCGGTGACCAACAACTCGACCATCAATGTCCAGCAAGAGCCGGGGCGCATGTTCAAGCTCGATACTGGCGCGACGCTGGATGATCTGGTCCGGGCGGTGAATCAGGTCGGGGTGGCTCCCGGCGATCTGATGGCGATCCTGGAGGCGTTGCAACAGGCAGGCGCCATCGAAGGTCAGCTGGTCATACTGTAACAAGCGGCAAGGGGTTGCCACGGGCGGCAATGAGGTAAGCAAAATGGCAGAGTTTGACACCAACAGCGGCATGAACATGGGCATGGTGCAGGATATCAAGAACCTGGATCGCCTGCGTCAGTTGAGCCAGAGCAAGGATGGGCAGGCTGCCGCACTGCAAAGCGCAGCTCGCCAGTTTGAATCCATCTTTACCCAGACCCTGTTCAAGGGGATGCGCCAGGCCAATCAGGTGCTGACCCAGGACAATCCCATGAGCAGCAGCTATACCCAGTTCTATGAAGGCATGCTGGATGAGCAGCGTGTGTCCGACATGGCCAGCAAGGGTGGCATGGGGCTGGCCGACATGGTGATCAAGCAGTTCTCCCCCGAGACTTTTACCCGTCACGATGGCCGCGTACTCAAGCTGCCGCAGCGTACCGAACGGGTCTATAAACCCTACCAGCCACCCACCTCGGCAGCCAACGATCTCATCTCGGCTTCAAAAGTTGGCAAAGATTTTGCTGATAAAGAGATGGGTGAGACTGCCCAGCCGTTGGCCTCATCGCATCGCATTCATCGCACCGTCCCCCCCATGGGGCTGGTACAAGAGGGTCGTGCTGTACGGGGACCCAAGGCGCTGGACAAGACGACGAAGGTGTTCGAGACCCCGGAAGAGTTCGTCAATCGGCTTATGCCCCTTGCCAAAAAGGCGGCGGACAAGTTGGGCCTGAGCCCGGCGGTGCTGGTGGCCCAGGCGGCACTGGAAAGCGGTTGGGGCAAGCGGGTGATCAAGGATGGGGAGGGGCAGATAACCCACAACCTGTTCGGCATCAAGGCGGATCCGCGTTGGCAAGGCCCAAAGGCGGTGGTCAGCACCCTGGAGTATGAACAAGGGGTTGCGTCACGTCAGAAGGCGGCGTTTCGCTCTTATGAGTCGTTTGAGGAGAGCTTCAACGATTATGTGGATTTCCTGACCTCGGGCACTCGCTACAAGGGGGCCTTGGCCAAGGTGGACAGTCCGGATCGCTATTTCGAAGCCTTGCAACAGGCGGGCTATGCCACGGATCCCCAGTACGCCAGGAAACTGAAACAGGTGTTGCGCAGTGATGCCATTGCTGGCTACTCCGCTACCACCAACACAGAAATGGAGCTGTAAGTCATGGCAAGCGATCTGCTTGGAATTGGTACCTCGGGTGTGTTGGCACAGCAACGCTTGCTGCAGACCACCAGCAACAACATAGTCAACGTCAACAGCCAGGGCTATGTGCGTGAGCGTACGCTGATCTATACCAATTCCGTCGGTATGGGCACGGGTGACATGCTGACCGATCGGGTCATCAATACCTACGCCCAGGGTGAGGTGCGCCGTGATACGTCCGCCTATTACGCCTCGGCCAGTCGCTACGAGCAGCTCTCCAATACCGACATTTTGCTGGGGGATGCCAGCAACAGTGTCGGTGCAGCCGTTACCTCCTATTTCAAGGCGTTCCATACCGCCAACGAGGCTCCCGCCGACATCGCCGGCCGCAAGACCACCCTGAGCGAGCTCAGCGGCATGGTAAACCGCTTTCATACCCTGTCAGCCCAGCTGGACAAGCAGACCGACACCATCAACACCACCATAGGTGACGAGACCAAGAAGGTTAACAACCTCATCAACAGCATCAATGATCTGAATCAGGCCATCCTCCGCACCCAGGGAACGCCGGAAGAGAATCTGATGCTGTTCGATCAGCGGGATGAAGCCATTCGCCAGCTCTCCGAAAAAATGGAGATCAGCACAGTGCCTCAGGCCAATGGCAGCATGCTGGTCAACATGAGAACGGGCCACTCGCTGGTCCTCAATGGCGGGGTCGCCCAGTTCAGCGTTGTGTCGGGTAACCCGGATTCTCGGGAGTCCGAGCTGCAGCTGACTCTGGGGGCCAATAAAACCACCATCAATGACAAAGACATAGGTGGCGGGGTGGGGGGCTTGTTTTCCGCTCGCAATGATCTGGAGCCGAGCAAGCGTGAGCTCGGTCAGTTGGCGGCGGCCATGGCCGATGCCATGAACCGGCAGAACCGGTTGGGAATGGATCTGGATAACGAGCTGGGGGGGGATCTCTTCTCTCTTACCTCCAGCGATGGGCTGACCTATGAGCAGAACACCGGCACCGGAGCCGCCAAAGTCAGCTTCGTGCCCGGGAAAGGCACCGAGGTCACCACCTTTGATTACGAGGTACAGTTCAGCAGCGCCACCGGTTACGAGGTGTTCTCGCTGGACAAGGATGGCAATCGCACCTCGCTGGCAACTGGCAGCACACCACCGGCTACCTTCGAGGTTGCCGGGCATGGCATTCAGATCGACCTCTCTGGTACGCCCGCTGCAGGGGACAGGATCCTGCTGCAACCGACCAAACATGCTGCCGCTGGCTTGGGCCAGCTGGCCACCCGCCCGGAGGATCTGGCGCTGGCATCCCCCCTCAAGGTTGACAAGCACAAGGACAACTTCGGTTCTGCCGAGATCAAGCTTGGCGGCGTCTTCAATACAGGCACGGGTTCGGGTTTTGGCACTAATACGCTGGATCCGGCAGCGCCCCAGGTGGTGAAGATAGATGGCAGCGGCAACTACGAAGTCTATGCGGCAGATGGCACTACCCTCATCGGTGTGGCGCCGGCCTCAAGCAAGGGACAGGATCTGATGGCTGCCATCGAGAGCCCGTTGGGGGGACCCAAGGTATATGCCGATCCGACCCAGTCGCCTGGCTATGAGTTCAGCATCACAGGTACGGTAAGGGCCAATGACAGCTTCACCCTGAGCTACAACAAGGATGGTTTTGCCGACAACGCCAACGGGTTGGCTCTGGCGGAGCTGCAAAACAAGGACTTGGTGCGCAAGAGCACCAACGCCGGCACCAGCAATGACAAGATGACCTTCAACGAGGCTTACTCGGGCCTGGTGACAGGGATAGGCAACCAGACCAACCAGGCCAAGACCTTGCTCAAGGCCAACGAAACAAAATTGAGCCAGAGCACCAGTATTTTCGAGAGCGTCTCTGGCGTGAGCCTGGAGGAGGAAGCGGCCAACCTTATCCGCTACCAGCAATCTTATGCGGCATCGGCCCAGGTGGTCAGCACCGCCAAAACCATCTTCGATACCCTGTTGTCTTCAGTGAGGTAAGTGCATGCGTATTACCACCAACATGGTCTATAGCCGGAATATCACCTCGCTGAACAATGCCAACGAAAGGTTGAGCACGGCTTATGAACAGCTGCAGAGCGGGGACAAGTTCAAGACCTCGGGGGAAGACCCCTCCGGCATGAGCCAGAAGATGGCGTTGACCAAGGAGATCGATCTATTCAAGCAGTATGGCGTCAATGGCAGCCTGCTTGAGAACAGCCTGGGTCATGAAGAGACGGTGTTGACCGCGCTCAACACCGCCATGACCAGTGCCCAGACCCTGATCCAGAAATCCAACGATTCCGCGGTGAGCGCAGATGACCGTCTGGCGATTGCCAGTGAGCTGGAAGGGTTGCAAAAACAGATGTTTGACCTGATGAACAGCAAGAACTCTCAGGGCGAGTTTATTTTTGGTGGCAACCAAAGCAAGACCCAGCCATTTATCAAAGATGCCAGCGGGAATTATCTGTTTCAGGGAGATACCGGCCAGCGCAATATTCAGGTGTCACCGACGGTGCAAATTGCAGCCAATGATTCTGGCTTCAATTTGTTTGAGGTGGTGCCTACGCGCAGAACCGGCAGTGCTGCCAGTGCCAATATTCAAGTCGGGGTGGCCGATCAGGGAAACTTCGACAGTTTTTATCGCAATAATTATGATCCAGCCCTTGCCAGCAACCAATATACGGTAACCACGGCCGCGGGTACGCCGGATACGTATGAAATACGGGATGGCGGCGGCACCCTGTTGCAAAGTGGTGATTATGTCGCGGGCAACAAGATCCCCTTCAATGGCCTGGAGCTGACCCTGGATCTGCCTGCAGGCGGTGCGGCACAAGACTTCGTACTGGATCCCCCCCAGAACAACAATATTCTGGATGGTATGTCCGACTTTATTACTGCGCTGCGTGATCCGAATATTTCAGCGGACGATTTTCAGATAAAAGTCGCGGATGCGACGTCCCATATGAAGAATGCCCGCTTGAATGTCGATCAGGGGTTGGGCGAGATCGGCGGCAGAATGAACAGTTTGGAGCAGGTACTTGGCTCTAACGACGGTTTGAGTACCCTCAATCAACAAGCCAGGGCCAAGGTATCCGAGGCGGATTTGTATGAAGTGATCGCCACCCTGTCGAAAGAGGATGCGGCATTGAGTGCCTCCCAGCTCTCTTTCAGCAAAATAAGCAAACTGACGCTGTTTGATTATATTCGTTGATATTTTCACGGGCCCTGTCACCGCAATTTCATTGCCAGGTGACAAGGCCCATTTGCTGAATACCCACTGCTAACTCCCATATGAATCCACTTCAGCCCTAATTGTAACAAGATATTGCAGCAGGCCAATTACCCTGTCCTGGTGGCTTGACTCGTATTGAGCATTCGATAATTATGCAGCCCGCACAACAAAGGGTTGTGCGTACTTTTTGCAGCATCTCGTTAGGCGAGGCTCCTGTATAAACAAAGGCCACTGATCTCACGACGTCCAGAGACGCCCAAGATCAGGACAGTTTTCATCGGATTAAGGTGTAAACCCAAGTGGCTTCCGGCATGCCGGATACGTTATGCAGTGCTAAAGCTGGTACGTGGGGATGATGACACGCCGGACGGCGTCATTTCCTGCCTATTACTCGTCAATCAAATTGCTGTTTTCTTTCAGACGGCGACCGGATATCCGATCGCGCTCAGGCCCTGCCTGAAATCACATGAGGTCACTTGTGATGAAGAAAACACAGACTCTACTCAATCGTCATCAACTGCTCGATCTGGCCGCTCTGCAGGGCTGGCTGGAGAATAATCTGGATCCGGTTCAGCGCGCCGATCAACTGCTGACCCTGCGTCCGGAAGAGCTCAACTGTATCTTCGATACCCTGCCCACTGAACAAGGCGCGGCCCTGCTGAGCTCACTGTCGGCCGACGTTGCCGGCCGTCTGCTGCTGCGCTTGCATGCCAGCCTTATCGGTGTGTTGCAAGGGGCTGTCCCTCGTCGTGACATGCTGGACATACTGCGCCGACTGGGCAGCAGCGAGCGCACCATGCTGCTTTCTCGCTTCCCGGAGCCGGCTCAGTCCACCTTCTACTCCCTGCTCGACTGGCCACCCGAATCGGTTGGCGCCAACATGCGCCATGAGTTTCTGGCCATCAGCGATCAGCAGACGGTGGGCAGTGCCAAGCAGTTGATCCACGATGCCTGGGACAATGCCCAGTTGTTCCAGAACCTGTATGTGGTCAACGCTGAGCATCGTCTGCTCGGCAGTATCGCGCTCAAATCCTTGCTGATTGCCGATCCCCAACTGCCCGTCAGCGACCTGATGGACAGGGATACGGTGCGCATCAATGCGCGTGCGGATCAGGAGATGGCTGCCCGTTTGCTGATTGACCGCGATATCTCGACGCTACCGGTAGAGGAGAAGGGCAAGCTGGTGGGTATCTTCCACGTGGACGATGCTGCCGACATCCTGGAGCTCGAATCCACAGAGGATGCCGAGATGCAGGGTGGCTCCTCGCCGCTCGATACGCCCTATCTGCAGGCGACTCCCTGGCAACTGTGGCGCAAGCGGGTGGGCTGGCTGCTTATCCTGTTTGTGGCAGAAGCCTATACGGGAACAGTGCTGCGGGCATTCGAAGAGCAGCTTGAAGCCGCCATTGCGCTGGCCTTCTTCATACCGCTGCTGATCGGTACCGGTGGTAACAGTGGTACCCAGATCACCACTACCATAGTGCGGGCCATGGCGGTGGGGGAGGTGAGCATGCGAAACCTGGGGACCGTCTTGAAAAAGGAGCTCTCCACCGGTTTGCTTATCTCGGCAGCGATTGCGGTTGCGGCATGGATCCGGGCCTGGAGCCTGGGTGTCGGCCCCGAGATCGGCATGGTTGTGACCTTGACCATCATCGCCATCGTGCTCTGGAGCGCTACCGTTGCTTCCATCATTCCCATGGTGCTGCGTCGTTTCCGGATTGACCCGGCTGTTGTTTCTGCTCCTTTCATCGCCACCCTGGTGGACGGTACCGGCCTCATCATCTACTTCGAGATGGCCAAGTGGTTGCTGCCCGAGCTGCAGTAAGCCGCCGTTAAAATGAGTGGATAACAGCAAAAAGGCAGCCTGGGCTGCCTTTTTGCTTGTCTGTTTACGGGGTGGAGAAAGGGGATCAGCTCAGCTGGAACAGCAGCGGCCACCCCTGCTCCTGACAATAACGGTGCTCTTTCTCCAGGTTCTGCATCAGCAGGCGGTTCTCGTCGCACCAATCGATCGGCAGGGTGACCACCAGCTGATCTTCGGCTGCCTGCACCTTCCATTCCGGCAACAGGTTGTCTTGGCGCCTGTGGTGCGCCGCCACGGCGAGGCGAAGGATGCGAATGCAACGCAGCACGGTCTGCTCGTCGTGGTTGGGCAGGGGAGGGAGCTCGGAGAGCTTGAGCCCCTTGCGCTGAAACCGCACCAGCGCCGCCAGCAGTGCCTGATCGTCCTGGTTGAAGCCGGGCAGATCCGTGTGCTGCAAGATATAGGCGGAGTGGCGATGGATGCCGCTGTAGTTGATGGCCAGACCAATCTCGTGCAGTCGCGCCGCCCAGCCGAGGATGGCGCGATAGGGCTCCTCCGGCATCTCCCAGGGACCGCTCAGCGCATCGAACAGGGTCAGTACGCTCTGCTCGACCCGATTGGCCTGGCGCTTGTCGATGCGATAGTGGGTGGAGAGGGCCAGGGCGGTACGCTCGCGAATGTCGTGGTGCTGCAAGCGCTCCTCGAATTCATACAGCAACCCTTCGCGCAGTGCACCGTCCGAATACTCCATTCTCTCTATGGGCAGAGAGGTAAAGAGTCCAAGCAGTATGGCCACAGCGGCGGCAAACACCTCCTGGCGCTCCTCGGTCAGGCCGGCGAGTTTCAACTGATCGACCCGCTTGTGGTCGAGCATCTCTCGCTTGAGACGCTCCAGTCCCGCCAATGTGATGCTGCCATCAGTCCAGCCTTCGCCCTGCAGCACGTCGCGCACGGTTCGAATGGAGCCGGAGCTGCCCAGGCAGCTCTGCCAGCCCAACTTGCGATACTGGTTGATGATGGGGGCGAGCTGATGTTGGGTCTCCAGCACGGCGGCGTTGAAGGCCTTCTCGCTCAGCTTGCCGTTGGCAAAGAAATGCTGGGTGAAGCTGACACAGCCCATCTTGCGGCTGGTGAGTGCCTTGCTGTCGAACCCCTCACCTATGATGAGCTCTGTGCTGCCGCCGCCGATATCCACCACCAGAACTTGTCCTTCAATGTGCTGGGTGTGGGCGACGCCCTGATAGATGAGACGCGCCTCCTCCTGGCCACTGATGATCTCGATGGGATGGTTGAGCACAGTGGCCGCCTCGCGCACGAACTCGCGGGCATTGCTGGCGCGGCGCAAGGTATAGGTGCCGGCGATACGGATGTGATCCGGCTTGATGTTGGTCAGTCGTTCGGCAAACAGGGCGAGACAGTCGAGGCCACGTCCCATGGCCTCTGCCGACATGCGACGTTGCTCATCCATCCCCTCCGCCAGCCGAACCCGCTCCTTGATGCGATCAACTATCTGCATACGCCCCTCGTTGAGGCGGGCGATCACCATATGAAAACTGTTCGAGCCAAGATCCACGGCGGCGTACAGGCTATTGTCCATTGTTTGACTCTATGCGTTTGAGGTAGTCGTAAATCGCGACCTGGGAACGGATCTTGCGGCGGTTACCCCGCTTCACATATTCGTTCTTCTGATCCGCATCGATGACGCGAGCCTTGCAGGTGTCGCTCAGTTGCAGCTCGAGAATGTCCATGATGCGCTGTTTGAGGCGCTCGTCATAGATGGGCGTGGCCACCTCAATTCGGCCGTCGATGTTGCGGCTCATCCAGTCAGCGCTGGAAATATAGAGCTGGGGGTTGCCCTTGTTGTGAAACACCATGACCCGCGGGTGTTCGAGGAAGCGGTCTATGATGCTGATCACTTTGATGTTTTCGCTCAAGCCCGGCACGCCGGGACGCAGGGCGCACATGCCGCGGATGATCATCTGGATGGGTACCCCCGCTTGACCGGCGGCATAGAGGCGGTTGATGAGATCCCTGTCCACCAGGTTGTTGATCTTGAGAATAATGCCGCTGGGCTGTCCCACCTTGGCGTTGGTGAGCTCGTTGTCGATCAGCCGATAGAGCTGACGGCGGCTGTTGATGGGGGAGACCAGCAGGTGGTTGAACTTGTAACGCTTATAGGGGTACTCGATGTATTCAAACACCCCTTCCACTTCGGCCGTGATATCCGGATGGCGGGTCAACAGGGAGAAGTCGGTGTAAATCTTGGCCGTCTTCTCGTTGAAGTTGCCGGTGCCGATATGGGCGTAGCGCACCGCCTCGCCATTTTCGTGGCGGGTAATGAGACAGAGTTTGGAGTGGATCTTGAGGCTCGGCACCCCGAACACCACCTTGACCCCGGCGTCAGTGAGAATGTTGGCCCAGTCGATGTTGGCCGCTTCGTCAAAACGGGCCCGCAGCTCCACCACCACTGTCACCTTCTTGCCGTTGTTGGCGGCATCGATGAGGGAGTGAATGATGCGCGACTTCTTGGCGACCCGGTAGATATTGATGCGAATGGCACTGACCGCAGGATCGAACGCCGCCTGGCGCACCAGCTCGGTGAAGTGATGAAACTTGTGGTACGGGTAGTAGAGCAGTATGTCCTGCTTGGCGATGGCATCAAAGGCATTGACGAAGCCGTCAAAGTCGCGGCATTCGAGGGCAGGCAGCTTGGGGTTTTCCAGATAGTCCCGGCCCACGTTGGGGAAGCCGATGAAATCCTTGAAGTTGTGATAACGCCCGCCCGGCATGATGGCGTCGTAGGAGCTGATCTGCAGCTTGAGCTTGAGGAAGCTTATCATGGCGGCGGGCATCTCCCGCTCGTAGACGAAGCGCACCGGCATGGCGGTGAGACGCTGCTTCAAGCCGTCACTCATCTTGTCCACCAGGCTGAGATCCAGCTGATCGGAGAGGTCATACTCGGCATCCCGGGTCAGCTTCACCGCGTAGGCGGCAATCTCGTCATAGTCGAAGAAGCCCTTGAAGATCTCGTCGAGACAAAAGCGGATGACGTTATCCAGAATGATGATCTGCTTCTTGCGGCGGGTGCCTTCCGGAGGCAGCTGGAAGAAGCGGGGCAGATCATCGGTCGGTACCTCCACCAGAGCGTACTGGATCACCTGGCCATTCTTCTTCATCTCGATGGCCAGATAGGTGTACTCATCCTTGAGGAACTTGACCGGGTTGACCTCTTTGTTGAGCAGGATAGGAATGATGTGGCGCAGTACCTTCTCTCTGAAAAAGACCCGCAACCACTGATGGATTGACTCGGAGATCTGGGTCTCGTTGACCAGGAAGATGTTGTGGCGGGCCAGGGCGATCAACAGCTCCTTGTAGGTGTTGTCGAACGCTTCGCCGAGCGCCATCACCTTCTGCTGGATGGCGCGCAGCAGCACTTTGGCTTCGTCACCGCCGCCGTGTACTTCATTGATGAGAATACGGCGCTTGACGTCCGACACCCGCACCTTGAAGAACTCGTCCTGGTTGGAGGAGAAGATCCCAAGAAAACGGACCCGCTCTATGAGGGGCACCGTCTTGTCCATCGCCTCTTGCAACACCCGTTCATTGAATGAGAGCCAGCTCAGCTCTTTTTCTTCATACTGCTTGTCGGTGCTCATCTAATGCCTCTGTATCAGGTCGCGTCTGCGCGGCAGTTATGGCGTGTGAATATGACAGATTGATGACAATCCGCTCAGTCGGTGAAAGCCTGGTCGATATCGACGACAAGATCGTCAGATAGAGATTCAAGTGCCGCCACAAGATCGTCCAGCTCCAGCTGGGGTGGCAGGGCCACCAGGGCGTGAGCATAGAAGAGTGGGGCGCCCGAGTGGGGCGCAGGTTCGCAACCCGTGGTGAGATCGGCCACGTTGATGTTGAGCTGGCGCAGTATGCTGGCCACTTCGTGCACTATCCCTGCTCTGTCGTTGCCGGTGACGCTGAGCATGACCTGGCGTTCCGGTTCCTGGCCGAGCTGGCCTTCGGCAAAGCTGACGGTGAGGCCGGGCAACATTACCAAGGCCTCACACAGGCTGCGGTAGTGCTCATCGGGCACAGTGACGTGCAGGATGCCGGCAAATTGCCCGGCCAGCTCGCTCATGGAACTGCCCAGCCAGTTGCCCTGTTGCTGTGTGATGACATCCGCCAGACTCTCGACTATGCCGGGTTTGTCTGTACCTATCACGGTCACGACCAATTGCTTCTGCATCCTGCTCTCCTTGGAATTGGGTTTCTGTAGCATTGTGCCTGCTGTGGCAGGCCATATGAAGCCCCGTTCGGCCTAAACAGGCCGAAAAAAACCAGAGGGGAGGTTTGTGCCACGTTTCAGCGCTGCCGGGTATCTGACCCCTGTGGTAGAGTGATGCCCTCTTTCGTTTTGTGAACTGGATAGTGCATTCATGAATACCCTTGTCGTATCGGGATTGGTGTTGTTGGTGCTGCTCCTGCTGGTGGTCTTCTGGACCAGGAGCAAGAGAGGCAAGGCGTTGCCCTATGATCTGCAGGAGGCCCTGTTCAGCCCGGCCGAGCGCTCCTTCCTCGGTGTGCTGGACTTGGCAGTCGGTGACAAGGCCCGGGTCTTTGCCAAGGTGAGGGTGGCCGATGTGCTGACGCCACAGGCAGGGCTTGGCAAAAGCAAATGGCAGCAACACTTCAACAAGATCAGCGCCAAGCACCTGGATTATCTGCTCTGCCACCCGGCCGATCTCTCCTTTATTTGCGCCATCGAGCTCGATGACAGTTCTCATCGACATCAGAAACGCAAGGCCCGCGACCTTTTCCTGAAAACTGCCTGCGACAGTGCCGGTTTGCCGTTGCTGCAGATCCCGGCGAGTGCCCATTATCAGGTGGAAGAGCTGCGCGAGCAGATCCTGCCGCTGCTGGTCAAGACAACTGCACCGCTGGTCGACAATGTGATGCCGGGTGAGCGCCGCGAGCCAACCTTCAGCCCCTTGCTGCTGGACGGTGTCGACATGGACGAGACCCGCCATGGGGGACGCTCGCCTTCAAGCTCGTCCCCTGTGATCACCACGCCGGTCAGGAGTGCACTGGTCTCGACCGCCGACAGCGAGCTGGTGGATAACTTGTTTGCCGAAGTGGAGGACGAAGAGGACTCGCATTCGCACCAGGCACCCCATTGTCCTCGCTGCGATGCGCCGCTGGTGGAACGGGAGGCCAAAAAAGGTCCCCATGCCGGTCGCCTGTTCATGGCGTGCAGCCGCTTCCCCGAGTGTCGCTACGCCGCCCCCCACACCAACGCCCGTCACTGATCCCTTGTTGCATGTTCCCGGCCTGTCACTGGGCCGGAAACATGCAGTCAATATCCCTGCCTCGCGGTAGCGCCCCATGCCTCATCAAAAAAGAGGCGACAAAATTTATCTTATTACGCAGTTGCGTCGATAAACTTAAGTCAAATGCGACAAATTTTGACAATGCGTCGGAATTTTGGCACTTTGTGCGACCTGCATAAGGTGCGTGGCTTGACCACAGAAGCACATTAAAACAATAAGTTACGTCTATTATAAGAGGGATGGATATGATGGCGATGGGAGTATTGATTGTTGATGCCGATGCGCAGCGGCGCCAACAGTTGGGCACTGTGCTCTCGTTTATGGGGATCCCTTGGCAGGAGATTGCCGAGAGCGAGCTGGATGTGGCCATCGAAACGTCCGGCCCGCTGCAAGGGGTGCTGGCCGGTGCCTTGACCGGTCGTCCGTTGGACGAATTGCTGACCCTCTTTCCCCGCATTCCGTTTTTGTCGCTGGTTCCGGCTGATTTTCCCAACAGCAACTTCATCGGTGTCGCCGAAGCTCCCTTCACCTACGAATCCCTCACTCGGTATCTGCATTTCTGTCAGGCATTTGTCTCCTTGCATCCTCGCCAGCAGACCCATGACAAGGGCCAGGCCCTGCTGCGTCTGCTGGTGGGCAAAGGGCGTGGCATCCAGGAGGTGCGCCGCCTCATCAGTCAGGTGGCCGAAACCGACGCCAACGTATTGATCCTGGGTGAGTCCGGGACGGGTAAAGAGGTGGTCGCCCGCGCCATTCACGAACTCTCTTCACGCTGTGCCGGTCCTTTTGTGCCCATCAACTGCGGCGCCATCCCGGCCGAATTGCTGGAAAGCGAACTGTTCGGTCATGAAAAAGGGGCCTTCACCGGCGCCATCGCCTCCCGTCGCGGTCGCTTCGAGCTGGCACAGGGTGGCACCCTGTTCCTCGACGAGATCGGTGACATGCCATTGCCGATGCAGGTCAAGTTGCTGCGGGTGTTGCAGGAGCGGCTGTTTGATCGGGTCGGCGGTGGCAAGCCGATCCAGGCGGACGTGCGCATCATAGCGGCGACCCACAGGGATCTGGAGGTGATGATCCGCACCCAGGGCTTTCGCGAGGATCTCTACTATCGCCTCAATGTCTTTCCCATCGAGACGCCGCCGCTGCGGGAGCGGGTCGACGACATTCCGCTGTTGCTGCAGGAGCTGCTCAACCGTCATGCCGAGCAGCATCATGGCATCATTCGCCTGACCCAGCGCGCCATGGAATCCCTGATGCAATACCCCTGGCCCGGCAATGTGCGCGAGCTTTCCAACCTGCTGGAGCGGCTGCTTATTCTCTATCCGCAACAGATCGTCGATGTGGCCGACCTGCCGAGCCGCTATCGTCTGCTGCCGTGCGAACCGAGGGATGAGCGGTTGACCGAAATGGACGAGCGCGATGCGCTGGCCGCCGTGTTCCAGGATCCGCCCGAGCTGGATATGCACAACAGTCACGCCCGCGCCATGCAGCTGCCGGAGGAGGGGGTCAATCTCAAGGAGATGCTGGCCGATCTGGAGGTGGAGCTGATCCGCCAGGCGTTGGAGTCCCAGGATGGTGTCGTGGCCCGCGCCGCCGACTTGCTCGGCATGCGTCGCACCACATTGGTGGAGAAGATGAAAAAGTACGGGATGAGCAAGGAAGTCTAAAGGTCAAAGCCTTGACGCTTATATTCAAGGATTTGATTTATAATGATATTTTTAGTGGCATGGAAATTGAATAACCTGACCTAATCGCCAGTTTGAGGTCAGGTTTATGACAGCCCAGCAGCAGGACAACCCACTCCAGTCTCACGAGGTGAGCCAGCTTTATGCCATCTTCACGGCGTTGCCGACCGGTGTATTGCTGCTCGATGGCGAGGGTCGCATCACCCGTGCCAACCCGGCAGCCCTGGCACTGTTGGGGGAGCCGCTGGAAGGTCAGGCCTGGCGCCAGATCATCGACCGCTGCTTCCAGCCCCGTGAGGATGACGGTCACGAGATCTCCCTGCGTGACGGACGGCGGGTGCAGCTCTCAACCCAGCCGCTGCCGGATCAACCTGGCCAGTTGGTATTCATCACGGATCTGACCGAAACCCGCAAATTGCAGGATAGAGTCAACCACATGAAGCGGTTGTCTGCCCTTGGCAATATGGCGGCCTCGCTGGCCCACCAGATCCGCACACCGCTCTCTGCCGCCATGCTCTATGCGGCCAATCTTGCCAACCGCACCTTGAAACCTGAGTCCCGCAGCCAGTTCCAGCAAAAGCTGATGGCCAGGTTGCAAGATCTCGAGAAACAGATCAACGACATACTGCTGTTCGCTCGCAACGGTGACAACCAGGTGGTGACCCCCATCTCGGTACAGGGGTTGCTGGCAGAGGTACAGGCCGGTGCCGAGGCATTTTGCAACCAGCAAGGCTGCGAGTTGCACATGGAGGCGCCGGAGCCGGATCTGTGCCTGCTTGCCAACAGCAGTGCACTGGCGGGGGCCATCAACAATCTGATCGCCAACGCCCAGCAGGCGGGGGCCACCTCCTTGCTGGTGAGTGCGGTGCGCAGCGGCGCCCGGGTGGAGATGCGCATCCTCGACAATGGCAAGGGGATGCCCGCCCACCTGCTCAACCAGATTTTCGAACCCTTCTTCACCACCCGCTCCCAGGGCACTGGCCTGGGTCTGGCGGTGGTGCAATCTGTGGTGCGTGCCCATCAGGGGGAGGTCAGTGTGGCCTCAGTGCCCACTGAAGGCACCTGCTTTACTCTGTCGTTCCCTCTGCATCAGCAACCGATGCAGCTTGGAGGTGTCGCATGACTCAGGCCCGTATTCTGGTCGTAGAAGATGACAATGGCCTGCGCGAAGCGCTGGTGGATACACTCTTGCTCGGCGGCTACGAGTGTCGTGAAGCGGACAGCGGCGAACGCGCCCTGTTGGCTCTGTCGCGCCAAAGCTTTGATATGGTGATCTCCGATATCCAGATGGGGGGCATGGATGGCCTGACCCTGCTGGCCGCTATCCGCCAGCAATATCCGCAGATCCCCGTGCTGCTGATGACGGCCTACGCCAACATCGACGGTGCCGTGCGCGCCATGCGGGAAGGCGCCATCGACTATCTCGCCAAGCCGTTTTCTCCCGAAGTGCTGCTCAATCAGGTCAGCCGCTATGTGCCGGCCCAGAAAGTGGAGAAGCGCGCTGTGGTATACGGGGATCCAAAGACCGCCGAACTGTTCCAGCTGGCGACCCGGGTGGCCAGAAGCGAAGCCACTGTCATGGTGACTGGCCCGAGCGGTACCGGTAAAGAGGTGCTGGCTCGCTACATTCACGACAACTCCAGCCGCGCCGAACAAACCTTCGTCGCCATCAACTGCGCCGCCATCCCGGAAAACATGCTGGAGGCGACCCTGTTCGGCTACGAGAAGGGTGCCTTCACCGGTGCCGTGCAGGGTTGTCCAGGCAAGTTCGAGCAGGCCCAGGGCGGTACCTTGCTGCTCGACGAGATCACCGAGATGGATCTGGGGTTGCAAGCCAAGCTGCTGCGGGTATTGCAGGAAAAAGAAGTAGAGCGGCTCGGCAGTCGCAAGATGATCCCCCTCGATGTGCGGGTCATCGCCACCAGCAACCGGGATCTCAAGAAGGCGGTGCAGGACGGCCTGTTCCGCGAGGATCTCTACTACCGTCTCAACGTCTTCCCCCTGCGCTGGACCGCGCTCTGGGAGCGGCCCGGCGACATACTGCCGCTGGCAGAACACCTGCTGGCACTGCATGCCAGCCAGCAGGGGCTGCCGACGCCGCAGCTGGCAGAGAGGGCTCGCGAACGTCTGTTGGCCCACGCCTGGCCCGGTAACGTGCGCGAGCTGGACAACGTGGTACAACGTGCCCTGATCCTGAGTCCGGATGGCCTCATTGGCTGCGAGCACCTGATCCTGGAAGAGGTGGACGAAGAGGAGATCCGCTTCACTGGCAGCGACCGTATCAGCGGCAGCGAGCATCTGGGCAGTGAGCTCAAGCAGCAGGAGCATCAGATCATCCTCGACACCCTGCAAGACTGCAACGGCAGCCGCAAGGCGGTAGCCGACCGGCTCGGCATCAGCCCGCGCACCCTGCGCTACAAGCTGGCCCAGATGCGGGAGGCGGGGATAGATCTTCCCGCCTGAGTATGGGGTCGACCCCGTGGCGGCCCTGGTTGCTTGGCCTGGTTATCAGGTGGCCGGGAGCCCCTCTGGGTTGCAAGGTGGTGTGGAAACTGTCGTGACCCTCATGGTCTGACCCTGTTGCCCAAAAGGAAGGGGTCGCCTGTTTGCGGGAAGGTGGGGGTGAGCAATACTCTTGTCCCTGGCTGCCCGGCTTGGTTATCAGTGCAGTCAGGGTGGCGTTGCGTTCGAGTGCCGAGGGTGGGAACTGTCATGGTCTTGGCGGCCTGGCTCGATTATCATGGGGTCCTTGGCGTTTGAGCCTGGCCCCTGCCGTATCGTTGATGCAGGGGACCGAGCCTTTATAAGGGACCCCTATGATCTCTCATCGAAAACTCGAAACCGTACTCAACCATCTACTTGAACCCCACGCCATCAAGGATTACTGCCCCAATGGGTTGCAGGTGGAAGGGCGCGCGCGCATTCGCAAGGTCGTGACCGGCGTCACCGCCAGTCAGGCTCTGATCGATGCGGCCGTGGCTCTCGACGCCGATGCCATTCTGGTCCATCACGGTTACTTCTGGAGCGGCGAGCCGGCCCAGATCACCGGCATGAAGCAGCGTCGCCTCAAGACCCTGCTCACTCACGACATCAACCTGTTTGCCTACCATCTACCCCTGGATGTGCATCCCGAGGTGGGTAACAACGCCCAGCTTGCCAAGCTGCTGGATATCAAGGTGCGCCGTGGCCTGGAGCCCTGGAACAGCAAGAGCGTCGCCATGGTGGGCAAGCTGGAACAGCCGATGAGCGGTCGCGATTTTGCAACGCGCATCGCCGAACGACTCGGCCGTGAACCCCTTTATTGTGGTGACACAGGCCCCGAGCTTATCCGCTCCGTGGCCTGGTGCACTGGCGGTGGCCAGAGCTATATCAATCTGGCGGCGGAGCAGGGGATCGATGCCTTCATCTCCGGCGAAGCCTCCGAGCAGACCATCCACACCGCCCGCGAGATGGGCATGCATTTCTATGCGGCCGGGCACCATGCTACCGAGCGCTACGGCATCAAGGCGCTGGGAGAGTGGCTGGCGACCGTACACGGGCTGGATGTGACCTTTATCGATATCGACAATCCGGTGTAAGTTCGATTAGCCGCGTAGCGGCGTAATCGGACATGACTGCAGCAATTGAGCGAGTAGATAGAAATGACAAGGGAGGCCTGAGCCTCCCTTGTTACATTTTGCATGCTGCGCTTAGCGGTTACTCGCAGGCATGACCTGCGGGGCCAAGGGCGGCACCGTCCAGCAGGACGGTATCGCCCTGCATTCTTAACCTTCCTTCGCAGAACCACTGCACCACCAGCGGGTAGATGCTGTGCTCCTGGACCTGCACCCGGGCCGCCACTTCCTCGACATCGTCACCTTCGAAGATGGGGACGCGAGCCTGCAGGATCACGGGACCGCCATCCAGCTCTTCGGTGACGAAATGGACGCTGGCACCGTGCTCGCTATCACCGGCATCAATAGCCCGCTGGTGAGTGTGCAAGCCCTGATACTTGGGCAGCAGTGAAGGGTGGATGTTGATCATCCGCCCTGCAAAGTGACGCACCAGATCGGCACTCAGGATCCGCATAAAGCCAGCCAGTACCACCAGATCCGGCTGATAGTCATCCATCAGCGCCTGCAGGGCGACGTCATACTCCGCCCGGCTGGCAAACTGCTGCTGGGCCAGAATGGAGGTCGCCACCCCGGCCGTTTGCGCACGCACCAAGCCGTAGGCATCGGCCTTGTTGCTGATGACGCCGACCACTTCGCCGGCAATCTTGCCGCTGGCGCAACTGTCGAGAATAGCCTGCAGGTTGCTGCCGCTGCCGGAGACAAGCACCAGGATGCGTTTCATGGGGGAGGTCATTTGGCTGTTGATCCGGTCATTCATTGAATGATGACCTGCTCCTCACCCTCTGCCGCCTTGGCGATATGGCCTATGTGCCATGCATTCTCGCCTTCAGCCTTGAGCAGGGTCAGCGCTTTTTCAAGCTGATCCGCCGGCAGGGCGATGATCATGCCGACACCGCAGTTGAAGGTACGGTACATTTCGTGGCGGGTGACGTTGCCGGCCTGTTGCAACCAGCTGAACACCGCCGGCCACTGCCAGCTCTGCTCGTCGATCACCGCTTGGGTGTTGGCGGGTAGTACGCGTGGGATGTTTTCCCAGAATCCGCCGCCGGTGATGTGGGACAGAGCGTGGATCTCGCACTCCTTGATGAGCTTGAGCACCGGCTTCACATAGATGCGGGTCGGCTCCAGCAAGGCGTTGGCCAGGGTGGTATCACCTAGCGGCTGGTGCACATCGGCCTTGGAGACCTCAAGGATCTTGCGGACCAGAGAAAAACCGTTGGAGTGGGGGCCACTGGCAGCCAGGGCGATCAGGGCATCGCCGTCACCCACTTTGCTGCCGTCGATGATCTCGCTCTTTTCCACCACACCGACGCAGAAACCGGCGATGTCGTAGTCTTCCCCTTCATACATGCCCGGCATCTCGGCGGTTTCGCCGCCTACCAAGGCACAACCTGATTGCTCACAGCCGACACCGATACCGGTGACAACGGCCGCGGCCGTGTCCACGTCCAGCTTGCCGGTGGCATAGTAGTCGAGGAAGAACAGGGGCTCAGCACCCTGTACGATCAGGTCGTTGACGCACATGGCCACCAGGTCGATACCGACGGTATCGTGCTTTTTCAGATCGATGGCGAGACGCAGCTTGGTGCCCACACCATCGGTACCGGAGACCAGTACCGGTTCCTTGTAGCCCGCAGGGATTTGACACAGGGCCCCAAAGCCGCCAAGACCACCAAGGACTTCAGGACGACGAGTGCGTTTTGACACGCCCTTGATACGTTCAACCAGTGCATTGCCAGCATCGATATCTACGCCAGCATCCTTGTAGCTCAGTGAGGTTTTGTCAGTCACGCGTATTCCCCGTCATATGAAGAAGTGGAGGGTAAAATTCGGGGCGTATTCTAACAGTGGCCGAGTAAAAGCAGAAAGGAAATCGTTTGCGCGTTTTTGCGTGGAAAAGCTCTACAAGCCGTGGCTTTTGTTGTATGATTCCGCGATTTTTTTCGCGGCAGTTAGAGGAGATAATAATGAAAGTCGTTGAAGTCAAACACCCCCTGGTCAAACACAAAATCGGGTTGATGCGTGAAGGCGATATCAGCACCAAGCGTTTCCGTGAACTGGCCAAAGAAGTGGGCAGTTTGTTGACCTACGAAGCGACCTCTGACTTCGAAACCGAGAAGGTTACCATCGACGGCTGGAACGGACCAGTGGAAGTTGACCAGATCAAGGGCAAGAAGGTCACTGTCGTGCCCATCCTGCGTGCCGGTCTTGGCATGATGGATGGCGTGCTGGAGCACATGCCGAGCGCCCGCGTCAGCGTGGTCGGTATCTACCGCGATGAAGAGACTTTGCAACCGGTTCCCTACTTCGAGAAGATCGTCAGCAACATCGAAGAGCGCCTGGCGCTGGTCATCGACCCCATGCTGGCCACTGGCGGCTCCATGATTGCCACCATCGACCTGCTGAAAAAGAAAGGCTGCCAATCCATCAAGGTGCTGGTGCTGGTCGCCGCGCCCGAAGGCATCAAGGCGCTGGAAGCCGCTCACCCCGACGTTGAGCTCTACTGCGCCTCCGTCGATCAGGGCCTGAACGAGAAAGGCTATATTGTCCCGGGTCTGGGGGATGCTGGCGACAAGATCTTTGGTACCAAGTAATTCCTGATGCCTTGACCACCTTCTCTGTATGAGGGGTGAGAATGGAGCCGGCGCCTTGCCGGCTCTGCTGTTTATGGCATCCTCTGTCTTGCTGCAATGCGCGCCTTGCCGCTACCATAAGCAGCATCTCCCATTTCGAGACTCCTCTCATGCTCAAACGTGTTGTGACCGCCCTCTGCTGCGGCTTGTCATTCATGGTCTCGGCCGCTCAGGTGACCGATCTCTATCAGGGCAAGGCGCCCACCAGCGGCGACATGGTGGCTGCCCAGTCCCAGGCGCTGGGGGATGTGCTCGTCAAGGTGACCGGCAAACGGGACATCCTCACCCAGCCTGACGTGGTCAAGGCGCTGGCCGCCCCCGGCGACTATGTGCAGCACTATGGCTATCAGGATGTGGGGCCGGTCAAGTTTCTGAAAGCCGACTTCAACGTGGCCAAGGTCAATGCCCTGATCTCCCAAAGCAAGTTTGCCCTGCTGGGGCCTGCAAGGCCACAGATGGCGCTCTGGCTGGTGATCAATGAGGGGGAGCGCCGCATCCTGCCGGATCAATCCAGCGATGGCTGGGCCAGCGCACTGCGAACCCAGAGCCAGGCCATGGGACTGCCGGTCAGCATTCCTTTGATGGATCTCGATGACAACATGGCGGTCAACGCCACTGACGTCTGGGGTCGTTTTGCCGCTCCCATACTGCAGGCGAGCCAGCGTTATGGCGCCGAGATGGTGGTGCTGGGCAAGCTGACACCGGAAGGTGACAAGTGGAGCATGGACTGGGGCCTTTATGGACCCAAGGCCGGTAGCGAGCTGTCCGAACTCACCCGTGGCAGCAGCAGTGGTACCCAGGCCGAGGTGGCGCAGCATTTTGCCGATGAGCTGGCTGCCTGGCTGGTACAGAACTATGGCGCGCGCATTTCGGGTGTCGCTTCCAGTCAGACACTGGTGGTGGAAGGTTTGTCTGGTATTGATGGCATGATCACGGTGCAGAAGATGCTGCAGGGGATGGCCAGCGTGACCAAGGTGACTATCGGCAAGCTGGAGGGGGACAAGGTGACCTTCGATCTCTCGTTGCAGGGCGACAAGGCCGAGCTCATCCGCGGCCTGCAACTGGAGAGCCGGTTGCGCCAGATTGATGATAATGACAGCGGTTTGCGTTACCAATGGTCGCAGCCCTGATCATTTCATCGTGTTCCCGACCGCCCGGCCAAGTCCGGGCGGTTCTCTATCTGCCTTTGCGATGGTACACTCTGGCACAAATGTCACAGTCAAAGCCTAACGAGTGAAGCAACCGGCCCAACTGTCTTTAGCCGTACAACTACCGGATGATGAAACCTTCGTCAGTTTTTATCCCGGCAACAATGCTCATCTGATCACCGCCCTCAAGAATGCGGCCATTGGTCAGGGATCGCCTTTCCTCTATTTCTGGGGCGCCAAGGGATCGGGACGCTCCCATCTGCTCCATGCAACCTGTGCCGAGGTCAATGCCCGCGATGCGGCGGCGGCCTATCTCTCCCTCGATCAATTTGAACAGCTGGATCCCAGCATGCTCGACGCCCTCGAAAGCTTGCCACTGGTCTGTCTCGACAGCCTGGAAGCCATCGCCGGCAATGCGCAGTGGGAACGTGCCCTGTTCGATTTTTACAATCGCTGGCAGGAGAAGGGGGAAGGTACCCTGGTGGTCACGGGTTGCAGCGCACCGCGCAAGCTGGGGCTGCAACTGCCGGATCTCGCCTCCCGCCTCGACTGGGGGGTGAGTTTCCATCTCGACGAGCTGGATGATGAAGGCAAGCTCAGTGCCCTGCAGCTGCGTGCCGAGCTGCGGGGCTTCAAATTGCCCATCGATGTGGGCCGCTTCCTGCTCAACCGACTCTCCCGCGACATGCGCACCTTGCTTACCACCCTCAATCAGCTCGATAACGCCTCATTTCGCGCCAAGCGCAAACTCACCATCCCCTTTGTGAAAGAGATCCTCGAACTTTGAGCGGGCTGTGGCTGCGTGTGCGGGTAAACCCGGATTGAAACCAAAAAGAAACCCCGGCACCAGGCCGGGGTTTTTGTCTGTGCGATTGTCGTCATCAGTGGAACTGATCTTCTTCGGTCGAACCTGTCAGTGCTGTCACTGAAGATTGTCCACCCTGAATGACGGTAGTGACTTTGTCGAAGTAGCCTGTGCCCACTTCCTGCTGGTGGGCAACGAAGGTGTAACCACGGCTGGCGGCGGCAAATTCCGGCTCTTGCACCATCTCGACGTAGTGCTTCATCCCCTCGCCACGGGCGTACTGGTAAGCCAGTTCGTACATGTGGAACCACATGTTGTGGATGCCAGCGAGGGTGATGAACTGGTACTTGTAACCCATGTCGGACAGCTCCTGCTGGAAGCGGGCGATGGTGGCATCGTCCAGGTTCTTCTTCCAGTTGAAGCTGGGGGAGCAGTTGTAGGCCAGTATGGTGTCCGGGTACTGCGCCTTGATGGCTTCGGCAAACTTGCGCGCCTCGTCCAGATCCGGCTTGGCGGTTTCACACCACACCATGTCGGCATAAGGGGCATAAGCCAAGCCACGGGAGATGGCCTGCTCGATACCCGCCTGCACCTTGTAGAAACCTTCGGCGGTACGCTCACCGGTCAGGAAGCCTGAATCGTACGGATCCGCATCCGTGGTCAGCAAGTCCGCCGCGTTGGCGTCGGTACGGGCGATCACCAGGGTGGTGGTGCCACAGACGTCGGCTGCGAGGCGTGCTGCAACCAGCTTCTGCACCGCTTCCTGAGTCGGCACCAGCACTTTGCCACCCATGTGGCCGCACTTCTTGACCGATGCCAGCTGATCTTCGAAGTGTACGCCGGCGGCGCCCGCTTCAATCATCCCCTTCATCAGCTCGAAGGCGTTCAGCACGCCGCCGAAACCGGCTTCGGCATCCGCCACGATCGGCAGGAAGTAGTCGATGAAACCGGCATCCTGCGGCCCCACCTTGTTGGCCCACTGGATCTGGTCGGCACGGGCAAACGAGTTGTTGATGCGCTCAACCACCGAGGGGACGGAGTTGGCCGGGTAGAGAGACTGATCCGGATACATGGTGGAGGACAAGTTGTTGTCCGCCGCCACTTGCCAGCCGGAGAGGTAGATGGCCTCTATACCTGCCTTGGCCTGCTGCACTGCCTGGCCGCCGGTCAGGGCGCCGAGGCAGTTGACGTAGCCTTTCTTGGCGCTGCCGTGGATCAGCTCCCACAGTTTGTCGGCGCCGCGCTGAGCCAGGGTGTGCACCGGCTGCAAGCTGCCGCGCAGATTCACCACGTCTTCGGCGCTGTAGCCGCGCTTGATCCCTTTCCAGCGGGGGTTTTCTGCCCAGTCTTTCTCGATAGCCTGGATCTGTTGCTCACGGGTCAGTGCCATATCAGTTCCCTCTTTCATTGATTTCACGTTTCCATTGACTTGTTATTGGCGGGCTCCGCTGGGGAGACCCGAAGTTCAGAGCCGCTCGTAACCGGGCAGCGTCAGAAAATCGATCAGGGTATCGGCGCAGGTGATCTGCTCCATCAACTCGCTCGCTTCGGCAAAGCGTCCTGCTTGCCAGCGGGCGGCGCCCACCTCATGTTTGACCACCTCCTGCTCCTCGGCCAGCATCTGGCGAAACAGCGCCTTGGTCACCACCTTGCCGTTGGAGAGGCTCTTGCCGTGGCGGATCCATTGCCAGATGGAGGTGCGGGAGATCTCGGCGGTGGCCGCATCTTCCATCAGGCCATAGATGGGCACACAGCCATTGCCACCAATCCAGGCTTCCAGATATTGCAGGGCGACCCGGATATTGGTGCGCATGCCCGTTTCGGTACGTTCGCCTTCACAGGGAGCCAGCAGGTCGGCCGCTGTGATGGGCGCATCCTGCTCACGCAATACGCCGATCTGGTTCTTGGCGCCTGCCGGTATGGTGGCGTTGAATACCGCCATGGCGGTGTCGGCGAGGCCGGGGTGGGCGACCCAGGTGCCATCGTGGCCATTGCTTGCTTCCCGCTCCTTGTCTGCCTTGACCTTGGCAAAGACCTGCTCGTTGACGGCGGCATCCTTGGCCGGGATAAAGGCGGCCATGCCGCCCATGGCAAGAGCGCCCCGCTTGTGACAGGTCTTGATCAGCAGGCGTGAATAGGCTGAGAGGAAGGGTTTGTCCATGGTGACCACCTGACGATCAGGCAGTACCCGATCCGGATGGTTCTTCAACGTCTTGATGTAGCTGAAGATGTAGTCCCAGCGGCCGCAGTTCAGCGCGACTATGTGATCCTTCATCTGATAGAGCAGCTCATCCATCTCGAATACGGCCGGCAGGGTTTCGATCAGCACGGTGGCCTTGATGGTGCCGCGGGGCAGACCGAACTTGTCCTCGGTCCAGGCGAACACTTCGCTCCACCAGCGCCCTTCCAGATGGCTCTGCAACTTGGGCACGTAGAAGTAGGGGCCCGAGCCTTTAGCCAGCAGCGCCTGATAGTTGTGCAGGAAATAGAGGGCAAAATCGAACAGACCGCCGGGGATGGGCTCACTATCGAAGGTGACATGTTTTTCCGGCAGGTGCAGGCCACGCACCCGGCAGATGAGCACGGCCGGATTGGGATTCAGGGTATAGGCCTTGCCTTCCGGACTGGTGTAGGAGACGGTGCCATTGACCGCATCGCGCAGGTTGATTTGACCCTCGATCACTTTATTCCAGGCAGGAGCCAGGGAATCTTCGAAGTCCGCCATGAAGACTTTGACATTGGCGTTGAGGGCGTTGATGACCATCTTGCGCTCAACTGGCCCCGTTATCTCTACCCGGCGGTCTTGCAAGTCGGCCGGGATACCGCGCACCGTCCAGTCGCCTGCACGGATGTGTGCTGTTTCCGGCAAAAAGTCCGGCAGCTCGCCGCCATCGATACGGGCCTGGCGTGCCACACGTTGTTTCAACAATTCGCCCCGTTGGGGAGCAAAGCGTTCCACCAGTTCGGATACCAGGGCCACCGCATCCGGCGTCAGAATTTGCGCGTATTCGGGAAGCATCTCGCCCTGGATGCGCAGACGGGCGCTACAGTGGGTCTGGGCCGGTGCCGACATAGGGTTCACTCCTTTGAGAATTACATTTTGAACTAATTAACTACGACTAAAGTCGATCCCTGTTCTTTCAAACTTCCCGTAACAACGGGATAACACGATTCATAAGGTGCGAAATATTGCCCTCTCCGTCAACCACTTTTTTAAAACGCCCGTTTCTGATACATAGTTAAGGTTATGTTTTTAATGGAATTATGTGATTAGCGCAAATGCTCTATGCAGATGGATATGCTCTTGGTTTCCCACCCCCTGTGGTGGTGTGAGCCTGCGGTGTTTTGAATACCTGGAATGTAACTAATTACGTAATAAAATTACAAATGCAAAAACAAATCCCGACCTTACTCCAAGCTTTCAGAAAACGGTTGTATGAAATGAAATTTGGGATCTCGGTGAATACTCAGCTCTGGCCAGTGTTGGCTATTGAACGTTTGTTTAAAACTTGAATAGGGAAGAGGGGCAGAATGGGGTTTATCTCGTCAGCAGGGGAAAAGTGACGAGCAATAACGTAGGTTTGTATCACCTTGGCTTGCTATTTGGGGTGATGAGGGGAGGAGGTTGGGGAGTGGATAAAACTGATAAGTCGTAGTTACGCAGCATTTTATTGTTATTTGTGTCAGTGGGCCTTCCTGGCACCCGGGGAAGGTAAAAGGGTGGCGAAACCCAAGGGTTCAGCGGCCACTTTTCCTCTTCTACTCTATCTTGAGCGGGATCAGTATTCGTCGTCCGGCGCCGCCAGATCGACCACATCCAGATGCACTATAGTGCCGTATTCATGCTCGCCGAGTTCGATGTCGGCTTGTGGCAGGGGGGCTGGGTGGGGCTGTGATTCAACTGCTTGCGTCATGGGTGCTTGCCTCATTGGATTGCAAGCCGGTCGGTGACTCCATCACCCGGATTCCCACCTCCCTGTTTCATTGCCGGCGGAAAAGTCGCGTATCCTAGCGACACTCGCCACAGGTTTCAAGTGATTCTGAATAAAAAATATACCACCAATGTGTGATGGCTCTGTGGTGGCGCCTGCCGGACAGAGTACTGCCAGGGTCATAAGGAGGGTGAAGGGGCTGGAGTGAAATGGAGGTAAAAAAATAGCCCAGTCGTTTGACTGGGCTATTTCTCGGGGATAATGGTCGGTGTGAGAGGATTCGAACCTCCGACCCTCTACACCCCATGCAGATGCGCTACCTGGCTGCGCTACACACCGACGAGGTCAGTTCGAGCTGACGGAAGGGAGTCTAATGATATGAATCTGTTGGTGCAACTCCTTTTTTATCAGTGAGATGTCGATTGCTTCTTTATTGCTCAGTCAAGATGCTGCTTGGGCCGGCCACGGAGATTTGGCATAATCGCCGCCCCGTATTGCGGTGGAAAAATTGCGCCGCAGGCCTAGCTTGGCGACTGTGGTCAAGGCGCCAGCATCCACAGGCGTGGTGCCTGTCCCTGGTGCAGGCAAGCGCTGATGAGCGCAGTCACATGCAGGGCAAGCCGTCATGAACAACCAATCGGTCATGAACAACCAATCGAGAGAGGAGCAAGGGGTGGAACCATCAGCAGCCGCAGTATCCCTGAGCCAGACAGCGCAGCAAGCAGAGCAGGATGAGCGCTGGATGCACCATGCCATGGCACTGGCAGCCCGGGCCGAGGGGATCGGCGAGATCCCGGTCGGTGCCGTGCTGGTGCTGGGGGACGAAGTGGTCGGTGAGGGGTGGAATCGCTCCATCAGCGAGCATGATGCGTGTGCCCATGCGGAGATCATGGCGATCCGCGCAGCCGGTGCCCGACTGGAAAACTACCGTCTGATCGATACCGTGCTGTATGTGACACTGGAGCCTTGCTGCATGTGCGCCGGTGCCCTCATTCACAGCCGAGTCAAACGGGTGGTGTTCGGGGCGCGGGATCTCAAAACGGGAGCGGCAGGTTCCGTATTCGAGATTTTGCAGGACCCCCGCCACAACCACAGAGTGTCGTTGACGGAGGGGGTGCTGGCAGATGCCTGCTCGGCCCAGCTCTCGGCCTTCTTCAAGCGCCGCCGCGCCGAGAAAAAGGCCGCCAGACAGGCATTGCAGCAAGCGACCGACTCTTCTTCTTGATGCAAGTGGGGGAGACTTTTGCCGCTCCCGCTTCTCACCATCCAATGTATTTTCATATAAAACAGTTGGTTGAATCTGTTTCTTGCCGAAAAGTGCCGCCATTTCCTTCTTCGAAAATAAGCTCTGCTCAAGGGGCTTTGATGTAACAAAACTGTCATGCAACCGCCATATAATGCCGCCAAGCCTAGCTCACATTGAGGTCTTGCATGTCATCGGAATCGATCAACCTGGTCATGGCGGGCAGTAGAAAACGCCGGATCAAGGATAAGTTGGCCAAGTTCGGGGTCACCACAGGCGGTGCCCTGGTGCTGGTGGCCTTGTTGCTCATTTTTTTCTATCTGCTGTATGTGGTGAAACCTATTTTCAATGGCGCCACCATGGAGCCGACCGCATCGTTTACCCTGCCCATTGCGGGCAAGACTGCCTGGCTCGGGATGGAGGAGCAGAACGAGATTGGCTATCGCTTCAGCAATAAGGGGCTGGTCAACTTCTTTGCTCTTCAGGGAGATGGCAAGGTCAAGGTGGGACAAGCCATTGGTCAGGCCCAGGTTGCCGGTGACATCACGACTGTCACCAGCCCGGCGCCGGGTCAGAAGCTCATCGCCTACGGTTTTGCCGATGGCAAGGCTCTGGTCATGGAGCCCCATTTCAAGGTGTCCTACCCCAATGACGTGCGGGTCATCGAGCCCAGCCTGAGATATCCCTTCGGCGAAGAGCCGGTAGTGATCGATCCCCAAGGCAAGGCGCTGCAGTTCATGGTATTCGAAGCCACCAAGGACAAGATGGCCACCGCCGCCGTGACCGAAGATGGTCGCGGCGTGATGACGGTGATGAGCGGCGAGGAGAACTTCATTTCCGGCGACGTGGAGTGGAGCGCCCAGAACTACAGCATTCCTTCTCTGCCGAGCCATGTGGATCAGATGCTGCTGACCCCCAACTTGCGCATCCTGTTTGTGCGTGAGGGCAACCGCCTCTCTGTCTACGACATCCACAATCTCAATGACATCGCCCTGCGCAACGTGTTGGAGATCAACGCCCCCAATGCCAATGTGACCCGGATTGAGCTGCTCGCCGGTGCCTCCTCTTTGCTGGTGGGCAACGACAACGGTGTCATCTCCCAGTGGTTCGAAGTGGCCAAGGATGGCAAGCGTCAGTTCACCCAGATCCGTGACTTCAAGAGTGATGGTTCTGTGGATCTGCTGACCCCGGAGCACTTTCGCAAGGGCTTTGTCAGCGCAGGCAAGGATGGCACCATCAGCTTCTTCCACGCCACCGGCGAGAGCAAGCTGCTGAGCGAGAAGATAGAGGGGGGCGCACTGTTGGCGCTGGCCATCTCGCCCCGCCACAACGTGCTGCTGATGCAGCAGGACGATACCTTCAAGCTGTTTGCGGTCGAGAATGACCACCCTGAAGTGACCTGGTCTGCCCTGTGGCAAGAGGTGTGGTATGAAGGCTACCCGGAGCCCATGTATGTGTGGCAATCCACCTCTGCCAGCAACGATTTCGAAGCCAAGCTGAGCCTGATCCCCATTTCGTTCGGCACGCTGAAGGCGGCATTCTACGCCATGATGTTTGCGGTCCCGCTGGGGGTCGCCGGCGCCATCTATACCGCTTATTTCATGTCCGCCGGCATGCGCAAGTTCGTCAAGCCGACCATAGAAATCATGGAGGCACTGCCAACCGTCATACTCGGTTTTCTGGCTGGTCTGTGGCTGGCACCCATTGTCGAGGATTACCTGCCAGGGATCTTCATGATGCTGGTGATGCTGCCGATGGGGATGTTGCTGGCCGCCCTGGCCTGGCATCTGCTGCCGGGCAAGCTCAAGCAGTGCGTGCCGGAAGGGAGCCAGGCTGTCTTGCTGATCCCCGTGGTGCTGTTGGTCGGCTGGTTGTCATTGACCCTGAGTCCTGTGGTGGAAAATGCCTTCTTTGGCGGGGATACCCGTAGCTGGCTGACCCATGAAATGGGGATCAAGTTTGACCAGCGCAACTCCCTGGTGGTTGGTATCGCCATGGGCTTTGCGGTCATTCCCACCATCTTCTCCATCGCCGAAGACGCTGTCTTCTCCGTGCCCAAGCATCTGACTCAAGGATCGCTGGCACTGGGTGCCACTACGTGGCAGACACTGAGCCGTGTGGTGATCCTCACCGCCAGCCCGGGCATCTTCTCGGCAGTGATGATGGGTCTTGGCCGCGCCGTGGGCGAGACCATGATAGTGCTGATGGCGACCGGCAATACCCCCATCATGGACTTCTCCATGTTCCAGGGACTGCGAACCCTGGCTGCCAACATAGCGGTGGAGATGCCGGAATCGGAAGTGGGCAGCTCCCACTACCGGGTACTGTTCCTCGCGGCCTTCGTACTGTTTGTGTTCACCTTTTTCTTCAACACCCTGGCCGAGTTCGTGCGTCAGCGGTTGCGTGAAAAATACAGCTCCATGTAACGGGCAAGGAATCGACAATGGGTAAGTGGTTTAAGTCAGGGGCCCCCTGGATCTGGATGACAGGCGGTGCAGTCAGCCTGAGTCTGGTGGCGGTACTGGGTCTGTTGCTGCTCATCGGCTGGCGTGGTCTGATCTATTTCTGGCCTCACCCCATCTATGAGTGGCAGATCCAAGATGTCAGCGGCAACAAGAGCGTCTTGATCGGTGAAATCAATGACAGCGAACTGGTGCCGGTGGAGCGGCTGCGGGCTGCGGGTATTCCGCTGGAAGGTGAAGATCGCGAGGTGTTGACCCGCTATCTGGTCAAGACCGGCAACCGTGAGTTCGTCGACCTCGATTTCCGCTGGGTGCTGGAGACTGACATCAAGTCCCAGTCACTGCCTGCCGAGATGGCGGTGATTGAACGTACCACCAATGGTAACTTCTATGGTTATGTGGTGCAGGCCAAGGAAGATGGCGTGGTCCATGAGCAGGATCTGCACAAGGTACTCAAGAGGATGCTGGCTCGCAGCAACGGCCTCTCCGAGCAGGCCAGCAAGCTGCAAAAAGGTGCCATAGGATCAATCAACTACCAGTTGGAGAAGTTGCGTCTCAAAGAGCGCAAGGCCGAGCTCAATGATGAGCTGACCGATCAGCTTAAAGCCGAGCTGGTCGAAGAGCGCAAGGCACTCAACGACCGCTATCAAATATTGGAAAAGGAACTCTTTTCCCTGCGTGCCCAAGCGGATCGTGATGCCATCACAGTCAAGGACATGCGTGGCGAGCTGGTGACCATGCCCATGTCCAAGGTACTGGATGTGACCTGGCCCAACGCCATGGGATTGCCTGCCAAGGTGGGCCACTGGTTCCATCAGATAGGCAAGTTCGTCACGGGTGAGCCTCGCGAGGCCAACACGGAAGGCGGTGTGTTCCCGGCCATCTTCGGCACCGTCTTCATGGTGATCCTGATGGCGATCATCGTCACGCCCCTCGGCGTGGTGGCGGCGGTCTACCTGCACGAGTATGCGGGCAAGAATAGCCTGACCAAGCTTATCCGCATCGCTGTGATCAACCTGGCGGGTGTGCCCTCCATCGTCTATGGCGTGTTTGGTCTGGGCTTCTTTGTCTATACCCTGGGTGGCTCGCTGGATCAGCTGTTCTACCCGGAGGCGCTGCCAAGCCCGACCTTTGGCTCACCCGGTGTCATCTGGTCGGCACTGACCCTGGCCATCCTGACCCTGCCTGTGGTGATCGTCTCCACCGAAGAGGGACTGTCCCGTATTCCCAGCACCATCCGTCAGGGTTCACTGGCGCTGGGGGCCACCCAGGCCGAAACCCTGTGGCGTATCGTGCTGCCCATGGCGAGCCCGGCCATCATGACCGGCCTTATCCTGGCGATAGCCCGGGCCGCCGGTGAAGTGGCTCCGCTGATGCTGGTGGGGGTGGTGAAACTGGCGCCGACCCTGCCGATGGATGGCAACTTCCCGTACCTGCACGTGGAGCGCAAGTTCATGCACCTGGGCTTCCACATTTACGACGTGGGATTCCAGAGTCCGAACGTCGAAGCAGCGCGGCCGCTGGTGTATGCCACCTCCTTCCTGCTGGTGACGGTGATCGTTGGCTTGAACCTGACGGCCATCGGCATTCGTAACCACTTGCGTGAAAAATTCCGCTCTTTGGAACATTGATGCGGCAGTCCAGACGGATGTTGAGACAATGGATGAACAGCATGAACCTGACCGACATCACAGGCATTCGCAACCACTTGCGTGAGAAATTCCGGTCGCTGGAGCATTAATCCGGCGTCCTTGAGACAAGATCGAGAAAACAGATGCGCGGTTCAGAGAGTGCCGCCATCTGTCAGCAGCAATCATGGCGGTCGCTGGCAAGAGTCCGGCCACTCCAGACTGATTTTGAGGTAACAGATGATCAACGTAACGACCACATCCATTCAGCACACAGCGCTGGACCTGCTCAACCTGACCCCGGAGCAGACAGCGCTGGAGGTGAAGGATCTCAACCTCTACTACGGCAACAAGCAGGCGCTGTTCAACGTCAACATGAAGATCCCGAAAGGGCAGGTGACGGCCTTCATAGGCCCGTCCGGCTGCGGCAAGTCAACCCTGCTGCGCTGCATCAACCGGATGAATGATCTGGTGGAGATCTGCCGCATCGAAGGTGAAATCCAGCTGCACGGCCACAACATTTATGACAAGGGAGTGGATGTCTCCGCTCTGCGTCGTCAGGTCGGCATGGTGTTCCAGCGTCCTAACCCCTTCCCCAAATCCATCTACGAGAACGTGGTCTATGGTCTGCGCCTGCAGGGCATCAACGACAGACGCACCCTGGACGAGGCGGCCGAGCGTTCACTGCGTGGCGCGGCCCTATGGGAAGAGGTGAAGGATCGACTGCATGACAATGCATTTGGTCTCTCCGGTGGCCAGCAGCAGCGTCTGGTGATTGCCCGGGCCATCGCCATCGAGCCGGAAGTCTTGTTGCTGGATGAACCCACCTCGGCCCTCGACCCGATTTCGACGCTTACCATCGAGGAGCTGATCAACGAGCTCAAGAGCCAATTCACAGTGGTGATCGTGACCCACAACATGCAGCAGGCTGCGCGAGTGTCGGATCAGACGGCGTTCATGTACATGGGCGAGCTCATCGAATATGCGGACACCAACACCATCTTCACCACACCGGCCAAGAAAAAGACCGAAGATTACATCACTGGTCGCTACGGCTAAGGCATGGTTGGTGCAATAAGGTGATTGATATGAACAGCAAGAAACAGATTACCGGCCAGTTCAACGGCTAAGGCATAATCGGAGCATCAAGGATTATTTGTATGGACAATATGAACCTCAATAAACACATCTCCGGTCAGTTCAATGCCGAGCTTGAGAATGTGCGCAATCAGGTGCTGGTGATGGGCGGTCTGGTGGAGCAACAGCTTACCGACGCCATCGCCGCCATCCACGATCAGGATCTGGACGCGGCGCGCAAGATAGTGGCCAATGACCACAAGGTCAACGCCATGGAAGTGGCCATCGACGAAGAATGCACCCGCATCATCGCCAAACGCCAGCCCACAGCGTCCGACTTGCGTCTGGTGATGGCCATCATCAAGACCATCACGGATCTGGAACGCATCGGCGACGTGGCGGACAAGATAGCCCGCATGCTGACCGACAACGCCAACAAGCCACAGCCGCCGCTGGTGTCCCTCGAGAACATGGGGCGCCGCACCATCAAGATGCTGCACGACGTGCTCGATGCGTTTGCCCGCATGGATCTGGAGGCGGCCATCGCCGTCTACAAGGAAGATGACAAGGTAGATCGGGAGTACGAGTCCATCATCCGTGAGCTGATGACCTACATGATGGAAGATCCGCGCACCATCCCCCAGGTACTCAACGTACTGTGGGCGGCGCGTGCCATCGAGCGGGTCGGCGATCGCTGTCAGCACATCTGCGAGTACATCGTTTACTACGTCAAGGGCAAGGACGTTCGCCACACCAAGGTTGACGAGCTGAGCGATCTGCTTGGCAAGAGCTGATGAAATGAATAAAAAGGCGCGTTTCGCGCCTTTTTTGTTGCACTGCGTGTCAGAGCAAGATATAGCCACCCGGATGGCGGTTTTCTGCTAGAATATGCCCCCTGTGTGAGTCTCGGATGGACTCACGGTCTGGTCTCCCAGGCCCAGTTTGCCGTCTTGTGCTAAGGCGGGTGTAGCAATAGGTTAATCATGAGTTTTGCCGATAGTATATTTCTTCTGATGCTGCTGGTTGCCGGCAGTGTGTTCTTCTCCCTTTCCGAGATCTCCCTCGCCGCCTCCCGCAAGATCAAATTGCAGGTGATGGCCGATGAGGGGAACCGCCATGCCGCCAAGGTGCTGGCGCTGCAGGCCCAGCCGGGTAATTTCTTTACCGTGGTGCAAATTGGCCTCAACACTGTCGCCATCCTGGGCGGTATCCTGGGCGAGTCTGCCCTGAATCCGGCCATCAAGGAGTTCATCTTCAGCTTCTATCAGGGCCCCTGGCTTGGCCAGATAAGTTCTGCCGCCTCCTTCGTGTTCGTCACCGGCATGTTCATCCTGATAGCAGACCTGATGCCCAAGCGCCTGGCCATGACCATGCCGGAGCGGATCGCCGTTGTGGTGGTACGCCCCATGCTGCTGTGCGTGACCCTGCTGATGCCGCTGGTGTGGTTCTTCAATGGCATGGCGAATGCGTTGTTCCGTCTGCTGCGGGTCTCCATGATACGCAACGACGAGATCACCTCCGACGATATCTATGCGGTGATGGATGCGGGCGCCGAGGCGGGCGTTATTCAGCGCGAAGAGCATCAGCTCATCGAGAACGTGTTCGAGTTGCAGTCCCTCGGCGTCACCTCCGCCATGACGGCGAGAGAGAGCCTGATTTACTTCACCCTGCAAGAGGGTGAAGAGAGCATCAAGGCCAAGATCGCCGAGCACCCCCACAACAAGTTCCTGGTCTGTGACCACAACCTCGACAGCATCAAGGGCTTCGTCGATGCCAAAGAGTTGCTGATCCGCGTCATCAGCGGCCAGAGCATAGATCTCAACAGCGGCTCCCTGGTGCAGAACGTCATCATCATTCCCGATACCCTCAACCTCTACGAGGCAATGGAATACTTCAAGAACCACAGGGGTGACTTCGCCGTTGTGATGAACGAGTACGCCCTGGTCGTGGGGATAGTCACCATGAACGATCTGATGAGTACCGTCATGGGTGAGTGGGCCACCCACGTAGTGGAAGAGCAGATTGTGCAGCGGGATGAAAATTCCTGGCTGGTGGATGGCGTGACCCCCATCTCTGATGTGATGCGTGCTTTCGACATAGAGGCGTTTCCGGATAGCCAGAACTACGAGACCATCGCCGGTTTCATCATGTTCATGCTGCGCAAGATCCCCAAGCGTACCGACTCGGTCAAATACGCGGGCTACAAATTTGAAGTCGTGGATATCGACAGCTACAAGATCGACCAGCTGCTGGTCACTCGGGTTGAACCCATAGTGATCGACAAGTCCGCTCAGGAATCGTAAAGGAGCTACCAAGGAGTCATGAAGATGCAGTCTCATTCCCGTGCGCTGGCCTGTGTGGCGCTTGCCCTGGCGCTGGGCGCTTGCAGTCAGAGCGCCCCCCGCAAGGCGGTTGTCGTTGCCCAACCGGTTGCCGCCAAGGCAGAAGTTGTGCCGCAATCCGATCCCGATGCCGTGGTACAAAGCGCCGTAGTGGAGCCAAGTCCGGTCTTTGATGAGGAGTACCACGGCCCGGATCAGGGATCCCTGGAGTCGGTAACCGCCCTGTTTGCCCGTGGTTACATCGAATCAGCCATGCGTGAAACCATGCTGGCGGCGGTGCATAGCGACTATCCGCTGCTCGGCATGCGGGATGTGCGATTGACCGATCCTGTCTCCAAGTTTCTCACCTCGACCCAGGCTGCCACCACGGCCCACGACTATCTCTATGCCGGTGTGCAGCGTCGTCTCGGTCGCCCTCTGAGCCCGGCCCAGTGGGCGCAGATCTGGCAGGGATTGCCCCAGCAGGGGCGGGTCTCTGACTGGACCAAGCAGATCAAGCGAGTGCTGGCAGGGCGTTAAACCGCCAGCTAACCAGACAGCAGTGAGGCCACCCTTGGGTGGCCTCACTCATTTCTATCTTTCCTCATCTTTGTGTTCTGATTTCTGTTGATACCGATTGCCGCCTGCATTGCTTTGCTTTATCTTATTTTGGCCATCTAAACATCTATATGTTTTTATGGCTGATATTGATAGGGATGCCTCACCACGATGAGGCCCGGCGACGCACAGCCGCAGAGCAACGCTAAAGAGTGCATGGCAGCGCAAAAAAGCTGCAAATCGACAAAACAGACAAGCACAGAACAACAAAGAGACACGACAGATGGAAACACAGGCATTGTGGGTACTGGATGGTGGCATGGGACGCGAGCTGGCACGGCGAGGGGCGCCATTTCGCCAACCTGAATGGTCGGCGCTGGCGCTGATGGAGGCACCACAGACGGTGCGCGAAGTACATCAGGCCTATGTGGCGAGCGGTGCCCGTGTCATCACCACCAACAGTTATGCCCTGGTGCCGTTTCATATCGGTGCCGAGCGATTTGCCGCCGAAGGGGAAGCGCTGGCCGCGCTGGCTGGCCAGCTGGCCCGTGAGGTTGCCAATGAGCAACCGGGCTCGGTGCAGGTCGCAGGATCCTTGCCGCCGCTGTTTGGCTCCTACCGCGCCGACCTGTTCGAGGCGGATAGAGTGGGCGAGCTGGCCACACCGCTCATTCGGGCGCTGACGCCCCATGTGGATATCTGGCTGGCCGAGACCATGAGCCTGATTGCCGAGCCGCTGGCCCTCAAGGCGCTGTTGCCACAGGATGGCAAGCCGTTCTGGGTTTCCTTCACGCTGGAAGATGAAGCGCCGGGCTGCGAGCCTGCGCTTCGTTCCGGTGAGCGGGTGGCGGATGCCGTCACTGCACTGGCATCGGCCGGGGTGGATGCCATCCTGTTCAACTGCTGTCAGCCCGAGGTGATCGAGGCCGCGCTGACGGTGGCCGGTGACAGCTTGCAGGCGCTGGGTCGAGGGGATATTCGCCTCGGCGCCTATGCCAATGCGTTTCCTCCCCAGCCCAAGGAGGCGACCGCCAACGACGGGCTGGACGAGATCCGTGCCGATCTTGGGCCGCTGGATTACCTCGGCTGGGCCGAGCGCTGGCGCGCCGTGGGGGCCTCTCTCATTGGCGGCTGCTGCGGCATCGGCCCCGAGCATATTCAGGCACTGGCCAGCCGGCTGCGCTAAGGAGAGCATATGAAAGAGAGCAAAATAGGCCTCTGGTCCCTCACTGCGCTGGTGTTCAGCTCCATGGTGGGGGCGGGCATCTTCAGCTTGCCCCAGAACATGGCCGAGGTGGCCGGTGCCCGCGCCGTGCTGATCGGCTGGGGCGTGACCGGAGTGGGCATACTGGCACTCGCCGCGAGTTTTCTCTACCTGTCGCGGCTAAGACCGGATCTCGATGGCGGCATCTACAGCTATGCCCGCGCAGGCTTTGGGGAGCTGGTGGGTTTTTTCTCCGCCTGGGGCTACTGGCTGTGCGCCACCATAGGTGTGGTGGGTTACCTGGTGATCGCGTTCGCCGCCCTTGGCAGCTTCGTCGATACCCCTGAACAGATTTGGTTTGGCGATGGCAATACCCTGGCGGCTTTTATCGGCGAGTCCTTCATCCTCTGGGCGGTGCATCTGCTGGTGGCCCGTGGCGTGCAGCAGGCGGCCCTGTTCAATCTGGTGGCAACCCTGGCCAAGAGCCTGCCGCTGCTGCTGTTCATCCTGTTCGCCTGCTACTGGTTTGACCCTGTGACCTTTGCGGCGGATCAGGGGGGCAGCACGCTTGCTGTGCCGGTCTCCGAGCAGGTGCGCAACACCATGCTGATCACCCTCTGGGTCTTTACCGGCATCGAAGGGGCCGCCGTCCTGTCGGCCCGTGCGAGAAACAAGCGGGACGTGGGCACGGCCACAGTGCTCGGGGTAGTGCTGGCGTTGCTGCTTTATGTGCTCATCTCGGTACTGGCGCTGGGGATATTGAGTCGCCCCGAGCTCGCGGCCCTGCCCAATCCCTCCATGGCGGGGCTGATGGCCCAGATGACAGGCTCCTGGGGCAAAGTGCTGATCAGTGTCGGCCTCATTGTCTCTGTGCTTGCTTCTTACGTGAGCTGGACCCTTTTCTCGGCCGAGGTTCCCTTCAGCGCTGCCCGCCACGGCGCCTTCCCGGCCATCTTCCGGCGCCAGAATCGCAACGGCACCCCCATAGCGTCGCTGTGGCTCACCAGTCTGACGGTGCAGGGCTGCCTGCTGCTGGTGTGGCTGCTCGGCAAGGGGTACACCAACCTGCTGCTCATCTCCACCTCCATGATACTGGTGCCCTACCTGCTGATCGGCCTCTTCCTGCTCAAGCTTTCCTTGAGTGGCGAGGGCAATGGCCTGATGCGGACAGTGGCGCTGGTGTCGAGCGGTTATGGCCTCTGGCTGCTCTATGCCGCCGGTGTGGAATACCTGCTGCTCTCCTTGCTGCTTTACGGGCCGGGCCTGCTGCTGTTTCTCTACAGCCGCCGACAGCTTGGTGATCATCAGCGGCTCAGTGGTCGCGAGCGGCTGCTGGCCGGGATAACCCTGGTGAGCCTCATTCCCGCACTCTGGTCATTTGCCTCTCCATGAAGGGGATAAATGATCCTTGTAAAATGAGAAAGCGCCCTGGTGGCGCTCTCTTTTTTTGCTTTGTTCCCTGGCTCAGGCGCTGCCGGGGCCGGCCGGTTTGCCAAACAGCACCTTGAGCTTCTCTGACCAGGGGAGATCACGGGCCTCGCGCAGCATGTCGCGCCACTCGTGGAAGGTGAGGGTGAGCGGATTGAAGCTGCGAACCGGTTTGGTGATGCCAAAGCGGCATGGCTCGGCGGGATCCTCTTCCACAAAGGTGCCAAACAGCCGATCCCAGATGATCAGCACGCCGGCGAAGTTGCGGTCTATGTATTTGGCGTTGCTGGCGTGGTGCACCCTGTGGTGGGAGGGGGTATTGAAGACCCACTCAAGCCAGCCCAGCTTGCCCACCACTTGGGTGTGAACAAAGAACTGGAAACCCAGGCTGAGCAGCACGGTCGCCACCACGGCCTGGGGCGGGAAGCCGATGAGGATCATGGGGATCCAGAACAGCCACATGCCCGAGACGGGGTACATCAGGCTCTGGCGAAAGGCGGTGGAGAGGTTGAGTCGCTCCGAGCTGTGATGCACCACGTGAGAGGCCCACAGCCAGCGCACATGGTGGCTGGCAAAGTGGAACAGCCAATAACAGCAATCCTGCAGCAGGAACAGCAGCAAGATGCTCCAGAGATTGAGTTCTATGTCGAACAGGCGCCAGCCCCACAGGGCGTCATACAGGTAGGCGATGGCGATGGCCGTCAGTGCGTCACCCCCCTGATGCATCAGAGCCAGGGTGGCGTTGGCGAACAGGTCTCGCCACTGGTAGGTGGCGGTGGGAAAGGCCGCCCCGTGCTTGCGCAGGTAAAGCATCTCCCAGCCGACAAATGCCAAAAAGACGGGGGAGAGATAAAGCAGCAGCAGTTGCACATCCATGTCGAGCATCCGGTTTGACCAGTTGTGTTCCAGCATACCGAATGAATTTAAAATTTCATTAACATATTGCACCGCCATCTGGTGACTGGCCTGAATTTCAATTCAATGTAACCTGTTGTTTTTATATGGTTTAAGAGGTGGTTATGCAGTTGGTGAAAAGAGGGGTAGTCATTGCCCTGCTGTGGAGTGGCTGTGTGTGGGCCGATCCTGCTCAGGATCTGGTCAACCTGATCAACAGTGAACAGCAAGCGGAGCAGTTGCAGGCCCAGCTGCAGGCACAGTTGATCCCGCTGATCATTCGGGGGGCAGGCGAACATGCGCAGGAATTGGCCAAGCATCGCGATGTACTGGAGGCCTGGTTTGGCCGCTATCTCTCCTGGCCGGCCATGAGTGCCGAGGTGGCCGCCATCTATCGCAACCATTTCACCGACGCCGAGCTCAAGGAGCTGATCGCCTTTTATCAGAGTCCGGTCGGGAAGAAATCCCTGGATACCATGCCGGCTATCTTTCAGGAGAGCTCGCTGGTGGGTAAATCCATGGCCGAGCGCAATATGCCGGCACTGCAAATCATGCTGGATGAAGCAAAACGCCAGGCGACAAAATAGATGCGACGGGCTGAGCCTGTGTCAGCGTGAAGAGGGAGCCATGGCTCCCTCTTCTGCTTTCTACGGCTGTCAGCGTCAGAGCACCTGACTCAGGAACTGGCGCAGGCGCGGGGAGGGAGGATTGTCAAAGAAGTCGGTGGGCTTCTCATCCACCAGCAGCTCGCCGTTTTCCATAAACAGTACCCTGTCCGCCACCTCGCGGGCGAAGCCCATCTCGTGGGTCACCACCACCATGGTCATGCCCTCGCGAGCCAGCCCCTTCATGACGTCCAGTACCTCGCCCACCATCTCGGGGTCCAAGGCGCTGGTGGGCTCGTCGAACAGCATGATGCGCGGCTGCATGGCAAGCGCCCGAGCGATGGCCACCCGCTGTTGCTGGCCGCCGGAGAGCTGGGACGGATAGCTCTCGGCCTTGTTCGACAATCCCACTTTCAGCAGCAGGGCCTTGGCCCTGTCCCGCGCGTCATTGCGCGACAGCCCGCGCACCTTCTGTGGCGCCAGGCAGATGTTGTCCAGTACGTTCAGGTGGGGGAAGAGGTTGAAGGACTGGAACACCATGCCCACCTCTTCCCGCAGCTTGTTGACGTCACCCGGTTCGGTCAGGCAGATGCCATCGACCACTATGTTGCCGTCGTTGATGGTTTCCAGCTGGTTGAGGGTACGCAGAAACGTGGATTTTCCCGAGCCGCTCGGCCCGACGATCACCACCACTTCCCCTTCGGCGACTTCCGTGCTGACGTTCTTCAGGGCGTGCACACCACCGGCGTAGATCTTCTCCACTCCGCTGGCTTTTATGATGGGATCAGGCTTAGTTGCTGCGTGCATATTTCACCTCCAGACGACGCACCAGAAAAGAGAGGGTGCCGGTCAACACCAGATAGAGCAGGGCCACGGTGAACCACACCTCGAACGGGCTGAAGGTGGAGCTGACCACCTCACGCCCCGCCTTGGTGAGATCCGTGATGGAGATGACAGACACCAGGGAGGAGTCCTTGATGAGGTTGATGAACTGACCTGCCAGCGGTGGCAGCACCCGCTTGAAGGCTTGCGGCAGAATGACGTAGCGCATGGTCTGGGCCGAGGTGAGCCCCAGGCTGCGGCCCGCTTCCATTTGTCCCTTGTGGATTGAACTGATGCCGGCGCGCACGATTTCGGCCACATAGGCGCCGGTAAAGACGGCCAGTGCCGCCACCCCAGCGGTGAACCTGTCCAGGTTCAGCACAGTGCCGATAAAGAAGTAGACGATGAAGATCTGCACCAGCAGTGGCGTGCCGCGAATGAGCTCCACATAGGTGACCGCCAGATTGCGCAAGGCCGGATTGGGGGAGAGGCGGGCCAGCCCTGCCAGGGTGCCGAGCAGGATGGCAAATACCCCTGCCACCAGGGAGAGCTTGACCGTGACCCAGACACCCCAGGCGATGGGGCCCGCGGTCCAGGTGAGTTCGGTATCCAGGGTATCGCCCCGGAAAATGGTGTCCCCTTCGGTGACCTTCACCCCTGTGCTGGCGATGGCCTGTCGCTGATTGGGGTCGAGATCATTTTGCAGGAACAGTTTGCCCTGCTCGGCGCTGGTGGTGCCGGCGATCACTGTGCCGTCAAATTCGGCCAGGTTGTTCTGCTCCGCCTGGTAGGCGATGTATTGGGGAATTCGCTCCCAGCGCCAGGTGTAATCCACGGACTGAACCGCTTTATAGATGCCGAATACGGCAGCCAGCAGCATCAGCAGGAAGACGCCGTGCCAGAGCAACTGGTTGGGTTGTTTTTCCATCTGTCTTGTTGGGTTGTGCACTGTCGCAACCTCTTTGTAGTTATTGTGTGGGGATCTGCGTGAAGGGGCGGCAGGCCGCCCCTTGCGAGGTTACTTGAGCTGATTCAGCCAGGCGTTGGATTCGAACCACTTCTTGTAGAGGCGGTCGTAGCTGCCATCGCCCTTGATCTGGCGCAGGTAGTTGTTGAACCAGTTGAGGGTGTCCTGATCGCCTTTGCGGATGGCCCAGGCCAGGGGTTCGAAGGTAAACGGCTTGTCCAGGTGCACAACGGCACCGGTATTCTGGGAAGCGAAGATGGCGTTGTAGGGCAGGTCGTAGACGAAGGCGTCAACCTTGCCGTTGATCACTTCCAGCTTGGCGTCATCCTGGGTTTCAAACTGCAGCAGGGTCGCTTTGGGGATCAGACGTTTGACCGCCTGCTCGCCAGTGGTGCCGAGCTTGACCGCGATTTTGTACTTGGGATCGTTCAAATCGCTGAAGGATTTGATCTCGCCGGCCTTGTCCTTGCGCAGCACTATGGTCTGGCCCACGACTATGTAGGGATCGGCAAAGTTGACCCTCAGGTTGCGCTGGGGGGTGACTGTCATGCCGCCCATGATGACGTCGAACTTGTCGGTCAGCAGCGCAGGTATGATGCCATCCCAGGCGGTGTTGACGAACTCCACCTTGACGCCCATCTCCTTGGCGACCATCTTGGCGAGATCCACGTCAAAGCCGATGTACTGGCCCTGCTTGTTGGTCATTTCAAAGGGTTGATAGCCGGCGTCGAAACCGACTCTCAGCACGCCGCGATCGAGCACGGCATCCAGGGTGGAGGCAGGGGCGGCGGCGTTGGCGAGCCCGCACAGCAGCAAGGTAGAGAGAATGAATTTTTTGATCATAAGTGACGTCTCTGTCGGTGGTGTGTTCGGCCTTGAACCTGATCCCGTGCGACTCCGTGGCACAAGAGACTGCTGCATCCGGCAACAGGCAAGACAGGATTATTGTCTTGGTTGAGGCAAAAGCCCCATATGAGATTCCATTTTCTGTGTGCTGAGTGAAAAATGTACCAAATTCCGATTGTGCCAGATGACTCAACAGGTTAGTGACGCTTTTCCCCCGTGACTGCACTCATAAAATCACACGAAAACAACATATCTATCTAATGGGGCGGGTTCAAGTCCAAAATGCCAGCGGGACACTTTGTTACATCCGGCCTCGTCATCGGCAGTGCCAAACGTTACTCACTTTCTCAACTGCGACACGAGAGGGATTCCAATGGAGCATATTTAGCGGATTTTTATGCAATACGTAAACTTTTATTGAGGATTTAGTCAGACACCACTGGGTCTTGTTTTGCGCTTCAAATATACTCAGTTACCTTCGTTTAGTGGCACGGGTATGGACGCCTCAATACTGCTCAAGCTGGATGTATTCACCCTCATGGTCATGGCCCTGGGTGGCTACAGCCTCGGTTTTATCACCCTCTCCATCATATGGTTGACCCACAGGGAGATCCCCGGACTCGGATTCTGGTGGTGGTCGAGCCTGTGCGCCCTGGCGGCCCAGAGTCTCTTCTCCCAGCAGGCCTTCATGCCCAATCTGGCGGGGATCTGGCTGGCCAATCTGCTGATCACCGTCTGTATCGCCCTGATGCCGCTGGCACTGCAGCGCTTCTTCGGCAAGCCGCTCAGCTGGGGTGCAAGCGCGCTGTTCATGCTGGTCTATGTGCTGATCCTGAGCTGGAGCATCTTGTTCAACGACCATATGGCGCCCCGGGTATTGCTGGCCTGTCTGAGCTACATGGTTTTGGGGGCCGTGATCGTCTTTCTCATCTGGCGACACGGCTATCCCGCCTACCTGCCGGCTGTGCTGGTGTTCACCGTGGTCAATATCCTGCTTTATGGCTTCAACCTGATGCGGATGGGCTTCCTGTTGGAAGGGGATGCCAGGGTGCTGATGGATCAGAGCGGGGTCAACGTGCTGCCCTTTCTCTCCATGTTGATGGGCAGTTACCTCTCCACCTTCGGGGTGTTGCTGCTCTGTACCCAGTATCGGGCGCTTGCCCTGCGTCAGCAGGCCAGCCATGACTCCCTGACAGGTCTGTTGAACCGGCGCGGTTTCATGGAGCAGATGGGCACGCGGCGGATTGGCGAGTTCGGCGCGCTGGCTGTACTGGATCTGGATGACTTCAAGCAGGTCAATGATCGTCATGGCCACGAGATAGGGGACAGGGTGCTGGAGGCAGTCGGCGCCTATCTCGGCGCTCAGCCTGAGCTGGTGGCCAGCCGTTTTGGTGGGGAAGAATTCGTCTTGCTGCTACCCAGAGAGGATGAACAAGCCCAGCAGGCACGCTGCGAACGGATATTGCAGGATCTGGCGGCGCTGGATCTGAGCGGGATCCACATCACGGTCAGCATGGGGCTGGCGCGCTGCCAGCACGACTGGCATTTCGATACCCTGTTCAGCCAGGCCGATAGCGCCCTTTATCAGGCCAAGCGAGAGGGCAAGAACCGCATCTGCCGACTGGCCTGAAGGGACTGGCTCATACTGCTTCTGCGGCGAGAGGGCGTGGTGCCTGGGCCTTGAGGAAGGGGAGCAGCAACAGGGCCGAGACCCCTGCCGCGACCGAGATCACCACGAAGAAGCCGTTCCAGTGCCAGATCTCCATCACCTTGGCCAGCGGATAACCCGACAGCGCCGCCCCCATGTAGGCAAACAGGCCGACGAAGCCGGTGGCGGCCCCCGCCGAGTTTTTATGGGAGCACTCGGCCGCCGCCATGCCGATCAGCATCTGGGGGCCGAACACGAAGAAACCTATGGTGAAGAAACAGGCTGCCTGCATCACATAGCTGAAGAAGGGCATCAGCCACAGCGACCCCACCGCCAGCAGTATCCCCACCGCGAAGATGAGGTTCATCGGCCCGCGATTGCCGTTGAACAGCTTGTCCGATCCCCAGCCCGCCACCAGGGCACCGATAAAGCCCCCCACCTCGAACATCGAGATAGCCGAGTTGGCGCTCATCAGATTGAAGCCGCGCTGCTCCGTCATGTAGAGATTGCCCCAGTCATTGATGGCGGTGCGCACCACATAGACCAGCACGTAGCAGCAGGCAAGCAGCCAGATGTAGGGATTGCCAAGCACGTATTTGCGCAAGATCTGGCGATGGGAGAGGCCAGCATCCTGAGTCTGCTGGGCCAGCTCCATGGCATCCTGGCGCCACTCCCCGACCGTGGGCAGCCCCATGGCGCTCGGGGTATCTCGCAGTCGCCAGCACAAGAACAGCCCGGCCAGAATGGCGATGACGCCGGGCACTATCATGCCGTAGCGCCAGCCGTGCTGCAGAGCTATGGTGCTGACGATGAGGGGAATGAGCGCCCCACCCACGTTGTGGGCCGTGTTCCAGGCCGACCACCAGACCCCCCGCTCGCTGCGGGAATACCAGCTGGTGAGCAGCTTGGAGCAGGGGGGCCAGCCCCAGCCCTGAAAGAAGGCGTTGGCGACCCAGAGCGTTGCAAACAGCCAGAGGGATGATGACAGGCCGAACAGTATATTGATGACACCGGTGGCCATCAGCCCCAGCCCCATGAAGTAGCGGGGGTTGGCCCGGTCGCTGATGATGCCGGAGAAGAACTTGGAGCAGCCGTAGGTGATGTAGAACAAGGTCCACAAGATGCCGATGTCGGACTTGTCCAGCATGCCGTCCGCCAGCATGTCCGGCATGGCGAAGTTGAAGCTCTTGCGGGTGAAATAGAAGACAGCGTAGCCCAGGTACATGGTCAGCAGAATATGCAGTCGCCAGTGACGGTAGCTGGCATCGATCTCGGCCTGGTCACGGATGAGCGGCAGTGGCGGTGCGCTCCTCATAAAGCTCAACATAAGACGGTCTTCTCCCGGGATGGCGCGTCAGTCACGGGGATCTTCCCGTTTGCGATTGGGCAGGTGTACGGTCAGCTGGGTGCCGTGGATGCAGGAGAGCTGCAGGCTGCCACCCAGTGCCTGCACCCGCTCGCGTATGCCGAGCAGGCCATAACCCTGGGGAGATCTGTGCTCCGGCAAGCCGCAGCCGTCGTCTTCCAGCAACAGCAGCAAACGCTCGGCCTGGCGATGGGCGCGAATGGTGACCGAGCTGGCGTTGGCATGCTTTACCACATTGTTGAGCCCCTCCTGACAGACCCGGAACAGGGTGACCCGCTGGGCGTCGGAGAGCCCCTCGTCCGTCAGCTGCCACTCGAGCCGGGTGACGATGCCGTGGCGTTCCAGCTCCAGCTCCCGCAGCAGGCCGCGCACCGCCTGCTCCAGACTCATGTCGTCGAGCTGGCGGGGGCGCAGGCGGCCGAGCAGGCCGCGCACCGCATCATAAATACCCAGGGAGAGCGTCTCTATGAGGGCGCTGCTCTGGCCGACCCCGGCATTGTCCGGCGCGAGACGCCGTACTATGCCGGCCTGGGTGCGAATGGCCGTGATGGTCTGGCCTATGTCATCGTGCAGCTCGCGGGCCACTTCCTTGCGGATGCTCTCCTCGGTTTCCAGCAACCGCTCTGTGAGTTGACGGTTATGGGCGAGCTGGCGGGTCAGTGCCTGATTGAGCTCACGCTGGCGCTGGATGCCGGCCCCCAGCAGCAGGCCGGTCAGGCTCTGGGCCAGCAGGGAGAGCAGCAGATCCAGCGGGTGTTCGTGCCAGGCCTGCCCTGCCATCAGGGCGACCGTGTTCATCAGGGTGGCGAGCAGGGCCCCCTGCCAGCCGTAGCGCCAGGCCATGGCCATGATGGGAATGGCCAGACAAAACGGGGTGAAGCGCACCAGCGAGTCCGGCAGGCCGAGCTGCAACCAGAGGCTCAATACAAACAGCAGCAGATACCAGACCAGATGGCGAAAACGCCAGTCCACCGGTTGATCCACCAGAGCGGGTCCCAGCGGCACCCAGGTGGCGCGGGTGAGGTAGTGCCAGATCAGCATGCAGGTGGAGGTGAGGGTCAGGCCGCCGGTCAGGGTGAGCAGCAGGGCGGTGAGGCCATCTTCCCCGGCCAGATGCCAGAGCAGGGATTGCAGCAGCGCCGCCACCGTCACGGTGGCGAGTAATACCAGCAGTTGTTGCCAGTCGTTGCGCACCTGCTGGCGGCGGGCGATGAGCAGTGGCAGCAGGGTGAGCAGGCTGCCCGCCTGAACAAGTGGCCAGGATGGCAGGCCGACTTCGCTGTCGAGCCAGTAGAGCAGCAGGGATTCACTGAGCAGCAGCGGCGGCCAGTAGGCGATCGGGCTTTGCAGCAAGAGGCCCAGGCGCAGACCAAACGGGAACAGCAGCACCGCCAGTATGGGGGACCCCGCCAGATGCAGGCTGATGCTCCACAGGCAAAACCAGCCCGCGGCAAAGATGAAGCAGGCCGCCAGCGAGATGGCGACATAGCTGGCAAACCGGGAGATCACCAGCTGTCCAGCATGCGGTGGGCCAGCTCCACGTTGTTGCTGACTTTCAGTTTGTCCATCAGGTTGGCGCGGTGCACGTGGACCGTCTTGGGGGAGAGTCCCAGCTGCTCGGCGATGGCCTTCACTTCCAGCCCCCGCGCCAGCAGCTGCGCCACTTCCCGCTCCCGGTTGGTGAGGGGATCCTGACTGTTGCAGGCCAGCTTGTGGGCTATGTCCGGGGTTAGATAACAGCCACCGTGGGCGGCGGTGCGCACAGCGGCGATCAGCTCGTCCGGGCTGCAACGCTTGGAGAGAAAGCCCTTGGCGCCGGCCTGCAACGCCTGCTCGATCAGCGCCGGGCTGTCGTGCACCGACAGCATCACCACGGCGAGGCCGGAAGGCAGTCGCTTGAGCAGGTCCAGCCCGGATTGATCCGGCATTGAGATGTCGCACACGCACAGCTGCACGCCGCTGCCCGGCAAACCGGCCAGGGCGTCGGCGGCGCAGCCGAATTCGGCCACCACCTTGAGGTCTGGCTCGAGATTGAGCAGTTGCGCAAAGCCGGAGCGGACGATCTGGTGATCGTCGATGAGGGCAATCTTTATCATGATGTCAGCCTGAAATCTGCGGCCAGGGTGCTGGCGCGGCCAACAAGATACCTGCCGCTTTGCCCGGGCTCAAGGGGAAGCACAAATTGTGGTCAAGATAGGGGCAGATCCCGTCCTAAAGCTTGATCGGGATCAGGGGAGGGGATAGCTCAGAGCTTAGGGGGGACCGGGAGCAGACAAGAGCAAGCGCCGCCGCCGAAGGCTGTCGGCGCATGCCCGTGTTGGCAGCTAGCTAGCGGTGCAGCTCTCCCGCTCGTTCCGGCTGATAGACCACTTCCAGGATCTCGACCTGGATGGTGCGACCGGCGGGGCCCGGCCAGGCGATGCTGTCGCCCACCTTCAGCCCCAGCAGGGCGCTGCCGACCGGTGCCAGCACGGAGATCCTGGACTCATCCCCCTGTACATCCTTTGGATAGACCAGGGTCAGGCAAAATTCGTTTTCGCTGTTTTGCATCTTGAAGCGCACAGTGCTGTTCATGGTGACCACGTCCGGCGGCATGTCGGCCGGTTCGCGCATCTCGGCGCGATCCAGCTCCTCTTGCAGTGCCAGGTGTTGGGGGTGGTTGCCGAGCAATTGTTCGATACGATCCAGGTCCAGGCTGGAAATCACAAGATTAGGTTTTTGCATAAGATATTCCTTATCAATGGGTTATATGACCAGGATGGCAGGCAAGCTGGTCGCAAAAAGAGTATTGGATACGAAAAAACAGATCGGGAAGGCGATGCCCCCGAACGACTCGCTGTCAGGGGCGAGGGCGGGGGCTCAACGGGGTGTGAGCTGGCTTGGAAAAATCTTGAACGCTTTCATGGGGATACCATAACCATTCTGGACTGCTTTGGCAATTATCCTGATAGGGTTGTCAGGGGGCCTGATAATCGTACTGCTTGAGGATGCGGGCCAGGCTGCCATCGTCGTGCATGGCCAGAATGGTTGTGCGCCAACGCAGCGCGTCGGCAGGGGGAAAACGGGGGCTGGCGGCAAGATAGAGGGTGCTCTCTTGCAGAGTATCGCCACGCACCAGATCCGTCAGTGGCAAGCCCGCCTGCTGCTGGTTGTAACGGGCCGTATTCCAGGCAACGGCCCAGCCCTGAATGCGGTTTCGGGCCAGCTTGTTGGCATTGCTGACCTCGTCGGTGACCGGGTCCTGCTTCACCCGACCAAGCGGCTGGATCAGGTTCTGACCGTGGGAGCCACGCATCACCCCTATGGTCAGGCCTGGCAATGTTTTGACAGTGAGTGGCGCCGGGTGGAATTGGCGATGGCCCACCAGCACGAAGGCTTCGTCCAGCAGGGGGGCAACCCAGAGAAGCAGGGGTTCACGCTGGGGGGTTCTGGCCGGTGGCAGCAGCAGCACATCCTGGCGATAGTGAGTCTGGCTGAGGGCGCGGGCCAGCGGCATCAGCTCTATGGTCAAGGGCTCCTTGAGGCGACGGGCTGCTTCTTCCAGTACCTCTATGGCCATGCCGCTCGGAGCTCCCTGGTTGGAGCGAATGACATAAGGGGGGATCTCGGCTGCAAGGACCACGACGGCGTGGGCCTGAGCGCCAGCGAAGAGGGTGGTGCAGAGCAGCAGGAGCAAAACGGGAATGCGCATAAGAGGCCGGATCCGGGATGAGTACACAGAGTGTAACATCCCGTTACCGCAAGTCAGCTCACCCCATGCAGGGGAGCGCGTCAGTCGAAGAAGTCCCGCAGATCCAGGATCTGATAACCGTCCAGTTGCAGCCAGGGCAACTGCTTTGGCAAGGATTTGAGAGTGACCTCCATCCGGTAGCTGCGATAACCGTCCAGGCTGGCGGATTCCACCACCAGGGGTATCTGCCATCGGCTGGACCAGAGGATGCGGGTGCGCTGTTTGCCCTCGCGTTTTTCATACCAGCGTGCCTGCTCGGGAGCCGCCTCATCGAGCGGGGTCATCTCTTGCAACAGGGCCGGGTTGATGAGGTAGCGGATCCGCTCCCAATCCGGTTTGAAGGCCACCTGACCATACTCTTCCACCGGCACCTCCACCAACTGGTTGTGCCAGGCGTCGGCGTAGCGCAGTTGCAGCTCACCGCGCGTGTCGCGGGTTACCCAGCGGGCCGCCATCTGGTGGGTGAAGTGTTTGTGGCCAGGGGTAGCATCGTGGGTGGCGTGATAGGCACGGGCCAGGGGCAGGGGGATCAATCGCTGGCTCCACACCTGGTTGTCGACCCGTATCCATTTTTCCTGCCAATGGTTCTCCCGGGCTATGCCATCGCTGCTGGTGACCCTGTCCTGATAGCTGATCCGGGCGGCGAGATCCGGGGGCGTGTCATCGGCATGGACATGAAAAGAGAAGGTGCTGCCGAGCAGCAATAAAGGAAGCAAGCATCGCATCATCATCTGTCGCTCGAAAGAGCCGGGGCCCGGGCTCAGGGTGAAGCCGGGCCCCCGCTGCTTACAGGCCGAGCGCCTCCCGCAGTTTGCCGAACACCTTGGTATTGTCCAGGGTGCCCTTGAAGCGGCTGCTGCCGGCGCCATCGGCGAACAGCATGACGTCACCGCCACCGTGGGTCTCGGAGCCCAGCTTGACGCCTGTCTCCTGCAGGTAGTCGTTACCCATCACCTCGTCGCTGGTGAGGGTCGGGCGCACATCGGGGCGGTTGGGGCCGTTGCCAAACACCAGGGTCGTGAAGGGTTTGCCATCCACGTCGTTCTGGGTCGAGCCATCACCGCTCTTGACCAGATCCAGCACAGGGTTGCCCTTGGCGGAGTAGCCGTTGATGGTCATGGTGTGGTCATGGTCGGCAGTCACTACGACCAGCGTATCTTTCAGATCCACCTTGCCCAGCGCCGTCTTGACCGCTTCATCCAGTGCCACCGCATCGGTGAGGGCACGCTTGGCGTTGGTGCCATGCAGGGCGTGATCGATACGGCCCCCTTCCACCATCAGGAAGTAACCCTGACTGTTCTGGCTCAAGAGATCGATCGCCTTGGCGGTCATTTCGGCCAGGGACGGCTGGGTATTGGCATCCCCCTTGGCGACGCGGTCCAGCTCGTAATCGAGGTGGGATTTGGTGCTGAACAGACCCAGCACCTTGCCGCTGCTGACCTTGGCCAGCTCGCTCTGGGTGGTGACATAGTTGTATCCTTGAGCGGCCAGCTCGGCGGTGAGATCCCGACCATCGGCGCGGCCACCTTTATTGCTGGCGCTGTAAGGGGTCCAGTGATTGGCACCGCCCCCCATCAGCACATCGACCCCATCCCCGAGGGCGGTGTTGAAGCCGGCGCCGCCCGGCACCGCCTGTTCGGCGATGGCATAGGCCGCATCTCTGTGGCAGATGTGGGAATAGGTGGCCGCCGGGGTGGCATGGGTCAGCTCTGTGGTGGTGACGGCGCCAACCGACTTGCCGGCCGCCTTGGCCAGCTCCAGTATGGTGGGCGCCGGCTTGCCGTTGTCGGCGGTGCAATTGTTGATGCCCTTGTTGCCGTTGGCATCCTTGCCGGGCGCCACGGCCAGGGTGTCGCTGCTCATGGCGATCACCTCGTTGTTCATCTTGACACCCGTGGTATAGGCCGCCATGGAGGGGGCCGAATCCGTGGTCTGGGCATCGTTGGAGAAGGTTTTGATGCGGGCCGTGCGCGGCAGCTTCATCATCTCCAGGTTGCCCTCTTCCCCCACCTTGAACAGGCGGGTGGCGGTGAGCACTGTGGGGCCCATGCCATCACCGATAAAGAGAATGACGTTTTTGGCGTCACCGGCCTGTGCCTGGGTGGTTGCGCCCAGCGCACTGAACAGGGCTGCGCAGACCAGCGTGTGCTTGATGGATGTATTCATCTGTTTGCTCATGAAAGTGCTCCTTACAGCTTGGCTGCAGCCTTGACCTTGCCAAAGACGGCCGTGTTATCGAGAGAGCCGTGGAAGCTGTCCGCTCCCTGGCCGATGGCGCCGAGGAAGACGTCGGTACCGCCGTGGGTTTCGTTGCCAATGTCGCCGACCTTGACCACGACCTCCTGGTGATAGTCGTTGGCGGAGACGGTGGCATCGTCCAGCGGTGCCACGCTGCTGCGCGGGCCATCCACCCGGTTGTAGCCGTTGCCAAAGCCGATGATGGTGTAAGGCATGCCATCGGCATCCTTGCTGGGTTCACCGGTTTGGTAGTTCTTCACCAGCCCGAGCACACCCGGGTTGCCTGTGGTGGTCTTACCGGTGCGTTTGGCATAACCGTTGAGCACGAGCGTATGGTCATGGTCGGCGGTGACCACTATCAGGGTGTTCTTCAGCTCGGGGTCGGTTTTTTTCACCTCATCGATGGCGGCCTTGATGGCGTTGTCGAAGGCGAGGGTATCTTGCAAGGCACGCTTGGCGTTGGTGTCGTGCAGGGCGTGATCGATGCGGCCCCCTTCCACCATCAGGAAGTAACCCTTCTCCTTGTCCTTGAGCTGCTTGATGGCGGCAAGCGTCATCTGGGCCAGTGAAGGCTCATCGGCCGGGCGGTCCAGTTCATATTTCATGTGGCTCGAACCGAACAGTCCCAGCAGCGGCTTGCCCGCCTCGGCCTTGTTCAACTCGCTCAGGTTGCTGGCAAACTGGTAGCCCTTGGCCTGCATCTCGCTGATGAGATTGCGGCCATCCTCCCGCTTGCCCTTGTCGGCTTTTGGCAGGAAGAAGCCGCTGCCACCGCCGAGCACCACATCCAGCCCCTCTTTCAGGGCGCCGTTGTAACCGGCGCCGCCCGGCACCAGCTGGACGGCGATGTCATTTTCCAGATCCCGGTTGCAGATATGGGCATAGGTGGCAGCCGGTGTGGCGTGGGTGACCCGGGTGCTGGTGACGACACCGGTACCGCGACCGTCGGCCTTGGCCAGCTCCAGCAGTGTGGTGACCGGCTTGCCGGCACTCTTGCTGCAGTCGTTTTCATAGGTGGCATCGCCGTCCATGCTGATGACGCCGTTGTTGCTCTTGACCCCTGTCATGTAGGCCGCCATGGAAGGAGCGGAATCTGTGACCTGGGCATCGTGGGAGAAGGTCTTGATAAAGGCCGTCTCTGGCAGGGTATCGATGGTGAGACTGCCCTCTTCACCGACACCGTAGATGCGGGCAGCCGTCAGGGTATTGAGGCCCATGCCGTCACCGAGAAAGAAGATGACGTTCCTGGCGCTGGGGTCGGGTGTGGTGCTGTCGTTGTTGGAGTTGCAGCCGGCAGCCAGGGCGGCGCCGATCATCAATGCAAGTCCTGCCATTTTTCTCATTGGGGTTCGCTCCTTGTAAAACCTGAGCGCAGCCTAGAGGCAGGAGATGACACTTTTACTGATTATCGGTGACGGTTGTATGAAAAGATGAAATAAATGTTACATTATATCAGTGTGTTATGTGTCAATTGCTGAGGGAGATTGGTACCGGGCCGCCATCCTTCTCCCTTCATGGCGGCTTGGTGGTTTTATGGCCTGATGGCTAGAATGACCTGTCAAATCGGGGCGCCAGCAGGTAAAATGCGCCCCCTTGCGACGCCTGACGTCTGCCATCGCCCGCCGCTCGTTCCATAGCAAGCCAGCGCCCGCAGCCCCTATTTAGAGAGTAACGGATATGTCCATCAACTGGTTCCCCGGCCACATGCACAAGGCCCGCAAAGAGATTGCCGAGGTCATGCCACAGGTCGATGTCATCATAGAGATGCTCGATGCCCGCATCCCCTTCTCCAGCGAAAACCCGCTGGTGCCCGAGCTGCGTGGCGATACCCCTGTGATCAAGGTGCTGAACAAGGCGGATCTCGCCGACCCCGAGATCACGGCGCTGTGGGTGGCCCACATGGAAAAGGAGAAAGGGATCAAGGCCCTGCCGCTGACCCAGCAGGAGCCCGAGAAGATCAAGCAGCTGCTGACCCTGTGCCACGAGATGCTGCCGGAGCGCAACCTGGAGCTGCGCGGCGTGCGGGCCATGATCATGGGGATCCCCAACGTGGGCAAATCCACCCTGATCAATACCCTGGCGGGTCGCATCATAGCCCGGACGGGCAACGAGGCAGGGGTGACCAAGTCCCAGCAGCGGATCAAGCTGGACAACAACGTCGTCCTGACAGATACCCCCGGTTTCCTCTGGCCCAAGCTCAACCCGCCCTCCTGCGGTTATCGTCTGGCGGTCACGGCGGCCATCAAGGACACGGTATTTGACTATGCCGACATCGCCATGTTCGCCGCCGACTACTTTATCAAGGCCTATCCGGAGCGCATCAAGGCGCGCTACCAGATTAGCGAACTGCCGGAAACCGAGATCGAGCTGCTGGAGATGATCGCCCGCCAGCGCGCCTTCATGCGCAAAGGCGGCCTGGCCGACCTGCACAAGGCGTCAGAAATCCTGGTGAACGAGTTCCGCTCCGGCCTGCTGGGCCGCATCTCGCTGGAAACTCCCGAGATGGTGAGTGTCGAGATAGTCGCGGCCGAAGAGGACGCGGCGCAAAAGGCCAAGGAGAAGGCCGAGCGGGAAGATGAGCGTCAGGCGCGCGCCCGTCGCAAGTACGCCAGGAAGCGTCAAAAGTAGGTTCAACGTTATCCCGCCAAGGCAGGTTCGCGAAGCGTGAGCGGACCGTTTGACGCCTGTGTGGTTGAGGTAAAGAGACAAGATAATAAAGAAGAGGCGACCCAAGGGGTCGCCTCTTCTTTTTATGAATCCTGGTACACGGCAGGCATGCTGGTTTGGCCAAAGCGCTTGCGCGCTTCCTCAAACAGCGTCATGTGCAGCGGGATCAGCTGTTGCCATTCCCGACGGTAACCACCACCGGGCACAGCGGCGACAGGCAACCCATGCTTGATTGCACAGTCAAATACCATGGCATCCCGCTGGCGAATGCCTTCATCACTCAAGGCCAGATAGCCGAGCTCGTCGGCATGGTGCACATCGACCCCAGCCTGATAGAGGACGAGGTCGGGATTGTACAGGCGCAGCGCCAGAGTGAGTGCCTGCGCCAGGGTGTCGAGATAGGCATCGTCCTGCATGCCGCTTGGCAGGGCAAAGTCCAGATGAGAGGCCGGCTTGTGGCGGGGAAAGTTGTGCTCCCCGTGCAGCGACAGCGTGATGATGTCACGCCGCCCGGCACAAAGGGCGGCGCTGCCATCCCCCTGATGGACATCGAGGTCCACGATCAGCACCTGATCGCAGCGTCCCTCGTCCAGGCAGGTTTGCGCAGCAATCACCAGATCGTTGAACAGACAAAAACCGCTGCCATGAGCCCGGTGGGCGTGGTGATAGCCGCCGGATATCTGCAGTCCGCAGCCCTGTTCGAGAGCGTGGCGGCTGGCGGCCAGGGTAGCCCCGACCGAGAGCAGGGTGCGCTCGATGAGCCGTGGCGACCAGGGAAAACCGAGCTGGCGAATGGCGTTATCATCAAGCTGGCCTGCAAGTGCGGCACTCACATAGTCACTGTCGTGAACCCGGCAGATCTGCGCTCGGGTTGCGGCTTGTGTCTCTTGAAGCGGATAGCCCCTGGTGCTGAGCGTCTGAAACAGGGCCTGGTATTTTGCCAGGGGAAAGCGATGGCGTGCGGGCAGCGCCAGAGAGGAGTAATAAGGGTGATGGAAGATGCGCAGTGACATGGGTGTCAGACCGGATGGGGTATGAAAAAGGGGAGCCAGGCTCCCCTTTTTGCACGATACGCCATTACTGCTGCTGGATAATCCAGATCTGGAAGGCTTTGCGGGTTTCTGCGTCGGCCTTGTTGTACCAGCTCTGCAGCTGGGTCAGGGCTTCCGGATTGCTCTGAGCCTTGCTCGGGGCAACCTGTACCGGCGCGCTGGCGGCGGCCATGACGGCGGCGGTAGAAACGGCGACTGTGGTCGGCTGGTTGAAGGCTTTGCCCATGCCCAGCAGCTCTTGCTGATAGTCACGGGTCAGCTGGAAGCCTTCGACCTTTGGCATCACGAACTGCTCGCTGGCAACGATTTGGCCGCTGTTCTTGTCTTTCAGAACGACTTTTTGATCCTTTACAAACTGCTTGGCTTCGCTTTCGTTGCGCGGCTTCTTGAAGTCCAGTACCAGTTTCTGGTTGTCGGCTGCGGTGAAGTTGATCACCAGCGGCTCGGCGGTCACCAGTTTGATGTCGCTACGGCTGGAGTAGTTGCCTTCGAAGGCGACGACCAGTTGATGGTCACCCGCCTTGATGGGGTAGGTGTTGCTCTTGTCGAGCAGCTTGGGATTGATGGGTTGGCCATCGATCAACTGGGCAACATAAGGATTGGTGACTTCCAATTGGGCATCGGCCAGGGCACTACCTGCCCACAAAAGACCAGCCAGAGCCGGCACCAGAACAGTCAGTTTCATTTCATCTCCTTGAACAGTCAGGCGATTGCCCACTGAAAAACAGGGGCTCATTTTTACAGGTTTGCCCAAGGGCGGCAATAGGCGTTTATGGTGCCTCATATTTACCCTGCTGCTCACTTTGCTATGAAACAGTGGTCATGCCAGTGGGCCATGCTGGCCAGTTCAGAGCTGGCCCTATTCAATCCGGCGACTGAAGGGGGGCAATGCATCGAGCAGTCCCTTGCCATAGCGCTTGGTCAGCAGACGCCTGTCGAGGATGGTGACCCGGCCCCGATCCGCCTCTTTGCGAATGAGGCGGCCGCAGGCCTGGATCAGCTTGCGAGAGGCTTCCGGCACCGTCAGTTGCAGGAAGGGGTTGCCACCCCGTTTCTCTACCCACTCGGCGGTGGCCTCTTCCACTGGCGAGTTGGGCACCGCAAACGGCAGTTTGGTGATCACTAGGTTGGTGAGGTAGTGACCGGGCAAGTCCAGCCCTTCCGAGAAGCTGCCGGTGCCAAATAGAATGCTGGGCTGACCGCCATCGCATTTTTGTTTGTGCAGAGTGAGCAGTGCATTGCGGGATGCCTCACCCTGTACCAGCAAGGAGAGTCCCTTGGCCCTCAGCCCTGCCACTACTTCGTTCATCTGCCGATAGGAGGAAAAGAGCACCAGGCTTGCCTCCTTGCCTGCCAGTATGCGGGGCAGCACGCTGATGAGCTCCTCGGTAAAGGCGGGGGAGCTGGGCTCATGTTCCATCTTGGGCAGATAGAGCTCGGCTTTTTGGTAGTCAAACGGGGAGCGCAGGCGCAGATAACGGGTGCCGTCATGCTCTTTCAGTCCCACCTGATGGCGAAAATAGCTGAAAGAGGAGAGGGCTGTGAGGGTGGCTGACACCAGCACGGCACCGAGGCATTTGGACCAGAGCCACTCCTCCAGCAGATAACCCACCTCTATGGGGGAGGCGTGCAACCAGATGTCGCCATCATCGCTCTTGGCCATCCAGCGAGCGAGCGGTGTCTTGCCCTCGGGCACATGGCGCCCCAGCATCTCCCACAGGGCGCAGAAACTCTCCAGCCGTTGCAGGTAGAAGCCGCTCTCCGCCAGCAGGAGCTCGGCCTCCTTGCGCCGGATCTCGCCATCCTTCAAGGCTTCGCCAATGGCACCCTGCATCCTGTCCAGTGCCCGCAGCGCCTTCTTGCTCGCCTCTTTCAGATTTTCCGCCAGCATGGGCAGGGGATCGGGCAACACGCCTTCGGCGAATCGATAATGTGCCTCGCCATTGAACAGCTTGTCGTTGGCACCCAGCCACTGATCCAGTGCCTTGAGATCCGGTTGCAGTGAGGCCAGCGCATCCTGCAGCTTCAACTGGGGATCGAGCAGGCTGTCCTTGTTCAGCGTTCTGGCCAGTTTGCCTGCGCTTTGCGTCAACTTTTCCAGCCAGCGGCGGGAACCCTTGACGCTCGCCGAGGCGGCGCCGTGATCCCGGGCTATGGTGGGCAGGTGGTGGGCTTCATCCAGTACATAGAGGCACTCATCGGGTGGCGGCAAAATGATGCCGCCACCCATGGTGAGATCCGAGAGCAGCAGGGCATGGTTCACCACCAGCACATCGGCGGCATCCATGTCGTTGCGGGCGCGATGGAAGGGGCAGTGCTGATGATGGCTCAGCGCCTTGTTGCAGGTATGGCGGTCGGCAGCGATGCGATTCCAGCAGAGATCGGGAATGGGCGTTGGCCAGTTGTCCCGATCGCCGTCCCATTTTCCGTCTGTATAAGCTTGCCACAGCGCCTGATAGCGTTCCTTGTCAGAGTCGGATGGCTTGTGTTTGCTGAGTGCGTCGAAGTTGAATTCGAAGTTGGCCATTTCGGTACCGCTGGCAGCTTGCTCCAGCAGATGCTCGCAGCAGTAACGTTGACGGCCCTTGACCAGCATAAAGCGAAATGGCAGTTCGCTGTGGCGGTGATAAAAGGGCAGGTCCTTGTGGATCAACTGCTCTTGCAGGGCGACAGTGGCGGTGGAGATCACCAGCTTCTTCTGGGTCAGCCGTGCCACCGGAATGGCGCCCTGGGCATAGGAGAGGGATTTACCGATACCAGTGCCCGCTTCGGCCACCAGAATACGGCGCTGCTTGTCATATTCCCCGGTCAGGGTCTTGGCGATCTCCGCTACCAGAAAATTCTGCTCCTTGCGCGGTACAAAACCGGGTAAACCATCGGCAATTTGACGATAGGTATTGCGAATGGCGGCTTTGAGGCGGGTAGAGAGCATGAAAGAAAGGACCGTTTCGGGGAGTGAAGGGAGACAGGATACCTGTAACTGCCAACCCGGGTCGAGGCATGGCTCAGCGCACAAATTTGACCTCTTCTTCTATTTATAAGGCGCGCCGTCGCCATTGTGCGATAAATCACCAAAGTGGCCTGATAAAGCCAGCGATTATCGCTGTAAACGTTTTCCCTTGGCATGCAAATAATATGAGATTCAGATCACACTTTTTTCGCTAAGACCATGTGTTTGGTAGAAAGTTCCAAGTTTTTTCATTGCGGTTCAAAAAATCCGGTGCTAGTCTCGGCTGCATAGTGATGCAAAGAACATCGCTAACACAGGGAATAACAACAACTTAGTGTTTAATTACAGTAGGCATTGGAAACTATGAAAAAGACAATTCTGGCTATTGCTATCCCGGCTCTGTTTGCATCCGCCGCTAACGCCGCAGTGATCTATGACAAAGACGGTACCACCTTTGACGTATATGGCCGCGTACAGGCTAACTACTACGGTGACCACAACACCGCCGACGCTACCGCAGCATCCGGCTACAAGGATGTTGACGGTGAGCTGGTTGGTTCTTCCCGTCTGGGTTGGTCCGGCAAAGTTGCGCTGAACAACACCTGGTCTGGTATCGCCAAGACCGAGTGGCAAGTTTCTGCCGAGAACTCTGATGGTTCCAAGTTTGATACTCGTCACCTCTACGTAGGTTTTGATGGCACCCAGTACGGCAAGATCATCTTCGGTCAGACCGATACCGCTTTTTATGACGTGCTGGAACCGACCGACATCTTCAACGAATGGGGTGATGCCGGTAACTTCTACGACGGTCGTCAAGAAGGCCAGGTGATCTACTCCAACACCTACGGTGGTTTCAAAGGCAAGCTGTCCTATCAAACCAACGACGACAAGGCTGTTAAAGTCACTGACGTCGGTCAAGGCATCAAAGAAACTGCCGTTTATGGCCCGAATGTAAAGCGTAACTACGGTTATGCCGCTGCCGCTGGCTATGACTTCGACTTCGGTCTGGGTCTGAACGCTGGTTATGCTTACTCTGACCTCGAAAACTCTGTCACCAATCGCAACGGTGACAAGAAAGAGTGGGCACTGGGTGCACATTATGCAGTCAATGGTTTCTACTTCGCCGGTGTTTACACCCAGGGCGACCTGAAATATGACACCACCACTAGTGGTGACAAGGACAAGGGCCGTGGCTACGAGCTGGCTGCTTCTTACAATGTTGACGCCTGGACCTTCCTGGCCGGTTACAACTTCACCGAAGCTAAGGTCAACTCCAATTCCGCTGGTTCCGAGTACAAAGATCAGATTGATGAAACCCTGCTGGGTGTTCAGTACAACTTCACTTCCAAGCTGAAAGCCTATACCGAGTACAAAATCCAGGGTATCGACAAGAAGGACGACGAGTGGACTGTCGCCCTGCAATACAACTTCTAATCTAGCCTTGGCGTAGATTGAGTTGATAAACGGCCAAGCTTGCTTGGCCGTTTTGCTTTATCCGATCCTGACGTGTTTTCTGCCTGCTTCATTTATTCTTCCCCATTTCCGCCTGCGCCAGTTCACGTTGTCTCTTTTTTGCCCTTGGCTCTCTGCCAGTGAATCGCTAGATTATTCCACTCGTTGAAGGATGCTCGACAAACAGGGAAGGGCAACGCTTGATTGACTTCAGTCACCCGCAATGGCGGCAACTGGCCCGCCAGTTACTGGACCACTCTCCTGTGGTGGTCCGGGCTCGTCAGTACCTGCCGTTGGTGGGTTTGCTCAAGGACAACCAGTTGCTGCTTGCCCTTGGCAATCACAGTTATGAGCTGACCCCGGCCGGACGGCGTTACCTGACTCGCGAGCTGATGCTGGCCGAGATTGCCACCGCGCCCCCTGAGCCTGAAGAGTGGCTGCAGGCCCATGGCTGGCAACTGGGGGAGCGAGTCAACGATCGGGTACTGGCAGCACTCTATCGTAAACCTGAGGCTACCTTCAGTCCGGTCGAGCAGATCGATTTCGAGGACAAGGGAATTCGGCTCTGTGCCGATCAGCTGCTGCGGCTGCGAGCGCCTGTGCCTTTCAGCCTGTTTTTCAGCGGTGGCACCCTGCTCGATGCAGCGCCCTGGTTGCAGGCGCTGGGGGAAGTGGCTGTGCCGGAGCGCACACTGTCAGGCCTTGGCAAGATACTGTGGGGGGAGGGGGAGATTGAGCGGGTGATCACCACCGACAGTGTAGGTGCCTTTGCTGAGCTAAGCCTTTGTGCAGGAACCCTGCTGGTATGGGCACCCGCTACTGCCCAGCTCGCCTTGCAGCAGATGGTGGCGGCGTTGCCGCCCAAGGTACAGTGGAGCCACCTCACCTCCCTCGACCCTGCCGGAGTGGATCGGGTATTGGCACTGGCCCAGCGGCTCGGTCGTCCTGCCAGCTGGTGGTTGCCAACCGGCTTGCCCCCCATAATGGCAGCCTATGCCCAGCCGCTGACCGATTCCCGCCCCTGGGAACCGAGCCGTATTCCCAAGCCTTTGTTAGCAGTTTGTAGCGGTTTGGTTGAGTCCAATGGTGGCTTGTCTGCCGAGGTGTGCGCCCTGGCGCCAGCATGGCATGCCATCGGTTGATATTGCCGCAGATGCCGTTGAGAAAGCGGTTTTCCCCCATTGAGCGCAGTGATATAAAGAGTTGACGAAGCGCTCGTCAAACGGGCGCTTTTGTCTGCCACGTTTTTGCGTGCGACAGACGGTTTACCAACACGCTTTGCCACCAACGAACTCAACGGAATACAGGGAATACCATGTTTGAAAAGGTTGTTGCCGCCCCGGCGGATCCGATCCTGGGCTTGACCGAAGCCTTCCGCGCTGACTCTCGCAGCCACAAGATCAATCTGGGGGTCGGGATCTACAAGGATGAGACCGGAGCTACCCCAATCCTTCACTGTGTCAAGAAAGCAGAACAGAAGCTGCTTACCGACGAGAAGACCAAGAACTACCTCGGTATTGAAGGCAATATCGAATATGGCCGCATCGTGCAGCAACTGCTGTTCGGGCAAGATTCAGCGCTGGTCGCCAGCGGTCGCGCCAAGACAGCTCAGGCGCCGGGCGGTACCGGTGCCCTGCGCATCGCCGCCGAGTTCGTGGTGCGCAACGGTCTGGCCAAGACCATCTGGATCTCCGATCCCACCTGGGCCAACCATGTGAGCGTGTTCCAGGCTGCCGGTCTGACCGTCAAGTGGTACAAATACTATGATGCCGCTACCAAGGGGCTCGACTTTGCCGCCATGCAGGCCTCGCTGGCCGAGGTTCAGCCAGGTGAACTGGTGCTGCTGCACGGTTGCTGCCACAACCCGACCGGCATCGACCCCACCTGCGATCAGTGGCGCGCCCTGGCCAAGCAGAGCGCCGCCGCTGGCTGGTTGCCGCTGTTTGACTTCGCCTATCAGGGCTTTGCCCGTGGTATTGAAGAAGATGCCGAAGGTCTGCGCATCTTTGCCGAGTGCCATGACGAGTTGCTGGTGGCGAGCTCTTTCTCCAAAAACTTCGGCCTCTACAACGAGCGGGTCGGCGCCTTCACTCTGGTCAGCGCGCGCAAAGAGATTGCCGATGTGGCCTTTACCCAGGTCAAGACCGTTATCCGTGCCAACTATTCCAACCCGCCGTCACACGGTGCCGCTGTCGTCACTGCCGTGGTGAGTGATCCGGCCCTCTACGCAGAGTGGGTAGAAGAGGTGGCGGCCATGCGGGTGCGCATTCGCGAGATGCGCGAGCTGCTGGTAGAGAAGCTGGCGGCCCTCGGCGTGAGCCAGGACTTCAGCTTTATCCGCGAGCAGAACGGCATGTTCTCCTTCTCCGGTCTCTCCAAGGATCAGGTTGAACAGCTCAAGAGCGAGTTTGCCATCTACATCGTCGGTTCAGGCCGGATCAGCGTGGCCGGGATCACCCGTGCCAACATAGATCCCCTGTGCGAGGCCATCGCCAAGGTGCTGTAAGCGAGCCCTCGTTGTTCGGTGATGTATTCGCTCAGTAAAAAGCCCGCCAGGATCTCTGGCGGGCTTTTTCGTTCCTGCTGTTTGCACCTCAGCGACGTCGCTTGTTCCCCCCCAGCAGAGAGCCGAGCACCCCGCGTACCAGCTGGCGCCCCACTTCGTTGCCTATGGTGCGGGCCACGCTCCTGGCTGCGGTCTGCACCACACCGTCATGCTGGCCTCCTCGCGGGCCTGTGCGGCCAAACAGAATGCCGTTGAGGGTATCGAGCAGACCTCCCGCCGCTGGCGGCGTTTCTTTTGGGTCAGTCAGCGAGCCTGCATTTTCCCTCTTGCCGTCATTGAGTCGCTCGAAGGCCGATTCGCGATCCTCGCGGGTCTCGTATCTGCCGTATAGCAGGGATCCCCGGATCAGCGCCAGCCGCTCGGCCTCGCTCAAGGGCCCGATACGGCTGGCTGGCGGGGCGATAAAGGCGCGTTCCACTACGCTCGGGCGACCCTTCTCATCGAGCAGGGAGACCAGGGCTTCGCCCACCCCCAGTTCTGTGATGACGCCAGCTGCGTCGAAGGCCGGATTGGCGCGTAGCGTGTTTGCGGCGGTCCGCACCGCTTTCTGGTCACTCGGAGTAAAGGCGCGCAGGGCATGCTGTACCCGATTACCCAATTGCCCCAGCACGCTGTCGGGAATATCGGCCGGGCTCTGGGTCACGAAATAGACGCCCACTCCTTTCGAGCGGATAAGGCGCACCACCAGCTCTATTTTTTCGAGCAGCGCCTTGGGGGCATCGTTGAACAGCAAATGAGCTTCGTCGAAGAAGAACACCAGCACGGGTTTGTCCGGATCGCCCACTTCGGGCAATTGCTCGAACAGCTCGGACAGCAGCCAGAGCAGGAAGCAAGCATAGAGGCGGCTGGACTGGGTCAGTTTGCTGGCCGCCAGCACATTGATATGGCCGTGGCCGACCCCGTCGGTTTGCAGCAAGTCCTGAATGTCCAGCATGGGCTCACCGAAGAAGTGATCACCCCCCGCGCTCTCCAGGGTAAGTAGATTGCGCAAGATGGCGCCGATGGAGGCGGTCGACACATTGCCGTAGCGAGTGGTCAGGGATTTGGCGTTCTCACCGGTAAATTGCACCATGGCGCGCAGGTCTTTCAGATCGAGCAGCAGCAAGCCCTCGTCGTCCGCCACCTTGAATACCAGCTCCAGCACCCCGCTCTGGGTGTCGTTGAGGCCGAGCAAACGGGCCAGCAGCAAGGGACCCATGTCGGAGACGGTGGCGCGCACCGGGTGCCCCTGCTCGGCGAACAGATCCCAGAAAAGGGTCGGGCTGGCGGCAAAGGCGGGGGCTGGGATACCGAGCTGGGCAAGTCGGGCATCCAGCTTGCTCGACCTGGCACCGGCGGCGCCCAGGCCGCTGAGATCTCCCTTTACATCGGCCAGAAAGACCGGCACCCCGAGGCGGGAAAATCCCTCCGCCAGTACCTGCAGTGTGACGGTTTTACCCGTGCCGGTGGCGCCTGTGATGAGACCATGGCGATTGGCCATGGCGGGCAGCAGGGAGAGCGGTTGGCCATTGGCATAGGCCAGTGTCAGTGGTGCGGCCATGGTGGACTCCTTGTCCTGGCAGGTGGTGTGGGGCAGCTAGCTACAAGGAGTGTGGCGGCAGAGCCAAATGATGGCAAGCGGGGGCAGGCAAGGGATAAGGGGAAGCAAGGGGATAGCCCCCTTGTCAGGACAAGCTCTGTCTTGACAAGGGGTTGCCGGGTCAGCGGGGACGGATCAGCTTGCCCAGTTGCAACAACAGTAGCGTCAGCACAGCCCCCAGAATGGCCGTCAGTACCGCCAGCAAGAGGCTGCCGAGCAGGAAAGGGGGCACCAGAGTTGCCGCTTCGTGCTCAAGCCAGTGCAGGGACCAGGCGAGATGGAACGGTTCCGGCGTCTTGTGCAGCACCAGACAACCGGTGCGGTAGGCATAGAGATACATGAAGGGGAGCGTTACCGGGTTGTTGAACCAGACCGCCAGCAGGGCCAGTGGCAGGTTCAGACTGAACGCCAGCGCCAGAGCGACGGCGATCAGCGAGTGCATGGGGACCGGGATCCAGCAGGCGAAGATACCGGCCGCCACGGCGCCGCTCAGGGCGCGACTGCCACCTTGCCACAAGGCAGGTGCCAGCAGGCGATCGCCAAACAGCGCAAACCACTTCTGCTGGCGCAGGGTATCGGGGTCGAGTTTGAGACGGGGCAGTTTCATGCACGGGCCTTGCGGCGGCGCCATTGACGAATGATGCTCAAACGCCACATCAGGCGGATCGTGACATAGCCGAGCACAGAACTCAGCATCGCCAACGCCAGTGACCCCAGCAGCAGGGGCGGTGCCACGGTTTCAAACACAGAGCTCAGCCAGTGCCAGGTAAACTCGATGTCGACATGCTGGGCGGGGTGGCCGAGCAGCAGGCAGCCAACCCGATAGGCGGCATAAAACAGGGGAGGCATGGTAATGGGATTGGTCAGCCAGACCAGGGCGACAGCCAGCGGCAGATTGACCCGGCAGGCGATGGCGCCGCCAGCCGCCAGCAGCATCTGGCAGGGCACGGGGATCCAGGCCATAAAGAGGCCGACCCCGAAGGCGCCAGCGGCGGAACGGCGATTGAGGTGCCAGAGGTTGTTGTCGAGCAACAGGTTACCAAACAGCTGCAAGCGCTTGTTTTCTTTGAGCGTCTTCTGATCCGGCATCCAGCGTTTGATGATTCGTTTGGGCATATTGAAACCTTGCTAAATACTTGCACCATGGATCTGCGCTTGTTGTCGTTTGCCCTGGGGGCAAGCTCCTCGTTACTCTGGCCATGGTTGCCTTCCATCGCATGGGGGGGCGTCATGCTCTGCCTGCTGGTTCCCCTTGCATATTATCGTGCCTGGCGGCTGCTGTTTCTCCTGCTCGGCATCCTCTGGATGCAGGCCAATCTGTCATATCGACTCGCCTGGTTGGATCAACTGGGAGCGCAGGGGAGCCACATCATAACCGCACGGCTGCAAAGTGCAGAGCCTCAGGGTGATAAATTTGTCCGGCTGCTGCTGCGGGTGACCTCCCTCGATGAGCGAGAGGTGACGCCTGAGCCCCTGATCCGGGTCAACGCCTATCAACAGTTGCCAGCCATGCCGGCGGGCAGCTCAGTGACCCTGGTGACGTCGTTGAAACCGGCCCATGGTCTTGCCAACGAGGCGGGGATGGATGGGCGACGTCTGCTGCTTGGCAAGGGGATCACCGCCACCGGCAACCTGCGCCGGGTCATCGAGATAGACCTTGCTTCCCCGGGATTGCGTGATCGCTGGCTGGCAAAGGCCACCGCCAGTTGGCAGGGATTGGCCCAGGCTCCCTTGCTCGCGGCCCTCACCTTTGGCGAGCGCAACGGTATCAGCGATGAGCAGTGGGATCTTTTTCGTGGCGGTGGTCTGACCCATATCATCGCCATCTCCGGCCAGCATATCGCATTGGTCGCCGTGCTCGGCTGGTGGCTTGGGCGGCTGTTCGGGCTGAGGGGGGGCATTGTGGTCGCCCTGCTGTTTGCCGCCATTTACAGCTGGCTGGCAGGGTTTGCAGTGGCCACAGAGCGTGCCCTCATCATGGTGCTGGTGTGGAGCCTGTTGCGCTGGAGCAAGCGGGATTGGCCCGCCTATCGGGTCTGGTTGTGGGCGTTTGTGGTGCTTTGCCTGTGGGATCCTTTTGCTCTCTTTTCGGCTGGATTCTGGCTCTCGTTTCTGGCAGTCGCCATCTTGCTGTTGGTGGGCTATCTCAATGCCAAGCCACGGTTGTGGCAGCTCCAGTTATGGTTGTTACTCGGTCTGTTACCCCTGCAACTGGCGCTGTTCGAGGGCGTAGCGCCATTGGCCATGATGATCAACCTGCTGGCGTTGCCGCTGTTCTGCATTGTCATTATTCCGCTGGCCTTGCTCGGTGTTCTCTGTTCGCTGCTTTCACCCGCAGTGGGCCATGGGCTCTTCTGGGTGGCAGATCTGGGTCTCGGTTGGGTGACGGGCCTGCTCGGCTGGTTGGCTGCCAGATTCCAGCTCTGGTGGCCACTTCCCGGCTGGTGGGTACCGCTGTGCGCCCTGCTGTTATTGCTCTGGCTCGGTTGGCGCTGGTATCAGGCGCGCTGGATCTGGTTGCCAGGTGGTGTCGCTCTGTTATTGGCTTTTTGGCCTGTTTCCGAAGGGTGGCAGTTGCGTGTGCTGGATGTGGGGCAGGGGTTGGCTGTGCTGATCAGCCGAGGTGAGCGGGCCATCCTCTATGATACCGGCGACAGTTATCCCGGCGGCTACAACATGGCGCAAGCGGTGATCTTGCCTGTGTTGGGTCATCTTGGGATCAAGCAGCTGGACCGGCTCATTATCAGCCATAAAGACAGGGATCATGCCGGTAATCGCCAACTCTTGCTGAAGGCATTGCCGGTGCGGGGGGAGTTGTCCTCGTTTGCATTCGAGCCGGCAGTGTTGCTATGCGAGCGTGGCCAGCAGTGGCGCTGGCAAGGGTTGACGTTTGCGGTGCTGTGGCCGAAACGCCCGGGGCATGGCCGCAATAACGACAGTTGTGTGGTGCGCATCAGCGATGGCCAACACAGCGTGCTGCTCAGTGGGGATATAGAGCAGCGTGCAGAGCAGCGCCTGGTGTTGCTGGAGGGAGAAGGGCTGGTCAGCACCCTGTTGGTGAGTCCTCATCACGGCAGTCGCACCTCATCCACTGTGCCCTTTGTCGAGGCTGTGGGGGCGGGCTATGTGGTACACAGCGCAGGGTATCTCAATCAGTGGGGTTTTCCTCGCCCCGAAGTGGTTGCCAGGTATGGACAGGCTCGCCAATGGGTGACCGGACAGGATGGCGCCATCCTGATTGAACCCGCGTCTGGCGGGCTCAATATCCGCGCCGAGCGCGACTTGGGACCCTGGTATCGACGAGGTGGCAGCTGGTGGATGCCCAAGCTTTGGCCTGGGCATTAATCCGTCATTTCCCCCTTGGGTTGCGGGTATCGAGATGGCGGCGCTTGGTGGATGCCCAAGCTTTGGCTAGAATACCCCGTCATTTCCCTTATTAACGGCTATTCATGCAACAAGAAACCTCACAAGACAGCTGGCCTGTCTTCAAGCGTCTGCTCGGTTATGTCCGGGATCGCAAGTTGGGTCTGGTCGGCGGCATCATAGGGATGCTGGGCTATGCCGCCGTGGATACCACCTTCGTCTACTCCATCAAGCCGCTGATCGATCAGGGCCTCAATGGCAATGACAGCAGTGTGCTGACGTGGATGCCTTTCTTCGTGCTTGGCATCGTTGCCCTGCGTGGCTGTGCCACCTTCCTCTCCAACTATTGCATGGCCTGGGTCGGCAACCATGTGGTGATGCGGCTGCAACAGCAGGTGTTCAGTCACCTGATGGCCATGCCCATGAGTTTCTTCGACCGCCAGAACACCGGCAACCTGCTGGCCAAGGTAACCTATGACGCGGGTCAGGTCTCCTCTGCTGCCAGCTCCACCCTGGTCTCGCTGGTGCGGGAAGGGGCGACCGTGATCGGTCTGCTCGGTCTGATGTTCTGGCACTCCTGGCAGTTGTCGGTGATCTTCCTGGTGGTAGGCCCGGTCGTCGGGATCCTCATTGGTCTCATCAGCCGCCGTTTTCGCAAGATCAGCCGCCACATACAGCAGGCGGTGGGCGACATCACCACCTCGACCGAGCAGATGCTCAAGGGTCACAAAGAGGTGCTGATGTTTGGCGGTCAGCAGGTCGAAGAGAAACGTTTCTTCCGCGTCAGCAACCACATGCGTCAGCAGACCATGAAGATGGTGGCTGCCGATGCCATCGGCAGCCCCATCGTCCAGATGGTGGCCTCCGTTGCGCTGGCCGTCTTCCTTTACGTGGCGACCATCGACAGCGTCAAGGCGACCCTGACAGCCGGTACTTTCACCGTCATGGTCACCTCCATGATGATGCTGCTCAAGCCGCTCAAAAGCCTGACCGACGTGAACAACCAGTTCCAGCGCGGCATCACCGCCTGTCAGAGCCTGTTTGGTCTGCTCGACTCCACCCCTGAAGAGGATACAGGTACCCGTACCCTGGATCGTGCCCGTGGCGAGATCGAGTTTCGCAATGTCACCTTTACCTACCCGACCAAGGACACCCCTGCGCTGCACAACGTCAGCTTCAAGGTGGAGGCGGGCAAGTCCGTGGCCCTGGTGGGACGCTCCGGCTCCGGCAAGAGCACCATCGCCAGCCTGCTGACCCGTTTTTACGACGTGGAGCAGGGCGAGATCCTGCTGGATGGCGTCAACATTCGCGAGTACCGTCTGAGCGAGCTGCGCAAGCAGTACGCCCTGGTCTCCCAGCACGTGCATCTGTTCAACGACACGGTCGCCAGCAACATCGCCTATGCGGCGGAAGAGCGTTACAGCCGGGAAGAGATCCAGCAGGCGGCACGCATCGCCCATGCCGACGAGTTCGTCAGCAAGATGACCCAGGGTTACGATACCGTGGTCGGCGAGAACGGGGCTTCGCTGTCCGGTGGTCAGCGTCAGCGTATTGCCATCGCCCGCGCCCTGCTGCGCGATGCCCCCGTCTTGCTGCTGGATGAGGCGACCTCGGCACTCGATACCGAGTCCGAGCGTCACATCCAGGCTGCCATCGACGAGCTGTGCAAGGCGCGCACCTCCCTGGTGATCGCCCACCGTCTCTCCACCATAGAGAAGGCGGACGAGATCCTGGTGATCGACGAGGGTCATATCGTCGAGCGTGGCAATCATGAGGCCCTGATGGCCAACCAGGGGACATATGCCCAGCTGCGCGCCATCCAGTTCGGTAACACTTCCGTGGGTAACAAGGGCTAATGCTGCAGCAACTCTGGTACGGCAAGAGCGGCTGGCGCTGGTTGCTGGCCCCTTTTGCCCTGTTGTTTGCCATTCTTAGCGGCTCGCGCCGCTTCGCCTATCGGCGTGGTTGGTTCAAAGCCTATCGTGCCACTGTCCCTGTGGTGGTGGTGGGCAATATCTCGGTGGGCGGCAACGGCAAGACCCCTGTGGTGATTTGGCTGGTGGAGCAGCTGCAAGCTCGCGGATTCAGGCCCGGAGTGGTGAGCCGTGGTTATGGTGGCAAGGCGCCCCATTACCCCTATCGGCTCGATGCCGCCAGCACGACCGCGCAGGCGGGGGATGAGCCAGTGCTGATCGCCCGGCGCTGTGGTTGCCCCGTGGTGGTCGCCCCCAAGCGAGCCGATGCGGTGCGGCTGCTGGAGCAAAGCGGTGAGGTGGATATCATCATCACCGACGACGGCCTGCAGCACTATGGGCTGTCCCGCGATATCGAGCTGGTGGTGGTGGATGGGGTACGCCGCTTTGGCAATGCCTGCCTGCTGCCCATGGGGCCATTGCGCGAACCGGTAACTCGGCTGAAGCGGGTCGATGCCATCATCTGCAATGGCGGTGAGCCTGCCAAAGGGGAGTATGCCATGCGCCTGGTGGCCGATGTGCCGCGCCGGGTGCGGGATGATGCCCAGGCCACCGAGCCCTTGCCCCGTGCGGTGGATGCCCTGGCCGGGATAGGTCATCCTCCCCGCTTTTTTGCTACCTTGGCCGGACTTGGGTATGAGTTGCACCAGCAGGTTGGTTATGGGGATCATCATGCGTTTGATCGTGATGAGCTGGTCGCCCGTTTCGGGCAACGTCCGTTGCTGATGACAGAAAAAGACGCGGTCAAGTGCCGGACGTTTGCGCTGGATAGCTGGTGGTATCTGCCGGTCAGTGCCGAGTTGCCGGCCTCCTTGCTCGATACCTTGCTGCAAAAACTGCCATTGCTGACAGTGCCGCGTTCAGGCTCCGGATTGTGACGCGACATCATAGGGGCCTGGTTATATCACCCGCTCGACATGGTTGAAGGGGGGTATTTCGGCCCGGAATCGAATATTGAATAGCTCGACATCATAAGGGCCTGGTTGTCTTGCCCGCTCGACATCGTTGAAGGAGTTTATTTTGGCATTGGACATTAAATTGCTCGACATCATTGCTTGCCCTGTTTGCAAGGGGAAGCTGCATTACAACAAGGCCGTGCACGAGCTGGTCTGCCGCTTCGACAAGCTGGCCTATCCGCTGGAAGAGGGGATCCCTGTGCTGCTGGAAAACCGTGCTCGCCAGCTCAATAGCGATGAGATGCCGTCATGAGTTTCGTGGTGGTCATTCCTGCCCGCTACGCCTCGACCCGTTTGCCGGGCAAGCCGCTGGCAGATATCCATGGCAAGCCCATGGTGCAGCACGTGGTGGAAAAAGCCCTGCAATCCGGCGCGGATCGGGTGATCGTCGCCACCGATGACGAGCGGGTGCACAGCGCCCTGGCATCTTTTGCCGAGCAAGCCGGTGTCGAGGTGTGCATGACATCGCAGGATCACCAGTCCGGTACCGAGCGACTGGCGGAAGTGTGCCGTCACTATGGCTTCTCTGCCGACACTATCGTGGTCAACGTGCAGGGAGATGAGCCGCTCATTCCCCCCGCCATCATTCGTCAGGTGGCCGACAATCTGGCCGCGGCGACGGCGCCCATGGCTACCCTCTCTGTGCCCATTGTGGATGCGGAAGAGGCGTTCAATCCCAATGCGGTCAAGGTCGTGACGGACAAGGATGGTTACGCCCTCTACTTCAGTCGCGCTTGCATTCCCTGGGACAGGGATCGCTTTGCTGCCAGTGATCGCCCTGCTGGGAGCCACGAGCAGATTGGCGATCACTACCAGCGTCACATCGGCATCTACGCCTATCGCGCCGGTTTCATCCAGCGTTACGTGGACTGGGCGCCGAGCGTGCTGGAACAGGTCGAAGCCCTGGAGCAACTGCGGGTGCTCTGGTACGGGGAGAAGATCCACGTGGCCCAGGCGCTGCAAGCGCCGCCGGTCGGGGTGGATACCCAGGCAGATCTGGACAAGGTACGCGCACTGCTGGCGAACTGATGCCAGCGCAATCAATGTGACCCTCTGAACGGTGCCTGCAGGCACCGTTTTTTGTGTTGAATCTTTATATAATTATTTGATTACAAACACCATTTACGAGCACTTTCAAACTTTTCCCGCCCATGGTTTGCCAAATGAACGAGTTTGGTTATGATGCAAGACGCCGTGTTAACCCTAACTGGCGTATAACGAGATAAAAAACGGGGTGTTTGGGTGATTAATGTATTCCTGGTCGATGATCATGAGTTGGTGCGTACAGGGATAAGACGCATTTTGGAAGATGTCCGCGGGATCAAGGTAGTGGGTGAGGCACAGAGCGGGGAAACCGCCGTCACGTTTTGCCGTCAGCACCATCCTGATGTGATCCTGATGGACATGAACATGCCGGGCATCGGCGGCCTGGAGGCGACCCGCAAGATACTGCGGATCCGGCCCGATGTGCGCATCATAGTGCTGACCATTCATTCAGAAAATCCGTTCCCAACCAAGGTGATGCAGGCGGGCGCCGCCGGTTACCTGACCAAGGGAGCCGCGCCGGATGAGATGATCCACGCCATTCGCCTGGTGCATTCAGGCCAGCGTTACATCTCCCCCGAGATCGCCCAGCAGATGGCCCTCAGTCAGTTTGCCTCGGCGGACGAGAATCCCTTCAAGTCCCTCTCCGAGCGCGAGCTGCAGATCATGATGATGATCACCAAGGGACAGAAGGTGACTGACATCTCCGAACAGTTGAACCTGAGCCCCAAGACGGTCAACAGCTACCGCTACCGCCTGTTCAGCAAGCTCGACATCAATGGCGATGTGGAGCTGACCCATCTGGCCATTCGCTATGGCATGCTGGATGCCGACACCCTGTAACCGGCTGTCGTGTGGCAAGCAAAGGCGGCCCGGCCGCCTTTTTGCATTTCGCTGGCCTGGCGCAGTATGCTCTCCCCGTTGATGCTGACTTCTATCGTTTTCGCCCCTTTGTGTTGAGTCGAGTAGCCTGATGACTTTTTCTCCCGAGCCCCTTTTTGACTGCAAAGCCTTTTTGAGTGCCGTGACGCGCCGGATCGACGTCTGTTGCCGGAGCCATCATGACGACTTCTGAACCTCTCTTTGACAGCAAGGCTTTTTTGAGTGCCGTGACGCACCAGAGCGGCGTTTACCGCATGTATGACAGCGGCGGTACCGTCATCTATGTGGGCAAGGCCAAGGATCTGAAAAAGCGGCTCGCCTCCTATTTTCGTACCAATGTCGACAGCATCAAGACCCGTACCCTGGTGCGCCAGATCGCCGACATTCAGGTCATGGTGACCCACACGGAGACAGAGGCGCTGATCCTCGAGCACAACCTCATCAAGCAGTACCAGCCGCGTTACAACGTGTTGCTGCGGGACGACAAATCTTACCCCTGGATCATCATCACGGCGCACCAGCACCCCCGCATCGGCGTACATCGCGGTGCCCGTAAGATTAAAGGGGAGTACTTCGGTCCTTACCCTTCCGGCGGCGCCGTGCGCGAGAGCCTGCACCTGATGCAGAAAATCTTTCCTGTGCGCCAGTGCGAAGACGCCGTCTATGCCAACCGCACCCGCCCCTGTCTGCTCTATCAGCTCAAACGCTGCGCCGGTCCTTGTGTCGCCGGTCTGGTGAGCGAGGCTGAGTATGCCCAGCAGGTGGGGCTGGCCAAGCTGTTTCTGGCGGGCAAGAACCAGCAGGTGATAGGTGAGCTGGTAGGCAAGATGGAGTCCGCCAGCGGCGATCTGCGCTTCGAAGAAGCGGCCCGCTATCGGGATCAAATCCAGGCGCTGCGCCGGGTAACAGAGCAGCAATCGGTGAGCGGCAACGTGCTGGACGACCTGGACGTCATCGGTGTCGCGTTCGAGCAGGGCGCAGCCTGTATCCATGTGCTCTTTATCCGCCAGGGCAAGGTGCTCGGCTCGCGCAGCTACTTCCCCAAGGTCCCGAGTGACACGCCCCTCGAAGAGGTGGTGCAATCCTTCCTGTTGCAGTTCTATTTGTCGGGACAGGGGGGCAGGCAGATCCCGAGCGAGGTGCTGCTGGACGTCGCCCTCGAGGATGAAACCCTGATCGCCGACACCCTGAGCCAGACTGCTGGTTACAAGGTGCGGGTGGTGAGCCGTACCCGTGCCGAGCGGGCTCGCTTCATCAAGCTCGCCTCCATCAATGCCGAGACTGCGCTACGCTCGCGCCTCGCCCACAAGAGCACCACCACGGCCCGCTTCAGCCAGCTGGAAGAGCTGCTGGAGCTGGAGCGCCCCATCGCCCGCATGGAGTGTTATGACATCTCCCACACCATGGGGGAGCGCACCGTGGCCTCTTGCGTGGTGTTCAACCGGGAGGGGCCGCTCAGCTCCGAGTATCGTCGTTTCAACATCGACGGCATCACAGGGGGTGATGACTACGCTGCCATGGAGCAGGTGCTGGAGCGGCGCTTTGGCAAGCAGCAAGAGCCGGACAAGGTGCCGGATGTGCTCTTTATCGACGGCGGCCTGGGTCAGTTGCGCCGCGCTGAGGAGATCCTGGCCCGTCAGCAGGAGTTTCTCGGCGGCAAATACCCGCTGCTGGTGGGCATTGCCAAGGGGGTAACCCGCAAGGCGGGGCTGGAGACCCTGATCATGGGGGAGAGCCACGAAGAGCTGCACTTGCCGGCAGATATGCCCGCTTTGCACCTGATCCAGCATATTCGCGATGAATCCCACCGTTTTGCTATTACCGGCCACAGAGCACGGCGCGCCAAGGCCCGTACTAGCAGTACCCTGGAGGACATTCCGGGGGTTGGGCCCAAACGTCGTCAAGCCCTGCTCAAGTATCTGGGGGGCTTGCAGGAGGTGAAAAAGGCAGGAGTGGACGATCTCGCCAAGGTGCCGGGTATCAGCCAGGAGCTGGCCCAGTCGATCCACGATGCACTGCGTTCGCTCTGAACATAGCTCCCAACCCCGCATCCTGATGCACAAGAGCCGTGACGCAAGGGGGCTGAAAATGCCATAATGGCCCGCATCCTGAGGTTATTGATGGATTAATAGACCAAGGCGGGCGCCTGTCCGGTTGCATCCGTGATCGGCTTGGGGCTACCATGTAGCGGCATACAAGAAGTGGCTGAAAATAATGACAAATATTCCTAACCTGCTGACGTTTTTTCGGATTTTGCTCATCCCCGTCTTCGTCATCCTGTTTTATGTTCCCTACCAGTGGTCCTATCTGGCGGCGGCTGTCGTCTTCATTCTTGCGGCTGCGACCGACTGGTTTGATGGCTATCTCGCCCGCAAGCTGAATCAGTCCACCGCCTTCGGTGCCTTCCTCGATCCGGTCGCTGACAAGATCATGGTGGCCGCGGCCCTGGTGGTCATAGTCGAACACTACAACACCATCTGGGTCACCATCCCCGCCATGACCATGATTGGCCGCGAGATCATCATCTCGGCCCTGCGTGAATGGATGGCTGAACTTGGCAAGCGTTCCGCGGTTGCAGTCAGCTGGATTGGTAAATGGAAGACCATGATCCAGATGGTGTCGCTCACCGGCCTTATCTGGCAATACGACATCTGGATGGTGTGGCTCGCTTACGTGCTGCTGTATGTGGCGACCGTGCTCACCTTCTGGTCCATGTTCCAGTACATGAAAGCGGCCTGGGGCGATCTGACCTACCACTCCCGCTTCTAGTTTCTGCCTTGGCAGAAAACGGTGTTTCCCTGTCGTTGGGGCAGGGAAACGCTCATGAGTGGTAAAAGTGCAGGAAAAGGGTAAAAAACACCCGAACGATCAGGGTATTAAATATTTTTGGTTGACTGAGCGAGGAACATCGCTAGAATGCGTCCTCGTAGTCAGGCAGTCAGCCAGACCAATGCGGGAATAGCTCAGTTGGTAGAGCACGACCTTGCCAAGGTCGGGGTCGCGAGTTCGAGTCTCGTTTCCCGCTCCAAATTCAGACAATAGAGAGCCAACTCTCTTTTGCATGGCGCGTTAGCAAAGCGGTTATGCAGCGGATTGCAAATCCGTTTAGTCCGGTTCGACTCCGGAACGTGCCTCCATATTGACAAGCCCGCCACGCGGACTTGATACCGATTGCGGTGCCCGAGTGGTGAAATCGGTAGACACAAGGGATTTAAAATCCCTCGACGTTCGCGTCGTGCCGGTTCGATTCCGGCCTCGGGCACCATTAAAATCAAAGACTTACGAAGGCCACTAGCAATAGTGGCCTTTTTGTTTTCCTCCCAGTGTCCACATTGAGATCACCCCCCGAATCTTGTGCTCCATGCTTTACCGCGCTGCGACCACGATTAATCGTGCTTACTTAACAGAAGGCCGCATTCTGCGCGGTCAGGCTGGCAGATAGAACAAAGGGGGGCGGATGCCCCTTGATGATTTCACAACCAGGCCAGACATCATTTATCTGTACAGATCTATTCATCACCTTTGCTTATGCGCAAGGCATTGACGCACTGGAAATCTGAACTGTGTCATATGACGTTGTTTCCGTGCCGGTTCAAAACGGCAAGCGGAAGCAATCGATCACAGCTTTTAGTGCCGCAGGTAGCTGCCTGTGGCCGGGATAATAGAGAAAGAAGCCGGGGTAGGTGATCGACCAGTCTGCCAGAACCCGTATCAGTCGGCCGGTTGTCACCAGGTCATCGTGTTCGGTGCTTTGCGCTGTATAGACCAGTCCTATGCCGTCCAGCGCGAGGCGAGTCATCATGCTGACGTTGTCGACCGTCACCGGACCATTAACCGGAACCGCGATTTGCCTGCCATCTTTTTCGAATTCCCAGCGGTATAAAGACCCTCCTGTGATTTCCCGACGTCCGATGCACAAGTGATGCTGTAAATCGGCGGGGGTCAGCGGGATGGCGTGCCGTTCGAAGTACGCCGGTGAGCCATACACCGCAGAATGGAAATCTGCCGTCAGACGAACCGCACTCATATCTTGCTGAACATCGCTGCGAATGCGTACACCGGCATCAAAACCTTGGCTGATGATATCCACGAAGCCGTCGTTGGTAGCCAGCTCCAGCTGAACATCAGGATACTGATGGCAAAATTTCTGCAACTGCGGCAGAAATATCATGTCAGCTGCGATCCTTGGCGTGTTGATCCGCACCCTTCCCTGGGGGCTTTCCCTGAACGCATTTACTTTCTCGACGGCATTCGCAATAACGTTGAATGCCGGGGCTATCTCTGCCAGCAGGGCCAGACCTGCCTGGGTCGGCGAAACGGTACGGGTGGTACGGTTCAGCAATCTGACGCCGAGCCGCTCCTCCAGCGCACGCAGGGAATGGCTGAGCGTTGATGCCGTCAAATTCAGGCGTGCCGCTGCTTTGCGAAAGCTTTTCTCTTCCGCAACCGCAACAAATGCAGTCAGTTCTCCAAATTCATTTGTTCGCACTGCGTTTCCCATTGCTGAATACAGGCCAGTACATCATGCGATATAAAGTGGCTTATTCATGACAATAAAGCCACCTATAGTCTGACCTCCATCGAGTTCTTTCATTAACGAGGTACAGAGATGTTTCAATCATTACGTCTGCAAGATAGTGTCGCGCTGGTTACGGGGGGCGGAAGTGGAATTGGTCGGGCAGCGGCGCTGGCGTTTGTCCGTGATGGTGCAAGAGTCGTGGTCGCCGGACGACGGGAGCTTGAACTGCTGGAGACTGTCGATTTGATCCGCGCCCAGGGCGGGGAAGCGCTTGCGGTGCAAACAGACGTAACGGACAGTGCTCAGGTGAAGGCGCTGATTGCTATGACGCTGGCTCATTTTGGGCGCCTTGATGCGGCCTTCAATAACGCAGGGGTGGAGGGGTTTGCGCCGATCAGCGAGATGACGGAAGTTGAATTTGATCGCGTGATCGCCACCAATCTGAAAGGGGTCTGGTTGTCAGTGAAATATGAGCTGGAAGCGATGACGGCCGCCGGTTGCGGTGGCGCTATCGTCAATACGTCATCTTGGCTGACTCAAGGCGCGAGTGTTGGCTCGGCGGCGTATTCCGCCAGCAAGGGCGGGCTGGATGCCATGATCCGCGCCCTTGCGCTGGAAGCCGGCCCTCATGGCATCCGCATCAATAACGTCAATCCCGGCATCATCAACACGCCGATGGCACAACGGATGGGGGCGAATGAAGAGACGCTCAAGCCTTTTGTGAGACTGACACCGGCCGGGCGTATCGGTGGAGCTGACGATGTTGGCGACGTGGTTGCCTGGCTGTGCAGCGACGAAGCCCGATTCATCACAGGTCAGAGTCTGCTGGTCGATGGCGGTTTCACCATTGCCGGATTGCGTTAAGCCAGGATGCGTGCTGGCCTGATGCGCTCGACCTTGGTCCGCTGTGAGCCTGTGTCCGTGCCGTGATCCTTCGCCTGACTGAGCATGATGGCGATGACCCATGCAAAAAGCCCCTCGCGGGGCTTTTTCAGCGGATTACCATTTCTCGAATGGCTACTTCTTGAGGTGTTTTCGGATGGCCTTGCCCGAGGTGCCGACGGCTTTCACCGCTCTTTTCAGCTGTACTTCGGTGCACTCGAAGGTCTTGATCCACAGCTTCATCTCATAGGGGTCGTTGACGTTGATGCTCTTGGCGTCAAGGGGATGGGCTAGGGTGTTGTTGTCAGGCATACGAACCTCAACTGATGGAAATGGCTGGCGAGAAAGAAGTTTCTGCCTGGTCGCCATCATCCCCCATATACCCATTCCGCATGGTGACGAGCTTCACACAACCCTGTACCCGTTCAAGATAAGGGTGGGGAGGGTTAGCTGCGGATCTTGTTGAACACGAACAGCACTATCAGTGCCCCCATGGTCGCGATGGCGATGCTGGAGAGGTTGAAACCTGTCACTGAGCCCAGGCCCAGCAGGGTGCCGACATAGCCGCCCACCATGGCGCCGATGATCCCCAGCAGTACCGTCATGAAAAAGCCGCCGCCATCACGGCCCGGCATGATCCACTTCGCCAGAATACCCACCAACAGCCCCAACACGATCCAGGTGATAAATCCCATGGCCAACTCCTCGTTATCTATGTGAGCTCACATTATAGGGGAGGGGGCGACGGTGCGAAGGGCTGGCGATGGTCGGCTGGTCACAGATTGTCGGACTCATGGGCCCCGGCAGGATTGAGCGATGACAAGGAGCGCTGCTCCAGCCGCTGTTCGCCCGGGCGGCATACCAGCACGGATCCCTGCTCGAACCAGTCTCCCAGCACAATACGGCGGGCAGCTTGACCGTCGAGCGTGAAATCGTGAATGGCGGGTCTGTGGGTGTGACCATGGATCAGCATCCGGCAGCCGTGCTGGCGCAGCAGTGCGTCCACCGCCGCTGGCGTCACATCCATGATGGTCTGGCTCTTTTGAACATTTTCCATCTGGCTTTGGCCACGCATCTTGCAGGCGATGGCAAGGCGATGAGTGAGGGGCAGGCGCAAGAAGAGCCAGCGCAGCCATTTGAGCTGGGTGATGCGGCGAAGTTTCTGATAGCCCAGATCCAGGGTGCAGAGCAGATCGCCGTGGCTCAGCAGCACCCGCTCCCCATAGAGGTCGATCACGCTAGGATCAGCCAGCAGTGTCATGCCTGATCGCTTGGCAAACTGCCGGCCCAGCAGAAAGTCGCGGTTGCCGTGGATAAAGTAGATGGGCACGCCGCGCTGGCGCAGGGCTGCAAAGGCATCGGCGATGGCGTGATGAAGCGGATTGGGGTCATCGTCGCCAATCCAGAATTCAAACAGATCCCCCAGCACATAGAGGGTATCGGCACCGGGAGCGTCGCGCTCCAGAAAGCGCACCAGGGCGGCCGTCATGTCGGGCCGATCGCTGCACAGGTGAATGTCACTGATAAAGAGGGTGCTCATGATGGTGTGCAAGGGGCCCTGATAACTGTATGGCTGGAAAAAGTGGCTGGCTGAGCAGAGGGTGCCTGTGCCTGAGGCTGCCAGTCAAGCTGGTCAAGGTCACGCCCCTCCAGCGTCAACAGCGCCTGATAAGGGTCGCCGGGCAACTTCAGCAGGCGGCAGATGGCCGCTTCCCCTTTCAGCCCTTGTTGCAGGCGCAAGGTGCGCAGTGTCTGGTAAAAGTCGTGGCCAAAGTGTTCTATCAAGGCGGCCATCAGGCTGAGGTGGCGCCAGCCGTTGAGGGTATCGACCCGCGCCGGGGTCACATAGAGCTCGATGGGCCAGGGGGTGCCCTCACCATCGATCAGGGTCTGCTCCAGCAGCCAGATGTCGCTGCCAAGGGCGCGGCTCTGCCACTGACGTTGGGCGAACAGGTCGGCAAGGGCGGCGGGATCGCTATGCTGGCAGAGGATGTCGAGATCGCTGCCTGGCCGGTCGAGCCCTATGGCCAGGGTGCTCACCAGCGCCACATCCAGACACAGGCTCTGCAACTCACCCCACAGGGGGGTGTCGTTCAGCAGGGCATGGGCCGCGCGCTGGCGAGGATTGCCCCGGGCCAGATAGTCGAGGCGGCGCCAGTTCGGGCCGGCGGTCAAGCGCGCAGATGGAAAAACTGCGGCCGGGGCCGCAGTCAGTTCATCTCGCAGAAGGCAGAGATCAGTCTGCAAGGGTCACCTTGGTGATCACCACATCTTCTACCGGTACATCCTGGTGCATGCGGCCGGAGTTGCCGGTCTTGACGGCTTTGATCTTGTTGACCACGTCCATGCCGGCGGTCACTTCACCAAATACGCAGTAGCCGAAGCCCTGGGTGGTGGCGGATTTGAAGTCGAGGAAGTCGTTGTTGCTCACGTTGATGAAGAACTGGGCACTGGCAGAGTGCGGCTCCATGGTACGGGCCATGGCGACGGTGCCGACCTTGTTGGACAGGCCGTTGGCCGCTTCGTTCTTGATGGGAGCGCGAGTCTCTTTCTCTTCAAAACCGGGGGCATAGCCGCCGCCCTGGATCATGAAGCCGTCGATGACACGGTGGAAAATGGTGTTGTCGTAGTGACCGTCACGGCAGTATTGCAGGAAGTTGGCCACGGTTTCCGGGGCTTTTTCGGCGTTCAGGGTGAGGGTGATGTCGCCGTGGTTGGTGTGCAGAGTAACCATGATATGTCCTTTCAAATGTGGCGCGGGCGCGAAGGTGGCTCGCGGCTATGGCATAAAGTGGTGGCAATTCTAGCCCATCAAGGGGCTGCGGCATAGATGGCACGCAGGATCCGGCCTGTTTTCTGCCTCGTTTTCTCCACCGGATGCGGGTAGAATGGCAGGCCATTTTACTCACAGGCAGTGGTCATAAGATGCTGAAGATATACAACACACTCACTCGTCAAAAAGAAGAATTCAAACCTATCCACCCGGGCAAGGTGGGCATGTATGTGTGTGGCGTCACTATCTACGATCACTGTCATATCGGCCACGGTCGCACCTTCGTCGCCTTCGACGTGGTGGCCCGTTACCTGCGTTACTGCGGTTATCAGCTCAACTATGTGCGCAACGTCACCGACGTGGATGACAAGATCATCAAGCGCGCCGCCGAGACCAACGTCACCTGTGACGATCTGACCGAGCGCCTGATCGGCGACATGCACCAGGATTTTGATGCCCTCGGCATGGTGCGCCCGGACGTCGAGCCCCGCGCTACCCAGCACATCAGTGAAATCATCGAACTGGTAGAGAGCCTGATCGCGCAGGATCACGCCTACGTGGCCGACAACGGCGATGTCATGTTCATCGTCGACTCCTACGCCGACTACGGCAAGCTCTCGGGCCAGGATCTGGAGCAGCTGCAAGCCGGTGCCCGGGTCGGCGTGGTGGATGCCAAGCGCAACCCGCTCGACTTCGTGCTGTGGAAGATGTCCAAGCCCGGCGAGCCGACCTGGGAAAGCCCCTGGGGCCCGGGTCGTCCTGGCTGGCACATAGAGTGCTCCGCCATGAACTCCAAGCACCTTGGCAACCACTTCGACATCCACGGTGGCGGTTCCGATCTGCAGTTCCCGCACCACGAGAACGAGATTGCCCAGTCCTGCTGCGCCCACGGTGGCGACTACGTCAACACCTGGATGCACAGCGGCATGGTGATGGTAGATAAAGAGAAGATGTCCAAATCCCTTGGCAACTTCTTCACCATCCGAGACGTCTTGGCCCACTACGATGCCGAGAGCGTGCGTTACTTCCTGATGTCCGGCCACTACCGCAGCCAGCTCAACTACTCGGAAGATAACTTGAAGCAAGCTCGCGCTGCCCTGGAGCGCATGTACACAGCCCTGCGCGATCTGCCGGTGGCTGCTGCCGCCGGTGGTGACGAGCAGGTGGCCCGCTTCAAGGAGGCCATGGACGACGACTTCAACACCCCGGAAGCCTATTCCGCCCTGTTCGATCTGGTGCGCGAGATCAACCGCCAGAAAGCGGAAGACATGAGCGTGGCCGCAGGTCTGGGTGCCCGTCTGCGCGAACTGGGCGCCGTGCTCGGCATCCTGCAACAGGATCCGGACGCCTTCCTCAAGGGCAATGACGCCGATGACGAAGTGGCCGAGATAGAGCAACTGATCGCCCAGCGCAATCAGGCCCGTGCCGACAAGAACTGGGCCGCCGCCGACGCCGCTCGCAACCGTCTCACCGAGATGGGCATAGTGCTGGAAGACAGCGCCGGCAAAACCAGCTGGCGCCGTGCCTAAGGGCGTTTGCCCTGTTGGTGCCAACAGCTTGACCCAATAAAAAACCGCAGCCTTTAGGGCTGCGGTTTTTTTTGTGGCCTGTCTGAGGGCTGGCACCTTCCCTCTCTCCTGATTGGCATGGCTTCGCCATGCAGGACGCGAGGGCCTTGCCCTCGAAGGGGTTTCGCCCGCCCTTCGGGCTGGGGCGAGTGACTTTTGAAAGACCAAAAGTCACCAAAAGTCTTTTCCCCCGGCAAACCGCCCGCTTCGCAGGTTCCCTCGTCTCGTCCAACGGGTCGGACGGAGCGCCGCAGACGGCACATCCCTGTGCCGGCTGCGGCTGCGCCATCATCCCTGATGGCGCTCCTGACCCGTTGAACTCTCGACTCGGCGGTTTGCAGGGGGAACCAATACCGTGCCCGCCAGTGGCTTTAGTTTTAATATTGACCGCCTATCCGGCCGCAGGGGGAGAGCAGGGCAAGGGGTTGGCGAAATAGCCTTTTGGTTTGGGTAAAAAGTGTCTGAGAAATACAAATAAAAACCGCAGCTCAAGGCTGCGGTTTTTATTTGTTGGATGACAGAAATTAATTTAATTTTTGTTTCCGCCAGTTATCAACGGCAGTTTCGAGACGTGAAGGAGAAACATCTTTTTGCCATTCTTGCCAAAATGCTATAGTACCACTATTCGGTTTGTTAATAGGTTCATCTATGCGAATGCGGCTAGGTAACAAGCTCGCATCACCGACAACTAAAGCCTCACCAGTATCTAATGTAGGTAAAATATCACTAAATCCGCCAAGACTATCAGGAAGTAACTTTTTGATTACAGACTGATCATCTGAATTCGTTAGTCGCATTGCTACGAAATTACTACATTGACTAAGAATAGTTTTGTTTACTTCTGATGGTCGTTGACTAATTACGACAAGGCTTAGTCCATATTTCCTCCCTTCTTTTGCAATTCGCTCAAATATTTTAATTGATATTTCATCAGCAGAGTCAGCAATGTTTCTGTTCGGTATGTATAGGTGAGCCTCATCGCACATTAACGCTATTGGGTGTCTTTTTTCTGACGAGGTCCATTGCTGAATGGAAAATGCTAATCTTGCCACTAATGATACTATTAGCGGTAGGACGTCAGATGGGACTTCTGAGAAATCAATGATTTTAACGCCGCCATGCCCATTTTCTACAGTGCTCCCTAATAAGCATGTAGCCAATCGTTCAAGATAATTAAATTGCAATGTTTCGGAATTTCCTTGGAAGAGAAATCCTAACCGCCTATCAGAGGTTTTGTTCTCTAATCTAGAGATCATTCGGCTTAATTTTCCATTAAACTCACCTACTCTAGTGGTTCCTGCCCTTGCCCCTTCAACTTGCTCAACGTTAATTTCATTAAGGCTATTCAGTAATGATGACAGATCAAATGGAACTGGGCTATCGATTGTGAAATTATTTAATACATCGTTGTATTTGCCAGCTTTTAAATACCTTGCCTTTGCAGCATTTATTTCCCTTGATATTATCATTGCTTGGTTTGGCGCATTCTGGTCACTCCTGTCAACGAATAATGATACCAGTGCTTCGTAAGACAAGAGCCAATATGGTAGATATATAGCTCCATCAGATATATTTTTTCCTAAATCTACATCACTTGGCCCTGCGATTTTATAATGCTTTATCCCATTGTGTTTTAGCGGCGAGTATTCACCATGCAAATCAAAAATTATTGCGTTTGCACTTTTTAATTCAGCAACTTGCTCGATTATTTTTGCAGTTGTCCAAGACTTTCCTGCTCCCGTACTACCACCTATGAAAGCATGGCGTTGGAAAAATTTATTTCCATTAAGTAAGGCTACAGCATGTTCATCTAGAGTATATTTACCTAAAACTAAAGAGTTCCCATCAACTTCGGCATGGGAAATAACTCGCATGAATGCAGTTAAGTGCTCCCCCTCAAGAGCAAAGCAATTTGCATCAATTTCAGGAACGCTCTCCAGAGTCCTTCTGAATACATTTCTTTTAACGCCTTCGGCGTCTAGTAATGAACCAATTAGTGCAACCTTACAAAGGTTTTGTTCGTTAGGCTCATCTTCGCTTTCATCATGGTTTGTAATTAATTTCTTTCTGGTTACTTGGCTAATAAGGCCTATAAGGTGCTGCCCTGGCTTACTGCTTTGTAAAACGGCTAATCTATTAACCTGTAGTCTTTTTAATTTTTCGCAATCGTCAATGTCAATTATCACAGTTGACGTATCTACGGAAGATACCTTACCTAAGGCATCACTGTCAGAGAAGTTAAAAATAGTCATTGAAACTCCTACATAATTAATTTAATGAAACCACCCAGAGACCAGAAATCACCATCAATTACCACTGGCTCTTGAAGCTCTGAACTGAACACTCTGCTGTTAATATTGTCATCACTTGATTCTATGGCTAAGTATCGCCCACAATTTCCTTCAAATAAAAATCTCTTTGCCTGATCAGATAATTTATATGTAACTACAATAATTGATGCATCGTTTTTAGAACATCGATTTATTAATTTTTCCTGAATATGTATGTCATTAAATCCAAAGCCAACACATAAGTAGGAAGATGCTTGGTCTATGATGTCATCTGCCTCGTGGATTGTTGTTTTATATGGCTCTTTGTGTGTGCTTCTGTACTTTTCTATGCCGGGTGTAACAATTAATGGAGTCAAGCCATCCGGAATTTCTTTCACATTAGTTAGGGCACATATAACTTGACTATGATTAGTAAACCATCCGAGAGAACCATGAACTTTCCATATGTTCACTTGCCTTGTGCACTTTAGATAATCTTTTTTAACTAAGTTTCCACGATAGCCATGTGAGAAGCCAGTATAGTGGTGGAGATATTCTTGTTCGCAGGCATACTCTGCAAGTCGATCATAATTAGGTGTGATTATATTTATCTGTGGTATTGTACTTCTCAGCATGTGTTTTAATAGCTTTCCTAGTGGGAATAGACTTGTATTATTAAGCGATTTTTCGAAGATAGCTAAATCTTGTGGTACGAGAAGTGACCATATAGCTAAAACTACTTTTTTGGTTAATGCATCAGATAAAGTAATCTGATGTAATGCACTTTCAAGATCAGTACCCTCGTTTAATAGTTTACAAAAAGCCTCCCATGCTGATAATTCAGCAGGCGATAAATCACCCTTTGGGACTGCCTTAGTTAAATGCTGAGATAAGTCCCACATGCCAGCCATACCATATGCAGCTGATGCACCACTACCTAGAATAATTACAGGTGTTGTTTTATAATATTCCTGTGCCTGTTTTGAAATGACATCTAATATCTTATCGCCCATTGTTAGACCTTATTTATTATTTTAAATGAATTTGCTGGAATATTATTGCTAGGTAAGTTGCTGAATTATGATATGACCGCGCTGTCTCACAGATAAATACTCAATATCTGACCTTCAATATATAACCATTCCCCGATAGGGATATGTGCAGCTTGCTGTTGTACTCACAATGATTTTTTCACTTATGCAACCATGTCGATGATACCTGTTACATAGGGGCGGCAATCTGATCTCGCCATAAGGGGACAAGGGGCCGGATTAGAGATAACCCCCCTCCCGAACATTGCCCCGAATAGATAAGGGGGCTGTTAACTGGCCTCGGGGCTGCGGGTTGGGTGTTGCCCCCTGTTGTTCGCCGAGGTGAGCCCGTTTGTCCAGGCCGCGAGGCAGGACTCCGAGCGAGCGCCGCTGGGCCAGGGATGGCCCATCGGCGCGTGTCGTAGGACAAACGGGTGAACCGAGGGAACCCGACGCAGGAGGGCGAACAAGTGGGGGAGTAGACCTTTGGTGACTTTGGGTCTTTCCAAAGTCACTCGCCAAGCCGCGCAGCGGCGGCGAAACCCCGTCGAGGGCAGGGCCCTCGTGTCCTGCATGGTGCAGCCATGCCATTCAGACGTTGGGCGACATTCCGCCGTGGAATGATGTTAGTCCCCCTCACCCTAACCTTCTCCCGCAAGGGGAGAGGGTACTGTTGCCGCGGACGATTACGCTTCGCTAATCGACCCTACACGCTTATTGGCACCCTACCTGTCTCCCGCAAGGGAAGAGGGGATTGTTGCCGCGGACGATTACGCTCCGCTAATCGACCCTACAGGCTTATTGCACCCTGCGCCACATCCCGTGGTGGGAGAGGCGCACTCCCGTTGCTTGGTGCCCCATCCCTCTGGATGCTAGGATGCCGAACTTTCCTCTTATCCAACCCTTATCAGTTATGGCAAACCGGTTCGTCAGCAGTAAAAACAGGATCACTCGGGCAGGGCGCTGGCTCGCGACCCGCGGGGCCGCGCTCTTTGCCGAACTCTCGGAGTTTCAGCAGCGCATCTGGGTGGTCAGCATAGTGAACGACACCTACACGGATACCTTTATCGTCAATGAAGGCAGCTTCGAGGAGCCCATGCAGTGGATGCGGCGCAAGCAATACGATGCCGATATGCTGCGGCGGGTCGAGGCCATGCAGCGCTCCCAGGTGATCCAGTTCGAGCTGGGCGATACCCGTCATCGCCTGATGCGGGTCAAATAACCTGATAGCCCCGAGTCGTATCGGGCGTTGGGCCTGGCGGCGGCTGCATCCGGTCAGCCTGTGGTCAGGTGATGGGCGTGCGACACGCATCCTGGCCAGACGCCGGCGTTGAATTCCTCTCTTGTTCGCTGAGATAACACTCCGTCGAAGAGAGCGTCCCCGCGTATCGCCGCAGGCGCGGGAGTCCGGCTGGACTGCGCAATAATTGCTACCGCCCCTGGCTGTCGCTACCACAATGCGCTGTTGACCATCAGAGGGAACAAGGGGGCCAACAGGCACCGTCCACCATATTACGGAGCCATCTCGGCCCAATCCATGGAATTGATGATGCAACTGTCAGAATTGCATGGTTTTTTGCGCCAGTTCAAAGTTATGGCCGCGAGGTGGCTGCCAATCGGGGTCGCCGGGCTTGGCAGGTTCCTCCATGCAGGGGATTGGCCGGGATAGATGGGCAATAAACGGGAAAGGTCGAGCCACGATCCGGGTGAGAAAGTCTGGGGTTGCGAGCCGGGAGCCCCTTGGGCCGCTGTGGCAGCAGCCGGATCGGCGCCGCCGCCGATCAGGTGACTCGCCTGAGTGCCGTCCATCGACTGCCGGGATAAAAATGGCGGTATTTTGCCTGATTGGCCCCCTGCTTGCTTGTGGAGGGGCTCTGGGGTTGGCTATCGTTTCAGGACAAGACATGCAAGCTAAGAGGTGTGCATGGACACAATATTGCAGGCTCTGTCAGTGCAAGTGACAGCGGCGCGGGATCTGGAGAGCCTGACCCGCCCTCTCCTTGAAATGCTCGAGACTGTCACTGGACTGGAGTCGACCTATCTGACGCAAATCGACCTCGAACAGAGCGCACAACATATCCTGTATGCCCGTAATAGTGCCGCCTTGCAGATCCCGGAAGGGGTAAGCGTTGACTGGAGCGATACCCTGTGTCGACGGGCGCTCGATGAAGGGCGACTGTATGCCGCCGACGTTGCCGACTGCTGGGGTGATTCGGCAGCGGCCAGGGCGATGGGGATCCGCACCTATATGAGCAGTCCGGTGCGGACCTCTTCCGGTTCACTCTATGGCACCCTGTGCGGCGCCAGCGCCGAGCACAAACCCCTGGTGACAGGTTCTGAGCATCTGATCGCCTTTTTCGCCCGGCTGATTGCCGAGCATGTGGAGCGGGAGCAGTTGCTGCAGCAACTGCAACAGGCCAACAACGAGCTGTCGCGCCAGGCATTGAGCGATCCCCTGACCGGCCTGCCCAATCGTCGGGCGCTGATGCTGGAACTTCATCGGCTGTTTTCGCTGTTGAAACGTACCGGACATCCCCTGCTGATCTCTTTTATCGATCTCGACGGCTTCAAGGCGATCAACGACACCCATGGTCATGATGCTGGCGATCTGCTGCTGCAAACCATGGCGCAGCAGCTGGCGGGGGCCCTGCGCAGCGGCGATCTGCTGGCGCGGGTTGGCGGGGACGAATTCGTTGCCGTGGGTATGGGGCCACTGAGCGGTGAGGAGACGGTCGAGGCTGCTGTGCACTCTTTTCAGCGCCGCCTGTTCGCGCAGAGCCAGGTTCAATTGCCCCTGGCGTCCCAGGTGCTGAACTATCCCGGCGCCAGCGTGGGGGTGGTGGCCGTCGATCCGGCCAGCATCAGCATTGACGATGCGCTGCGCCAGGCAGATGCCTGCATGTATGCGGTCAAGCGTCAGCGTCGCGCCCAATCCTGAGGCGTCTGGATCAAACCTGCCGAACCTGTCGATCTCGATGCAAGCCGCAACAGTGGTCGCTGGCTGCGAAGGGGCAACAAGGGGAGGGGACTCGCCCGTTGGCGGCTGGCACGCCTGGCTGCATCGCGGCGGCTGGCTGATCCAGTTGGCTTCGGCACTGCCGCTATACCAGCAATAAATCGGGGCCCTGTTGGGCCCCGATTTACGCCATGATGCGGTCAGGGCACGGGAAAGTATTTGTGCTGGATCTGCTGAAATTCACTGCTGGCCAGCACCTGGGTCAGGCCATTCTGGAACTCCTTGACCAGCTCGTCGCTGACCGGGTGGCTGAAGGCGAAGCAGAACTGCTCCGAGCTCAACATCCAGAATACCTTGAACTGGGCGGGATCCAGCTGCTGGGAGGCAATGAGATCCATCAGTGTGGTCTTGTTGGTGGAGATCAAGTCGACCCTGCCGGAGGTGAGCATCTTGAGTGCCTGGGGCAGGCGGTTGGCGGCCATGATTTTTTGCTCGTCAAAGCCGTTGTTGAGCAGCAGTTGCTCCCCCACATCGGCGCGCACCGCCCCTATGGTGTGCTGCTGGGCATCTTCAAGCTTGGTGAGGGTGAGCGGGTTCTTGGCCAGCCCTATCAGCACGATTTCGGCATATCCGATGGGGCATGCCCATTTGAACAGCGGCTCCCGCGCCTCGGTACGGGCGGTGGCGAACAGCACCACATTGGGTTTTTGGGTCAGCAGGTAATAGCCGCGAGCCCAGGGCATGATGGTGATGGTTTGCGGCGGCGTATTGGTCTTTTTCCACACCTGATGCAGCAGTTCGACGGCGAGGCCGGTCGGGGTACCGGCGCTGTCTGTGTAGTTATAGGGTTTGTACTCTTCGCTGAGGTAGTGCAGCTTGCCAAGTTCCTGGCTGGCCTGGGTGATGGCTGCAAACAGCAGCGCGGCAAATCCAATCCATTTTTTCATGCTGGCCATCCTGATGAGGTGCTCTGTCATCCTCAAGTGTTACCACATAGCGATAATTCGCCAATAAAACCGGTGCTAAATCAAGGGTTCAAGCGGGCTCCCTCTTGCACAGACTCAAGGGACTGGCAGGTATCTTTGCCGCAGCGCTTGGTATTCCGGCGATGCCAGTGCCTGGGTCATGGCGCGCTGAAACTGTTTGACCAGGTCGTCATCCACCTGGCGGCTGAAGGCGTAGCAGAGCTCTTCGGCATCCAGCACGAAGGCCACAGTGAAGTCGTCGGCATTGAGCTGCAGTGCCTTGATGGCGTCATAAACCGCCAGCTTGCTGGTCGCCAGCAGGTCGGCACGGCCCGACACCAGCATCCGCAAGGCCTGGCTCAGCCGGTTGGCCGGTATGATGCGGGTCTCATCCATGCCCCGGTTGAGCAGCAACTGCTCGGCGGCATCGGCTCGCACTGCGCTTATCCGGTAGTCGTTCATCTGCTCGACGGTACCGAGCTGTATAGATTTGCTTTTATGGGCCAGCAGTATGTATTCGGAATAGCCGATGGGGCAGGCCCATTTGAACAGGTGAGTGCGGGTGTCGGTGCGGGCGGTGGAGAAGAGCACCACATTGGGTTTCTGGGTCAGCAGATAGTAGCCCCGCGCCCAGGGCAGGATGCGAACGGCTTGGGCGGGGGTGCCGCTGCGCTGCCAGATGAGTTGCAACAAGTCGACCGCCAGTCCGGTGGGCTGGCCTGCCTCATTGCTGAAATTGTAGGGAGGATACTCCTCGGTCAGGTACTCCAGTTTGGTCAAGCCAGCATGAGCCGTGCCAAGGCACGACATCAGCAGCAGACAACAGCACAACCTTATCCTCATGGGTACGTCCTTGGCGTGATTCCTGCAATCCTTTTGCGCAAGTGTGGGCAAAAAAGCCTGATATTGCCAGCAGTTACCAGCGGGCTCTGGGGTTGCCAACGGGTTTGAACTGCTCGTCCCTCAGCCCGACCAGCAACGCCTTGCCATCCCCCTGCAGGCGAAACTCCCCATAGCGTGCCACTTCAAACTGTTCACCCGTGCCCTCTTCAAAGAAGAAGGCATCGGGCCCGAACAGCCACTGGTTGTCGCTCTGGCGCACTTGCAGCAGACGCTCATTCGATACCAGTTGTTCCGGCTTGCCATCGGCGACCCAGTTGGCCACCTGATGCTCATCGAGCCGGATCACCAGGGTATCGCTGCCATTGATGCGCTCGCTGTAACGGCTGGCACCCAGCTGGCGGGCGATGTCGTAGTTGAGGCGCATGTAATCCCCCTGCATCAGGGAGCGGGGATCCACCGGCGCCAGCCTGAGCAGTACTACCTCGCCGCTGGTCATGGCGGCTTCGTAACGCCAGACGGTGAAGTTGATGCCTGCCAGTATGGCTAGGCCGGTCAGCAAGAGGGCAAGCTGTCTCATGACGGCCTCCTGGCGTTGATCACATGCAGTAACTGGCGGGCACCGAGCAGCAGGGCGCCCGAGCCTAGCAGCAGCCAGGATTTGGTCATCAGGGTCAGCCCCAGGTCGTAGTAATAGAGGGAGCCAAAGCCGAGCAGCAGCAGGCCCGCCAGCGTCATCAGCCCCATGCTGCCAGCATGGAAACCGAGTACCAGCACCAGGGCGCCCGCCCCCATGCCGGGGATGAAAGCGCTGATCAGCACCAGTGGCAGCCCATATAGCAGTGGCAGCTTGAGCCGGATCATGACCCCGAGCAGCAGGGCGGCGCAGAGCAGGGGATTGAGCCAGAGCGGCAGGCGAGAGAGGCCAAGCTCGTCGAGCATGCTGGCCCCCTCGCTCCACAGCGGATGGTGCAAGCGCCCAAGCACCAGCAGGGAGAGTGCCAACCCCAGGGTCAGGGATTCATACAACTGATGGTGGGCCGGTTGACGTTCTGCCTGCAGCCAGCAGAAGGCAAGCGTCACCATGACCAGCGGCAGGGCCAGCAGTTGCAGGCCAAGGCAGGCAAGGCCCAGGGTAAGCAGTATGGCGGCGGCGAAGCTGTGAAACAGCCGGATCAGCCAGTGTTCGAACAGGGCGGCAATAAAGAGAGAGAGGGCGGCGAGCCCCAGCCAGAGTGGCGCCGAGTGGAGATCAATCTGATCGATGAGGCCATAGAGCAGCCAGGCATCGGCGGCCAGCGCCAGCGCCAGCACGAACTGATCCCACAGATCGCTGCGCTGGGCGAAGCGGTTGAGGCCAAAGGCGATGGCCATCAGCACGGTACCCATCATGAGAGCGCTGTTGGCATCCCGGGTGAGCTGTGAAAAGGACATGAACAGGAAAAACAGCAGGAAGAGAGCGGCAACCCAGCCCACCATGCCGAGCAGAAAGCGGCTGGACCAGTGAGGTTGGGTATCATGGGGGGCTTCCCCTTCAACCAGATCAGCCTGTTGCAGCCGTTGCCAGGGGGTCAGATCAGCCATGTTGCCTCCTTTTGACGGGCTTGCCAGATACCTTGCTTATGCATGGGACCTCCGTTGTTGTTGCAGCCAGCGGCTGGCGGCGACCGAGAGGCCGATGGCGATCAGGCTCAGCAGCAGGAAGCCGTCCACGTCGGGATCCATCCACTTGCCAAGGGCTGTCAGGATAACGGCGATGAGGCTCAGGCACCCCATGGCGAGCCCGGCGATAAATTTGTGGTGCCAGAGGGCGTAGGCGGCGGCGAGCCAGCCCAGCCAGGCGGGCCACACCCAGGGGGAGGCGGCATCAAACAGCGCCAGCAGGGTCAGCAGTGTGACCCCCAATCCCGCGGCGAGCCCGGCTAGCCAGGCGGGCATCAGCTTGAGGCGGGTGGGGGCCAGCAAGAGGGCGCCCCACAAGGCGGCATTGAGCAGGGTCAGACACCAGCCCAGCCCCTCTTCATCGAAGCCAAAAAAGAAGCTGAACAGGCCGAGTCGCCAGTAGAGCATCAGTGCCAGCTGGCCGAGCAGCCAGCTCGTGGTCCACAGCAAGGGGCTCTGGCCGAGCGCCGCCAGCGGCAGCAGCATCAGGGCCCAGGTGGCGAACAACTGCCAGGGATCGGCACCCGTCTGGTAGGTCTGACCCACCAGGGCCAGCAGGGCGCCAATATTGAGCGCCATGGCCAGCAGCAGTGCCTGGCGGGGTGTGTCTGTCATGGGTTTTCGCCACAGCAGCACCAGCATGGCGAGCAGGGGCAGCTCCAGCAAGGCGAGGCGAGAGACACGGCCCAGCTCCTGCCAGTTGAAGGCGACGAAGAACACCAGACCGGCGCCGAGGCAGAGACTGCCGAGCCAGAGCAGCAGGCGATCAAACAACCATTGCCAGCGGGCACTGGCAGGGGGCAAGTCGCACAGGGCGAGGGCGGCGGGCAGGTGCGTCTGGGCGAGGCGTCCGCGTCTGACCCAGTCGAGCAGCGTCTGTCTTGAGGTGAAGTGCATGGGATGCTCCATGAGGTTTGCCGCATTATGCCACTGTCTTGGCACTGCGGGACACTCCCTGTCTGTGCGTGGGCGACAGCAGGCTGCGTCTCCGTATGATGGCAGGTAACAAATGTCAGGTAACAAAAAGCCCCGCCTGGTTGAATAGAGGCGGGGCTGGCTTGTGATGGCACGACATCATTGCCGGCATGGGAGCGGGGTAGGCAAGTGCTCACGTTTGCCTCGCCGCCTTCTGGTCATGTCGGCGGTTTGTCAGGCGAAGATGAGAGTACTCACCCCCAGCCCTGCAAACAGGATGGCGCAGGCGATGCGGATCCCCTTGAGCGGCAGCTTGTCGGCGCCCAGCTTGCCGAGCAGTACCACGGGCACGTTGGCCAGCATCATGCCGAGGGTGGTACCGGCGATGACTTGCGTCAGCGAGTCATACTTGGCCGCCAGCAGCACAGTGGCTATCTGGGTCTTGTCACCGATCTCGGCGATGAAGAACAGCACGAAGGTGGCCATGAAGGGGCCGTACTTGTCGAGCGGACTCTCTTCGTCATCCAGCTTGTCAGGTACCAGGATCCAGGCCGCCATCGCAATGAAGGAGCCTGCGACCAGATAGGTCATCACTTTGGGGTCCAGCCAGCGGCTGATCAGCTCGCCAAGCCAGGCGGCGCCGGCGTGGTTGAGCAGGGTCGCCGCCAGCATGCCGGCTATGATGGGCCAGGGCTTGCGAAAACGGCAGATGAGCAACAACGCCAGCAGCTGGGTCTTGTCGCCGATCTCGGCGATAGCCACGCTCAGGGTTGAGGTTAACAAGGCTTCCATAAAAATGACCGGGGGACGGAATTGTTATACCTGAGACAAGCCTGCGCCATCCGTCCCCGGTATTGGCACTGGCCCGTCAAAGGTCTTGTCAAATCCACGTATTAGATGGATCACCCTGACCATGGTGAGTTGGCACCAAGCATGTTGATCAGGGTCGCAAACCGGTTTGGGTCGGGCTGCGAGACTACTCCCCCTCGATGGGAGCGGGCATTCTAGGGAAAAACCATCCGCGAGACAAGGGACTCAACCACCGACCAGCTTGACGCTGAAACCGGCCTTCTCCAGCTCGGTCTTGATCAGGTCCCGTTTATCCCCCTGGATCTCGATGATCCCCTCTTTCAACCCGCCGCCGGTGCCGCATTTCTTCTTGAGCAGGGTGGCGATGGTTTTCTGCTGTTCCGCCGGTACACCGTGGATGGTGATGACGCCGGCGCCCTTGCGCCCTTTGGTCTCGCGCCGGATGCGCACAGTACCATCCTGCGGAAAAGGGGAGGCGGATTGGGGCTGGGTTTGTTCCTTGATCATGCCGCCATCCGTGCTGTAAACCAGGTGGCTGTTGTTGTCGTGACTCATGGCAGTTATTTGTGAGTTAGCTAAGCGGAGTTTGATTTTACTCAAATCAGCGCGGGAAACACGGATTATAATGCCCCGAGTAAAAGCGAATTATTATTGTTTAACTTCAGGAGTCAGTCATGGTACTCGCGCAGTTGTCACCGGGACAGAGTGCTCGCATCAAGCACATGAACCATCTTGAACGTACATTGCGGCGCAAACTGATGGTGATGGGCCTGCTGCCACAGACCGAAGTTCTCTTCCTGCGCGCGGCCCCGCTGGGTGACCCACTCCAGATCCAGTGCCAGGGGATCTGTCTCTCCATGCAAAAAAGCCTTGCCCTGCAAATCGAGGTTGAACTGGTATGAACTACTCCCTCGTGACCGTCGGCAATCCCAATAGCGGCAAGACCTCACTGTTCAACGCCCTGACCGGTGCCCGCCAGCAGGTGGGCAACTGGAGTGGCGTGACCGTCGACAAGAAGATGGGCGAGTTTTCTGCCCAGGGACATGACTACAAGCTGATGGACCTGCCTGGCATCTATAGCCTGGCCAATCAGGAAGGGAGCCTGGACGAGCAGATCGCCAGCCGCTTCGTGCAGGGTCAGCAGCCGGACCTGCTGCTCAACGTCATCGATGCCGCCAACCTGGAACGTTCCCTCTACCTCACGCTGCAACTGCGCGAGCTGGGGCTGCCCATGGTAGTGGTGCTCAACAAGATGGATATCCTGCAAAAGCGACGGGTGACCATAGATGAAGCCCTGCTCGCCAAGGCGCTCGGTTGCCCTGTGGTGCCCCTGTCGGCCCACAATCGCCAGCAGGTCGCCGCCTTCAAGCACCAGATCCAGCAGTTTATCGGCAAGCCCCAGCCGGCGCTGATACTCGATTACGGCAGCACTCTTGAGAAAGACTTGGCGGAGCTGGAGACACTGCTCGCCCCCCATCACCTCACCGCCCGTGGCCGCGCCTTGCGCCTGCTGGAAGAGGATGAGGCGATGCAGGAAACCCTGCAGGCGGGGCAACAGGCCGCCGCTACCAATGTGGTTGCCCGTGCGCACCATGCTCAGGACATAGATCTGCAACTGGCGGATATCCGCTATGGCCACATTCATCAGTGGACCAGCCAGGCGTGCCAGCAAAAGGGCAAACTCACCGTTGCCCAGAGTGAATGGCTGGATCGGGTACTGCTCAATCGCTGGGTCGGCATCCCCTTCTTCCTGCTGATGATGTACCTGATGTTCCTGTTTGCCATCAATGTGGGCAGCGCCTTCATCGACTTCTTCGACATCATGGGCGGCGCCCTGTTTGTGGACGGGGTACATCACCTGCTGGGGCTGGTCAATGCCCCCGAGTGGGTTGGCGCCATACTGGCGGGCGGCTTCGGGGTCGGTTTGCAGACGGTCGCTACCTTTATCCCCGTGATCGGCTGTCTCTACCTGTTCCTGGCTGTGCTGGAGAGCTCAGGCTATCTGGCGCGGGCGGCCTTCGTGGTGGATGCCCTGATGCGCCGCCTCGGCTTGCCGGGCAAGGCGTTCGTGCCCATGCTGATGGGCTTTGGCTGTACGGTTCCCTCCGTGATGGCGACTCGCACCCTCAATTCGGAGCGCGAGCGGCTGATGACCTCGGCCATGGCGCCCTTCATGTCGTGTGGTGCCCGCCTGCCGGTCTATGCCCTGTTCGCGGTGGCCTTCTTCCCCGAATCCGGTCAGAACCTGGTGTTCGGTCTCTATCTCGTCGGCATTCTGGTGGCCGTGCTCACCGGCCTCTTGCTGCGCAGCACTCTGCTGCCGGGCAAGAGTGATTCCATGCTGATGGAGATGCCCGATTACGAGTGGCCGCGCCCCATCAACGTGGGGATCAAGACCTGGCAGAAACTCAAATCCTTCGTGTTCGGTGCCGGTAAAACCATAGTGCTGGTGGTTGCCGTGCTGAGCGTACTCAACTCGCTGGGGACTGATGGCAGCTTTGGCCACCAGGATCAGGAGAGCTCGGTGCTGAGCAAGGTCAGTCAGGCGGTCACCCCTGTGCTGCACCCCATAGGTGTGCGCGATGACAACTGGCAGGCCACGGTCGGCATAGTGACCGGCATCTTCGCCAAAGAGGCGGTGGTCGGTACCCTCAACAGCCTCTATGCCGGCGGTTCCGGTGATGGGGAGGAGAGTGAATACTCCCTCGTTGCCAGCTTCCACGAGGCCATCGCCGCCGTTGCCGCCAATCTGGCGGAGATCAACCCGAGCGATCCCATGGGGATCTCCGTCGGTGAGCTCGATGACAGACAAGCCGCCGCCGAAGCTCAGGAAGTGGACGTGTCCACCTACGGCAACATGCAGACTCACTTCGACGGCGCGGCCGGTGCCTTTGCCTACCTGTTGTTTGTGCTGCTCTACATGCCTTGCGCCGCCGCCATGGGCGCGCTGGTGCGGGAAACCGGTCGCCAGTGGGCGCTGCTGACCGCCGCCTGGTGCAACTACACCGCCTTCCTGTGTGCCACCGTCTTCTATCAGGCGGCCACCTTTGCCGCTCACCCCGAGCAGAGCCTGTTCTGGATTGGCAGCTATGGTTTCTCCCTGCTGCTGCTCTGGTGGCTGGGCCGCCGTCACGGTGACATAGTCGCCCGCAAGGTGGTGGCCTTATGATACTGCGAGAGCTGGGGGATTATCTCGCCGTGCAGCGCAAGGTGAGTCGGCGGGATCTGGCGCGTCACTTCCATACCTCGGAAGATGCGGTGGAGGCCATGCTCGGCGTCTGGATGCGCAAGGGCCGAGTGGCCAAGCGGGAGACTCAGGTGTGCGGTGGCAGCTGCTGCGGCAAGAGCCAGGAGGTGATGTTCGAGTGGTGTGAACCCGGCCAGATTGGTTTGGTACAAAAGCGCTAGCGCGCTTGTCGGGTCCCTCATCCAATCATGCAATAAACAAGACCCGCTATCGGCGGGTCTTGTTGTTTCTGCGGCTGGCCGCCTATGCTGTGTTCTCAAAATTAGGCTCGGGCGTTAACGCCCGGGCCAGCGCTGGCCCACGTCGGCGTGGTGATACCAGGCCATCAGGGCCTGCTGGCCCTCGATGTCATCCACGGCCGGTGACCAGGGGGCAAAGTCTTCCTCCCGGAAAGGGGCGTAGGGGCCGTGCTTCACCTCGAAGATGACGGCGCGAGGATCGAGGGAGAGCACCGCATGCCAGGTGGCGACCGGGGTTTCCAGTACCGAGGTCTCTTCCCCCAGTACGGCGCGAGCAACTACAGTGCCTTCATCGTCAAAGTTGAGCACCACGAAGCGCCCGCACAGGGCGGTGAGCAGCTCCCAGGTTTGCTGGTGGCGATGGGGGCGAATGTAGGTATCCGGCTCCATGGCGATGGCGAGGCGCTGGATGGGGTCGGCCAGTTGGTCGTGCAGATTGTGATTCATGCGCTGGCGCGGAGAGTGGGCGGCCTCGGTGGCGAGACTGGCAAGGCGTGCGACGTCCAGTTTTTTCATGTGCAGTTCCATCATAAGGCAAAGGCAGAAGTGTCGGCAGAGTAGCATGCCCGAGGGGCTGACAGGCAAGGGACGAGCCGTAAGGAAATGTAAACAAGGGAGCCGGTCGGGCTCCCTTGTTCAGTGGCTGCTGTGTACCAACTCGCTTACAGCTTGGCCAGCATCTCTTTGGTGACCAGCACTATGCCCTGCTCGGAGCGGTGGAAGCGGCGGGCATCTTCACAGGCGTTTTCCCCCACCACCAGCCCTTCTGGCAGTATGCAACCCTTGTCGACCACTACACGGCGCAGGCGACAACCGGCTCCTATCTCGACCCCGGGGAAGATCACCGCCTGATCCAGGGTGCAGAAGGAGTGCACGCGCACATTGGTGAACAGCACCGAACTCACGATGAAGGAGCCGCTGACGATGGTGCCACCGGAGAACATGGAGTTGATGGTCATGCCGTGCTGGCCGTTTCTGTCCTGCACGAACTTGGCGGGTGGGGTCATGGTCTGGCTGGTCCAGATGGGCCACTCCTGATCATAGATATCGAGCTCGGGAGTGACGGAGGCGAGATCCATGTTCGCTTCCCAGAACGAATCCACAGTCCCCACATCACGCCAGTAGGGGCGTTTTTGCGGGCAGCAGCCGACGCAGGACATGCTGAACGGATGGGCGTAGGCGGATCCCTCCTTGACCACCCGCGGGATCACGTCCATGCCGAAATCGTGGTGGGAATCCTGGTTGGCCAGATCCTCTTCCAGCAACTGGTAGAGATACTCGGCTTCGAAGATGTAGACCCCCATGGAGGCCAGCGCCATGTCGGCCTTGCCTGGCATGGCGGGCGGATTGGCCGGCTTCTCGACGAAGGCGTTGATCTTGCGATCCTCATCCACCGCCATCACCCCAAAGGCGCTGGCCTCTATGCGCGGCACCTCGATGCAGGCCACTGTGACCTTGGCCCCCATGTTGACGTGATCGAGCAGCATGGCGGCGTAATCCATCTTGTAGATGTGATCCCCCGCCAGCACCACCACGTATTTGGGGGCGTGATCGCGAATGATATCCAGATTCTGATACACGGCATCGGCAGTGCCGCGATACCAGTTGACCTCGTCCACCCTTTGTTGGGCAGGCAGCAGGTCGATGAATTCGTTCATCTGGTAGCGCAGGAATGACCAGCCCGATTGCAGATGGCGCAGCAGGCTGTGGGATTTGTATTGGGTGACCACGCCGACCCGGCGGATCCCCGAGTTGATGCAATTGGAGAGTACGAAGTCGATGATGCGGAATTTACCGCCAAAATGAACTGCCGGTTTCGCCCTGTTGTCCGTCAACTGCTTGAGGCGACTGCCCCGCCCTCCTGCGAGAACCAAGGCCATGGTCTCGTTCAGCAATTGTCTGGATTTTGCTGTATTGGCAGGTTGTAACAACATTGAATACCCCTTTGTTGATAGAATCTCTTGATACTGCCTCCTTTGAGGCCTGTATGAAAGGGCTTTCAACGACATTTTTTGCAAGCAGGGGGCTCACATTGATTTTTTTGTCATTTATGTGAGCAAACGCCATGGCCGGGGACGGGTGTTAACCAAATAGCAACATGGCGAGAAGAGGCGGGGGCTAGGACAATGATGGGTGGCTGGCGTTTTTTTGAACCGTCATCTGCCATGGCGGATGACGGTTCAAGGGGAATGGGGCAGGGGGCGGACTAGAAGGGATCGTTACTTTCGTCCTTGGTGGGCTCCAGACTCCAGCCGGTGGCATCCGCACTGTTGGCGATCTGGCCCTTCTCTTTCCACAGCTTGATCTTGAGGCGCAGGTTGTTGGCCGAGTCGGCGTTTTTCACCGCCTCTTCCTCCTCTATCACCCCTTCCACCACCAGATCGAACAGGGCGCTGTCGAAGGTGACCATGCCGAGCGCTCTGGATTTCTCCATCACCTCTTTCAGGCTGCCAAACTCACCGCGTTTGATCATGTCGCGGATGGTGTGGGTGCCCAGCATGATCTCCACCGCCGCCCGGCGGCCACCGTCTGTGGTTTTCACCAGTCGCTGGGAGACAAAGGCCTTGAGGTTGTTGCCAAGATCGTTGAGCAGTTGCGGCCGGCGCTCCTCCGGGAAGAAGTTGATGATGCGATCCAGCGCCTGGTTGGCGTTGTTGGCGTGCAGGGTGGAGATGGCCAGATGCCCGGTCTCGGAGAAGGCAAGGGCATGCTCCATGGTCTCGCGATCGCGAATTTCACCGATGAGGATCACGTCCGGTGCCTGGCGCAGGGTGTTCTTGAGCGCGGCGTGGAAGCTGCGGGTATCTACCCCCACCTCCCGCTGGTTGATGATGCTCTTGCGGTGACGATGGACGAATTCCACCGGATCCTCGATGGTGATGATGTGGCCGCCGCTGTTGCGGTTGCGATGGTCGATGAGGGCTGCGAGCGAGGTGGATTTGCCCGAGCCTGTTCCGCCCACAAACAGCACCAGGCCCCGTTTCTCCATTATGGTGTCGAGCAGCACGGGGGGCAGTTTGAGATCTTCAAAGCGGGGGATCTCTGTCTTGATGTTGCGGGCCACCAGGGAGACTTCATTGCGCTGCTTGAAGATGTTGATCCGAAAACGGCCTATCTGGGGCAGGGAGATGGCGAGGTTCATTTCCAGCTCCCGCTCGAACTGCTGCTTCTGCTCGCCATCCATGATGTCGGCGGCGATCTTGGCTACTTCACCCGGTTCGAGCGACGTCTCGGACAGGGGGCGCAGCCCACCGTTGAACTTGGCACAGGGAGGGGCGCCGGTCGACAGATAGAGGTCTGAGCCGTCCTGCTTGGCCAGGATCTGTAGCATGTCTCGCAATTCCATGGTTTTGCCTCGTCTATCAAGGAGATGCCGTTACTTGGGATGTTATTGAGTGTACAGCCTCAGGCGCCGGTGAGTTTCTCGCGAAACACAAAAAACACCGCGCCCATGATGCAAAGGCCGGCCCAGAGGTAATCCCACTTCAGATCCTCTTTCAGATAGAAGACCGAGAAGGGGACAAACACGGTAAGGGTGATCACCTCTTGCAGTATCTTGAGCTGGCCAACGCTCATCACTGTATGGCCGATACGGTTGGCGGGCACTTGCAACAGGTATTCGAACAGGGCTATGCCCCAGCTCACCAGGGCGGCGATGATCCAGGGTTTGTGGTTCATGCTCTTGAGGTGGGCATACCAGGCGAACGTCATGAAGACGTTGCTGCACAAGAGCAGACCGATACTGGCGAAAATCGGGTTCATTGGGTTCTCCTTGAAAGTCCGGCGCATTTTATCCCTGAACCTCGGGTTTCCATAAGTGGCACGGCAGGGTATTTTTAACCCATCAAGGGTGGATGATACAGGGATCAGTGGATGGGGAAGAGAGGCTGGGGAGTGTTTGGTCTGCTGCTGGCCTGTCAGGCACAGGGTGCACCAACCCTGACGGTAGCCACCGATGTCTGGCCACCGTTTCGAGTCTTGCAACCGGATGGTCAGTTTCGCGGGTTGGACATGGATATTCTGCAGCGGCTGCAGAGCCGTAGCGGCATACAGTTCGAGGTGAAGCGGGTCCCCTGGGGACGGGCCCTCAAGCAGATGCAGACCGGTCAGGTTGACCTCATGATAGGGGTGGCGATGACGCCGGACAGGGCACAGTTCATCGATTATCTGCAACCCGCCTACTACCAGTGCGGTTCTGCCTTTTATGGCAAACCGGCAGTGGTGTCATCCCTTAACACCTATGCCGACCTGCAGGGGCGCAAGGTCGGTCATGTGCTCAACTCCGCCTACTTCGAGCCGTTTGATTCGGACACCCGGCTCGACAAGCACGGCGTACCCACCGAGGATCAACTGCTGCGCATGGTGCAGCGGGGCCATCTATCGCTGATGATAGGCACGGATTGCCAGGTGGATTATGCCCTGAGCCAGCACAATGAGGCCGGGCTCATCAAGGCCGCCTATCTGCCACCCAAGCCGGTCATGCTCTATCTGGGCATGAGCAAGCGCTCCCCTCACCACGCACTGCGGCAGCCGCTGGCGCTCGCGTTGCAGGAGATGGTGGCGAGCGGCGAGATAGGTGCCCTTGCTAAACCTTACCAGCCTTGACCTCGGGTGGTAACGCACTGTTATCATGCGCTTTTCATCCTTGTGCGCCGGGCTGGTCAATACAGCATCGGCGCCGGGCCTTGTACACGTTCGGGGAGCTTCTGTGTATCTCTCTTTGCTCGCCCGCCAGCAACGCTGGCAGCGGGGCTGGTTGTTTTGCCTGACGCTGCTGACCCTGCTGCTCTTTTTCTTCTCCCTTATCTGGGGCGAATTCCTGCTGCTGCCCTGGCAGCCCATGGGCGATCTTGAACAACGCATCCTGCTGGAATTGCGGTTGCCCCGTGCCTTGCTGGCCCTGCTGGCGGGGGCGGCGCTCGCCTGCGGCGGCGCCGTGCTGCAGGTGATGCTGCATAACCCGGTGGCCGAACCCGGCCTGCTCGGCGTGTCGAGCGGTGCTGGCCTCGCCGCCATGGTGGCGATGGCCGTGGCCAAGTCCCTCGGTATCTATCTGCCGGGCTGGGGCTTGTCGCTGGCAGCGTTTGGTGGCGCCCTTGCGGTGACCATGCTGCTCATTCGGCTGGCGCGTCGGGCCAGGCTCGGCCATACCCGTCTGCTGCTGTTCGGGGTCGCCATCGGCATCCTCACCAATGCGGCCATGACCTGGCTGATGTACTTTGCCGATGACGGCTCTCTGCGCGAATACATGTTCTGGATGATGGGCAGTCTCTCCTATGGCAGCCAGCAACTGGCCTGGTGGTGGCTGGTGCTGCCGCTGACCCTCGGCTGGCTTTGCTGGCAGGGCAGGGCCTTGCAGCAACTGCTGCTGGGGGAGACCCAGGCCCGTCTGATGGGGCTGGACGTGGACAGGATGCGGGTGCGACTGGTGCTGGCGGTCTGTCTGCTCACCGGCATTGCCGTGTCGCTATGCGGTGTCATCGGCTTTGTCGGGCTGGTGGTGCCCCATCTGCTACGTCTGTGTGGCGGCAGCGATCAACGCTTCCTGTTGCCCGCCTCGGCGCTGGGGGGCGGCGCCCTGCTGCTGGGGGCCGATCTGGTTGCACGCTCTGCATTAAGCGCCGGTGAGCTGCCCATCGGTGTCATCACCGCCTCGGTCGGCGCCCCGCTCTTCATCTATCTGCTGCTGAGGCAAGATGCCAATGCTACCGCATAAATACCGGCCCGAATGCCGACATGCTCAAGCTGTCTACCTGCTGTTGAGGCAAGATGCCGATGCTGCCCGCTGATCCCTCTTCGCTTGAGTCAGCCTCCCTGATCGAGGCGCGAGCCCTTGCCATCCCGGAGCGACTGGCTGCGCTGGATCTCGATTGGCAGGGCGGTCAGCTGGTGGCCCTGCTCGGCCCCAACGGCAGCGGCAAATCCACCCTGCTTGGCGCCCTGGCCGGTATTTTGCCTGCCGCGGGCACAGTGCGGCTTGGCGGGGTGGCGATCCACGATCTGAGCTGGCCGGAGCTGGCCCAGCGCCGCGCCATGCTGCCCCAGCGCCAGCCCCAGCTGTTTCATATTCCTGTGTTTCAGGTGCTGGCCATAGGGCTGGATGAGCGGGTGCAGGCCAGGCAACCGGGCGATGTGAAGCAGGCCCAGAGCGATGCCGTCGACGCCCTGTGCGATGCACTGGAGCTGAGCTCACTATTGGCGCGGGACTTCAGTCGTCTCTCCGGCGGGGAGCAACAGCGGGTGCTGATTGCCCGTACCCTGCTGCAGGTGTGGCCCGGCCTCAATCCGGCGGGGCGAGTCTTGCTGCTGGACGAACCGCTGGCGGGGCTGGATCTGCACCATCAGCTGGCGCTGTTGCGGCTGCTGAAATCGTTGGCACGGCAGGGGCTGCTGGTGGTGCTCGCCATCCACGACATCAATCTGGCCATCGACTGGGCGGATCGGATCCTCTGTCTGCAGCAGGGGCGCGTGGTGAGCGAGGGGGGCGTCGATGTCATCGACGAAGCCTTGCTGGAGCGGGTGTTCCAGATCAAGACCGACCGCATTGAGGCGGCCGGTCGGGTCTGGTTTATGCCCAGCTTGTAAGCGGGGTATAGAGGAAAAAGTGCGCGTGTAGGGTCGATTAGCGAAGCGTAATCGACCGACTGCAAGAGGAAGGTGCCGGTATCAACAATACCGGCCCCTTTGGTTTTATTCGCAGTTCAAGCCTGTTTGCTCAGGCGTACCTGGGCGGCCTCGGCCAGCATGGCCAGCAGCGTCTCTGTGTCGCTCCACGACAGGCAGGCATCCGTGATGCTCTGGCCGAAGGTGGCAGCGCAGCCATTCTCCACATCCTGACGACCTTCCACCAGGAAGCTCTCGGCCATGATGCCGGCGATGCCGGTACGGCCGCGGCGCAGCTGATCGCAGATGTCCTGGGCCACCAGCAGCTGACGGCGGTGATCCTTCATGCTGTTGCCGTGGCTGAAATCCACCACCAGGCGCTCCGGCAGGCCCACGTCGGCCAGGGCTTCGCACGCCTCGTCGATGCTGGCGGTATCGTAGTTGGGTCTGTGGCCGCCACGAAGGATCACGTGGCCATAGGGGTTGCCGGCGGTGCGGTAGATGGTCATCTTGCCGTCCTTGTCCGGGGAATAGAAGATGTGGCTGTGGCGGGCGGCGCGCACCGCATCGATGGCGATGCGGGTGTTGCCGTCGGTGCCGTTCTTGAAGCCGACCGGACAGGATAGGGCTGAGGCCATCTCGCGGTGTACCTGGGATTCGGTGGTACGTGCGCCTATGGCACCCCAGGTGATGAGATCGCTGATGTACTGGCCGGTCACCATATCGAGAAACTCGGTGGCGGTGGGCATGCCGATCTCGTTGATGTTGACCAGCAGCTTGCGGGCCAGTTTCAGCCCTTCGTTGACATCGAAACTGCCATCGAGGCGCGGATCATTGATCAGCCCCTTCCAGCCGACGATAGTGCGCGGCTTCTCGAAGTAGGTGCGCATTACGATGCAGAGGCTCTCTTTGTACTGCTCGCGCAGGGCATTGAGGCGACGGGCATACTCGTGGGCGGCAGCCGGATCATGGATGGAGCAGGGGCCGACGATGACCAGCAGGCGCTGATCCTCACCGGCCAGAATGGCTTCCACTTCGCGGCGGGCATCCAGCAGGTTCTGGGCAACGGTGTCGTTTAACGGGAAGGCGTGCGCGAGCTCGCTTGGAGTGATCAGGGACTCCAGGCGACGGGTGCGCAATTCATCGGTGTGAATGGACATACGACTCAATTCTCGAGTGGGTGGCGTGGGCTGTAGCGTTGACCGCGTGCCGAAATTGCAAGGGGATAAAATAAAGCAAAATGCCCCTGATGGAAACCTCGAGGGGCTCTGATAGGATGTGAACCCCAAAACGACGCCAAATGAGGTAGATAGCGTGGCAAAGCCAGGAGCAACCGGGGTTACCCGCATCATCAACGCAACCGGTTACAGCATGAAGGGGCTCAAGTCAGCCTGGGTCAACGAGGCGGCCTTTAGGCAGGAGCTGATGTTGATCCTGCTGCTGATGCCGTTGGCCTTCTGGCTCGGGGATTCCCTCAACCAGATCCTGCTGCTGGTGGCCATCAGCTGGCTGGTGGTGATCGTCGAGGTGCTCAACTCTGCCATCGAGGCAGTTGTAGACAGGGTGGGCTCGGAGCATCACGAGCTGTCGGGCCGCGCCAAGGATCTTGGCTCCGCCGCCGTCTTTATCGCCCTGGCGCTCAATGCCCTGGTATGGGGCGCTCTGGTAGGGCGCAACCTGCTCGGCTGGTGGTAGCATTTTCGGTACCAAGAAAAGCCCGGCGGGGCATAACCCAGCTGGGCTGGTGGTAGGTTGCGACAGCAACCTTTCTCGTGGCTAAGAGACAGGGGCGTCCGAATACGCTGTGCCAATCGAACCGATGCTCTTAGGTGACTGAACCACAGTACCCGGCCATAAAGAAACCCGCCATTCGGCGGGTTTCTTGTTTATTGCATTTTGTCAGTTGGGTTAGTCGCTTGGCGGCATAGCCCGACGGCTCAATGCAGGATCCGCGCACGTATGGTGCCGTTGATCTCCTTGAGCTTGGCGAGTGCCTTCTCGCTGTGCTCTGTCTCCACGTCGATCACCACATAACCGATATGGCTGCTGGTTTGCAGGTACTGACCGGCGATGTTGATCCCCTCTTCGGCGAAGATCTGGTTGATCTTGTTCATGACGCCCGGCTGGTTGCGGTGAATATGCAGCAGGCGGCTGGAGCCCTTGTGCCCCGGCAGCGAGACTTCCGGGAAGTTGACGGCGGAGAGGGTGGAGCCGTTGTCAGAATACTTGACCAGCTTGTTGGCCACTTCCAGACCAATGTTCTCCTGGGCTTCCTGAGTGGTGCCACCGATATGGGGAGTGAGGATCACGTTGTCCAACCCGCGCAGCGGGCTCAGGAACTCTTCGTCGTTGGACTTGGGCTCAACCGGGAAGACGTCGATGGCGGCACCGGAGACATGACCGCTCTTGATGACGTCGGCCAGGGCATCGATATCCACTACTGTACCGCGGGCGGCGTTGATGAAGATGGCGCCCGGTTTCATCATGCGCAGCTGCTCGGCGCCGATCATGTTCTTGGTGGAGGCGGTCTCCGGCACGTGCAGGCTGATGACATCGGACATGTTGAGCAGTTCGACCATGCTCGGCACCTGGATGGCGTTGCCCAGGGAGAGCTTGTTCTCGATGTCGTAGTAGTAGACCTTCATGCCGATGCTCTCGGCTATGATGCCAAGCTGGGTACCGATATGGCCGTAGCCTATGATGCCGAGCTTCTTGCCACGGGCTTCCACCGAGCGATTGGCCAGTTTTTCCCATACGCCGCGATGGCACTTGGCGTTTTTCTCCGGGATGCCGCGCAGCAGCAGCAGTATCTCGCCCAGCACCAGCTCTGCAACGGAACGGGTATTGGAAAAGGGGGCGTTGAAGACGGGGATGCCACGCAAGTGGGCGGCGTCGAGGTCAACCTGGTTGGTGCCGATGCAGAAGCAGCCGATGGCGACCAGCTTGCTTGCGGCATCCAGCACCTTTTCGGTGAGCTGGGTGCGCGAGCGCAGGCCCACAAAATGCACATCACGAATGCGCTTGATCAGATCCTCTTCCGACAGGGAGGTCTTGAGGTACTCCACGCTGGTATAACCTGCTGCACGAAAGGTCTCTACCGTGTTGGGATGCACTCCCTCCAGCAGCAGTACCTTGATCTTATCCTTGTCCAGCGAAAACTTGGCAGTCATGACGATCCCTCTATGTATGCAAAGAATGAGTGCAGATATGGTCTGTGAAGAAAACCGTAAAGTAGCAAAAACGATTGTGAGAGGGAATATTTGTGACGAAAGTCAAATTCTTTGAAGTTTTCAACGATAGTTGTAAATCACAGTTTGCAACTCATTGAGTGATAAATGAAAACGGCGCCATCAGGCGCCGTCATCGATTTGCAGAGCAATGATGTTGCCGAGGCGGCCTTATTGGGTGATTACCCCGTCAGGTGTGCCGATCAGTACCACGTCCGCGCCACGGTGGGCAAACAGGCCGTTGGTGACCACGCCCACTATGCCATTGAGCTGTACTTCCAGCGCCTTGGCATCCTTGATGGCCATGCCCTTGACGTCCAGTATGATGTTGCCGTTGTCGGTGACCACACCTTTGCGCCACTCGGGGTTGCCACCCAATTTGCGGATCTCGCGGGCCACGTATTCACGGGCCATGGGGATCACCTCTACCGGCAGCGGGAACTGGCCCAGCACGTCCACGGTTTTGGTGTTGTCGATGATGCAGATGAACTTGTCAGCCACGGCTGCCACTATCTTCTCGCGGGTCAGGGCCGCGCCACCACCCTTGATCATGTCGCGGGTGGCATTGATCTCGTCGGCGCCATCCACGTAGACGGAGAGGGCATCGATATCGTTGAGGTCATAGACATTGATACCCAAGGCTTTGAGGCGCTCGGTGGAGGCGATTGAGCTGGATACTGCCCCTTCAATCTGGTCCTTCATGGTCGCCAGCGCATCGATAAAGTGGTTGACGGTAGAGCCTGTGCCTACCCCGACTATGGTACCGGGCACCACGTATTTGAGCGCAGCCCAACCAGCCGCCTTCTTCATTTCATCTTGAGTCATGATCGATCCTCTGGGAAAAAGCGGGCGCATTATATCCAAGCATCCCCCCCAGAGCGACTACAGAGGTCACGTTCCGGTCCAAAAATCCCCAAGATGTAAATCGTTTGCCTGTTTATTGAGCCTTCTGGATGGCATCTGGCGTGGCGGGCACGAAAAGGGGGCGGTACTGAGAGGGGGGATGGCAAAAAAACAGAGACGGCAGCACAGCCAACGGGGGCTGTCACAGGCAGTCGGCACAGGCCGACTGCCTGTGCGGTCATGCAAATTGCCAGCAGCGGCTCGGGGTGATGATCTGCGGTAGCGGCACGTCCCATTGCTCCTGTGGCACGGCATCCACCTGTTGGCAGTCATGGGCGAGACCCAGCGGCTTGGGGCCCAGCTTGTGTTCGTGCCAGCAGGCGAGGGTGCGATCGTAATAGCCGCCCCCCATACCGAGCCGGTTGCCCTCGGCATCGAATGCCACCAGCGGGGTACAGATAAGGTCCAGGGTGCTATGAGGCACCACCTGGGACATATCCAGCTCAGGCTCGGCGATGCCGTAGCGATTGCGGGTCATGGGGCTGGTGGCTGTGTAGCGCAAGAAGAGCAGGTGACCCGGAGTGAAGGGGTGCAGCACCGGCAGGTAGACCTCTTTTTGCTGGGCCCAGAGCCAGTGGATGGCGGGCAGGGGGTTGAGTTCGCCATCGTTGGCCAGGTAGAGGGCGATGCGTCTGGCGGCCAGGATCTCGCTGTGCTGCTTGAACTGGGCAACCAGCTGCTGGGCTGCCTCCTGTTGCTCGGCCTGGCTCAGGCTTTTTCTGCGCAGACGAATGAGCTGGCGCAGGGTTTGCCGCTCATGGGCTTGCTCGGGTTGGGTATCCGGCATGGGGGCTCCTGTATTGTGCACCTGGGTGAGCAGGGAGTTGGCCGCAAAGGCCTGGTTACCTTAACAAGGCCGGCGAGGGATGAACAGGGTGACAAGCCCGGCGGGGATGGGCTGCCAGGCCGGGGGCAATGCCCGGTCCGGCTGCCGTCCCGGTTATTTGTCCGATGTCTTGCCCATCTGATGCTTGATGAAGACAGCCACTATCGCCGCCAGTGCCAGGGCCATGGGATAGAAGCTCATACTCACCACCGCCAGCGGCGACAGTGCGAAGATGGAGCCCAGCAGCAGCGCCTGTGCGCCCCAGGGGATGAGTCCTTGTACCACGCAGGAGAAGATATCCAGCATGGAGGCGGCGCGGCGCGGGGTGACGCCGTGATGCTCCGCCAGCTCCCGCGCTACCTTGCTGGCCACTATGATGGCCACTGTGTTGTTGGCGGTGCAGAGGTTGGTCAAGCCCACCACGCCGGCGATGCCGAGTTCGGCCGCCTTCTCGTTCTGCTCGCCATCGTGCTGGCGGGTAAAGCGGGCAATCAGGGCGCTGATGCGGGCGCTGATCCAGGCCAGCCCGCCCTGGCGTTCCATCAGGGCGCCGAGACCGCCGATCAGCATGGAGAGCAAAAAGATCTCCTGCATGCCGGTAAAGCCCTGATAGATGTCCTTGCTGAACTGGCCCAGCGGGTAACCGCTGATCATGCCAGCCGCGCCCGCGGCCACAATGCCAATCCCCAGCACCATGAAGACGTTCATGCCGGATAGCGCCAGTACCAGGATCAACAGATAAGGCATCACCTTGAACAGGTCCGCGCTGGCGGTGGTGGCAGGAGCTTCTCCCACTGAACCCAGGGTCAGATAGAGCAGGATCACTGCGATGGCGGCAGGGGCCGCAATCTTGATGTTCTCGCGAAACTTGTCCTTCATTTCGCAGCCCTGGCTGCGGGTCGCCGCTATGGTGGTGTCCGAGATGATGGAGAGGTTATCGCCGAACATGGCGCCGGAGAGAATGGTGCCCGCCATCAGCACGGGGTCGATACCGGCTGCCTGGGCGACGCCGAGCGCTACCGGCGCCACGGCGCCGATAGTGCCCATGGAGGTGCCCATGGCGGTGGCAATAAACGCAGAGATGAGGAACAGGCCCGGCAGCAGGAACCAGCCCGGGATCAGCGACAGACCGAGCGCCACGGTGGCATCGACCCCACCGGTGGCCTTGGCCACGGTGGCGAAGGCGCCAGCCAGCAGATAGATGATGCACATTGCCATTATGCTGCTGTCACCCACCCCCTTGAAGAAGGTTTCAAGGTTCTTGTTGAACCCCTCTTTTCCCAGCGTCAGTGCCAGCATGACGGCAGGCAGTGCAGCCACGGGGGCTGGCAGTTGATAGAAGGCGAATTCCACCCCTTGCAGGGTGAGCCAGGTGCCGGTACCGATAAAGAGAGCAAGAAAGACCAGAAGAGGCAGCAGGGCTCTGGCGCTGGGTTGGGTCTGGATCATGTATTCCTCTGTGGTTGAACATGACCTCCCTGTCGTCACCAGCCCGGGTTGATGGGATGAGCGTGGCGGGCATCCTGCCGCTGTGGGGCGCCTACAGTAGTGAGTCGGGGGCATTCGGTCAAGATAGACGTCCAGACGGATAGGGCTTTTTATCGGTCAATTCTGACGCCATTGAAATATCAAAAGTATGTTCGGAAAAATTAATCAATACTGTCAATTGTTCGGCGTCGTCTTGAGACATGCAGGGCGCTTTTCACAGACATGTCATTTGGCTGACGGGCTGATGGTACTGAATATCCAGGTTATCTGCGTCTGGGGTAGGCCGCCGACGCCGCCTTGCGCGTGCTGGGCATGGCACCTGCGTCTGCAGGCAATGAGGCGGCCTTGATACTCGGTGAGGGCGGCGCTGTTACTGGGTCATTTTCTCCACGGCCTGAACGGCGGCAGCCAGGGCGTGGCTATCGAGAATCAGGGGAATATGGCTGATACCCGGCACTAGGGTGACGGGCCATTGAATGCCGATCGCTCTTAACTCGGGTGCCAGTTGGTCGGTTTTAAACGTTTCGTCATCGGTGCCCGCGATCACGGCGCAGGGGCGCTGTACATTGCGCAAATTCTGCCGGTAGTCGCGCCCTGGCTGGAAATTCGAAGCGAGGTTGAAGGAGTAGGAGGGGGTCAGGAGTGCTTTCGCTTCGTCATTGAGCGCAAAGTTCAGCACGGTCAGATGGTTGAGTGCTGAAATATGGAAACCGTTGAGGATGCTCAGGGCAATGAGGCGAGGAAGGCCGACACGCACCCAGCCGCCGCTGTTTGGTCGGTAGTTGGCGGCAGTGGGGCCCAGATACGGAGAGAGGAGCAGGTAGTTGTCAAACAGGACTTGCCGTGAGCCACCGGCGACGCGCAGCACAAAGCCACCCCCTGACGAGAAGCCTGCGAGGGTGGCGGGTTTGCTCGGAGCCACTGCTGCGGCGAAATCTTCCAGATCGTCTTCCAGTTGCCCTATGTAGGCTATCGTGCCTCTCTGGCCCGACTCGCCATGGCCGCGGATATCGAGGGTGTAGGCACCATAACCGGCTTGCGAGAAGGCGCTCGCCAGTATGTGCATGCTCTGGCTGCTGGCCGAGGAGCCATGAACCAGCACAACGCTACCCCTGACATCCTTGCCTGCGGGGGCATAGTGTCGGTAACCCAACTGCGCGCCGTCACGGGCCGGGTATCTTGAGAGCGGCGGCAGGCCGCTCCAGTCAAGGGTTTTGAAGGGGTTGCTGATACTGGCCATCTCCGGCGCCGGGCCTGGCCCGCCAAACAGCAGCGCCGCCACAAGGGTGACAAGGCCGAGGGACAGCAGGCCCAGTACGCACAGCAATTCCGTATTCATATGTTTACTTCCTAGTTGCGGGTGTCAATTGCGGCTTTTTATCGGCGTAAACCTATCATGCGGCGCCGTCTCTGCCAAACCCCAGACCGCCAGTCTGCGGGGTTGGAATGGCAAGGGGTGGATCAGCCATTTTGAGCGGTTCACCGTCGCGCCCGAACCGAAGAGGGTGTCTCACGGCTTTTCAAAGCCGGCGCAGGCTGGTAAAACGGTCTCTTTCCATAAAACAGATGAGAGGGTGGAGATGGACAATCCGATCCGTGTGGCCGTGATGGGCTGTAATGGTCGTATGGGCAAGGTGCTGCTGGAAGCCATCACCAACGCCGAGGGCGTGGTGGTCGGGGCGGCGCTGGAGCGACCTGGCTCTGCCGTGATCGGGCTGGATGCCGGTGAGCTCAACGGTCTGGGCAAGCTGGGTGTGATGATCAGCGACAGCCTGGACAAGGTTCGGGATGAGTTTGATCTCATCATCGACTTCACCCGTCCCGAGGTGACCCTGGCCAACCTGGCCTTTGCCCTGGCCCACAACAAGCAGATAGTGATCGGCACCACAGGTTTTGATGACGCAGGCAAGGCGGCGCTGAAAGAGGCGGGCAAGCAGATCGGCATCGTCTTCGCCTCCAACTACTCGGTCGGCGTCAACCTGGTGTTCAAGCTGCTGGAGCAGGCCGCCAAGGTGATGGGGGATTACACCGACATCGAGATCATCGAAGGACATCACAGACACAAGGTGGATGCACCGTCCGGCACAGCGCTTTCCATGGGGGAAGTGGTGGCCAAGACCCTGGGCCGCGATCTCAAGGAGTGCGCCGTCTATGGCCGTGAAGGGATCACCGGCGAGCGGGATCGCAACACCATCGGCTTTGCCACCATTCGTGCCGGCGATCTGGTGGGGGAACACACCGTCATGTTTGCCGACATTGGCGAGCGGGTGGAGATCAGTCACAAGGCCTCCAGCCGCCTCACCTTCGCCAATGGCGCTGTGCGCGCGGGCAAGTGGCTTGGCCAGCAGGGTGCCGGTCTTTACGACATGCAGGATGTGCTCAGTCTGAAATAAGCTGCCTGACGTTCTGGGTGTCATCGCTCCCCCTGCGAGGGGCACCCACTGCCTTGCCAAACCCCGGTTCGCCGGGGTTTTTCGTATTTTCTTGTATAAATGGTGATTACGCCGCGTTTTTTCACCCAAACCATCCAAACTACCTCTTTCTAGAACGGTGGCCTGGCCCCCTTCTGTCAAATGTCATCAAAGCGTAACGAGATTGGGCCTCTACACTCCCTGCGGTCGCATTTTTTCACATGTCACAAAAAAGACTAAAAATTCAAAACAAGAAAAACGTTTTCTATTTTTGCAAGTCACTTATCTGTCATTAAATGACTCCTTTCATGTCTGGTTAGTTTTTTTTATAAATCACACTTGCTTGTTTTTAAAGGGTTAAATGTTGGTTTTTGTGCTTTGAGTGGCACAAGGTGCCACTTTTGTCGCGGGTTCTGGCTTTTCTTTCGCTGGAGGGGGTTGCAAAGCGATTGAGTGCATAGATAATGGGTAATGTTGCTTGTTTATTGAATTTAGATGCATTTAAAACGAGAAAAGACGTTGAAATGCGATCATTTTTAAGTAGAATGCGCCCAATTTGCCAGAAATCTGCCGGGTTTGAGCCCTGTTTCAAACAGCGTCCGGACCCGCAACACCCAGGTAAATTGCTGAATTTAAAGCTAAATAACTGGAGGTTGTCTTGAATCACACTGCATTGCTAGTGCTGGAAGATGGAACTGTGTTCAAAGGCGTGTCGATAGGCGCCGAGGGATGTTCCGTTGGTGAAGTGGTTTTCAATACGTCGATGACGGGCTATCAGGAAATCCTTACCGATCCCTCTTATTCCCGTCAGATAGTCACCCTCACTTACCCCCATATAGGCAACACCGGCACCAACAGCGAAGATGAAGAGTCCAGTCAAATCCATGCACAGGGATTGATCATCCGGGACCTTCCGATACTTGCCTCCAATTTCCGCAATCAGCAATCCCTCTCCGATTACCTCAAGTCTCACAACATCGTTGGCATCGCCGACATCGACACCCGCAAACTGACTCGCATTCTGCGCGAGAAAGGCGCCCAGGCTGGCTGTATCCTGACGGGCAAGCAAGTTGATGAGGCATATGCCCTCGAACAGGCCCGCGCCTTCCCCGGTTTGAAGGGGATGGACTTGGCCAAAGAGGTCACGGTTGGCGAGGCATACAACTGGACCGAAGGTAGCTGGCAGCTTGGCAAGGGGCATGTCACCCCGGCGGCCGATGAACTCAAATACCACGTGGTAGCCTACGACTTTGGCGTCAAGCGCAACATTTTGCGGATGCTGGTGGACCGTGGTTGCCGCCTGACAGTGGTGCCGGCCAAGACACCGGCCGCCGAAGTGCTGGCGATGAATCCCGATGGCATCTTCCTCTCAAACGGCCCCGGTGACCCCGAGCCGTGTGACTATGCCATCGACGCCATCAAGGCTTTTCTCAACACCAACACGCCGGTATTTGGCATCTGCCTGGGTCACCAGCTGCTCGGTCTTGCCTCCGGCGCCAAGACCATCAAGATGAAGTTCGGCCATCACGGCGCCAACCATCCGGTGAAGAGCCTGGATGACAACACCGTCATGATCACCGCCCAGAACCACGGCTTTGCAGTGGACGAGAGCTCACTGCCGGATTGCCTGCGCCCCACCCACGTCTCTTTGTTCGACGGGTCCTTGCAAGGCATCCACCGCACCGACCGTCCGGCCTTCAGCTTCCAGGGTCACCCCGAAGCGAGCCCGGGCCCGCACGACTGTGCCGGTCTGTTCGACCACTTTATTGAATTGATCAAGCAGTATCGCGCTTAAGAGGAAAAGAGAAGCCATGCCAAAACGTAACGACCTACAGAGCATCCTGATCCTCGGCGCCGGCCCCATCGTCATCGGTCAGGCCTGCGAATTTGACTACTCCGGCGCCCAGGCCTGCAAAGCCCTGCGCGAGGAGGGATACCGCGTCATCCTGGTGAACTCCAACCCGGCCACCATCATGACCGACCCCGAGATGGCCGATGCCACTTACATAGAGCCCATCACCTGGGAAGTGGTACGCGAGATCATCAAGAAAGAGCGCCCGGATGCCGTGCTGCCCACCATGGGTGGCCAGACTGCACTCAACTGCGCGCTGGATCTGGAGAAGCATGGCGTGCTGGCCGAGTTCGGTGTCGAGATGATCGGTGCCACCGCCGACGCCATCGACAAGGCCGAAGATCGCCGTCGCTTTGACATCGCCATGAAGAGCATTGGCCTCGAGTGCCCGCGCGCCGGCATCGCCCACAACATGGAAGAGGCGTGGGGCGTGCAGCAGATGGTCGGCTTCCCCTGCATCATCCGCCCCTCCTTTACCATGGGTGGCTCGGGCGGCGGCATTGCCTACAACACCGAAGAGTTCGTCGAGATCTGCGAGCGCGGTCTGGACTTGTCGCCGACCAAGGAGCTGCTCATCGATGAGTCGCTGATCGGCTGGAAAGAGTACGAGATGGAAGTAGTGCGGGATCGCAACGACAACTGCATCATCGTCTGCACCATCGAAAACTTCGACCCCATGGGCATCCACACCGGTGACTCCATCACGGTCGCGCCAGCCCAGACGCTGACCGACAAGGAGTTCCAGATCATGCGCAACGCCTCCATGGCGATACTGCGCGAGATCGGCGTCGAGACCGGCGGCTCCAACGTCCAGTTCGGCATCAACCCGAAAGATGGCCGCATGGTCATCATCGAGATGAACCCGCGGGTGTCCCGCTCCTCTGCACTGGCCTCCAAGGCGACCGGTTTCCCCATCGCCAAGATCGCCGCCAAGCTCGCCATCGGTTACACCCTGGACGAGCTGATGAACGATATCACCGGCGGCCGCACTCCGGCCTCCTTCGAGCCAGCCATCGACTACGTGGTCACCAAGGTGCCGCGCTTCAACTTTGAAAAGTTCGCCGGTGCCAATGACCGCCTGACTACCCAGATGAAGTCGGTCGGCGAAGTGATGGCCATTGGCCGCAACTTCCAGGAGTCCCTGCACAAGGCGCTGCGCAGTCTCGAGACGGGCAAGACCGGCTTTGACCCTATAGTTGACCTCAATGCCCCTGACTCCCTGACCCGCATCCGCCACGAGCTGCAGGACGCTGGCTGCGACCGCATCTGGTACATCGCCGATGCGTTTCGCGCCGGTCTTTCCATGGACGGCATTTTCAAGCTGACCAAGATAGACCCCTGGTTCCTGGTGCAGATAGAAGATCTCATCAAGCTGGAAGAGCAGGTGAGAGAGCGCGGCATGGCCGGTCTCGACGCCGACTTCCTGCGCGCCCTCAAGCGCAAGGGCTTCGCCGACGCGCGTCTGGCCAAGATCCTCGGCGTGGCAGAGGGCGAGGTGCGCAAACTGCGTGCCCGCCACAACATCTTCCCGATCTACAAGCGGGTCGATACCTGCGCCGCCGAGTTCGCTACCAACACCGCCTACATGTACTCCAGCTATGACGAAGAGTGCGAGGCCAACCCGACCAATCGTGACAAGATCATGATCATCGGCGGCGGCCCGAACCGTATCGGTCAGGGCATCGAGTTTGACTACTGCTGCGTGCACGCGGCACTGGCCCTGCGCGAAGACGGTTACGAGACCATCATGGTCAACTGCAACCCGGAAACCGTCTCCACCGATTACGACACCTCGGATCGCCTCTACTTCGAGCCGGTGACCCTGGAAGATGTGCTGGAAATCGTGCGCATCGAGAAACCCAAGGGCGTCATCGTGCAGTACGGCGGCCAGACCCCGCTCAAACTTGCACGGGCATTGGAAGCCAACGGCGTGCCGATCATAGGTACCAGCCCGGATGCCATCGACCGCGCCGAAGACCGCGAGCGCTTCCAGTCAGCCGTTGAGCGTCTGGGCCTCAAGCAGCCGGAAAACGGCACAGTCACCAACCTGGAGCAGGCTGTGCTGACCGCCGAGCGGATCACTTACCCGCTGGTGGTGCGCCCCTCCTATGTGCTGGGTGGCCGCGCCATGGAGATCGTCTATGACGAGACCGACCTGCGTCGCTACTTCGCCGAGGCGGTGAGCGTTTCCAACGAATCGCCGGTACTGCTGGACCGCTTCCTGGACGATGCCACCGAGCTGGACGTGGATGCCATCTGCGACGGCACCGATGTGGTTATCGGCGGCATCATGGAGCATATCGAGCAGGCCGGTATCCACTCCGGTGACTCCGGCTGCTCCCTGCCACCTTATACCTTGTCCAAGAAAATTCAGGACGAGATCCGCGAGCAGGTGCGCAAGCTGGCACTGGAACTCGGTGTGGTCGGCCTGATGAACGTGCAGTTTGCGGTCAAGGGCGATGACATCTACCTCATCGAAGTGAACCCGCGTGCTGCCCGTACCGTGCCCTTCGTCTCCAAGGCGACCGGTGCGCCGCTGGCCAAGATTGCCGCCCGCGTCATGGCCGGCCAGAGCCTGAAAGATCAGGGCTTTACCACCGAAATCATCCCGCCTTACTACTCGGTGAAAGAGGTGGTTCTGCCGTTCGCCAAGTTCCCTGGGGTTGACCCGCTGCTGGGGCCAGAGATGCGCTCTACCGGTGAGGTGATGGGGGTGGGCAGCAGCTTTGCCGAGGCCTATGCCAAGGCCCAGCTGGGTGCCAGCCATGCGGTGCCGAAAGAGGGTCGCGCGCTCTTGTCGGTGCGTCACAGCGACAAGGCGCTGGTGGTCGATTTGGCTGCCAAGCTGCTGGAGCTGGGCTACGAGCTGGATGCCACCCACGGCACCGCAGTGGCATTGGGGGAGGCGAGCATCAACCCGCGCCTGGTCAACAAGGTGCACGAGGGTCGCCCGCACATTCTCGACCGCATCAAGAATGGCGAGTACACCTACATCGTCAACACCGCCGAAGGGCGAGTGGCGATCCAGGACTCCAAGCAGTTGCGCCGCGCCGCCTTGCAGCACAAGGTGGCTTACACCACCACCATGAATGAGGCGTTTGCCACCTGCATGGCCATCAGCATGGATGCCACTGCCAACGTCAACTCGGTGCAGGAGCTGCATCAAAAGGTGAAAAACCGCTAAGCATTGCGTAACAAGGGTAGGGGAGTCTTTCTCTCCTTCTTTGCACAACACTTGCGAACCCTGAAAAACCCCGCCAGCGATGGTGGGGTTTCTGTTTTTTGGCGTCAGCACTGAGTAAAGAGTATTGGCCTGATTTCACATGGATAGGGATAGATAATCCCTTAAAGTTAACTAAATATGACAATAATTGCGCAATGTTCGATTTATACCGCAATCTTTGCAATCACTCACCCGACCCGCCTCTATATACTGGTTTCTCATCACATAAGGTCGTCTGCGCCTGCAACAGCGGGGTGCGAGGATCAGGGCCAGTTGCTTATCCGGTAGCCGAGGCCGTCCCCTTTTACCCAGAGGGGCCACAGGAAACCGGTTGTGGGGTTACCACCTGCGCAACCGTCAGGGCCAGCGTTACCGCGCAAGCCAGCTTCCCCCTCCTTACCCCGTTTGTTTGCCTGCCCAGTCGCGTCGTTGCTCACCTTCATTGCCCGCAACGGCGCCGCGCCTCAAGGACATCAGCCAAGGGAATCTGAATATGAGCTTCGATCATCGCAAATACCGCCCCGCCCCCGTTATTGCACTGGCGGACCGTCAATGGCCCAACCAGGTGATGACGCGGGCGCCGCTCTGGTGCGCCGTGGACTTGCGCGACGGCAATCAGGCGCTGGTCGAACCCATGACGGTGGCCCAGAAGCTGCAAATGTGGGCGCTCATGGTCCATGTCGGTTTCAAGCATATAGAGGTGGGGTTCCCCGCCGCCTCCCAGCCTGATTTCGACTTCGTGCGCGAGCTTATTGAGCGCAATCTCATTCCCGATGACGTCACCATACAGGTGCTGGTGCAGGCCCGCGAAGATCTGATCGCCCGCACCTTTGAATCGCTCAAGGGGGCCAAACGCGCCATCGTCCACGTCTACAACTCGGTCAACCCGACCCAGCGCAACTATGTGTTCAACACAGGGCGCGAGGGGGTCAAGGCCATCGCCGTGCAGGGCGCGCGCTGGGTGCGCGACCATGCGGCGCGCAACTCTGGCACAGAGTGGAGCTTTCAGTATTCGCCGGAGAGTTTCAGCAGCACAGAGGTGGAGTTCGCGGTAGAGGTGTGCGACGCCGTCATCGACGAGTGGCGCCCTGCTGGCCGCCCCATGATCCTCAACCTCCCTGCCACGGTCGAGGTGAGCACTCCCAATGTGTTCGCGGATCAGGTGGAGTGGTTCTGCCGCCACCTCAAGGCGCGCCCCGAGGTGAGCATCTCCATCCACACACACAACGACAGAGGCTGCGGGGTGGCCGCCGCCGAGCTGGCTGTGCTGGCGGGGGCCGATCGCATCGAGGGCACCCTGCTTGGCAACGGCGAGCGCACCGGCAACATGGACATAGTCACCATGGCCATGAACCTCTACAGCCAGGGGATTGATCCCGAGCTGGATCTCTCCGACATGGACGCCATAGTCGCGACCGTGGGGGCCTGCACCCAGATAGCCCTGCACCCGCGCCACCCCTACGCGGGCGAGCTGGTCTACACGGCGTTTTCCGGCAGCCACCAGGATGCGATTCGCAAATCTCTGGCGGCTGAGAAACCCGATGCCTACTGGGACGTGGCCTATCTGCCCATCGATCCCGCAGACCTTGGCCGCAGCTACGAGGCGGTGATCCGCATCAACAGCCAGTCCGGCAAGGGGGGCGTCACCTATCTGCTGGAGCGCGACCTTGGCCTGCAACTGCCGCGCTGGCTGCAAATCGACTTCAGCCGTCGGGTCCAGGCACAGGCCGAGGCAAGCAGCAGCGAAATTAGCCCGGAACAGATCCGTGCCCTGTTCGAGCAGCATTACCTCGAGCCGGTACACGGCTATCGCATCGGTCGCTTCCAGCTTGGTCACGACAGTCAGGAGAGTCTGCGCCTCGAGTTGCAGACCCCGAACGGCACCTTGCACCTGAGCGGCGAAGGGGAGGGGGCCATCACTGCGCTGGTCAACGGCTGGGAGCGCCAGACCGGGATGCACATCGATGTGCTCGATTACTCGGAACATGCCCTCTGCGCCGGTACCGAATCTCGCGCCGCCGCCTATGTGCTGCTCAGCGTCGATGGCCAGCGCATGTGCGGGGTCGCCATCGGCCGCGACGTGGTCAATGCCTCCCTGCAGGCGGTGATCAATGGTGCGGCGCAAATTGAGGCCCTGCGCCAAACGGCTTGAGTGCATGTCGCCAAAGAGCCCATCCGCTTGCAGCAGCCCCGCCCATCCGGCGGGGCTGCTCGATTGCGCCAGCGGGTGGTGCGTCAAGGCATCTGCGCCTTCAGATCCGCCTGTCAATCCTCTACAATAAGCGCCTGTTTGCGTTCGGAGCCGCTCCGTTCGCGTGACTCTCGTGTGCCGGGCGCCCAGCGCCTTGCCCCTGCATCGGAAGCCTTGATGATATTTTCCTCACCCCTTGTTCCCACTCGGCTCGCCATCCTGCCTCTCTTTGCAATCCTGTTGCTTGCCGGGTGTGCCAGCGACCCGACGGCGCCCAAGCAAGATGTCGCCATGAGCGCCCAGCAGGCCAAACAACCTATCGCTATGCAGCCACGCAAACCGGCAGACATGAAGAGCCGCATAGTGCGGTTCTTGCCGCGTCAGGTGCCAGACAAGCAGGGCTGGGCCAATGATGTGGTGACGGCGCTCTCGACGCAGGGAGTGACGGTAAGCGATCACAATGTCTGCACTGTGCTGGCGGTGGCCGAGCAGGAGGCCACCTATCAGGCTGACCCAGTGGTGCCGGGCCTTGGCAAGATTGCCTGGAAGGAGATAAATGCCCGCGCCGCCAAGCTGTTGATCCCGGAATTCGTGGTGCGCACGGCCCTTGGCATCAAGTCCCCCACCGGCAAGAGCTATGCCGAGCGCATCGACAAGCTTCGCACCGAGCGGGAGATGAGCGAGATCTTCGAAGACATGATCAGCATGGTGCCCATGGGCAAGACGCTGTTTGGCAACCTCAACCCGGTGCATACCGGCGGCCCCATGCAGGTGAGCATCGCCTTTGCCGAGGCAAATGCCCGTGGCTATCCCTATCCCGTCAAGAATTCCATTCGCCATGAGGTGTTCAGCCGTCGTGGCGGTATCTGGTTCGGCACCAGGCACCTGTTTGGCTATCCCGCCGACTACCCGGATACCCTCTATCGCTTCGCCGACTTCAATGCGGGCTGGTACGCCAGCCGCAACGCCGCCTTCCAGGCTGCCGTCAGCCGACTGAGCGGCAAAACCCTGGCGCTGGATGGTGATCTTGTCCGCTATGACTCAGACCTGCCGGGCAAGACTGAGCAGGCTGTCTATACCCTCGCCAGTCGGGTCAATATGAGCAAGCAGGCGATCCACCAGAGCCTGCGCAAAGGGAATACCGCCGAATTTGCCCAGACCGACCTCTATCACAGGGTCTTTACCCTGGCCGACAAGCAGGCCGGCAAGCGCCAGCCCCGCGCCGTGCTGCCCGGCATTCAACTCAAGAGCCCCAAGATCACCCGCAACCTCACCACCGCCTGGTTCGCCAAGCGGGTGGATGACAGGGAGCAGGCCTGCGTCAGGAAGCTGGCGACCATTCGCTGACAGTCAGAGACAATAAGGGCGGCCAAGTGGCCGCCCTTGTTTCACTCCCAACTGCATGTTCAGGGGTCAGGCCCTGTTGTTCTGCATCGCCGTCCCAGGGGGCGTCTTCGCAAGGGGCAGCATCCCCCTGCATGTCGGGTATCCGCGGCATCCCCAGAACTGATTGCCTCTGTTTTCTCGCCGGCTGGCGGTACGCAAGATCATGGCATTGCCACATCTGGGGCAAGTCGGATTTTGGTCACCGAGCGGTTGGGCGGTGACAGGGGAGGGCGCGGTCCTCTTTTCGTCAGCGGATAACTGCTTGCGAGGCGCTTCGCTGTGACGCGCCTTCAGCTGGGCCACATGCTGCCTGTGGGTCTGCCAGTTGGCTGCTAGCCGTCCCTGCTGGATGGTCTCGACCACTTGCGTGACCTCGGCCGGGGTCAATACCTGGGTGGTTTTTCCTTTGATATGGCGGATCAACCCGCGGTTCATCACGTTGTCCGGCATGGGGGTCTTGAAGGTGCAGTCGCCAATGAAATAGATGACGGAGTGGAGTTGATGATCCGCCACCCCCCGCAGGGACTTGAGGGTTATCATGTGCAGGTGGTTCTGGTGCAGGGGATTCTGGAAGCTGTGTTTGCGGCGATAGATCTGCTGGGTCCAACTCTTATGGGCAGGATTGCCGAATATCCACCCCTTGATGTTTTTGGTCTCTATCACGAAGACCCCGAAGCGTGACACCAGCACATGGTCGATCTGGGTCGTGCCCTGCGGGGTAGGCAGGGTCACGCCCTTAAGCAGGTGATATTCCTGCTTGTCGAGAAAGAGACGGAGGCTGAGATTGATAAACCACTCCCCGATCATCCCCTTGAACCAGGGTGTTTTGATCAGGGTGGCAATCAACAGCAGTGGCAGGAGAAACCAGAGCTGGTTCAGCAGCGGCGCTATGACAGCAGTGATATCCATGTGATTTAGCCTTCACAGACCTGGGTCAAGGATGTGTCTCGATGGGGATGATGCTGCGGCATTTGGGATAGCTGGGGCAGCCCCAGAAGCTGTTGCCCTTGGTATCTCCCCGTTTGCTGGTCCTCAGTACCATGGTTGTACCGCATTTGGGACAAACCGGTGCCGGACCTGTATGGGCGGCCACGCTGTCCTGCTGGTCACTGTCGCTTGCGACGCGCTCCAATGTGATGCGCACCTCCTCGCTCACTCGGATAATGCGCTGGGCTTCATCGTAGGCATCGCGGTACAGGTCGCTGTCTTCCGAACGCTGGATCAATACCCCCATCTCGTTGTTATTCACCTGGCTGAACTCATAGAGGTTCAGGCTGGTGATGATGCACATCTCTTCATTGAGGTAGCACTTGGCATGGAGGTTCTTGCAAAAGCTGGTGCGGATATAGGTGAGCTCCTTGAGCCAGCTGATCTCTTCCGGCTGAAGCTCACTTTTGCCATAGACGATCCGCACATCGATCTTGAGGCGGTTCTTGTCGGTCAGCAGCTCCTTGATCCTGTCATTGAGCTTGAGGAAGGGACTGATCAGGATCAGTCGTTCCTTGGCGTCCTTGATCAGCTCTTCAAGGAAATAGTTGGTTGCGCTGGTATTCAGAAATTTGGCCATAACAAGCTCCCTGTCCTTGGAAATGTCATGTGTTCTCTGGTCACGGTAGGCAGTAAGACCGACCTCCATCCTTGGCACAGCACAGCGTCACAGTATCCATCGCCGCCCCATGCCCACATGCTAGGAGATACAGGTGGGACCTGATAGTGGCAATTGAGTCAAATGTGCGTCCAGTCAGAGATTTTGCTGTCGAGGCGGGTCATGTCGCCATGCCAAGGCACTAGAAACTCATCGCCAGCCCGACGCCGTAGCCGCTGGTGTTGTGGCTGAACAAATAGCGGGCTACCAGCCGGGTGCGGGTCACTATGATGTCGTACTTGCTGCTGTCGAGTTCTATCCCGAGCCCCAGCGAGTTGAGGGAGTTGAAACCGAGCAGGCCCCGTTGCTCGCCGAGATATTCGGTGCGAGCCCCTTCCATCACGTAGCGCAGCGGCTTGTCCAGCAGTGTGAAATTGCCGATGGGGGCGCGGCGGCGCAGGTAGAGGCCGAGGTTCTTCGCATTGGCCTGACCGGTTACGCTGGCCGAGGTGCCGCCGAAGCTTTGCAGATGCTGGTAGGAGTAGCGCAGCTCAACGTCGATATCCTGCTGTGCAGAGAAGAGTTCATAGTCGAGCATCATGGCGCCACCCAGGCCGTAGACATCGAGCCTGCCGCCATCGAGAAAGTCGAGGTTCTTGCCTGTGTATTGGCCCAGCAGCCAGTTGCCGATGCGCAGATCGCTTGCCACAGTACCCAGCGTGACGTTGCCGATGGGGCGCAATACCCAGTTGCCGCCGTGACGATCCTGATGCAGATGAAGATCCCAGCCGATGCCACCCGTGGCGGTGAGACTGTTCCATCGGGTGGGGATAGTGCGACTCTCGCTGCCGTTGCTCACCACGAATTTGGGATCGTAGCGGCTAAAACCCAGGGTCCCTTCCAGATAGATGGGCACACTCTCGCTCATGGTGGCGCCGCCGCCCATCTGGGTCATGTTGAGCGCCGACGATGCCGTTGTGCTGGTGTTGCTGCCGATGTCGAGGTTGCTGGCTGTGATGTCGGGCACCACAGTGAAGGTCATCAGCGACACCACTGCGTTGGCACGTTTTTGTATTAGTGACGACTCTTCAGCCATGGCGCCATGGCTGAGCAAGGGGGTGATCAGCAGGGGTAGGGTAGTGCGAAGGGTTGTGTGTGTGGGCATGCCTTGTTCCCCCGAAGCCGGTTGTGATGATGCGCCGTTTGACTGTAGCGACTTTTTCTCATCTTGGCAGCCCAAGGGTGAGCCGGTTGAAGCTTATACATCGCCGAGCATATCGCCGAGCCGGAGGGCTCGTTCAACCCTTGTCCTGCCATTCGCTTTTTGTATTGATTGCTGACTTTGTGCCAGACATTAATTTTTTGTTCACTTGCGCGGGTGTATAACAAGAACCCCTTCAAGGAGGGAAAGGGGATGGCGACAGGGAGTGTCAGCCGCAGCGGGGGCCATCGGGTCCCCCGGGATAGATGCTCACTGACGTTGATGGGAGTCACCAGATGCAGGATATGCTGCTTGCCATATGGCAACAGGACTTTGACCAATTGATCCAGATGCAGGCGGCGGGCCTGCTCGTCACCTGTCTGGTGGTTATCCTCTTTCTCGAGTCGAGCTTCGTGTTTTTACCCCTGCCCGGTGACAGTCTGGTGCTGCTGGCCGGTGGCCTGGTGGGGATGGGAGTGCTCGGCCCCGAAGTGACCCTTGTCTACATGCCGCTCGCCGCCGGGATCGGCAGCCTGGTCGCCTATCTGCAGGGCCATGCGCTGCACGGCACCTCCTTTATGGGCCATGTGGAGCGGATGATCCCGGACGGCAGTCTGCCACGGGCCTCGCGTCTGCTGCACAACTACGGCTTCTGGGCCCTGTTTTCCTCTCGCTTCGTGCCCTTCGTCAGGGTGCTGACGCCCATGCTGATGGGGGTCTCCCGCCTGCATCTGCCCCGGGTGGTGATGGCCAGTTTTGCCAGCGCCTTCCTCTGGGCCCTGCTGCTGAGTCTGGTGGGCAAGTTCGTGATGGCGGCGCCGGCGTTCGTCCAGTATCACGAATTGATGACCAAGTGCCTGCTGGTGACCTCCCTCGGTCTGTTCGTTATCGCAATGGCGGCCATCGCCATCCGGTTGTTCAAGCGCCCGACCAATCGCATTCGCTGAGTGATATCCGGGGGAGCGCAGGCTGGCCCCGGGTTCTCCATTGATTCACCAATGGCATTGGCCGGGCCCAGACGGGCCGCCAATGCCGCCCATCAACCATCAAGCAGGTACTTTATGCCATGTCGTGACACCCTGAGCCTTCGTCCCCTCGAACGAGAGGATTTGAAATTCGTACATCAGCTCAACAACAACGCCAGCATAATGCGTTACTGGTTCGAGGAGCCTTACGAGGCTTACATGGAGCTGGCCCAGCTCTATGACAAGCACATCCACGATCAGCAAGAACGCCGTTTCATCCTGGAGGTGGAGGGCACCAATGTTGGCCTGGTGGAGCTGGTGGATATTCGAAGCATCCACCGCCGCGCCGAGTTTCAGATCATCATAGCCCCCGCCTATCAGGGGCTGGGCTATGCCAAGACTGCGACCCTGAAGGCGATGAAGTATGCCTTCAACGTGCTGAATCTGCACAAGTTGTATCTCATCGTCGACAGTGACAATGCCAAGGCGCGCCACGTTTATCAGTCGCTGGGGTTCGCGCCGGAGGGGGAGCTGAAAGAGGAGTTCTTCATCGATGGCAAATATCGCACCGCCATTCGCATGTGTCTGTTTCAGCGTGATTTTCAGGAAAATGTTGCCAACAGGGTCTAACGTTTCCTGACATTCTGGTGCCGATGGGGGCAGGGCTGCGCTGGCCGATGCCAGTGATGCGGCTCTCTTTGTCGGCACCTTTCTCGTGACAGGATAAAAACTCAGGCCATTTGAGGCAGAATTTGTGATGCCTATCTGTTACACTTCGCGCCCGCCATTTTCCGGCTCATTTTCTGACTTGATGTCGGACGCAGCCACCGGTGGTATCAACCTCCGCCTCGCCTACGCCGAGCCGCAAGCCAAACACAGTCCAGCTGGAACACAGGAACCCATTATGAGATTTGAATCGTTCGATTTTTCCCCCGAGATTTTGCGTGCTGTCTCAGATTGCGGTTATCAGGAGATGACCCCTGTGCAGCGCCAGGCGATCCCGACTATCCGTCGCGGTCTCGATGTGTTGGCCAGCGCCCAGACAGGTACCGGCAAGACTGCCGCCTTCGCCCTGCCGATATTGCAGCGCCTGGTGGACAAGCCGGCCGAGCTGCAGCCGTCCAATGCCCGCGTGCTGATCCTGACCCCGACTCGCGAGCTGGCGGCCCAGGTGGCGAGCAACATCAATGATTTTGCTAAGTACCTGGATGTCACCGTACTCACGCTCGTTGGCGGCGGCAAGCAGGATGTGCAGGCCAAGAAGCTGAAAGCGGGTGCTCACATCATAGTGGCGACCCCGGGTCGTCTGCTGGAGCACCTGACCGCCTGCAACCTCAGCCTGTCCGGCGTCGAGTGTCTGGTGCTGGACGAAGCGGATCGCATCCTCGACATGGGCTTTAGCGCCGATGTGCAGCAGATCCTGCAAGCGGTCAACAAGGAGCGCCAGAACCTGCTGTTCTCCGCCACTTTCTCCGACGGGGTGAAGAAGCTGGCCAACGTCATGCTGGACAAGCCGCAGATCATCAGCGTCAACAAGCAGAACTCCACCGCCGATACCGTTACTCACACCGTCTATCCGGTGGAGCAGAAGCGCAAGCGCGAGCTGCTCTCCGAGCTCATCGGCAAGCAGAACTGGCCGCAGGTGTTGGTGTTTGCCAGTACCCGCGAAAGCTGTGACGAGCTGGTGGCCGAGCTGAACCTGGATGGCATCAAGTCCGCCGTTGTGCATGGTGACAAGGCCCAGGGCAGCCGTCGCCGTGCCCTGCGCGAATTCACCGAAGGCAAGCTGCGGGTGCTGGTCGCCACCGAAGTGGCCGCCCGTGGTCTGGACATCCCGGATCTGCAGTACGTGGTCAACTACGATCTGCCGTTCCTGGCCGAAGATTACGTGCACCGCATCGGTCGTACCGGCCGTGCCGGCAAGAGCGGCATGGCCATCTCCTTCGTCAGCCGCGAAGAAGAGCGCACCCTGCTCGAGATCGAGGCGCTGATCGGCCAGAAGATCCGCCGTGTCATGGCGAAGGGCTACGAAGTGGGCAACCGTGACGAGCTGATCAAGCAGTTGCAGGAGCGTCGTCGCTTCGGCAAGCGTCCCCAGCGTGAAGACAACGCCGCCGCCCAGGCCATGGCCGAAGCCAAGTTGCAGGGTCAGCGCCTCAAGCGTCTGGCGGCAATGAAGAAGCCGCGCCAGCCGAAATAAGCGCGCCCAACCCCATCCGGGCCTTCCCCTTGTCAGGGCAGGCCCGGACGGGCGATTTTGTATTTAAAGGCGCCACTGGCGCCTTTATGCTGTTGATGACCCGGCCCCTGGCCCGCCCGTCTCTCTGAGGACTCGTGATGACACCTCCCAACTACAATCAGGCCCTGCTCGACATGGCCACCCAGAGCCTTGCCGAGCTGGCGCGCACCGCCGAGCAGAAGGCGGGCAAGCGTACCCCGGCCCAGGAGAGCCATTTTCTCTGCACCTGGATGGCGGACTCCCTCAAGGAGAAGCGTTTCTCCCGTCTGGTGATGGAGGATCTGAAAGGCTGGATCCAGCAGGGCCGCACCCTGGGAGCCGGTGCCGATCTCAAGGGCCTGCTGGAGCGCATCGCCTTCCAGTACGCCCGGGTGCAAGCGGACTCACAACAGCTCGGCACCAGGCTTGCCGCCCTGCTGGCCGAGCTGGAAGCCGCGGGTTGGTTGGTGTTTACCGACAGCGAGGTGAACGCCAAGCTGCGCTTGCAGGGACAGGGCCAATCCAGTCTGGTGATCTCCAGTTGCGAATATGGCGAGCACATAGTGCAGGGTGAGTTGATCAAACCGTTGACCCTGTACGTGCGCGGTGATGAAACCAGGCTGGCGCAAGCGGCCTTTCACCATGGTCTGCTGCTGAGCCAGGGCAACAAGAAGGTCACTCTGGTCAAGCACCACAAGGCGTACCGTCTGGTGCCCGCCAACTTGCAGCCCGCGCTGGCGCTGTTGGCCGAGGCGAAAGCCTGACGGCGAGCCTCTTCCCCTGTTGTTCCCAAATATTGTTCCCAAACCCCGGCCTGGCGCCGGGTTTTTTTATGCGCCAGTGATGGTGCTGGCGGGCTTGGTCGGGTGAGGCGAGAGCAAGCGAAATTTTTACAGGAACCTTTTTACAAGCACCTTTTACAGGAACCTTTTACAAGAACTAAAGGGGCCGCGTGATACGGCCAGCGGGTTCCCGTTTTGTCGTTCGAAATGTGTCGCATGGCAGCGTGCCTGCATCTTGCCCCCCTCTGATGGGGGGCGTCCCCCATATGGTGGGATGGTGGTGGAAAATTTCTGCTCTAGGGTGAGTGAGCCCCAAAGAGGGCCTTAAGGAAGCAAACCGCCTGATGGCGACACTCAATGAATGAGGAAACATGATGAAAGTGACTCCAATAGCCTTGCTGCTGGCCGGTGTGCTGGCTTCCCCGCTCTGCGCCGCCGGGCTCGATGCCCAACTCACCCTGGTGGATGGCAGCACAGACGACGTGCGCGTCAACCTGACATTGACCAACACGGGTGACAAGCCTATCCGTCTGCTCAAGTGGCAACTGCCGGGCAGCGACGATGCCCCCCTGTTTTTGGTGGAGCGGGATGGTCAACCGGTCAGCTATGAGGGGGCGCTGATCAAGCGTGCGGCGCCAACCGACAAGGATTTCCAGCTGCTCAAGGCTGGTCAGAGTCTGACGGTGCAGGCGGAAGTGTCGGGTCTCTATGACATGAGTGCACAGGGTCAGTACAGCATCCGCTATCAGCTGCCGACTCTGCCAGGGACGACGAAAGCGGCCAAGGCCAAGCAAGCCCAGGCGAGCGAGTCCAACGCCATCACCCTGTGGGTGGAGGGGGTGAACGATGAGCGGGTTCAGGCCAAGGTGGCCGCCGCCGAGCCCCAGGCTGTTGCCGGTTCTGTCAGTTTCAGCGGACGCTGCACCAACACCCAGAAGAGCGATCTGTTGACGGCGCTGGATGCCGCCAGTGGCATCAGCAACAACGCCAGCAGCTATCTGGCGGTCGACAAGCCCGATGGCCAGCGCTATCGCAGCTGGTTCGGGGCCTATAGCAGTGCCCGTTGGGATCAGGCCGAGACGAACTTCAGCAAGATCAAGGATGCCATCGACAACAAGCCGCTCACCTTTGACTGCAGCTGCAAGCAGAGCTACTTCGCCTATGTCTATCCGGATCAACCCTACAAGGTCTATCTGTGCAAGAGCTTCTGGACGGCGCCCGTCACCGGGACCGATTCCCGTGCCGGCACCATAGTCCATGAGCTGAGTCACTTCAACGTGGTGGCAGGCACCGACGATCTGGGTTACGGTCAGGCCAATGCCCGCAATCTGGCGAAGACGGATCCGGTCAAGGCGCTCAACAACGCCGACAATCATGAATACTTCGCTGAGAATACCCCGAGCGAAAACTGATCCGCTGACAGGGGCCGCAAGGCCCCTTTTTGATGCTGAAGGAGGCTCCATGATGACACTCTTGCTCACCACCCTCGCGCTCGCTCCCCTGCAGTGTGAACTGTCGGTCAAGGCACACAGCCGGGTGAACGAGCCCTTGCCCCTGGTGATGACCTTGACCAACAAGGGGGAGGGGCCGCTCGAGGTGTTGAGCTGGTTCACCCCGTTCGAAGGCTGGTTCGCCGATGCCATCGATCTCACCCTCGACAATCAGCCGCTGGTTTACAAAGGACCGCTCGCCAAGCGTGGCGAACCCGGTGCCGATGACTTCTTCATTCTGGGGGCGGGTCAGCAGAGCCAGGCGGATGCAGATCTGACCCAGGTCTACGATTTGTCCCGGCCAGGCCTCTATCACCTCAGCTATCGCGCCCAGCCCTTGACCCTGACCCAGGGGGTCGCCCCCAGCTGCTCCGCCATCAGTTTCACCAGGTTGGCGGCACCCTAAGCGGCGTCACGCCCGTTTGCTGCGTTCAGCAGCCCCACAGCGCGGGCCGCGACTGCCAGATAGCGGGATGCATCGCCGGGTCTGCTTGCCTGTTCCCGCCAGCAGCAGTGCACCAGCTTGATCACATGATCGTCCAGACTGGCGAGCGCTCGTTCCAACACTTGCTGCCAGGATAATCCGTTGCAGGCAGGCCATGTCTGGGAGCGCAGGTGCGGAGCCCCGACCGTGATATAAGCCGCCGCCACCGCCTGCCACATCAAGGTCTGCCACTGCCCTTGCCACTCGCTGGGCAACTGCGTTGCGACAATGGCTGCGGCCCGGCTGCCGGTCACCATGTGGAGCACGGTGAAATTGCTGGTTTGCCAATAGAGCGGCAGGGCCACCTCGGCCAGTTGTGTCAAAACAGACGATGACTCGGCGAGCGTTTGCGGCAGCGTGCCTGGCCAGCGCGGCGCCTCTGCCACCTGCTGCAAGCGTTCCGAGATCCACTCGCCCTGCCAGCGTCTCCCTTCCCACTGTGCTGATAGTCCGGCCAGCAGACTGGCGACATCCCGGGCCGGTGCGCCTTCCCCGACAGGCAGTATCAGGGGACTGCACTGCCAGGCGGCCAGTGCCGCAGCCTGCTCTCCCACATGACCATTTTCCAGGGCACAGGCGAAGCGAATAAGAGGATGGAAGGCGCCGCCCGCCGGTGAGAAGCACCGGGCCAGCAGAGTCTCGAAGAGAGGCAACCAGCCCTCGGCGGCAATCCGGTCTGCCAACTGCTGACGCAGTCGTACGAAACGGATTTCATCCTCGTCCTGACTTGTTTCCCCGCTCGGCAGCGCATGGGTTGCCTGCCAATGATCGAAGAAATGCTGCAACTGGCGGGGGCTTGCACCCATCTCATGCAGGGCGTGCAGCGCCATGGGGCAGTGGTTGGTGGTGCCTTTGCCGTTGAGGGCAAAAGCCCGGTTGGCATCGAGCAAGTGGTGAAGATGGTTCATAATCATTTGACTCCTTTTGCGAGGGGAGACAGGATTGTGCAAGTTAAAGCTAACTTGAGGTCAAGGGTGAAAACGGATCGCAAGTGGTTAGCCATAGGTCAGATAGCGAAGCGCGCCGGGGTCAATGCCAGTGCCTTGCGTTTTTACGAGCAGAAGGGATTGATCAGCAGCGTGCGCAGCGATGGCAGCCAGCGCCTCTATCCGCAGGATGCGCTGCGCCGGATAGCCTTCATCCGGGTGGCGCAGGGGATGGGTTTGAGCCTTGGCGAGATTGCCGATGCCCTCGCTGGCTTGCCAGATGGCCGCACGCCGGATCGCAGCGATTGGGAGCAGATAGCCAGCCAGTGGCAGGGCCTGCTTGATCAGCGCATCGAGGCTTTGGTGCAGCTCAAAGGCAAGCTCACCTCCTGTATTGGTTGTGGTTGCCTGTCCCTTGAGCACTGCGCCCTTTACAACCCGGATGATCAGGCTGCCGGACAGGGCGCCGGCCCCCGTTATCTGCTGGGGGATGTGCCGCCATCCGACCCGGGATCAGAAGAACAATGAACATGAGAGTCGACCTGGCATGCCATGCACTGGGCGACCTGAGTAATGAGCAAGGAGGAGACATGGCATTGCAACAGCTTAAACGGGAGTTGGAACAGTTTGGCGAGCGCAACGATGATGCGCAGCCGACCCGTGGCAGCAAGATGCTCAATATCACCCGCGATACCGGCGAGTTGTTGGCGGTACTGGTACAGACGCGGGGGGCTGAGGCCGTACTGGAGATTGGCACCTCCAACGGTTATTCCACTCTCTGGCTGGCCGAAGCGGTGCAAAGGCTCAATGGCCGAGTCACCACCATAGAGCGGGATGAGGGCAAGCGTGAACTGGCTGATATCAACTTTCAGCGTGCCGGCCTGAGCCCCTGGATCACCCAGTTGGCGGGGGAGGCTGAAACCCTGTTGCCCACTTTGCCAGAGGCCGGTTATCAGCTCATCTTCCTGGACTCGGATCGCCAGCGCTATCGTGTCTGGTGGCCACAGGTCCAGCGCCTGCTGGCCCCTCGTGGTCTGCTGGTGGTGGACAATGCCATCTCCCATCGGGATGAGTTGGCAGAGTGGATGGGAGAGGTGCAGCGTGATCCGGCCTTTGCGACTTCGCTGGTGCCTGTTGGCAAGGGGGAGTGGCTGGTGGTGAGTTTGTCGGGAGAGTGAGCATGGAGTTCAGAACCATGGAACCAAAAGCAGTGGTAGAGGCCTATTGGCAGGCCATGCAAAGCAATGATTTTTCGAGGGCGGCCCGCTGGCTCGGCGATGATTTTATCTGCGACTGGCCGCAGTCGGGGGAGCGCATCGAGGGGCGCTGCAACTTTGTCGAGATCAACCGCCGCTATCCGGCGGCAGGCCCCTGGAATTTTGACGTGGTCCGGCTACTGGAGCAGGGCGGTGAAGTCGTGACCGAGGTGTTGATAACCGATGGTGAGGTGCAGGCTCGCGCCATTACCTTTCACACAGTGCGCGGCAATGTCATCTCGCGCCAGACCGAGTTCTGGCCCGATCTCTACGAGGCACCCCGCTGGCGTCGCCCCTGGGTGACCCCCATTCCCCGGGAGCCGCAACCGGCCTGATGCATCCGTCAGCTGGCGCGCGTATGTCACCTTAAAAACAGCCCCGCAGATGCGGGGCTGTTTGTTGGCACAAAGGCGATGACGGACGGCGGATCAGACAGCCAGATAGTCCATGATCCCTTCGGCAGCCTTGCGACCCTCGTAGATGGCAGTCACCACCAGGTCGGAACCGCGCACCGCATCGCCACCGGCGAATACCTTGGGGTTGCTGGTCTGGAAGGGGTAGTCCGCCTGCTCGCTGGCCTGGATGCGATCCCGGTTGTCGAGCGCTATGCCAAACTCCTGCATCCAGGGCTGGGGGTTGGGCTGGAAGCCAAACGCCATCACCACGGCATCGGCAGCCAGCACCTGCTCTGAACCCTCTATCACTACCGCATTGCGACGGCCATTGGCATCGGGCGCACCGAGTTCAGTGCTCACCATCTTGATGCCACAGGTCTGGCCATCAGCATCCAGCTCGACGCCGATGGGCTGCAGGTTGAACATGAATTCGACCCCTTCCTCCCGGGCATTTTTCACTTCCCGCTTGGAGCCCGGCATGTTCTCGGCATCGCGGCGATAGGCGCAAATGACGTTGGCGGCACCTTGACGGATGGCGGTACGCACGCAGTCCATGGCGGTATCGCCACCACCGAGTACCACGACTTGTTTGCCGGCGAAGTCGATGTAATCGGCCTGCGCCTTCTCAAAGCCCAGCAGCCGGTTGGCGTTGGAGATGAGATAGGGCAGGGCATCGTATACACCGGGAGCCGTCTCATTCTCGAAGCCACCCTTCATGTACTTGTAGGTGCCGACCCCGAGGAAGACGGCGTCGAACTCGCCCAGCAGATCGGAGAAGGTGACGTCTTTGCCCACCTCGGTCTCGAGGCGGAACTCTATGCCCATGTCCTCGAAGATCTCGCGTCTGCGCTGCATCACCTCTTTTTCCAGCTTGAAGGAGGGAATGCCGAAGGTGAGCAGGCCGCCAATTTCCGGATACTTGTCAAACACCACGGCGCTGACGCCACCCCGTGCCAGCACATCGGCACAGGCGAGCCCGGCCGGGCCTGCACCTATGATGGCGACCCGCTTGTCGGTTTTCACCACATTGGAGAGATCCGGGCGCCAGCCCATCTCGAATGCCTTGTCGGTGATGTATTTCTCGATATTGCCTATGGTCACGGCGCCGAAGCGATCGTTCAGGGTACAGGCACCCTCACACAGCCTGTCTTGCGGGCAGACGCGGCCACACACTTCCGGCAGGCTGTTGGTCTGGTGGGAAAGCTCCACCGCCTCCAGGATGCGCCCCTCATTGGCCAGTTTCAGCCAGTTGGGGATGTAGTTGTGGACCGGGCATTTCCACTCGCAATAGGGGTTGCCGCAGTCGAGGCAGCGATCCGCCTGCATGCCGACCTGGGCCTGGTTGAAGGGCTCGTAGATCTCCACAAACTGGATCTTGCGGATCTTGAGCGGCTTCTTGGGCGGGTCGACCCGCTGGACATCGATAAACTGGAATACGTTCTGGCTCATAGGGTTCCCTCCTTATTGCGCCTGGATTCTGAGTTCTGCACTGGAACGGCTGGTGTGGCCAAGCAGGGACTTGACGTCGCTGGACTTGGGTTTGATCAGCCTGAACTTGGGCACATAGGAGTCGAAGTTGGCCAGGATCTCCTCGGCGCGCGAGCTGCCGGTCTCATTGAGGTGCGCCGTTATGATGCCGCGCAGGTGCTCCTGATGGATGGCGAGTGTCGCCACGTCCAGCAGTTCGACCAGCTCGGGGTTGGTGCGTTTGGCAAAGTTGCCGCACTCATCCAGCACGTAGGCAAAACCACCTGTCATGCCCGCCGCGAAGTTGACGCCGGTGGTGCCGAGTATGGTGACGATACCGCCTGTCATGTATTCACAGCCGTTGTCGCCTATCCCCTCGACCACGGCCAGAGCCCCTGAGTTGCGCACCGCGAAGCGCTCGCCCGCCGTACCGGCCGCAAACAGCTTGCCGCCGGTGGCGCCATAGAGGCAGGTGTTGCCAATGATGGCGGCTTCGTGGGACTTGAATGCCACGCCGACGTGGGGTTTGACCACCAGTTTGCCGCCAGTCATGCCCTTGCCCACGTAGTCGTTGGCGTCACCCGTGAGTATCATCTCGAGGCCACCCGCGTTCCAGACGCCGAAGCTCTGGCCCGCTGTGCCGTTGAAGTGAACCTTCACCGGATCGGCCGCCATGCCCTGGTTGCCGTGACGCTTGACGATCTCGCCCGACAGACGGGCCCCCACAGAGCGGTCTGTGTTGCGGATGTCGTAACGGAACTCGCCGCCCGACTTGTGCTCCACCGCCTCCAGCAGATCGTCCACCATCCGCAAGTTGAGCGGTCCCTTGTCAAAGGTGGGGTTGTGCTGCTGGCTGAACAGGCTGGAGCCCGCCGGAGCCACCGGACTTGCCAGAATGCCGGAGAGATCCAGCTTGGCCTGACGGGCGGTGAGGCCTGGCAGGGCTTCCAGCAAATCGGTACGACCGATGAGATCGGTCAGCTGGGTGACCCCCAGCTGAGCCATGAGTTCGCGCGTCTCTTCTGCGATGAACTTGAAGTAGTTCATCACCATCTCCGGCAGGCCGGTGAAGTGCTCGCGGCGCAGCTTCTCATCCTGGGTGGCGACGCCGGTGGCGCAGTTGTTCAGGTGGCAGATGCGCAGGTATTTACAGCCGAGCGCCACCATGGGGCCAGTGCCAAAACCGAAGCTCTCGGCACCGAGGATGGCGGCCTTGATGATGTCGAGGCCGGTTTTGAGACCGCCATCCACCTGCAGCCGCACCTTGTGGCGCAGGCCATTGGCAACCAGCGCCTGCTGGGTTTCCGCCAGGCCCAGCTCCCAGGGGGAACCGGCATACTTGACCGAGGTCAGCGGGCTTGCGCCCGTGCCACCGTCATAGCCTGAGACGGTAATGAAGTCGGCATAGGCTTTGGCCACGCCGCAGGCGATGGTGCCGACACCGGGCTCGGAGACCAGCTTGACCGACACCAGACAGCCCGGGTTGATCTGCTTGATGTCGAAGATGAGCTGGGCCAGGTCCTCGATGGAGTAGATATCGTGGTGCGGCGGCGGCGAGATCAGGGTCACGCCAGGCACGGAATAGCGCAACTTGGCAATCTGGGCGGTGACTTTGTCACCGGGCAGCTGACCCCCTTCACCGGGCTTGGCGCCCTGGGCCACCTTGATCTGCACCACGTCCGCGTTCATCAGGTAGTGGGGGGTGACGCCAAAGCGCCCCGATGCCACCTGCTTGATACGGGAATTTTTCTCGGTCCCAAAACGCTTGGGATCTTCGCCGCCTTCGCCGGAGTTGCTCTGACCGCCGAGGCGGTTCATGGCCACTGCCAGCGCTTCGTGCGCCTCAGGGCCCAGGGCGCCGATAGACATTGCAGCGGAGTCGAAGCGGGGGAACAGCTTGGCTGCCGGCTCCACTGCGCTGATGTCCACCGGATTGTCGACCTTCTTCAGAGCAAGCAGATCGCGCAGGGTAGAGACAGGGCGCTCGTTCACGAGCCGCGCATACTCCTTGTAATCGGCATAGTTGCCGGAGCGCACCGCGGTTTGCAGGGTCTGCACCACATCCGGATTGTAAGTGTGATACTCGCCGCCGTGGACAAACTTGAGCAGGCCACCCTGAGTGAGGGCCTTGCGTTGCAACCAGGCCTGACGGGCCAGATTGAACTGATCCTGCTGGATATCGGTAAAATCGGCGCCCTGGATACGGCTGGAGACACCACGGAAGCACATGGCGACCACGGCACTGGAGAGGCCCACGGCTTCAAACAGCTGGGAGCAGCGATAGCTGGCGACCGTGCTGATGCCCATTTTGGACATCACCTTGTAGAGGCCCTTGTTGATGCCGTTGCGGTAGTTGAGCATGGCCTGGCGCAGGCTCATCTTGAGCACGCCTTCCTCGACCTGTTTGGCGAGGGTTTCATAAGCCAGATAGGGGTAGATGGCGGTGGCGCCAAAGCCCAGCAGCACCGAGAAGTGGTGCGGGTCGCGGCAGCTGGCGGTCTCCACCAGGATATTGGCGTCGCAGCGCAGATTGTTGTCCACCAGGGTGCGCTGCACCGCGCCTACCGCCATGGCGGCTGGAATGGGTAGGGTGTCGGCACTGACGTCCCGATCCGACAGGATCAGCAGCACTGTACCGTTGCGGGCGGCAGTCTGGGCCTCTTCGCAGATGCGCACCAAGGCTGCTTCCAGTCCCTCTTCGGGCCTGAAGTTGAGGCTGATCACCTGATGGCGATAGTGCTCCCCTTCCAGCGCAAGCAACTGGTGGAAGTCGGAGTAGAGCAGGATCGGCGACTGGAACAGTACCCGGTGGGCGTGGCCGAAGGTCTCGTTGAAGACGTTCTGCTCGCGACCGATACAGGTAGCCAGCGACATGACGTGGTTTTCCCGCAGGGGATCGATCGGCGGGTTGGTCACCTGGGCGAACATCTGGCGGAAGTAGTCATACAGGGTGCGCTGGCTGGAGGAGAGCACAGCCATCGGGGTGTCATCCCCCATGGAGCCCACCGCTTCCTGACCGTTCTCGCCGAGCACGCGAATGATCTGATCCAGCTCCTCGTAGGAGTAGCCGAACAGTTTCTGATAGGTCTTGAGCTGATCGTCCGAGAACTCGCGGGCTCCCGTGCTGGCGTCATCCATCTGCTCGAACGGCACCAGCCGCTTGCAATGGGAGTCCATCCACTGTTTGTAGGTGTGACGGCTCTTGAGATCGTCGTCGATCTCGAAGCTGGTCCACACCTTGCCGTTGCTGGTATCCACCACGAACAGCTCGCCCGGGCCGACACGGCCCTTCTCCAGTACTTCATCCGGGGTGTAGTCCCAGGTGCCGACCTCAGACGCGAGCGTGATGAACTTGTCCTTGGTGATGACATAGCGGGCCGGACGCAGGCCGTTACGGTCCAGTGCGCAGGTGGCATAGCGGCCATCGGTCATGACGATGCCGGCCGGACCATCCCAGGGCTCCATGTGCATGGAGTTGAAGTCATAGAAGGCGCGCAGGTCGTCATCCATGTTCGGGTGTTTTTGCCATGCAGGCGGGATCAGCAGGCGCATGGCACGGAACAAGTCCATGCCACCGGCCAGGAAGAGATCCAGCATGTTGTCGAGGCTGGAGGAATCCGACCCTGTGGTGTTGACGAAGGGCGCCGCCTCTTGCAGATCCGGAATGAGCGGGGTCGCGAACTTGTAGCTGCGGGCTTTGGCCCACTGGCGGTTGCCAGCAATGGTGTTGATCTCGCCATTGTGGGCGAGATAACGAAACGGCTGCGCGAGCGGCCAGCGCGGGCTGGTGTTGGTGGAGAAACGCTGGTGGAACACGCAGATGGCCGATTGCAGGCGAATGTCGGCAAGATCCAGATAGAAGTGGGGCAAATCCACCGGCATGCACAGTCCTTTATAGACGGTGACCAGGTTGGAGAGGCTGACCACGTAGAAGTAGTCGTCGCTGATGCGCTTTTCGATACGGCGACGCACTATATAGAGGCGGCGCTCAAGATCCTTGTCGACCCAGCCTGGCGGCGCATTGACAAAGACCTGTTCAATACTGGGCAGGGAGGCTTTGGCGATGGGACCGAGCACATTGGTATCGATGGGCACCTTGCGCCAACCGACCAGACTCAAGGTCTCTCTTTCCAGCTCCTCGTCGATGATGTCGCGAGTCTGCTGGGCCAATACGGGGTCCGGGTTGAGAAACAGCATGCCGACCGCGTATTTGCGGCCCAGATGCCATCCTTTCTCTTCGGCGACGGCTCTAAAGAAGCTATCCGGTTTTTGCAGCAACAGACCGCAACCATCGCCGGTCTTGCCATCGGCGGAGATACCGCCGCGGTGCTGCATGCGAGCCAATGCTGACATCGCGAGACGGACAAGCTTGTGGCTGGCTTCACCTTCCATGTGGGCCAACAGGCCGAAGCCACAGTTATCCCTCTCCAGCTTTGGATCATATAGTGACATTGCATTTCTCCCTTGCTCGGCCTTGCATCGCAAACTGCATAAATTGCGATTGGCTCTTGTGGTTCCGTCCGCCTGACGTGGCGAATCTCCAAACTAATGGGATTTTTCGGCAAGGTCAATTGAACATCCCGGCTGTTTTCATTATTACAATGTCATAACAAAATGTTGGAGTGCGGGTATATATGGGGCTTTAATTGGTGATTGCTCTGGAAGTTTTTATTTTTACAGCATTTAATGTTGATATGTGGGCTTTTGTTGGTTGACTCAGTGGGGGAGGGGATTTGTAGTAATTTTACCAATTCATCAGGCAAGTGGCGGGGAGAGATCACAATTACGGACCACGAGTCTTGCTTTTGTCGTCAGTGAGTCTATGCGTGAATTTTCATTGCCTAACAGGTGGTTAGCTAACTGTTATTTATCAGGATTGCGCATGCAGTGTTTGGTGTAAGGGTTTCGAAAGCATCAACAACGACCCGCTTGCTGATATTTATCCAGATATTGGTGAATATTTATATGTTTTCTGACCTTCCCCTCCCTTGATCCAGCTCAGCGCCCTGTTTTTACAAGCTCGTACAATGACGCTCCTTTAGCGGAGGTGTCATGCAGTTACACGAACTAGTCAATACATTCGGTCAGGATCTCAAGCAACGCCACGGCCAGAAGATCCATAAGCTCTCTATTCACGGCGCTTTCACCTGCCCCAACCGGGACGGCACCCTGGGCCGTGGTGGCTGCACTTTTTGCAATGTCTCCTCTTTTGCCGACGAGTCGGCCCAGCAGCTTTCCGTGGTGCAGCAACTGTTGGCGCGCCGGGATGAAGTGACCCGTGCCAAACGTTATCTCGCCTACTTTCAGGCCTATACCAGCACCTATGCCGAGGTCGAGTACCTGCAACGCATGTATGAAGAGGCATTGTCAGTCAGCGACATGGTGGGTTTGTGTGTCGGTACCCGACCCGATTGCGTGCCGGATGCGGTGCTGGACCTGCTGGCGGCGTATCAGGCCCGTGGCTATGAGGTGTGGCTGGAGCTGGGGCTGCAAAGTGCCAATGACAAGACCTTGCAGCGCATCAATCGCGGTCATGGTTACGCCGCCTATGCCGATGCGGTTGCGCGGGCCCATCAGCGCGGCATCAAGGTCTGTGCCCATCTGATCGTCGGCCTGCCGGGCGAGGTGCCGATGGATAGCCTCGATACCTTGCATCGCATCGTGGCGACCGGGGTCGAGGGGATCAAGCTGCATCCGCTCCATGTGGTGGAGGGGAGCACCCTCGGCAAGGCGTGGCAGGCAGGGCGGCTGGAGGTGTTGTCGCTGGATCAATATGTTGAAGCGGCAGTGGCCATGATCCAGCACACCCCTCCCGAGGTGGTCTATCATCGCATCTCTGCCTCTGCCCGCCGACCGACCCTGTTGGCACCGGCCTGGTGCGAAAATCGCTGGACAGCCATGGCCGGGATTGCTAGTGAACTGGCCCGTTCCGGTGCTCAGGGACACAGTCTGGGACGGCCTTTCTCCCTTCCTGACCATATAGAGTAAGCAATCAAATTTCGTCAAAAAAACAGAGGGTTATTAGATGAAATTCAGTCTTTGCGGTATAGTTTCGGTAAAATTGTCTTGATATAGTATTCCGCTTGGAAAAGATATCATTATCAATAAGCGTGTATTGTTTCCAATTTGGGCGGGATATATCAGACATGGCGCCATCTTGTGTCGCTATCAAGCACTTTCATGCCGTACCGTCTTTGGGCGTAATGCCTCTCAGGTCTGATGATGATATCCAGTGTCATTTACCTGTGCTTAACGTTTATCAGGCTGTTGATCTCCATGCTGTGGGATCCTGATGTGTATTCCACGAGCGTGCGCGCGTCATGCAACCATGTGTGACCACAGATGCGCGATGATGACGGCCGACCTATTCAAGCAGTGACAGGATGCTATGCAAGCAGAAACGAACCGTATTGATGAGCTGTTGGAATGTCTGGTCTTTTTGACCCGCTTTTATGGCGTGCCCAACAGCAAGGATGCCCTGACGACGGGACTGCCGCTGGTCTCCGGCTTGCTGACTCCGAACCTGTTCAGCCGCGCAGCAGAGCGGGGGGGGCTTTCCGCACGGGAAGTGATCCAGCCCCTTGCCGACATCTCATCCTTGTTGCTGCCTTGCGTATTGCAGATGCGAAACGGTGGTGCTTGCATACTGCTGGAGTGGAACGAAGACAGAACCCAGGGCAAGGTGATTTTTCCTCAGGCGGGTGATGCCGCCCAGTGGCTCGGCGTTGCCCAGCTGGGTGACGAATATCTGGGCAGGCTCTTCTTTGTCAAAAAGCAGTTCAAGTTTGATGATCGCTCTCCCAAGGTACTGGAGACCCGTGATGGTCACTGGTTCTGGAGCACACTGTTTGAATCCCGCGGCATCTATCGGGATGTGCTGATTGCCTCCATTTTGATCAACCTGTTTGCGGTGGCCAGTCCGCTGTTCACCATGAACGTCTATGACAAAATCGTGCCCAACCTGGCGTTCGAGTCACTCTGGGTGCTGGCGGTAGGCGCCATGGTGGTGTTTACCTTTGATTTTGTGATGCGCCAGATGCGCAGCTATTTCATTGATATTGCGGGAAAAAAATCCGATGTATTGCTGTCGGCCAAGATCTTCGCCAAGGTGATGGGCATGCGGATGGAGTCGAGACCGGCTTCCACCGGCGCTTTTGCCAAACACCTGCAAGAGTTCGAGTCCGTACGGGAGTTTTTCACCTCAGCCACTGTCTCGACTCTCATCGATCTGCCGTTTGCGGTCTTCTTCCTCTTCATTATCTGGTTGTTTGCCGGCGTCATGGTGGTAGTGCCCATCGTCGCCATGCTGATCCTGATTATTTACAGCTTCTATATTCAGGCGCCGCTCAAGCAATCCATCGAAGAGGGTTCTCGCCTCGCCTCCCAGAAGAATGCCAACCTCATCGAGAGTATTTCCGGACTGGAGACCGTCAAGATCTTCGGCGCAGAGAGCATGTTCCAGCATCGCTGGGAACAGGCTGTATCCCACATCTCTACCTGGGGCGTGCAGACTCGCCGCATCACCAACTCCATGTCCTCCCTGGCCAGCTATATCCAGCAGGTGGTAACCGTGGGTCTGGTGATCGTCGGTGTCTACCAGATATCGGAAGGGCTGGTCACCATGGGGGGCATGATTGCCGCCGTCATGCTTTCCAGCCGCGCCATCGCCCCCATGGTGCAACTCTCCGTGCTCTCCACTCGTTACAATCAGGCCAAGTCCGCGCTGGAGATCCTGGAGAAAATAATGATGACACCGGGTGAGCAGGAGGAAGGGAAGCAGTACATTCACCACCCCATCATCTCCGGGCGCATTGAATTTGATAATGTGTCGTTCAAGTATCCGGGGATGGAGACGAGCACGCTGCACAATATCAATCTGCGTATTGAGCCGGGTGAGAAGGTGGCCATCATAGGTCGGATCGGGGCAGGCAAGACCACTCTCGAAAAGATTCTGATGGGGTTGTATCGACCCACCGATGGTTCGGTCCGTCTCGACGGGTTCGAACTGGATCAGCTGCCCGCATCTGTGATCCGGCGAAACATAGGTTGTGTCCCTCAGGATGTGACCCTGTTTTTCGGCTCTGTGCGTGACAACATCATGCTGGGCAATCCGCTGGTGGACGATGCGCGTGTGCTGCGTGCGGCCAAACGGGCCGGTGTCACCAACTTTACCAACCGTGACCCGAACGGTCTGGACAGACAAATAGGGGAAGGGGGACGTCAGCTCTCCGGCGGTCAGCGTCAGGCGATCCTGCTGGCACGTGCTTTGCTCAACGATCCCCCCATTCTGGTGATGGACGAACCCACCTCCAACATGGATAACCAGTCAGAGATGCAGGTCAAGCATGAGCTGGCACGACTGGGACCGGAAACCACCCTGATCCTCATTACTCACAAGACCTCCATGCTTGATGTCGCATCGCGGGTCATCGTCGTGGAGCAGGGGCAGATAGTGGCAGATGGACCCAAAGATGTAGTGTTGCAACAGTTGAAGGAAGGCAAGGTGCGAGTGCAGGAGGCGTCCAATGGCTAAATTTGGCCTGTTCAAGAAGTCGCCGTCCGATACAGTGCTGCCCGCACCCGAACATCTGGAGTTTGTCGATGATGGCGCTGCTGCCGTCCTGCTGAGTACTCCGACCCGGGCCAGAGTATTGTTGTGGGCCTGTTTTCTGTTCTTCATGAGCGCCATCGTCTGGGCTGCCTGGGCCGAGCTGGATGAAGTGACGGTCGGGCAGGGCAAAGTCATCCCGTCCCGTCAGTTGCAGGTGATCCAGAACTTGGAAGGGGGGATCGTCAAGGAGATCTTCGTCAGGGAGGGGGACATAGTCGAAGAGGGGCAGCCGCTGCTGCGTATCGATGACACCCGTTTTCGCTCTGATTTCCGTGAGCGTGAACAAGAGCTGGTGACCCTCAAGGGTGGTATCGCCCGGCTAAGGGCCGAGATTAAGAGCGTGGTGGTCAAGACAGGGCCGAACCTGAGCTGGCGTGAGCAGGTGCTCATCGACAAACAGCCCATCGACTTTCCCGAGGGCTTTGAAAATGTCTTTGCCGAATATGCTGCCCGTGAAAAGTCGGTTCAGGATGAACGACTTAATAGCCTGAATAACCAGCTCTATATACTTGGCCAGCAGATCGAGCAGAAAGAGCAGGAGCTGATCGAGCTCAATGCCAAGATAAGAACCGTCGGGCGCAGTGTTGATCTGGCCCGGCAGGAATTGAACATCAGTCGTCCACTGGCCAAAGAAGGGATAGTCCCCCAGGTAGAGCTCATCAAGCTGGAACGCCAGGTCAACGAGATGCAGGGAGAGCTGGAGAGCAACCGGCTTATTATTCCCAAACTCAACTCTGTGCTGAGAGAAAGCATTTCCAAGCGCAACGACATTGCATTGAAATTCCGGGCTGACTCACAGACCGAGCTCAACGAACTTCAGGGCAAATTGAGACAGTTGTCGGAAGGGCAGGTCGGGTTGCGAGACAGGGTCGACAGGACCAGCGTCATTGCGCCCCTCAAAGGCACCATCAAGAAACTCAAGATCAATACGCTGGGTGGGGTGGTGCAACCGGGTATGGATTTGATGGAAATCGTGCCGCTGGAAGACACCTTGCTGGTAGAGGCCAAGGTTTCCCCGAAAGACATCGCATTCTTGCGGCCAGGGCTTGATGCCGTGGTCAAGATCACTGCTTATGACTTCACCGTTTATGGAGGACTACATGGAAAGGTCGAACAGATAAGTGCTGACTCGATCCAGGATGAGGAGGGGAACTCCTTTTATCTGGTTCGTGTCCGCACCGAGAAGAGTTACTTGGGCGATGAGCTTAACGCACTTCCCATCATCCCCGGTATGTTAGCCAGTGCAGATATTATTACTGGTAAAAAAAGTGTCCTAGACTATTTGCTTAAGCCGATATTACGGGCGAAACAGTCGGCACTGAGAGAACGATAAGCCAACAATCTAAAAACAACATGACTGGAGATACCATGAAGAAGACGATTGTTGCCATGTTAGCAAGTGGCGCCGTGCTGTTCCCGGGCCTTACCCAGGCTCAAACGCTGGAACAGTCAGTGGCACAGTCACTGGCTACCCATCCGAAAATCAAGGAAGCTTTTGATCTCTATCAGGCACGACTGTATCAGCATGATGGAGCCAAAGGTGGTTACTACCCCACTATCGATCTGCGCGGTGGTGTCGGTTATGAAAAGACCGATAGCCCCTCCACCCGTGCCGCGGGTGCCAATAGCAATATTGACGACTCCATGACCCGTAAAGAGGCCGGGCTCAGTCTGCGCCAGATGCTGTTCGACGGTTTCAATGTCAGCAGCAACGTGGCCCGGACCGATGCCGAAGCCAGCGCCCAGCGTCTGGCCATGATCTCCGAGGCAGAGAACACGGCGCTGCGCGTGGCTGAGGTATACCTCAACATGTTGCGTCAGCAGGAGATTCTGGAGCTGTCCAAGCAGAACCTGGAAACCCATGAGCAGATCCGCAGCGACATCAGCAAGCGGACCGACTCTGGCCTGGGCTCGACTGCGGACCAGACCCAGATCGATGGTCGGGTTGCCAGAGCCTATGCCAACCAGGCTGCTGCCGAGAACAACTATCGCGATGCCGAGAGCGAATTCATTCGCGTCGTCAACGAGATGCCCAAGGATCTGGTACAACCGGTTCCCGATGGACAGTTCATTCCAGCCAGTCTGGATGCCGCGCTGAAAACGGCCACCGAAGTACATCCGACCCTGCTCTCTTCCCTGCAGGATATCGAAGCGGCCAAGTATCAGCATGAAGGCTCCAAATCCGGCTTCTATCCGAACGTCACGTTCGAAGTGGATCAGAACTGGAATGAGGATATCGATGCGGTCAAGGGACGCAACGATGATCTGACGGCCATGGTTCGGATGCGTTACAACCTGTTCCGCGGTGGTTCTGATCTGGCAGAGAGCAAGGCTGCTTCATCCCTGTACTCCCAGGCGAAAGACATTCACCTGAATGCCTTCCGTCAGGTTGAAGAGGGAACGCGTTTGGCCTGGAACGCCAAAGAGTCTTTGACCAAGCAGAAGACCTTCCTCAAAGAGCACGTTGACGCCAGCTATGACACTGTACAGGCGTACAAGAAGCAGTTTGGTCTGGGTCAGCGTACCTTGCTGGACGTGTTGAACACCGAAAACGAACTGTTCGAGGCGCGCCGCAGTTACATCACGGCCGAGTATGACGCCCTGCTGGCGGATTACCGCATCCTCAACGCGACAGGCAGTTTGCTCAACGCGTTTAACGTGCAGCAGCCGGCCGAATGGCAAGCTAAACGGTAATGGAGAACGCATCAGGTTTGATGCGAGTGAAAGGGATGGTCGCAGCTGTGCTGCCACCATCCCTTGTCTCTAACGGTCTGATGCTTGGCCGGTGCAGTGACAGTCATTGGATGCCCATGGGATGAGTGTGACGGTGTGGTGGAAGGCAAGCGGTTTCAGCAGGGCGTCAGCCTCGGGGTTGGGTCTGCTTTTGCGCGCTCGCTGGCTGCGTTACTCACTGTGGTTGTTGCTGGTTTCGCTTCCGCTCCTCCTCTCCGCCAGTCAACCTTTGACACCCGAAGACCTCAAGCTGGTCCAGCGCGCCGAGGAAACCTATGGGGCCAGGGCAGGCAAGCGCGTGACAAGCTGGCGTACGCTGGTCATGCAGAATCGTGCAGCCGGGCTGAATGAACGCCAGAAACTGGAGAAGGTAAACCAGTTTTTTAATCGAATGCGCTTCATTGATGACATCAAGTTGTGGCGCAAGAAAGATTACTGGGCCACCCCGTTGGAATTTCTGGGGGCGGCCGGCGGTGATTGCGAAGACTTCAGCATTTCAAAATACTTTACCCTGCTGGAGCTTGGCATTCCCGATGAGAAAATGCGGATGGTATATGTCAAGGCATTGGATTATAACCAGTTTCATATGGTTGTTGCCTACTATGACACTCCGTCCTCCGAACCTGTGATTTTGGATAATTTGATCGGCTCGATCCGTCCTGCCAGCCAGCGCAGGGATCTGGTGCCGATATACAGCTTTAACGGTAGTCACTTGTGGTTGATGAAGGCGCGTGGTCAAGGGGAACTGGCTGGGCAGTCGTCACGCTTGGGATTATGGACTGATTTACGCAATCGCATGACTTCCGGGCGATTGGCTCGGCCTGTGGTGAATTTGGATGATTAACCTATGACGCTCTACAGACAATTATTGGCAACCATGTTGATCCTGTTCGGCTTGTTGTTTGCAGCCACCTATTGGGTGCAGTTCAATTCGACCCGAACCTATCTGGCCCAGCAGCAGGAAACCACCGTCATCAATACCGCCACCTCGCTCGGGTTGGCGCTGACCCCGTATTTGGAAAACGGTGACAAGGTGGGAGCTGAGTCTGTCATCCAGGCCATATTCGATGGCGGCTATTATCAGTTGATCCGACTGGATCTGCTGGCGTCCAAAGATGTTATCGAGCAAGAGAACACCAGCAACATTCAGGGCGTACCACAGTGGTTTATCGGCTTGGGGTTGTTTCCCGAAGTATCCAACGAGTCAATTCTGACATCCGGCTGGCTGCAACTGGGCAAACTGAAAGTGGTGGGCCACCCGGGACAAGCCTATTACGAGCTGTGGCGAGGTATGAGCGAACTGGCAAGCTGGTTCCTGATCGGTTTTTTAATCACCACCATTTTGCTGATGAGGGCACTGAATTATCTGCTCAAGCCACTCAAGCAGATTTGCGAGCAGGCGGTGGAGATTGAACTTCACCATTTCGGTCACGCCATTCCAGAGCCCAAGACCCACGAATTGAAGCAGGTAGTGCAGGCCATCAATACCCTCTCCAGCAAGTTGGCACTGCAGTTTAAAGAGCAAGCCGATGAAGCTGAAAAGCTGCGGGAGCGGGTCTATGTGGATGCGGTTTCCGGGCTTGGCAACAGGGCCTATTTTGTCGGTCAGGTCAACGCCTGGATTGCCGAGGCAGGACAAGGTGGTGTCATGCTGGTGGCGGTCGACATGCTCGATGATTTGTACCGCGAAGAGGGGTTTGCCGCGCGGGACAACATGGTCAAGTCCATCGCCCAGACCTTGAAGGATCAGCTGAAGGGGTGGGATGGTGCGGCTCTGGCGCGGATCTCTGCGACTGAATATGCACTGCTCTGTCCAACCGATGATCTGACCCAGTTGAAAGATCTGGCGGAGGTTATCAACAGCCGGATTGCCGACCTGGTCGTTAATCCGATGGGTGAAGGAGATGCCCTCTCCGTCATCGGTATTGCGGGCCGTGATGGCAATGACGATCTCTCCGCCTTGCTGACCAAAGCCGATAACGCCCTTGGCAAGGCCCGCAACGAACGCCGTGGCGCCGTGGTCATGGAAGGGGGCACAGATCAGGGAATGATGGGGCGCCTGGCTTGGCGCGATCTGGTGCAAGATGCCATTTCACGGCACTTGTGGCGCTTCAAGGCTCAACCGGCCTGCCGATTCGACAATGGGGTGCGGTTGCATGCCGAGTTGTTTGCCTCTATTTCGCGGGATGGAACCGACTACTTTGCGGGCCAGTTCTTGCCAGCCATCGAACAATTCAAGTTGGGGAGTGAATTTGATCAGGCGGTATTGGATGCCTGCGTTCCTTTGCTTAAACAGCAATCAGACTTGGTGCTGGCCATCAATATCACGGTAGGTTCCCTCTGCTCTGACGAGTTTCTGACCTGGCTGACGGAGTACCTGACAGCCCAAGCAGAGTTAAAGGATCGTTTGCTGTTTGAAATACCGGAAGCCGCCATCATGAAGCATAAGGAACATGTGACCGCGCTGGTGAATACTTTGCAGGAGCATGGATTTCAGTGGGGGGTTGACCATTATGGTCGTCACTTCCAGTCTCTGGGTTATCTGGAAGAGCTGGCTCCGGCGTATGTCAAGGTCGACCATGGTTATACCAGTCAGGTCATGGAGCCGGGGGCAGACACCTCTTTCCTGGCCGCGGTTTGTCGCGCCGCCCACAATGCGGGTGTGACGACCATCGCAACCCGTGTTGAGGATCAGCATCAGGTCGAGCTGCTTTCCAAGCTGCATATCGACGGTTATCAGGGCTTCGTACACCCTGCATTTCCCTTGCCCTGAGCAATCGATATTCACAGTGAGGCCCCATAGGGGCCTTTTTTTATGCGAAATATAAATAAGCATGGAGGTTTTTTAATGGCAAATCTGCTAAGGCTTTACTCGAATCCCAATTAAGTGATTGATTCAATAATATAAAAAAGACCCTTCGATTTAATGGGTGGCATTGCTCTTGGTTTGAACCAACCTTATACATTTTTGCAACGGAAGCCAGGGGGACGGGTATCTATGGTGTAGACATCAAGATCTGTCATGTTGGAGCAATGGATATGCGTACTCAAGTGATCGACAAAACCGTGGTGGTGTCTTCTATTGAAGGCAATGTTCAAATTTTGCTGGCTGATGGTAGCAGCCGCCCGCTGCAGAAAGGTGAAATTCTGCAGCCTGGTGCCAGGCTCAACATCGCAGATGACGCCAAGCTGTTATTGGCTTCCTATGACGATTCTCCTACGGCCACCACGCCAGACTCCTCCGCCCCGGATGTGCCTGTACCGGGATTGCAACAAGTGCCAGATGATGGCACAGCTACCTCCCCTGAAATCGCGGCATTGCAACAGTCGATCTTGCAAGGTATCGATCCGACACAAAACTTTGAGGCTTCTGCTGCCGGTGGGGCGCCCGCTGCTGGTGGGGGCGGTGGCATTGGTGGAGTCGCCGGTGCCAGTGGTAATGGCGGTTTTGTCACCATTGATAGAACGGGTGATGCAACCATTGCCGCAGCCGGATTTGACACCACTTATCAAACTGAGCCTGTGGTGGATACAGAGCAACTCGCAGAGCCACTGCTGACCAATGAATTGAGTGATGAGGGAGAGCAGCTGACAGTTTCTGAGGGTGGAGTGCTCAATGGCAATGTGCTCACCAACACCGTCAATACGGATGGCCCTGAAGCTGCATCGGTGCCGATCTTCAGTTGGGGGGACAATATCAATGTGACTGCCGGTACGAGCGTCACGATTGATGGTATCGGCAGCCTCATCGTCAACTCCGATGGCAGTTTCACCTTCACGCCTGCACCCAACTATGATGGTGCGGTTCCGCCTGTTAGCTATGTGGTAACCGACGGAGTAGATACGGTGACCTCTACGTTGACCTTGACCATAGACCCGATAAATGACCTAAGTGATGGTGATGAGGCGTTCTCCATCGCAGAAGACACATCTGTCTTGGGTAATGTATTGAGTAATTCAGTGAATCCCGATGGGCCGCAGGGGGCCAGCGTAGTGAGTTATAGCTGGGGGGATGTGCTTGGTATTGCGGCAGGAACAACCACGGCTCAAGAAGGGATTGGTACGCTGATTATTAACAGCGATGGCAGTTTCTCGTTTACTCCCTCTCCTGATTTTTCCGGCGCTGTTCCACCGGTTAGCTATCTGGTAACCGATGGAGAAGACACAGTTACCTCAGTGCTGACCATCAATGTTACCCCTTTGGGAGACATCGACTTCAATGCGCAGACACTGAACGTGGTGAGTACCGAGACTGATGCCGGGCTGCAGGTGGAGTTGACCAACACAGTGACCCTCAGTGACAGCGATGGCTCCGAGAGCTGGACCAGTCTGGTGTACACCTTTGACAACCTGCCGGCGGGGACCACGGCGGTGGGAGGCACCCTGGTGGGTAACGTGCTGACGGTGACGGTCACCGGCGGGGCCTTGCCGGGTGCGTTTGGGCTGGTGTTCCCGGCGGACTACTCCACGACCGGGGTAGCGGGCAGCGCGACCAACAGCGGAGCGCCGATAGGCTACACGGTGGTGGCGACCACCAACGAGGGCAGTGCCAACAGCAGCGGAACTGTCACCATCAACGTGGAAGGGGACATCAGTGTCAGTGCGACCAGCCTGGTGCTGGGTGAAACGGATGCGCCGGTGGCGGTGTCGCTGGCGGCGCAGTTGAGTGTCAATGCAACGGATACGGATGGCTCGGAAGAGGTGACCGGCGTGACGGTGACCCTGAGCAATGTGCCGGAAGGTGCGGTGATGGGGGCTGGCTGGGTGGCTGGCGCAGTGGGCAGTTACAGCTGGAGCGGTGCGAGCGTGGCGGGTGTGCCGGGCTTTACCTTGCCGGCGGACTGGAGCGGGGTAGTGAATGGCAATGTGGCGGGGACCACGGACGAGGGCGGGGCTGCCAATCAGGACTTCACCGTGACGGTCACGGCTGGCCATGACATCGACTTCAATGCGCAGACACTGAACGTGGTGAGTACCGAGACTGATGCCGGGCTGCAGGTGGAGTTGACCAACACAGTGACCCTCAGTGACAGCGATGGCTCCGAGAGCTGGACCAGTCTGGTGTACACCTTTGACAACCTGCCGGCGGGGACCACGGCGG